>NZ_JBIWLV010000014.1:0-195674 GCF_044766345.1 Streptomyces sp. NPDC102278 | reverse complement strand
ACCCGAGTACGTCCAGTACACGGGTGCCCCTCCGCCTTGCCAGGCACGGCACCGGACACCGCGACCCCGACCGACAAGATCCGAAAGAGACGACCCAGGCCCTGCTGTCGCCAAAGTGCCACGGGTCAGGCGAAACTTTGACGCTGTCGTCGGAGTCTCGCCGATCCCGGATCGGTCGGCGCCGTCTCACCAGGCGGTCCTCGACGGTCGGGCGCGACCGGCTTCCGGCCGGCCCGACCAGGTGGGGACGAAGGTCCCCGAAGGCCCTCGAAGGCCCGGGGACGGGCTCTGACCTGCTCGTTCGTGGCCGGGCGGGATGTTTCACGTGAAACGTCCCGCCCGGTTTTCGCATGTGGCGTGGACGGCGGGGTGGAGTGTCGCGCGGAGTCTGGAAGGATGGGGGCGACGATGACGTCGCCCCCAGGTCAGGGCCCGCAATAAGCACACTCCCCGCACATCCAAGGAGCGGACAGATGCCCATCGCAACCCCCGAGGTCTACAACGAGATGCTCGACCGGGCGAAGGCAGGAAAATTCGCCTACCCGGCCATCAACGTGACCTCGTCCCAGACCCTGCACGCTGCCCTGCGCGGCTTCGCGGAGGCCGAGAGCGACGGCATCATCCAGATCTCCACCGGTGGTGCGGAGTTCCTGGGTGGCCAGTACAACAAGGACATGGTCACCGGCGCGGTCGCCCTGGCCGAGTTCGCGCACATCGTCGCCGCCAAGTACGACATCACGGTCGCGCTGCACACGGACCACTGCCCCAAGGACAAGCTGGACGGCTACGTCCGCCCGCTGCTCGACATCTCCGCCGAGCGCGTGGCCCGCGGCCTGAACCCGCTCTTCCAGTCGCACATGTGGGACGGCTCCGCCGAGACCCTGGCCGACAACCTGGCCATCGGCCAGGAACTGCTCGCCAAGGCCGCCGCCGCGAAGATCATCCTTGAGGTCGAGATCACCCCGACCGGCGGCGAGGAGGACGGCGTCAGCCACGAGATCAACGACGAGCTGTACACCACCGTCGACGACGCGATTCGTACCGCCGAGGCCCTGGGCCTGGGCGAGAAGGGCCGCTACCTGCTGGCCGCGTCCTTCGGCAACGTGCACGGCGTGTACAAGCCGGGCAACGTGGTCCTGCGCCCCGAGCTTCTCAAGGACCTCCAGGCCGGCGTCGGCGAGAAGTACGGCAAGTCCTCGCCGTTCGACTTCGTCTTCCACGGTGGCTCGGGCTCCACCGCCGAGGAGATCGCCACCGCGCTGGAGAACGGCGTCGTGAAGATGAACCTCGACACCGACACCCAGTACGCCTTCACCCGCCCGGTCGTGGACCACATGTTCCGCAACTACGACGCGGTGCTGAAGGTCGACGGCGAGGTCGGCACGAAGTCCAAGTACGACCCCCGCACCTGGGGCAAGGCCGCCGAGGCGGGCATGGCCGCGCGTGTCACCGAGGCGTGCGCCAACCTGCGCTCCACCGGTACCCGGCTGAAGTAGTCCGGCCCCAGCCGGTAGAGGGGTTCGTCGGTCCCACGGGACCGACGGGCCCCTTTCGCATGTCGGCCGCTTGCCGGCCCACATACCTGCCCGCGTGATACCCGCCCGGGTGCCGGAGCCCGTCGAAGGTGACATACGCCGGTGGACTGCCGCTCGGCCATGGTGTGGAATCTACCCACAGGAACGTACCCGCGGTTATGTAATGGCGGTGGGCAGGAGAGGCGGCAGCCATGAGGACGGAACGACCCCAGGTCAAGCAGGAGCGGGCGGTACGAACCCGTCTGGCCATCCTGCAGGCGGCGGCGACCGTGTTCGAGGAGCACGGCTACGAGGCGGCGAAGCTCTCCGACATCGTCAACATCGCCAAGGTCACCAAGGGCGCCCTCTACTTCCACTTCGACTCGAAGGACGACCTGGCGCAGGCCGTCGTGAACGCGCAGAACCAGGGGCAGCCGCGGGCCCTTCCCCAGAGCCACAAGGTCCAGGAGTTCATCGACATCGGGATGATCTTCTCCCACCAGCTCCGGCACGACGTGCTGATGCGGGCCAGCGCACGACTCACCCTGGACCGGCCCGGTCGCGAACTCGATCAGGCCGCTCCGTACACGGCGTGGATCGAGCTGCACACGGACGTGTTGGTGGAGGCGAAACGGCGGGGCGAACTCCTGCCGGACGTGGACCCGGTGGTTCCGTCGCGGCTGATCGTGGGCGCGTACGCCGGACTGAACAGGATGGCCTCCACGCTCGGCCTGGACCTGGACCCCCAGGCCTCGGAGCTGTACAGCCACGTCCTGCCGAGCATGGTGGTCCCGGCCCTGGCGATCCGGCTTGACACCGCACCGGGGCGGGGCGCCCGCGCGCTGTACGGTCCGCACGGCCGGCACGAGTGTCGGGTCGGCTGCCCGACCGGCGTTCCGGCCGGGATCCCGGCCGGCGTCCCGGCCGTGGTGGAGAGCGAGGGGCACGGCGAGCCCGTCTCGGCCTGACGCCTCGACCCGAGATCACCTTCCGACACCTCTTCCACGCTTTCCCCGGCCGCCTCTCTTCCCAAAAAGATCCTTCCGGGTATTATTTTTCTCCGGACCCGGGGGGAAGACGTGGACATCGAGCTGCTCGGAAAGCTGCGCGTCAGCGAGAACGGCGTGCCCGTCACGGCGCCCACGCCGGAGTCCCGCCACCTCCTGGCCGCCCTCGCCGCCTGCCCCGACCGGGTCGTGCCGATCCGTGTGCTCGCAGACGAGTTGGCCCATCGCACCCCGACCGTCAACGCCCGGTTCGTCCTGCTCACCGCCGTACGTCTGCTGCGCGAGCGGTTCGCCCGGGCGCAGGCGGTCGGCTCGGCGCGCGATGCCCGCACGGTCCTGGCGGCGCGGTCCGGCGGGTATGTTCTCGACACCGGCGGCGGCCGATCGGACGCCCAGGAGTTCGAACGGGAGGCGGGAGCCGGCTACCGCGCCATGAGCCGGGGCGACTTCGAACAGGCGGCCCGCAGGTTGCGCCGCGCCCTCGACCTCTGGACCGGCCCCGCCCTCGCCGGCATCGACGCGGGCCCCTGGCTGGCCGGACGCGTCGCCGGCCTGGACGCCGACCGGCGCGCCGTGCTCGGACAATGGGTCGAGGCGGAACTGTTCCTGGGACGGGACCGGGAACTGCGCCTGGAGCTCGCCGGACTGCGCGGCGGACACGAACGGTCCGGCGGCGCCTACCTGGCCGATCTGCGCCGCGCCGAACGACGGGTCGAGGCGCTGCGCGCGTCCCGCCCCACCCCGTGGCTCAGCCTCGTCTGAACCGGCCCCGCTTGACCCTCCGACACCCGGAACCTAGGTTCACGTTCCGGACGGAGAAGTGCTGGTCGGAGGGGGGAGGGGCAGGATGCGTGGAGACGGGGACGGCTCGCTGGCCGTACTGGAACTGCTCGTCGCGGAGGCCCCGCAGAGCGCCTACGACGCCCTGCTGCTCGAAGCCCGGGAGGCCGGCGCCGACAGCGAGGAACTCGCCCGGCTGACCCGGGCGGTGGACCTGTCCCACGCGGTGCGCAAGAACGCGAGGCGCCGTGAGCAGCGGGAGGCCGCGCTCACCGCCCTGGTCGACACCGCACACGACCTGACCTCGCCCTACGACATCGACGGCCTGCTGCGGCTGATCACCCGACGGGCCCGCCGGCTCCTCGGGTTCGACATGGCCTGGCTGTCGCTGAGCCGCCCCGACGGTTCGGCCTACGTACGGACCTCCGAGGGCGAGACCACCGCCCTGAACGTGGGCCTCGAACTCGGTACCGGCCGCGGCCTGGGCAGCATCGCCCAAGGCCGCCGCTCCGCGGTCTGGAGCGCCGACTACCTGGACGACGACGCCATCGCGCACGCTCCCGGCATCGACGCCGTGGTCCGGGCCGAGGGACTGCGCGCGATCATCGCGGTGCCGCTGCGACGCGGGGACTCCACCCTCGGCGCGCTCTACGGCGCCGACCGCGCCGTGCGGCGGTTCGGCCCCGACGAGATCGGCATGCTGCTCTCCCTGGCCGACCTGGCGGCCGTCGCCATCGAGAAGGCCCGGCTGCTGGAGCAGACCCGGGACGAGGTGCACGAACTGGAGGCCTTCGGCTCCCGGACCAACACCGCGCTCACCCGGGTCCGTTACCTGTGGGAGTGCCACGCCCGGCTGGCCGGACTGGTCCTGGACGGCGCCGGACTGCCCACCCTGGCGCGGGCCACCGCCGACGCCCTGGACGGGGTGCTCCAGGTACGGGACCCGGGCGGCCGGCCGTTGACCGTCACCGGCGAACTACCCGACCTGGACGAGGCATCGGTGACCAGGGCGGCGCTCCAGGCGCTGACCGACCGGCGCCCCGTGGGACTGCCCGGCGACGTGTGGTTGGCGCCGGTGCTGGCGGGCGCCGAGGACCTGGGCGTACTGCTGCTCAGCGCGTCCGCGCCGCTGGTGGAGGAGGACGTACGGCTGTTGCAGCTCGCGGCCCAGTCGGTGGCCTCGCTGATGCTCATCCAGCGCGGTACGGCCGCCGCGGAGGGGCCCGTGCACGAGGAACTCCTGGCCGACCTGCTGGAACGGCCCCACGCCGTCGGCGCCCACCTGCTGGACCGCACCCGTCGTCTCGGCCTCGACCTGGACCGGCCGCACGTGGTGGTGGTGGCCCGGCCGGAGGGCGGGGAACTCGGCAAGGCCGTCGCCTGGGCGTCCTCGTACGCGTACCGGATGGGCGGGCTCAAAGGGGTCCGCCGGGGCTGCATCGTGCTGGTCCTGCCCGGTACGGACGCTTCGGCCACCGCGCACCGGGCCTCCGGCGAACTGTCCCCGCTGCTCGGCCACGCCGTGTCCACCGGCGCCGCCGGACCCGCGGCCGGACCGGGCGACGTGGCCCGGGTGTACGCGGAGGCGGTGCGCTGCCTGGACGCGCTGACCGCGCTGGACGGCGCCGGGGGCACGGCCTCGCTGCGTGAACTGGGCTTCCTCGGACTGTTGTTGTCGGCCGACCACGACGTGGAGGCGTTCATCGCCTCGACCGTCGGGCCGGTCCTGGAGTACGACGCCGACCGCCGGGCGGACCTGACCCGCACCCTGGACGCGTACTTCGCCTCGGGCGGCAGCCCGACGCACGCGGCGGAGGAACTCCACGTGCACCCGAACACGGTGTCGCGCCGGCTGGAGCGGATCGCCGAACTCCTCGGTGAGGGTTGGCAGAAGCCGGCGCGGGCCCTGGAGATCCAGATGGCGCTCCGGCTGCGGAAGACGCGTGCGGTGCTTGACGCGCGGCGGTCGACGGGGTGGCGCGAGGCGTAGGGCTCCGCCGGTTGTGGGGGCGGGGCGGGGCGGCCGGGCGGGCGGATGGGCGGGCGTTGGGGTGCGGCGCCGTTGCGCGGAGCGGCCCCGGCTGCGCCGGGCTTTCGGGGCTCCGCCCCGGACCCCGCGCCTCAAACGCCGGCGGGGCTGGATGGGGGCGGTTCGGGGCCGGGTGGGGTCGGCGCCGCGCCTCGAACGCCGGCGGGGCTGGATGGGGGCGGTTCGGGGCTGGATGGGCGCGGCCCCGCGCCTCGAACGCCGGCGGGGCTGGATGGGGGCGGTTCGGGGCTGGATGGGCGCGGCCCCGCGCCTCGAACGCCGGCGGGGCTGGGTGGGGGCGGTTCGGGGTTGGGTGGGGGCGGCCCCGCGCCTCGAACGCCGGCGGGGCTGATGGGCCGGGGGTGGTCAGCAGGGGGTCGGGGTGGGGTGGCGGGGGCGGGGGAGCGGTCTGTTGACGGGGGTGGTCCGCGGCGCGGCGGGGAGGCCTCCGGCCTGCCACAGCGCCGCGTGCGCGATCGAGGCCAGCGTCACGTGCCGGTGCCAGCCCGCCGGCGACCGCCCGACGTAGTCCCGCAGCCCCACCCGGCCCAGCGAGGTGCCGGCGGCCCGGGACACCCGCCCCGTCTCCTTCGTCATCCGCACCAGCGCCGCCGGCGCGGCCCGCGTCAGGTCCGTCACCCAGGGCTGCACCGGCTGCCGCCGCGCCTCCGTCCACTCCCCGAACAGCAGCATCTCCCGCCCGGCGAACACCACCCGTACCCCCGCCACCAGGGAACTCCGTCGGGCCCCCGGCCGGTCCGGGTCCGCCCACTCCAGCGGTGCGCGCAGCCCCCGCACGCTCTGCAGGACGTCCCGCGCGGTCATCGGCGCCGACCCGGAGCCCGGCAGTCGTGCGTCCGCCAGGACCATCCGCGCTCCCGCGCCGGCCCGTGCCAGCAGCGGCACCCGGGCCCGGGCGAACCGGTTCACCGTGGCGCGGGTCGCGATGTCGGGTACGTCGAGCACCACGGGCCGTACGCCCGCGCCCGTACCCCGCACGGTCTCCAGGACCCCCGAGAGCGCGCAGGTCTCGTACGGCTCCTCGGCGTCGTCCTCCCGGTGCATCCGCCACCCCACCGGCGTGGCCACGCCCCCCGAGGTGAACCAGGTCCCGAAGGCCTGCTGCCCCTGGAACATCTGTCCCTGGTACGGGTCGAAACGGTTCCCCACGCCCGCCGAGTGCTCCCCGCCCCGCGGGATCGCCATCGGCTGCACCACCCACGCGTTCAGCGGCGCGGCCCGCATCAGGTACCGCGTCAGCGCGGCGCGGATCGGCTCCCACTCCCAGGTGGAGCCGGCGATGAAGTGGTGCAGGGCCTGTTCCTCGGCGGGCCCGCCGCCCCGGGTCTGGTGTGCCATGTTGCGGATCGACTTGCGACCCTCGACCGCGATCAGCCCCCGTACGTACTGACGACCCCGCTCCCGCTGGTCGCGCCGCCGCAACGACGGGAACACCGCGGCGCACAACTCCTCGACGACCTCGTCCAGCCGCTCGGGCCCCACGCCGATGCCCGAACCCGTGCCGGTGTCCACGACTTCCCCCCTTCGTCGATGCCTCCCTACCGTCCGCCCGGAACCCCCTGCGCGGGGAGGTGCGCCGGGCACACCCCTTCGCCCCGGCGTGGTGGGCACCCCACCACCGGCCCCGCGGCCGGGGTCGATACCCCAGACTGGGCGCATGTCGATTCACCAGAACCTGCTCGGGGGCCCCGCCCCCACCCACCTGCCCGACGAGCCCGCGCCCCGCGAGGCCCTCGCCGCCGGCACCCCCGCCGCCGAGGTGGCCGCCGCCCACCCGACGTCCTCGCTGGCCTGGGCCACCCTGGCCGACGACGCCTTCGCCGCCGGCAACACCATCGAGTCGTACGCGTACGCCCGGACGGGCTACCACCGCGGCCTGGACGCGCTGCGCCGCGCCGGCTGGAAGGGCCACGGTCCGGTGCCGTGGGAGCACGAGCCGAACCGGGGCTTCCTGCGCGCCCTGAACGCCCTGGCCCGCGCGGCCGGCGCGATCGACGAGAAGGCCGAGTGGGAGCGCTGCTCGACCTTCCTGCGCGACTCCTCGCCGACGGCGGCGGACACGCTCGCGTAACAGCCGGGCGGACTGCCCTAGAGGGGTTCCGGATCTCCTGCTTATGATGCGAGCAGGGGACCGGGGCTCCACTCACCCAAACGGAAGGAGCGGACCGCTACCCGGAAGCACGTGTCGAGGAGACAGAAATGTCGCAAGCCCTTGATGCCTCCGGAGCCGGTTCGGACACCCCGAACCTCGACTTCGCCGGCACCACCCCCTACGAGGACTACGTCCAGGCGGACGTCCTCACCCACCTCCAGCACCTCCGCTCGGACGACCCCGGCGAGATGGTCTTCCTGGTGACGACCCAGGTCATGGAGCTGTGGTTCACGGTCATCGTCCACGAGTGGGAGACCGCCGCGAAGGCGCTCCGCGAGGACCGGATCCCCGTCGCGATGGACGCGCTGAAACGATCCCTCCGCGAGCTGGAGGCCCTGAACTCCTCCTGGCGCCCGCTGGCGCAGCTCACCCCCGGACAGTTCAACGCCTACCGCGCTGCCCTCGGCGAGGGCTCCGGTTTCCAGTCCGCGATGTACCGCCGCATGGAGTTCCTGCTCGGCGACAAGGCCGCGTCGATGCTGGTCCCGCACCGGGGCGCGCCGCGCGTCCACGGCGAGCTGGAGAAGGCCCTCCACGAGCCCGGCCTGTACGACGAGGTGCTGCGCCTCCTCGCCCGCCGCGGCTTCGCGATCCCCGACTCCGTGCTCACCCGCGACCTGTCGAAGCGCTACGAGCCGTCCCCGGACGTCGAGGCCGTCTGGACGGCCCTGTACGCCGACCCGGACGCGCACCACGACCTGCACCGCCTCGGCGAGGTCCTGACGGACGTCGCGGAACTCGTCTGGCGCTGGCGCAACGACCACCTGGTGGCGACCCGCCGCGCGATGGGCGCGAAGACCGGCACGGGCGGCTCCGCGGGCGTGACCTGGCTGGAGAAGCGCGCCCAGAAGAACGTGTTCCCCGAGCTGTGGACGGCGCGCAGCCATGTCTGAGTCGATACCCGTGACCGCCGAGCCGCTCGCGGACCTGACCGCCGAGCCGATCGCGAGCCTGCCCGCGGCCGCGCCCGTCGACCTGTCCGTCGACCTGTCCGTCGACCTGTCCGTCGACCTGAGGGAGCGGGCCGCCGCGCTCGACGCCGCCGATGAGCTCGCCAAGCTCCGCGAGCGCTTCACCCTCCCCGAGGGGGTCGTCTACCTCGACGGGAACAGCCTCGGCGCCCTCCCGGCCACCGTCGCGGACACCACCGCCGACGTGGTCCGCCGCCAGTGGGGCGAGCTGCTCATCCGTTCCTGGGACGAGTCCGGCTGGTGGACCGCCCCCGAGCGGATCGGCGACAAGATCGCCCCGCTCGTCGGCGCGGCCCCCGGCCAGATCACCGTCGGCGACTCCACCAGCGTGAACCTCTTCAAGGCGCTGGTCGGAGCCGCCCGCCTGGCGGCGCCCGGCCGAACCGAGCTGCTGGTCGACGCCGCCACCTTCCCCACCGACGGCTACATCGCCGCCTCGGCCGCCCGGATGACCGGCCTCACGGTCGTCCCGGTCGAACCGGGAGAGGCCGCCGCCGCGATCGGGCCGGCCACCGCCGTCGTCCTGCTCAACCACGTCGACTACCGCACCGGCCGGCTGCACGACCTGCCCGCCCTCACGACGGCGACCCGCGCCGCCGGGGCGATCACCGTCTGGGACCTGTGCCACTCCGCCGGAGCGCTGCCGGTGGACCTCGACGCGCACGCCGTCGACCTCGCGGTCGGCTGTACGTACAAGTACCTCAACGGGGGCCCCGGCGCCCCGGCCTACCTGTACATCGCCGAGCGCCACCAGGAGTCCTTCGACTCCCCGCTGCCCGGCTGGAACGGCCACGCGGACCCCTTCGCGATGACCCCGGACTACGCGCCGGCGCCGGGCGCGGCCCGCGCGCGGGTCGGGACCCCGGACATCCTGTCGATGCTGGCCCTGGAAGCGGCCCTCGACGCCTGGGACGGGGTGCCGGTCGAAGCCGTCCGCGCCAAGTCCCTCGCGCTGACGGACTTCTTCCTCGCCTGCGTGGCCGCGTACGTCCCCGAGGGCAAGGTCGAGTCCGTCACCCCGACCGAGCACGCCCGGCGCGGCAGCCAGGTCTCCCTGCGCACCGACAACGCCCGCGAGGTCATGACCGAACTGATCTCCCGCGGCGTCGTCGGGGACTTCCGGGCACCCGATGTCCTTCGGTTCGGCTTCACCCCGCTCTACGTCGGTTTCGCCGACGCCGAGCGCGCGGCCCGGACACTGGGTCACATTTTCGGGTGACGGGTCCGGGGAGGTGGCGGCGAAACGTCACCTCTCAGGGGACGTCACAGGCGCGGGCGGAGCCGAGGCTCCGCCCGCGCCCTTTCTGTTCTCGCCCCGCCACGGAACGGTGCGTTCCAGCCTGATACGGTCCCGCTCTGCCGTAACACCGGAACATCTGTCCCCGCTGTCACACGCGTTACCGAGAGGTTGAGCCGATGACGGACCCCGGAGTCGAACGGGACGCCGCCGAGGCCGACTCGGCCTTCTCCCACCCCCCGGTCGAACCCGACGCCACCGCCGCGTACGGAGACCACCCCGACCAGCTCGTCGACTTCTACGCCCCGCGCGGGGACGCGGCCACCGGCTCGGCCCCCCTCGTCGTCCTCCTGCACGGCGGGGCCTGGCGCGCCCCGTACGACCGCCAACACGTCACCCCCTTCGCCGACTTCCTCGCCCGCCAGGGCTTCGCCGTCGCCAACGTGGAGTACCGGCGCGGGAGTTCACTGCCGCACCAGGGCTCCGAAGGGCCCGTCGCGGGTCGGTGGCCCGAGACCTTCGACGACGTCGCGGCGGCCATGGACGCGCTGCCCGGGCTGGCGGGCGCGGCGCTCCCGCAGGCGGACGTACGCAGGGTCGTCGTGACGGGCCACTCCGCCGGCGGCCACCTCGCCCTGTGGGCCGCCGCCCGGCACGTCCTGCCCGTCGGGAGCCCGTGGCGACTGTCTTCCGCGCCGCACCTGCGCGGCGTGGTGGCACTGGCCCCCATCGCGGACTTCACGGTCGCGGAGCAACTCGGCGTCTGCGGCGGAGCCAGTGGCCAACTGCTGGGCGGCACCACCAAGTTCTGGAACGAACGGCTCCCGTACGCCGACCCGGCCGCACTGCTCCCGACCGGCATCGCGACCGCGGTGGTCCAGGGCCGCGACGACATCGTGGTGCCGGAGGCCGTCGCGGAGGCGTACGTGGCGGCCGCCGCTCAGGCGGGGGAACTCGTCGGACTGACCCTGCTCGACGGTGTCGGCCACTTCCCGCTCATCGACCCGGCGGCCGACGCCTGCGCGGTGGTCTCCGAGGAAATCGCGCAACTGGCCTGGTAGCGGCCCGCCGCGCGGTGCGGCAACAGCGCGTCCCGCGCCACCGCGGCCACACCTCGACGTCAGAATCCGGTGGCGGACCCGGCGGCCACCGATCACCATGCGAGGCATGAGTGAGCAGCCCGAACGATGGACCCAGGCGACCGTCCACCCCGACATGTGGGCCGATCCGGCCGACGACCTGCGCAACAACGAGGACAGTCCGGACGGCGAGCTCGCGACGCTGCTGGACTTCCTGGCGAACTACCGCATCACCCTGCGGATGAAGTGCGAGGGCCTGGACCCGGGGCAACTGGCCCGCCGGTCGGTTCCGCCGTCGACGATGTCGCTGCTCGGCCTGGTCCGCCACCTCGTGGAAGTGGAACGGGACTGGCGCGGCTGGATCACGGACGGCGACCCGGTGCCCAAGCTCTACGGCGAGAAGGACGCGGACTTCGACGGAGCCGTCGCGGACCAGGCCGTGGTCGACGCCGCGTACGCCGACCTGGAGCGGGAGCAGGCCGCCACCGACGCCGCACTGGCCGAGCACCCGGACCTGGGCGCGCGGGTGGGCAAGGACCGGATCGCGGTGCGGGAGTTGATGGTGCACCGGATCGAGGAGTACGCCCGTCACTGCGGGCACGCCGACCTGCTGCGCGAGTGCGTCGACGGACGAGTGGGCCAGTGACGCGGGCCGGCCGCGCGGGGCGGCCGGCCGTCACCACTCCTCTGCCCGACGTGCCGTCGCCCGGTCCGGGCCCGCCCCGCGCCAGGGTCGGGTCATGAAGATCGCCCTGCCCACCGCGCTGAGCGCCGCCCTCACGGCCGTCACCCTCACCGCCGTCACCCTCACCCTGACGGCCGCGGTCCCCGCGCCGCTGCCCCACCTCGAAGCCGAACGCACCGTCTCCGCGTGGCTCCCCTGGTGGAACATCGAGGTCGGCTACCGGGACGCCCTGGCCCACGCCGACCAACTCCACACCGTCAGCCCGTTCTGGTACGCGACGTCCGCCACGACTTCCGCCACGTCCCCGTCCGGGGCCGTGGTCACGGGCGAGACCGGAGCCGGCGACCGCCGCGTCATCGACGGCCTGCACGCCAAGGGACTCAAGGTCGTCCCGACCGTCACCGAGAGCCTGCGCGCCCCGGCCATGGCGGACCTGATGAACGACCCCGCCCGCCGGACCGCGCACGTGGACGCCCTCGTGGCGGTCGCCACCAGCCGCTCGTACGACGGCCTCGACCTGGACTACGAGGTGATGACCGAGACGACCGACCCGGCCCTGCGCGAACGGGTCCGTACCGGCTACAACGCGCTGACCGGCGAACTCTGCGCCCGCCTGCACGCCCTGGCCAAGAGCTGCGTCGTCACCGTCATGCCCCGCACCCGGGACACCGACCCGGCCTTCGACTACGCGCACCTCGGCGCCGTCGCCGACCGGCTGCGCATCATGGGCTACAACCTCCACAACGCCCTTCAGGCGCCCGGCCCGCTGTCCTCGACCGCCTGGTACGAGGAGTTCCTCACCTACGCCACGGCCCACGTGCCCCGCGACAAGCTGGAGGTGGCGCTGCCCGCGTACGGCTGGAACTGGACGGTGGGCTCCACAGCCCGCGCCCGCCACGTCACGTCACGGGAGGCCGAGGCCCTGCGGCGCGACGTCGGCGCGGACTACGCACTCGACGCGGTCTCCGGCACCCCGCACTTCGCGTACACCGACGACGAGGGCGAGGAACACCAGGTCTGGTACCAGGACGCCCGGGGCGCGACCCGCCACCTGGCCGTACTGGACCGCCACGGGGTACGGGGCGCCGGCCTGTGGGCCCTCGGCTTCGAGGAGCCGCAGCTGTGGAACGCCCTCGCCGCTCGACCCGCGGCGCCCGTGCGGAAAGCGGGTTGAGCGAGGGGCCAGGGGCAGGGGGCGGCGAGAGACGCCACCCGGTATTGAACGAACCGCGCGCGCGCGACGTGACATCAGGGGGCCCGCGTAACGGCGGCCGGCCCCGATGACGACGGGTCCGGGATGAATCCGAGCGGAGGGCGGGACGGATGGCGGTGCGGACGGCGGAACGCATGGCGGGGACGGCCGGGTGGACCGCTGGTCGCCGGTACGCCGAAGGGCGGGACGCGTGACGCGTCCCGCCCTCCGGTCGGACCAGCCGACGCGCGTGTTCCTACAGGAACGAGTTGATCTGGATCGTCTCGGTGCGGCCGGGGCCGACGCCGATCGCCGAGATCGGAGCGCCCGACATCTCCTCCAGGGCCTTCACGTACGCCTGGGCGTTCTTCGGAAGGTCGGAGAACGTCTGGGCCTTGGTGATGTCCTCGGACCAGCCGGGCAGGTTTTCGTAGATCGGCTTCGCGTGGTGGAAGTCCGTCTGCGAGTACGGCAGCTCCTCGACGCGCTTGCCGTCGATCTCGTACGCGACGCAGACCGGGATCTCCTCCCAGCCGGTCAGCACGTCCAGCTTGGTGAGGAAGAAGTCCGTCAGGCCGTTCACGCGGGTCGCGTAGCGGGCGATCGGGGCGTCGAACCAACCGCAGCGACGGTCACGGCCGGTGGTCACACCGCGCTCGCCACCGATGCGACGCAGCGCCTCGCCGTCCTCGTCGAACAGCTCCGTCGGGAACGGGCCGGCACCGACACGCGTCGTGTACGCCTTGAGGATGCCGATGACACGGCTGATCTTCGTCGGGCCGACGCCCGCACCGGTGCAGGCGCCACCGGCCGTCGGGTTCGAGGAGGTGACGAAGGGGTACGTGCCGTGGTCGACGTCGAGCAGCGTGCCCTGGCCGCCCTCGAAGAGCACGACCTTCTCCTCGTCGAGCGCCTTGTTGATGATGAGGGTGGTGTCGGCGACGTACGGCTTGATCTGCTCCGCGTACTGGAGCATCTCCTCGACGATCTGCGCCGGGTCGATCGCGCGGCGGTTGTACAGCTTCGCGAGGAGCTGGTTCTTGCCCTCCAGCGCCGCTTCGACCTTCTGCGTCAGGATGGACTCGTCGTACAGGTCCTGGACGCGGATGCCGACACGGTTGATCTTGTCCGCGTAGGTCGGTCCGATGCCGCGGCCGGTCGTACCGATCTTCCGCTTGCCCAGGAAACGCTCGCCGACCTTGTCGAGGGTCACGTTGTACGGCGTGATCAGGTGGGCGTTGCCGCTCAGGAGCAGCTTGGAGGTGTCGATGCCGCGCTCGTTGAGCCCACGCAGCTCGGAGAGGAGTACGGCGGGGTCGACCACGACACCGTTGCCGATGACCGGGGTGCATCCGGGGGAGAGGATTCCGGAAGGCAGAAGGTGCAGTGCATACTTCTGGTCGCCGACGACGACCGTGTGGCCGGCGTTGTTGCCACCCTGATAGCGCACTACATAGTCAACGGATCCACCGAGCAGGTCGGTGGCCTTTCCCTTGCCCTCGTCACCCCACTGAGCTCCGAGCAGCACAAGAGCGGGCACAGGCGTACACCTCTTCCGGATGGGGCATGTCCAAGGTCAGGGGGCGTACGACGATGTACACCGCAGGCTGAGCCGTCGGACCGGTACCCCGGAATAGACGAAGGCCCTGGCGCAATAGCGCAAGGGCCTCTTGCACAAAGATGCTACCCGAGGAAGGACCGAGGTGTCGGCTCCAGAGCCCACCATGAGCCATGCGGGCGCGCCGGTAGGCGGCCTGCTCGTGCTCGTCGACCCGGTCGCCCGCCGTCTCGACGGCGAGTCCGTGCGGATCGCGAAAGATGTGTTGTGTGCCGCGGCGCACGCGAAAGTTTCTCTTCCCGACTCTCCGGAGGAGTTCGCGCGGGCGCTGGCCCGCCGCGGTCATCGGCGCCCCGTGATCGTCGGCGACGACCGTGCGCTGGTACGCGCTGTGACCCTGTTGCACCGTTCGCGTGACCTCGGCGGGGAGCCCCTGTCACTGATCCCGGTGGGGCCCGTCGGCTCCCTCGGGCTCGCCCGCTCCCTGGGCGTGCCGCTGTCGGCGGTGATGGCCGCACGCGCGGCCCTCGACGGCGTCGTGCGCCACCGGGACCTGCTCGTGGACGACAGCGACGGGGTGGTGCTCGGAGGCCTGCGGATCACGCCGCCGCCGCGCGCCACCGCGCCGGCCGTACGGAAGTACCGGTCGCTGCTGCGCCTCCTGCTGCCGCCCTCCCCGGCCCCGGCGGGCAAGGTGCACCGGCTGCGCGTGGAGGTGGACGGCGTGGTGCTCGCCGACGTGGACCACCCCGTGGAGGAGGTCTCGGTGACCACGCGGGAACCGGGCGGGCCCGCGGAGGTCGTGGTGCGGCTGGCCGGGTGCCCGACCCGGACGCAACGGGCCACGGCGGTCACGGTCTCCGGGGCGGACTTCCGCTACCGGGCCGACCACGCGGGCGTCACCGGCCCGGTACGCCGCCGGACGTGGACGCTCCGTCCGGGAGCGTGGGCGCTGACCCTTCCTCGGTGAGGGGCAGCCCGGCGAGGGGCTTCCCCGGTGAGGGCGGCGGGGGCGGGCGCCCGGGCGGGCCCTGCGGGAGCTGCACGCTCTGCGGGCGCTGTACGCCCTGCGGGAGCTGTGCGGCGTCGGGGTGGCCTGCCGCGCGCTGCGGGAGCTGTAGGCCGCCGCGCGCTGCGTAAGTTGCGGGAGCCGCGCCCGCGGGGCCCCGGGGCGCGCAGGGCCGCGTACGAGGCCGCGGTCGTGCGGGTCGGTCAGCCGATCTGCTCGGCCGCCGTTTCGATCAGGTCCGTCACCGGTCCCGGCTGCGAGGCCAGGGAGGCGTGGCTCGCGTCCAGCTCGATGGTCTTGCGGGGGTTCAGCCGGGCGGCCATCCGCCGCTCGTTGTCCGGGTGGATCATGCGGTCGGCGGTGGACACCTGGTACCAGGACGGCTTCACCCGCCAGGCGGGCGACGAGACGACGTCCCCGAAGGTCGACGCGAGCGGCGCCTTCTGCGTGACCGCCATGACCAGGGCCTCCTCGGGCGACAGGTCCTGCGCGAAGCTCTCGCGGAACTCGTCCCGCTTGACCCACAGATAGCCGTCCGAGTCCGGGGCGATGTTCGCGAACGCCTCGGGCGGGTGTTCCTGGCTGAGCGATCCGGGGCTCTCCCCGGAGTCCGGCGCGAAGGCGGCGACGTAGACCAGACCGGCCACGTTCGGCAGGTCCCCGGCCTCGGTGATCACCGCGCCGCCGTACGAGTGACCCACCAGCACCACCGGCCCGGAGATCTGCCGGACCATCTTGCGGGTGCGCTCGGCGTCGTCGGCGAGCGAGGTCAGGGGGTTCTCCACGGCGTACACGGAGCCGAAGCCGCGGCGGTCGAGTTCGGTGATGACCTTGGCCCAGTGGGCGGCGCCGCCCCAGAAACCGTGGACCAGGACGATGACGGGCTTGTCAGCCATGGGTTCCCTCTCGGGTTCTCGGTGCCCCGGGAATCGCCTGATGCGGGGTGGCGCCCACGCTAGGCAGCCCATGAGCGCCCCGCCACCGCAGCGTCCCGCGACGCTCACGCGCTGTCATGATGGCTACGGCTACGGCTACGGCTACGGCTACGGCTACGGCTACGGCTGCGCGGCCACGGCTACGGCTACGGCTACGGCAGGTCGAGCGTCGCCCGGTGGTCGCGCCAGCGGTCCATCAGGCCGTGCAACTCGTGCTGGAGGAACTCGAAGAACGCCGCCGTCTCGGCGACCCGGGCCCCCGCCGGCGAACCCGTGCCCAGGCCCGCCGCGCCCTCCCGGAGGGTCTTCTCGAACAGGGTCAGAGCCTGGTCCCGCCGGGTGAAGGTCTCGTACCAGAGCTCGTTGTGCAGCACGTACCGGTCGCGCCGGGAGCCCGGCTCGCGCTCCCGGCTGACCATGTTCACCTGCGTCAGGTACGAGACCGCCCCGGACACCGCCGCCGGGCTGATCTGGAGGGCCTCGCCCAGTTCCGCCGAGGTCATCGCCCCCGCGTCGCTCGCCAACAACTGCGCGAAGACGCGGGAGGCCATGCGCTGCATGCCCGCCTCGGTCAGCTGCGCGGCGAACCGCTCCACGAAGCGGGATACCGCTCCCTCGTCCCGTTGCACGCTCATGTCCGCCACCCCTCCGACTTTACGTGATTGGCTATCTTCACAATTTTGTGAAAGTAGCGTACGTTCGGAAACATGATGAAGGCAATCGGCGTCGCCGGACTCCACAAGGCGTTCGGCCGCACCCAGGCACTGGACGGACTCGACCTCGACGTCAACGCCGGCGAGGTGCACGGCTTCCTCGGCCCCAACGGCGCCGGCAAGTCCACCGCCATCCGGGTCCTGCTGGGCCTGCTGCGGGCCGACTCCGGAACCGCCACGCTGCTCGGCGCGGACCCGTGGGCCGACGCCGTCGCGCTCCACCGCCGCATCGCCTACGTCCCCGGCGACGTCACTCTGTGGCGCAACCTCTCCGGCGGCGAGGTCATCGACCTCCACGGCCGGCTCCGGGGAGGCCTCGACCGCGCCCGTCGCGCCGAACTGATCGACCGCTTCGAACTCGACCCGACCAAGAAGGGCCGTACGTACTCCAAGGGCAACCGGCAGAAGGTCGCCCTCGTCGCCGCCTTCGCGTCCGACGCCGAACTCCTCATCCTCGACGAGCCCACCTCCGGCCTCGACCCCCTCATGGAGGAGGTCTTCCACAGCTGTGTGAACGAAGTCCGCGCCGCCGGGCGCACCGTCCTGCTCAGTTCGCACCTCCTCGGCGAGGTCGAGGCCCTCTGCGACCGGCTCAGCATCATCCGCAAGGGCAGGACGGTTGAGACCGGCACCCTGACTGACCTCCGGCACCTCACCCGTACGTCCATCAGCGCCGAACTGGCCGCGCCGCCGAACGGCATCGCGGACCTGCCGGGCGTGCACGACGTGGAGGTCCGGGGCCTGACCGTCCGATTGCAGGCGGACACCGACACGTTGGACGCCGTGCTGCGCTCCCTCACCGCCTCCGGGGTGCGCTCGCTGACCGCGACGCCCCCGACGCTCGAAGAGCTGTTCCTCCGCCACTACAGCGACGACGTCACGGTGGGCGCACGGTCATGACGAACCACACGACGAACCACACGACGAACCAGACGACGAACGAGACGACGAACGAGACGACGAACCAGACGACGGTCCGGGCGGCACAGGCCCGTATGGCGGAGGCCCGTCCAGGAGAGGCCCGCATGAGGGAGGCCGACAAGGCGGGCGGCCGTGGCGCACCGCAGGGGCGACTCGCCGGGACGGGCGGCCTCCTGCGCCTCGCGCTGCGCCGCGACCGGGTGCTGACGCCCGTCTGGATCACGGTCGTCGCGCTGATGGTGCTGAGCATGCCCGCCTCGCTCGACTCCGTGTACGCCACGGCCGCCGAACGGGCCGAACTGCTCGTGACCATGAACGGCAACGCTTCGCTCCGCGCCCTGTACGGACCCGCCTTCGGCGACTCGGTCGGCGCCCTGACCGCCTGGAAGGGCGGGATCTTCGCCGGACTGCTCGCCGGGGTCATGAGCCTGGTCATCGTGGTGCGCCACACCCGCGAGGAAGAGGAGACGGGACGTCAGGAGCTGCTCTCGGCCGCCATGGTCGGACGCCGGACCCCGCTCACGGCGGCGCTCCTCGCCGCCCTCGTGGCCAACGGTCTCGTCGTCCTGCTCGTCGCCGTCGGCCTCGTCGGGCGCGGGGCGGGTGGTGCGCTCGCCCTCGGATTCGCCATCGGTGCGACGGGAATGCTCTTCGCGGCGTCGGCCGCCATAGCCGCTCAACTCACCGAGAGCGCACGGCTCGCGAAGGGCCTCACAGCCGCTCTGATCGGCGCCGCCTTCGTGCTGCGCGCGGCGGGCGACGCGGGCACCGCCGACGGCGCGTCGGCCCTGACCTGGGCCTCACCGTTGGGCTGGCTGGAACTGGTACGGGCCTTCGCCGCCGAACGCTGGTGGGTGCTCGCCCTGTTCGTCGCGGCCACGGGCGCGCAGATCGCGGTGGCGTACGCGCTCGCCGACCGCCGGGACCTCGGCATGAGCTTCCTGCCCGCCAGGCCGGGCCCGGCGGAAGGCCGGATCGGCAGCGCGGGGGCGCTGGCCTGGCGGCTCCAACGCGGCGGCCTGGCCGGATGGAGCCTCGGGTTCCTGGTGGTGGGCGTGGTCTTCGGCGGGATGGCGGAAGGAGCGGCCGAACTGGTCGGGGACAACGCCAAGTCCCGCGAGATCATCGAGCGGATGGGCGGTACGGGCGCGCTCACCGACGCCTTCCTCGCGACGATGGCCGGGATGCTCGGCATGGTCGCCGCCCTGTACATCGTCTCGGCGGTGCTGCGGCTGACCGGCGAGGAATCGGGACAACGGGCCGAACCGCTGCTGGCCAACGCCGTCGGCAGGCTGCGCTGGGCCGCCGGTCACCTCGCCGTCGCCTTCGGCGGCTCGACCCTGATCCTGCTGCTCGCCGGGCTGGGCCTGGGCGTCGGCCACGGCTCGGACATCGCCGGGTCCGTGGGCGCCTGCCTGGCCCTGCTGCCGGCGGTCTGGGTGATCGGGTCGCTCGCCGTCCTGCTGCACGGCGCCGTCCCCCGGTACGCGGTCGCCGCCTGGGCGGTGGCCGGAACCGCGCTGGCACTGGGCTGGGTCGGGCCGGCACTGAACCTCCCGCAGGGCGTCATGAACCTCTCGCCCTTCGCCCACCTGCCGAAACTCCCGAGCCCGGAGCCGATCGCCTGGGCGCCGCCGCTCACCCTCACCGCCCTGGCGGTGGCCCTGACGGCCGCCGGCCTGACCGCGCTGCGCCGCCGGGACATGACCACGTGAACAGGCTGGACATGGCGAGGTGAACAGGCGGGACGTGACGACATGAACAGGCGGGACATGGCGATGTGAAGCGGACGGGTTCAGAACTCCACCACCAACTCCCGTAGTCCCCTGATGACATACCCCTCCCGCCACTGCGGCTCGCGGACGAGCCGCAGTGGCGGGATCGTCCGCGCCAGCAGCGCCCCGAACGAGGCCGCCAGCTCCAGCCGCGCCAGCGGCGCCCCCAGGCAGTAGTGGATCCCCGCCCCGAAGGTCAGATGGGGATTGTCGGTCCGCGAGAGGTCCAGTTTGTCCGGGTTCTCGAAGCGTGCGGGGTCCCGGTTCGCGGACCCGAAGAGCAGTGCCACCTCGGCTCCGCGCGGGATGACGGTGTCCCCGACCCGGAGCTCGTCGAGCACCCATCGCTCGAACATTTGTAGGGGTGTATCGAATCGCATGAGTTCATCCACAGCTGTGGACAACTTTTCGGGACGCGCGCGAAGGTCCGCGAGCCGGTCGGGATGGCGGAACAGCGCCCACCACCCGTTGACGGTCGTGTTGACGGTCGCCTCGTGTCCCGCGTTCAGCAGGAGTACGCAGGTGGAGACCATCTCCTGTTCGCTGAGTCGGCCACCCTCATCGTGAGCGGCGATCAGCCCGGAGATCAAATCCGAACCGGGCCGCTTGCGCCGTTCTCCGATCAGCGCCCGCAGGTAATCCCCGAACTCCACACTCGCCGTGACGGCCCGTCGGGCTGTCGCCTCGTCGGGCCGCAACTCGAACATTCCGCAGATGTCCGAGGACCAAGGCCGCAACAGCTTCCTGTCCGCCTCCGGAACGCCCAACAGCTCCGCGATCACCGCCACCGGCAGCGGCTCGGCGACCGCCGTCAGCAAGTCCCCGCCCCCGTCGGCCAGCAGCCCGGCCGCCAACTCGCCCGCCAGTCGTTCCACCGCCGGCGCGAGCCCTTCCACGGTGCGCGGGGTGAACGCCTTCGCCACCAGCCGGCGCACCCGTGCGTGCGCGGGATCCTCCAGGTCCAACAGGCCGTTGCCATTCAGGACGTGGAACGGCTCGCGCTCCGGCGGCGGTGCCTGCCGCCCGAACTCCTCGTGCGAGAAACGGTGCAGATACGTCCGACCCAACCGCCTGTCCCGCAGCAGCGCACTCACATCGGCGTAGTGCGGCACCAGCCACTGCCCGGTCGCCTCCGACCACACCGCCCGCCCCTGCTCCCGCAGCTCCCGGTAGGCGGGGTACGGATCGGCGACGAAGGCGGCATCCCACGGATCAAAGCCCATCCCCGCACCCTAGGGGCGGATCACACCTCCCGACCGGAGTTCTGGATCACCTCCACGAAATCCCCCGGAACGGCCCCGCGTCCGCCGGCGATCCGTCGGGACACTCCCTGCGGCCCGCCTCCCCGACCGGCGGCTAGGCCGTCTCTTTCGGATCTTGCCGGGGCCGCGGTGTCCGGTACCGCCCCTGGCGGCGTTGTCGGGGCACCCGAGTACGTCCAGTACACGGGTGCCCCTCCGCCTTGCCAGGCACGGCACCGGACACCGCGACCCCGACCGACACGATCCGAAAGAGACGACCTAGGCGGGGGTGACCAGCCGTGTCTCGTACGCGAACACCGCCGCCTGCGTCCGGTCCCGCAGGCCCAACTTCACCAGGATCCGGCTCACATGCGTCTTGATCGTGGACTCCGCGACCACCAACCGGTCCGCGATCTCGGCATTCGTCAGCCCCTGCGCGATCAGCACCAGCACCTCCGTCTCCCGCTCCGTCAGCTGCGCCACCCCCGCCGGATCCGAGAGGCGGGGCGCCTCCGCGAGTTTCGAGAACTCCACGATCAGCCGCTTGGTCACCGAGGGTGCCAACAGTGCCTCGCCGGCCGCCACCACCCTTACTCCATCGGCCAGTTGGCGGGCCGAGGCATCCTTCAGGAGGAACCCGGACGCCCCCGCCCGCAGGGCCTGGTACACGTACTCGTCGAGGTCGAAGGTCGTCAGGACCAGCACCTTCGCGTCCGTGTCGGCGGCCACGATCCGCCGGGTCGCCTCCAGGCCGTTCATCTCCGGCATCCGGATGTCCATCAACACCACGTCCGGCCGCAGAGCCGCCACCTGCGCGATGGCCTGGCGGCCGTCCACCGCCTCCCCGACCACCTCAATGCCCTCCATCGCGTTCAGCAGGACGGAGAAGCCCTCCCGGACCATCATCTGGTCGTCGACGATCAACACCTTGATGGTCATACGGACTCCGCACCCGGCTCGGGCCGGCTGCGCACCGGTATGAACACCGCCACCTCGAACCCACCCACCGTCGTCTCCTGCGCCGTCATCTCCCCCTCCAGCATCGCCACCCGCTCCCGCATCCCGGTGATGCCGTGTCCGGCCCCCGGCGACGGGGCCACATCCGCGGTTCCCGGGCCGTTGACGACCCGTATTCCCAGCCCGCCCAACACGTACGAGACCTCGACCCCCGCCACCGCCCCCGGCGCGTGCCGCAGAGTATTGCTCAGGGCCTCCTGGATGATCCGGTACGCCGACAGCTCCACACCCTGCGGCAGCTCGCGCACCGCACCGGTGACCGTCTTCTCCACGGTGAGCCCGGCGTCCCGCACATTGGCCAGGAGTCCGTCGAGCATCGCCAACGTCGGCTGCGGGGCGTCGGGCGCCTCGTAGTCCGCGGACCGCACCACCCCCAGAACCCGGCGCAGCTCCGTCAGCGCCGCCACGGCGTTCTCCCGGATGGTGACGAAGGCCGCCTCCAGCTCCGGCGGCGGATTCTTCACCCGGTACGGGGCGGCCTCCGCCTGGATCGCCACCACCGACATGTGGTGCGCGACCACGTCGTGAAGCTCCCGGGCGATGGTCGTCCGCTCCTCCAGCAGCGTCCGCCGGTCCCGCTCCACCGCCGTGACCTCCTGCTGCGCCGAGACCTCCGCCTTGGCGTGCCGGCGTATCTGGATGCTGCTCGCGACGAGCAGGGCGAACGCCGAGGTGACGATCATGTTCATCGAGTTCATGCCGTACCGGCCCGCGAACAGCACCTCGATCGCCATGCTGAGGGCCACCGTCAGCGCCCACATCCAGGCCGCCACCCGCGGCCCCCGGCGGAAGGTCACCAGGACCATGACGGCTATGTACGCCAGGAAACTGCCCGGGGTCCAGGGCCATGTCATCGCGGGGCCGGTCAGCGCGGCGAGCAGCAGGGTCATCGCGACCGCGGCCCACCAGGCGGCGATCGGTCTGACCAGTGTCATCAGTACCGGCACCGCCGTCAGGACGCCACTGCCCAGCCGGCCCGCTGTACCGAGGTAGGTGTACTGGGTCACGAACGTGAAGAACATGACGAAGAGCGCCAGGGCACCCACCTGTACGTGGCGGATCCACCCGTTGTACTGGCGTATCGACGCCGGAAGCCGGCGGACGAACCATCCCTCGGTCGTCTTCGCCGGCAACGGCCGGTACTCGAAGGCATCGGTGATGAGGTCATGGCGCAGGGTCTGGAGCAGGCCCGAAGCCATCCTGAATTCCGGTGTCCGGGCTGTCCCCCGGGTGGTCGTCTCGGTCACATACAGAACCGTAGGTCCGCGCACCCCTCACCCGCGTCGCCGCTGATGGGGATATCTCAGGGTCCCCCTCAAGTACTACGCCGACATGTCAGTAGCCCGTCGGGCGGATCAGGCCCGTCTCGTACGCGAACACCGCGGCCTGGGTCCGGTCCCGCAGGCCCAGTTTCACCAGGATCCGACTGACGTGCGTCTTCACCGTTTGCTCGGCCAGGACCAGGTGCCCCGCGATCTCCGCGTTGGACAGGCCCTGCGCGATCAACGACAGCACCTCCGTCTCCCGCTCCGTCAGCTCGGCGATCCGCGCCCGCGACGGACCCCGCGGCGCACCCATCCGCGAGAACTCCGTGATCAGCCGCTTCGTGATGTTGGGGGACAGCAGGGCCTCACCGGCCGCCACCACCCGCACCGCCTCCGCGAGCTGATCGGCGGACGCGTCCTTGAGGAGGAACCCGGAGGCGCCGGCGCGCAGCGCCTCGTACACGTACTCGTCGAGGTCGAAGGTCGTCAGCACCAGCACCTTCACCGTGGCGGTCGGGTCACCGGTGATGAGCGAGGTGGCCTCGATGCCGCCCATGCCGGGCATCCGGATGTCCATCAGCACCACGTCCGGGCCCAGCTCGGAGACCTTCGCCACCGCCTCCGCCCCGTCGACGGCCTGCCCCACGACCTCTATGTCGGGCTGGGCGTTCAGGAGCACCGTGAAGCCCTGGCGGACCATCATCTGGTCGTCGGCGATCATCACCTTGATCGGTCCGACCGGGTTGTTCGGGACGGTCATCAGGCCTTCTTCGTCGCGTTCGGCCCGGGAGCGAGACTTCCGGGCGGATCCATGGGCAGCACGGCGCTCACCTCGTACCCGCCGTCGGGGCTCGGTCCGGCGGCAAGTTCGCCGCCCAGCATGCCCGCCCGCTCCCGCATGCCGAGCAGCCCGTGCCCGGCGCCGGGAGAAGGCGGCACCGGTCTGGTCGGGGCGCTGTTGGCGACACACAGGTGAAGGTCGCGCGGACCGTACGCCAGGCCGACCTCGACCCTCGAACCGGGCGCGTGGCGCAGGCAATTGCTCAGTGCCTCCTGCACGATCCGGTAGGCGGTCAGCTCGACTCCCGGGGTCAGCGCCCGGCGGATGCCCGCCACCTCGGTCGTGACCTCCAGACCGGCCCCCCGGACGTTGTCCACGAGGCTTCCCAACTCGGCCAACGTGGGTTGGGGGTGATGGGAGTCCGTCGAATCGTCGGGACTCTCCGAACGCAGCACGCCCAACACGCGTCGCAGCTCCGTCAGGGCCTCCAGGGCGTTCTCCCGGATGCCGGCGAGATTCTCCTTCAGTTCCTCGGACGGATTCTCGACGAGGTGCGGGGCCACCTGCGCCTGGATGGAGATCACCGACATGTGGTGGGCGACGACGTCGTGCAGCTCCCGGGCGATCCGACTGCGCTCCTCCAACAGCGTCCGCTGCGCCCGTTCCGCCTCGGTGAGGGTTTCCTGTTCCACGAGCTTGCCGCGGGCAAGCCGCGAGGCGCGCAGCGCGTACCCGAGGAGACCGGTGAAGCCGAAGACGACCACGGCCACGAGGGTGCTGGTCTGGCTGCCGTCCGGCCGGCAGATGACCTCGGCCAGCCCGGTGCACACGATCGGGACGGCGATGACCGTGATGGTCACACGGGCCGGTACGCGCAGGGCGACCAGGAGAATCACCGGGGCGAAGGTGAACAGACCGCCGGGCATCCAGGGCCACATCTGACCCTGCCCCACGTGATCGTGGATCTCCCAGGCCGACATGCCTGCGGCTATCAGGCCTAGCCACCAGGCGGCGATGGGCCGGGACATCGCCAAGGCGATGGCCGCACCGCTCATGACCGACAGCGCCACCGGGGTACTGCCCGCCAGCCCGTAGTGGTTGAAGAGCTGACTGCCGTGGAGGAAGCCGAAGAACACCGCGGCGTAGACCAACGCCACGTGCGGCAGCCGGGCCAGCCAACGGGGACGGGACATCCGGGGGAGCGGGTCCCGCCGCAGGGTGAGGAGATCCCGTGCAATGTCCCGCGACAGAGCGCGGGTTCGCACCGAGAGGGGGGCCGGGCGTGCGCTCTTCTCTTCCACGTCGTCCACCCTAGGCATGGGCGATCTCCCTCTCGGATGCCGGCTGCCGATCCGTGGGGGCGGAGCCGACGCGCACGACGCGGCCACCACGATCGGACGCCCCCTGTTCGTACGTCCGGAACGCTGCCCAGCACACCATCAGGGCGGCCCCGAACACCGGCAGCCACAGCAGGCGAGCCGCTACCCAGGCGGAGGAGTCGGGGACGGTGTGCAATCCGGGCAGGTCGGCGGAGACCAGGAGGCCGAGGGCGGTGACGGCCATCATCGCGGTCTGGTGCCAGAGGAAGACGGTCATCGCCGACAGGTTCACCAGAGCCACCTTCGCCCACGCCCGGGGCCGCCGCATGGTCCGGGCGAGCCGTTCGCGCATCAGGAGGGCCAACCCGCACTGGGCCGCACCGAACGCGACGGCCGCGATGGTCGGCGGGTTGAGGTTCGAGACGTCGGCCCCCGGGACACCCACCATGGACGCCGGGTACCCGCCCCAGAGAATCAGCGCGGCGGCGGTGAGCGCCCCGCCCACCAGCAGGAGGAGGGCAGGGGCGCGCCGAGCGAAGGCCCCTCGGGACCAAGCGGCTCCCAAGGTGTACGGGACGAGCCAGCCGGCGGCGACATTGACCCAGCCGACCCACTCGGGGCCCCCGAAGCCGAACCGCCAGACGTCCACGCCCGCCACCACCGCCGCCGGCCACAGCGGGTTGAGTCGGGCCACGAGCGGGGTCGCGGCGGTGAGCGCGGCGAACACCAGCAGGAACCAGAGCGGCGACAGGACGAGCTTCACCAGGGACCTGACGGTGTCGAAGTCCACCCCGCCGAGCAGCATCCCGCCCGCGGTGACGACCCACAGGGTGACGACCGCCGCCACCGGTCGGAACAACCGGCGCAGCCGCTGACCGATCCACGCGCCGTACGAGACTCCGCGCGCCCGGGCCGACGCGTACCCCTGGGCCGCGACGTGACCTCCGACCAGGAAGAAGACCGCCAGGGTCTGGAACACCCAGGAGACCGGGGCCAGGACGCTCATGTGGGCCAGCGGACTCGTCGTGCTCAGGCCGCCGTTGGTCGTGGTCAGAGCGGTCACCAGCCAGTGCCCCAACATCACGCCGAGGATGGCGAATGCGCGCAGCGCGTCCACGGAGCGGTCCCGGGAGGCCGGGGTGGCGGCGTGTATGCGGTCCGCGAGGTCGGACCAGCGGGCGGGATGCTTACGCATGGGAGGCCTCCGAAGAGCTCGAGCGGGCGAAGACACCGGAAGCGGCGGCGGTGGTGACGGCAGGGGCGGTGTCGGCGGACCCGATGACGATGCGGGCCATGCTGTCGAGGGACTCGGTGCCCGGCCGCAGGTAGTCGCTGTGCCCGGCGTCGCCCGCCTCGAAGGCCAGTGCGCCGAAGCCGGGATCCACCGGGTCGGCGCCGAACCCGACGGATCCGATCCGCACATGGGGCACACGGGCCACCCAGTCGCCGTTGCCACGCCCCGCCCACACGCGGGCGGTGGTGGCCAACTCGGCGACCGATCCGGCCCCGGTGCCCGGACTGCCGTACAGAACGATGTCGGTGACCTCGGGCCCCGTCGCGGTGCGGGCGCAGACCACGGAGCCGTAGGAGTGGCACAGGAGCGAGATCCGGGCCACGGACCGGGTGACCCCCCGCAACCCGGCCACGAAGGGGCCCAGTTCGGCGGCCCCCTCGTCGGCGCGACCCGTGGTCAGGACCGTGGTGCTGACCGTGCCGGGGGTGTCGTACCCGAGCCAGGCCACCACGGCTGAGCGCGGATGCTCGGCCTGGAGGCGCTGCTGAAGGGCGACGGCCCCGGCACGGAATCTTTGGTAGGTGTCCAGGGTGGTGTCGGAACCGGGCACCAGCACGGCCACCCGGTCCGCGGTCTCCACGTCGCCGAACACCTCGACGGCGCGCCCCTCCCCCCGCCCGTCGAAGCTCAGGAACCGGGCTCCGCCCGAAGGCGCCGCCATGGCCCGGAGCTTCGCCGCCCGTCCGCCGCGACCCGCGTCCTGGGCCATCCGGGCCGCCTCGGCGAGCTTGCCCAGATTGGCGGCGTAGCGGATCCGTGGGGCGGTGCCATCGGAGAAGGACAGTGGATTCGGGGCGGGCACGGCGGGCGGGGCGGCCGCCGACAGCGGGAACACCACGGCCGCGACGATCAGGCCGGCCAGCAGGGTGCGGGTCGTACGGCTGCCGATGCTCATGGCGTGCGTTCCTTCGATCCGGAGGTCCAGGTGGGTGCGTTCTTCTGGTTCCGAAGTTAGGAAGCGGGCCCCGTGGTCGGCGTCACCCTGCGGAGCCCCCTTGCTGAGTAGCTCTCAGGTATGACAGGGAAGACCTCCGAGCCATGGACCAGCGGATGGGGTGAAGACGGAGGGGCCGAAAGACGGACGGGGTGAAGACGGAGTGACGGAGGGGGCGGGTGGGTGCGGGGCGGCTCAGTCCGCCGTCAGGGGTTCCACGTAGCCCGCCCGCCACCGTGGCGCGGGACCCTGTCCGGGGCTGGTCCAGTACTCCCTGGCGCCCACGATCTCGCCGTCCCGTACGGTCCACAGGGAGACGGCCCGGTAGACGACGTGGTCCTGAGGTATCTCCACCTCGGTGACGACGAGGTCCCCGTCGGCGAGGATGCGCAGGACCTCCACGGGCCCCTCGTCGGTATCGGTGTCGTCGCTCAGGACGGCGATGAAGTTGGCCCGGCCCACGATGCGTTCGCTGCTGACGGGCCACTCGATGACCGCGTCCTCGGCGATCAGCTCGCAGACGCCGTCCCAGTCGCGTGCCTCGATCCGCTCCCACAGTCGTGCCACTACGCTCAACGGCTCCATGTGCCGCAGTTTGCGATGATGTTGACGCGCGCAACAAGCGCTGCCTGCAGGATTATTGACTTCGACACAAACGATCCGCGCCTACTCCCTGTCATACGTGAGAGGGAGCATCGCGGACCCCGTCAGCTCGCGTCGAAGGCGTCCGTCGGGCAGCAGACGCAACCGGCTGACACCACCCGCGGTACAGGTGGGTGGGGCTCCGGAGGTGACGGCCGAGCCGGCCAGTTCCACCGTGTCGTCACCGCCCAGAAGGGTGGCCCGCCAGGTACAGGAGTACCCCGGGTCCTCGGCCCGCAGGTCCATGACGGGGTCGCCGACCGTGCCGGGGGCCAGGGTGAGGTGCCAGGTGGTGGTCCCGGACGTCGCCCGCCAGGTGCCGGCGTAGGAGTCGGGGAGCATGAGCGTGGCCGTCGCGGGTCCGGCCCCCGGGGCGGTCCTGGCGGTGGTTCCCGTCTCCGCGTCGGGTCCGTTCGTCGCGCCCCCCGGCTTCGGTGCTCCGGACGCGGGCGGCGCGGGCGGCGCGGGCGACGCGGACGGCGCGGAGACGGCGCCGCGCGCCGCCGGGCGGGCGACGGGCGGGGCCGCCTCGGGGGCGGCGCTCATCACCGTGTGGACGGTGGCTCCCGACGCGACGGCGACGACCGCTGCCACCGCCGCCAGGAAGGCCGTCGAGGCGCGGCGAGGCCGGGACGCCGGCGCGCGGTGCGGCCTGGGTGGCGGCGCCGGAGTCAGCCCGTACGCGGCCCCTTGCCCCGCGGTCTCGCGACCCGTGGTCCTGTACCCCGCGGTCTCGCGCCCCGCGGTCTCGCGACCCGTGGTCCTGTACCCCGCGGTCTCGCGCCCCGCGGTCCCTCGCCCCGCGCTCCCGTGCCCCGTTGCTCCGGCCACCGCTGCCGCGGACCCCGCCCCGTACCCCGGCGGGTGCGTCGGCCGGGGCGGTGGCGGTCGGTCCGGGCCCGCGTCCTCGCGGTCGAGGAGCGCCACGGCATGCCTGCCGAGCAGGGCCACCAAGGGGGTCGGCAGCCACGGTTCCAGGGCCCGCCCGTCGGCCACGGTGGCGCGGGCGCCGACCCGGGCCGACACCTCCGAGGAGGTCGGCCGCGCGGCCGGATCCTTGAGCAGGCAGGCCCGTACGAGATCGAGCAGGTCGGCGGGTACGCCGCCCAGGTCGGGTTCCGCTTCGACGACGCGCAGGAGTAACCCGGCCGCTCCGTCGGACTGTTCGGTGTCCCCGAAGGGCGGCCGGCCGGTGGCCGCGTACGCCAGGACCGCGCCCAGGCGGAACATGTCACAGGCGGCCGTGACCGGTTCGCCGCGCACCTGCTCGGGGGCCATGAACCCGGGGGAGCCGATGAGTTCCCCGTTCCGAATGGCGCCCTGATCCGGGGCGGCCGGATCCTGCGGGGCATCCGGGGCGGCCGCGTCCTGCGCGGTATCCGGGTCCTGCCGCGCCCGCGCGATGCCGAGGTCGATGACACGGGGGCCGTCGAGCGTGAGCAGGACGTCGGAGGGTTTCAGGTCGCGGTGGATCAACCCGGCGCGGTGGATGTCCCGGAGGGCATACGCGAGACCGGTCGCGAGGATCCGTACGGTACGCGGCGGCAGCGGCCCGAAGTCCCGGTCCACGGCCTGGCGCAGGCTGGGCCCGGCGACGTACCCGGTGGCGAACCAGGGCACCTCGGCCTCCGTGTCGGCGTCGAGGAACGGAGCGGTCCAGTCGCCGCCGACACGGCGGGCGGCGGCGACCTCCTGCCGGAACCGGGCGCGGAACTCCTCGTGGAGCGCGAGGTCGGGGCCGGGGCCGGGGCCGGGTCCAGGGTCGGGCCCGGGCTCAGGGCCGGGGTGGACGAGCGTGACCGCGACGGTACGGCCGCGGTCGGAACGGGCGAGGTAGACCTGGCCCGTGTCACCGGCGCCGAGCCGGGAGAGCAGACGGTAGGGGCCGATGCGGTGGGGGTCGGCGGGGTCGAGTGGTTCCATGCCGGGTGGTCCCTCCCACGGGGGGTGGCCGGACGGGCCGAGCGTGGCGCGGTGGGCTCCGCGTGGGGAGGGACGGCGTCCGGGCGGGCCGTGGTTGCGGCGTTCCGCGGTTCCCGGTACCGGGATTCCGGTTGTGGGCGCCGCGCGGCGCGGCCCCGCCGCCGGACGCGGTCAGGCCGGGTCGACGGGACGCCCGAGCGCGCGACCCCCGAGGGCCGCATCCCCGACCAGGCATCCCCAACCGAGGCATCCCCGACCTCGGCGCCCCCGACCTAGGCGCCCGCGACGGAAGAATCCCCGAGCGCGGCATCCTCAACCGAGGCATCCCCAACCGAGACATCCCCGACCTCCGCACTCCCGCCCCCGGCATCCGCGAGGGTGTCCAGGGCCGCCGCCAGGCGTTCCAGTACGCGGGCCGTCTCCGCGAAGGCGGACTCGCCCAGTTCGGCGGCGAGTCGGGCGGCCAGGCCGGCGTGCCCCGGGGTGATGCGCTCGATGGCGGCCCGGCCGGCTTCCGTCGGGCGCAGCAACTTGGCGCGCCGGTGGGCCGGGTTGGGCACGTACTCCGCGAGGCCTCCCTCCGCCAGCAGGTCCGCGACGCGCTGGACGCTCTGGCGGGTGATGCCCATGGTCCGGGCGATGCCCGCGACCGGCAGTGGCTCCCGGAGCACGGCGCCCAGGACCTGCCAGCGGGCCGCGGTCAATCCGGCCGGGCGGGCCAGTTCCTCCGAGACGGAGAGGAGTTGGCCGTTCAGCCGGAACACCCCGAGCGCCGTGCGGCTCAGCAGGTCCTGCCGGTCGCGCGGGGAAAGCCCCCCGCCCGACGCCCCCACCTCACCGGACGCCTCCGCCTCACCCGACGCCCCCACTTCACCCAACACCCCCGCCTCACCGGACATCCCCGCCGCCGCCTCCCGCTCAGGCATCGCCGGCCTCCGCCGCCGCCATCAGGACCGGGAACGCGCTCGCGTCCGAGTCGTGGAAGAGCCGGTACCAGGCGTCCAGTACGTCGGGCTTGTAGACGTCGAGCCGGGCGAAGACCTCGCGGGCGAAGGCCACCGGCTCGGTCGGGCCCGCCGTGATCAGGTCGCCGTCCGTGACCGCGTCGGCCTCGACGTAGTCCGCGCCGCCCCCGTACCCGGGCTGCGCCCCCAGGTACTCGGCCGCTCCGCTGGTGTGCGGGCGGCCGTCCAGCAGGCCGGCCCGGGCGAGGCCCGCGGTGGCTCCGCAGATCGCCGCGACCGGGACCCCGGCCGCCAGGAACTCCCGGGCCTTCTCCGCGAACGGCGTCAGGTCGTCCCCGGTGTCCCAGAGCGCCGCCCCCGTGAGGATCAGCAGGGCGGAGTCCTCGGGACGCAGGTCGGCGAGGGCCTGGTCGGGCAGGACGCGGAGGCCGCCCATGGTGGTGACCGGCGTTCCGGTGGAGGCGCCGACCGTACGGACGCCGTGGCCGCGCTGGGTGAGGTGCGCGGTGGTGTGGCCGGTCTCCCAGTCCGCGTACGTGTCGTAGACCGCGAGGTGGACGGGCTTGCGCGGGGTTTCGCTCATGGTGCTCGCCTCCGTGTGTGCGTGTGCGTGTGCGTACCGGTACGAGGTGCTCGACGTCGTGCGGTGCGTGACGTCGTGTGGGACGCCCCGCCGACCACATGACAGAATCCTGTCATCAGGACAGTGTGCTGTCAATGAATCGAGTGTGGACAGGAGTGCAGACAGACTGCCGAGGGCCGGCCCCCACCCCCATACAGTCCGCCGATATCCCTCCCCACCTGCGCACTTTTAGCGTGGCCGGATGACCCCTCATGTCACCGGCGCGGCCGTCAAGGCCGCCGATCGCGCCCACGTCTTCCACTCCTGGTCCGCCCAGGCCCTGATCGACCCGCTCGCCATTGCCGGGGCCGAGGGGTCGTACTTCTGGGACTACGACGGCAACCGCTTCCTCGACTTCTCCTCCCAGCTGGTGAACACCAACATCGGCCACCAGCACCCGAAGGTCGTCGCCGCGATACAGGAGCAGGCCGCCCGGCTCTGCACCCTCGCGCCCGGCTTCGCCGTCGACGTCCGCTCCGAGGCCGCACGCCTCATCGCCGAGCGGACCCCCGGCGACCTCGACAAGATCTTCTTCACCAACGGCGGCGCCGAGGCCGTGGAGAACGCCGTACGGATGGCCCGGCTGCACACCGGCCGCCAGAAGGTGCTGTCCACCTACCGCTCGTACCACGGGGCCACGGCCGCCGCGATCAACCTCACCGGCGACCCGCGCCGCTGGCCCTCCGACACCGCCTCGGCCGGCGTCGTCCACTTCTGGGGCCCGTTCCTCTACCGCTCTCCCTTCCACGCGACCACCGAGGCCGAGGAGTGCGCCCGCGCCCTGGCCCACCTCGCCGACACCATCGCCTTCGAGGGGCCGGCGACCATCGCCGCGATCATCCTGGAGAGCGTCCCCGGCACCGCCGGGATCATGACCCCGCCGCCCGGCTACCTGGCCGGCGTGCGCGAGCTCTGCGACCGCCACGGCATCGTGTTCATCCTCGACGAGGTCATGTCGGGCTTCGGTCGGACCGGCACGTGGTTCGCCGCCGACCACTGGGACGTCGCCCCGGACCTGATCACCTTCGCCAAGGGCGTGAACAGCGGCTACGTGCCGCTCGGTGGCGTGGCCATCTCGGCCGCGATCGCGGAGACCTTCGCCACACGTCCCTACCCGGGCGGTCTGACGTACTCGGGCCACCCCCTCGCCTGCGCCGCCGCCGTCGCGACGATCAACGCGATGGAGGAGGAGGACGTCGTCGGGAACGCGGCCCGGGTCGGGGAGCAGGTGATCGGACCCGCGCTCGCCGAGATGGCCGAGCGGCACCCCTCGGTGGGGGAGGTCCGGGGTCTGGGCGCCTTCTGGGCGCTGGAGCTCGTACGGGACAAGTCGACGCGGGAGCCGCTGGTTCCGTACAACGCGGCCGGCGCGGACAACGCGCCGATGGCCGAGTTCGCGGCCGCCTGCAAGGCGTCCGGTCTGTGGCCTTTTGTCAACATGAACCGGACGCATGTCGTCCCCCCGTGCACGATCACCGAAACCGAGGCCAAAGAGGGCCTGGCCCTGCTGGACGCGGCGCTGGAGGTGGCCGACCGGCACACGGTCGACGCATAGGGACACGGAGAGATGCGGAAGGGTGGCGTCCGGATATCGGGCGTCATATCCGTATACCGGCCACAAACCGTTCGGTTTCGGCCGCGCTGCCTGGCCTAAGGTGTCCGAAGTTCTACGGAGGAGACGGACCCCTATGCCAGGCAGCGGAGCTGTCACCCGCAACACACTTCGCCGGCAGATCGCGGACGCGCTGCGGGACGAGGTGCTGGCGGGACGCCTGCCCCCGGGGACCGAGTTCACGGTCAAGCAGATCGCCGAGCAGTACGAGGTCTCCGCGACCCCGGTGCGCGAGGCGCTCGTCGACCTCTCGGCACAAGGGCTGCTGGAGTCCGTGCAACACCGGGGGTTCCGGGTCCGGACCTACTCCGTCGACGACTTCCGGGGCATGATCGAGGCCCGCATGCTGATCGTCGACGGGATATTCCGCCGGCTCGTCGAACGCGGCACCGGGCCGGGGGCGGCCGAGATGCTCGTCTCCGTGCGGCGCCGGGGCGAGGAGGCGCGACGGGCCGCGCAGAGCGGTTCGCTGGAAGTGCTGATCGGCTACGACCTGCGCTTCTGGCGGGAGTTGAGCGGGCTGGTCGGCAACACGTACATATCCGAGTTCCTGCACCGGATACGCGTCCAGTGCTGGGTCTTCTCCGTCCCCCACCTCCAGAGCGCGCAGGACATGCGCAGCGCCCTGTGGGACGGCCACCGCGAACTGGTGGAAGCGGTGACGCGGGCGGACGCGACGGAGGTGCGCCGGATCGTGCACGCGTACAACCAACACGGACTGGACTGGGCGGCCGGGCTGTAGCCGCGCCGGGCGGACGGAACCGGTGCCCGTGCCCGTACTCGCGTCGGTCCCCGGGTCGGTCCCGGGGTCGGTCGCGGTCTGAGGAGCCCGTCGGAGCCCGCCGGTGCCCGCAGGTTCTGCGGACCTCTTCGCTGAGCGTGTCCGGCGCACTACGCTGGCGGAATCGGCGGCAATGACTGATCGGAGCCCGAGTGGCCTGTGACCTGTGGCTGGTCCCCCTTGTCGACGTGCTGTGCCACAGCCCCGACAACCCCTTCGCGGAAGAGATCGCCTCGTACGACAAGGCGTTGGGCGCGGCGGGACTGCCGTCCGTGCCCGTGTTCGCGTACATGCCGGGGCTCTCCGGCGATGTCGCCCCGGTGGCCGGTTTCGACTACGACGCCCTGCACTTCCTGCGGAGGGCCTTCCTGCTCCAGATCTGCGGACTGCCGGTGACCCCGGTGGACGAACTGGGCGGGGACTACGAGCAGCTCCTGGAGATGTTCGAGTCGACGGCGCAGCAGTCGCACCTGGTGTGGCACTACGACCACGCGGGCGCGTACGTGCCGGTGGACTTCGCGGCTCCGCTGGCCAACGAGGAGCTGCTGGCCGGGGGCGGCCCGCTGGGGTCAGCCCAGGGGCTGCTGCGGGAGCTGGCCCTGGTCGCTCCCGCGATCGGGATAGACCCGGGGAACCCGCCGGCGGCGCCCGCCCCGCCCGGGCGGCCCACGTCCCTGGAGGAGCCGGCCGGGCCTATCCCGTACGACGACAGTCCGTTCGCCCGGGAGCGGCACGTGTGGCTGGGGCTGCACGCGGCGGCGACGCGGAGCCTCGGACAAGGCTCGATGATCATCTTCAGCTGACCGACGACCGACGACCGACGACCGACGACCGACGACCGACGACCGACGACCGACGACCGACGACCGACGACCGACGACCGACGACCGACGACCGGCCGCCGACTGAACAGTCCCGTCCGCCTGGGCGGCCCCTCCTCAGCGGGGCTGCTCCGGCGGCCGTTGGCGGGGCATGTTCGGCCGGGTGCCCGGCGGGAGCGGGAACCGGGTGGCCGGGATGCCCGGGTCGGGGCGGGCCGGGGACGTGGTCAGGGACTGCATCACCAGCGGCGCCGGGCCGGCCCGGAACTCGACCATCCAGTCCGCCGTCTCCGAGCGGACCAGATCCGTGACGTCCTCGGAGAAGCGCCGCAGCACCGTCAGGCACCGCTCCGCCGCCTCGCTCGCCGTGCCCTCGGTGGGGCCCAGCACCTCCCGCACGTTCTCCGAGGCCCAGTCGAACTGCAGCGCCTGCAGTCGCCGCTGCACGGCCTGGGCCGTGGCGACGTCCCGCATCCACCCCGACGTCAGCCCGAAGAACCGGTCGCAGGCCAGGCACGCGGCCGCCAACAGCAGGCACAGGTACCCGTACGAGGCCGCGCCCGGCGCCGAGCCCGTCAGCTCCAGCAGCGGCATCGCGGCCCCCGTCACGGCTCCCGCGGCGGCGCCCACCCGCAGCGCCCGGGCGCCCCGTCGCTTCCACGCCCGGTCGGCCAGATACCACTCGGCGGTGCGCAGCGCGTCGGCCTCGACCCGTCGGTAGAGCTCGTCGAGCCGCTCGGCGGGCTCGCCCCAGTCCCCGAGAGGGAACGGTCGCCCGGTCAGGTCGCCGTCCTCTGCGGGATCCCGGGGTGGCCCCTCGGGCTGCATCTCCGGCTGACTCACCGGGCACTCCCTCTGCCTGCGCTGACGTGTCGTGGTGCGCGTGTGCGCAATGGTGCGCATGCTCTTCCTACCTTCGAATGACACGCGATGGACGACGAATCCCGGCTTTTCCGCTCGCAAGGAGGTCTCCATCAGGTACGCGCGCCCCCGGTCTCTCACTCGAAAGAGTTGGTCCTCACGGCGTAGGGCGCGCCGCGCGGGGAGCACGTAGGCTCGGATTGACCAAGCGTTCCCAAGGTATGGAGTGAGTGCCCTGTGATTTCCGGTGGTGGCCAGCCCGACATGCAGCAGCTGCTCCAGCAGGCCCAGAAGATGCAGCAGGACCTCGCCGCGGCCCAGGAGGCGCTGGCCGGGGCCGAGGTCGAGGGACAGGCGGGCGGCGGCCTGGTGAAGGCCACCGTCAACGGCTCCGGTGAGCTGCGCGCGCTCGTCATCGACCCCAAGGCCGTGGACCCCTCGGACACCGAGACCCTCGCCGACCTGGTCGTCGCGGCGGTCCAGGCGGCCAACGAGAACGCCCAGGCGCTCCAGCAGGAGAAGCTGGGACCCCTGACCGCGGGCCTGGGCGGCGGCAGCGGCATTCCGGGCCTTCCGTTCTAGACACCTCCGGCCCGCGCGGCCGGACCGCGCAACCCCACAGGGGCCGCGGTAACCCCCAAGGGGCCGTGAAACCCCACAGCGAAAGAAGGCAGTCCGTTGTACGAAGGCGTGGTCCAGGACCTGATCGACGAACTGGGCAGGCTGCCCGGCGTCGGGCCCAAGAGCGCGCAGCGGATCGCCTTCCACATCCTGCAGGCGGAGCCCACCGACGTCCGTCGCCTCGCGCACGCGCTGCTCGAAGTGAAGGACAAGGTCCGCTTCTGCGCGGTGTGCGGGAACGTGGCGCAGGAGGAGCTGTGCGGGATCTGCCGTGACCCCCGCCGCGACACGACGGTCATCTGTGTCGTGGAGGAGCCGAAGGACGTCGTCGCGGTCGAGCGGACCCGCGAGTTCCGGGGCAAGTACCACGTCCTCGGCGGGGCGATCAGCCCGATCGAGGGCGTCGGCCCGGACGACCTGCGGATCCGCGAGCTGCTGACGCGCCTGGCGGACGGCACGGTGACCGAGCTGATCCTGGCCACGGACCCGAACCTGGAGGGCGAGGCGACCGCCACCTACCTCGCCCGCATGATCAAGCCCATGGGCCTGAAGGTCACCCGCCTGGCCAGCGGGCTCCCCGTCGGGGGAGATCTGGAGTACGCGGACGAGGTCACGCTGGGGCGGGCCTTTGAAGGAAGGCGACTTCTCGATGTCTGACGCAACGCTGCACGCCCTGGGCCAGGACCCGGACGACTTCGCCGTCCAGATCGCGGACCAGATCGAGTCCTTCATCGTCGCGGTCACCGAGGTGGCCAAGGGCGAGGACCCGGACAGCGCCGTGCCCTTCCTCCTCCTGGAGGTCTCGCAGCTGCTGCTGGCGGGCGGCCGGCTGGGCGCGTACCAGGACGTCCTGCCCGACGAGCGCTACGAGCCGGACCTCGGACCCGAGCCGGACGTGGACGACCTGCGCGAGCGGTTCGCGTACATGCTGGACCCGGTCGACGTGTACTCCGAGGTCTTCGACCCGTACGAGCCGCGCAAGGCCCCGGTCGCGCACCGGATCTCCGACGACCTGGCGGACGTGGTCGCCGACCTGCGGCACGGACTGGCGCACTACCGGGCGGGCCGGACGACCGAGGCGCTGTGGTGGTGGCAGTTCTCGTACTTCTCCAACTGGGGCTCGACGGCCTCGGCGACCCTGCGCGCGTTGCAGTCGCTGGTGGCGCACGTGCGGCTGGACCAGCCGCTGGAGGAGCTCGACGGTCTGGACACCGACGAGGACCTCACCGAGGAGGATCTCGCGGAGCAGGCCGGGCGCGTGATGGTCGAGGAAATCGCAGGTCCGCTGGGTCTGGGCGGCAAGCGGGCCCGTGGTGCGAGTGAACCCATCCTTTGATCGTTTAGTCTCATGATGTGGTACGAAGCGGTCGGATCGCGGCCGCTCGTTAGACTGCACCAGCAATGAGACGGACTGAGCGAGGAGCGCACGTGGGCCTTGTCGTGCAGAAGTACGGAGGTTCCTCCGTAGCGGATGCCGAAGGCATCAAGCGTGTCGCCAAGCGAATCGTGGATGCCAAGAAGAACGGCCACCAGGTGGTCGTCGTGGTATCCGCGATGGGCGACACGACGGACGAGCTGATCGATCTCGCCGAGCAGGTGTCCCCGATGCCTGCCGGCCGCGAATTCGACATGCTGCTGACCGCCGGAGAGCGGATCTCCATGGCCCTGCTGGCCATGGCGATCAAGAACCTGGGCCATGAGGCCCAGTCGTTCACGGGCAGCCAGGCAGGTGTCATCACCGACTCGGTGCACAACAAAGCGCGCATCATCGATGTCACGCCGGGCCGTATCCGCACCGCGCTGGACGAGGGCAACATCGCCATCGTCGCCGGTTTCCAGGGCGTGTCGGCGGACAGCAAGGACATCACCACCCTCGGACGGGGCGGCTCGGACACGACCGCCGTGGCGCTCGCCGCGGCCCTCGACGCCGAGGTCTGCGAGATCTACACCGATGTCGACGGCGTCTTCACCGCGGACCCCCGCGTCGTGAAGAAGGCCAGGAAGATCGACTGGATCTCCTCCGAGGACATGCTGGAGCTGGCGGCCTCCGGGTCCAAGGTGCTGCTGCACCGCTGCGTCGAGTACGCACGCCGCTACGACATCCCGATCCACGTCCGTTCGTCCTTCTCCGGACTGCCGGGCACCTGGGTCAGCAACGAGAATCCGCAAGGGGACGAGCCGGTGGAGCACGCCATCATCTCCGGAGTCGCTCACGACGTCTCCGAAGCCAAGATCACGGTCGTAGGCGTTCCGGACAAGCCGGGCGAGGCCGCGGCGATCTTCCGCGCCATCGCGGACGCCGAGATCAACATCGACATGATCGTGCAGAACGTGTCCGCCGCCTCCACGGGTCTGACGGACATCTCCTTCACCCTCCCCAAGGCCGAGGGCCACAAGGCCATCGAAGCCCTGGAGAAGGCGAAGGGCGCGATCGGCTTCGAGTCCCTGCGCTACGACGACCAGATCGGCAAGATCTCCCTGGTCGGCGCGGGCATGAAGACCAACCCGGGCGTCACCGCCTCGTTCTTCCAGGCCCTGTCCGACGCGGGCGTGAACATCGAGCTGATCTCCACCTCGGAGATCCGCATCTCGGTCGTCACCCGCCAGGACGACGTCAACGAGGCCGTCCGCGCCGTGCACACGGCCTTCGGCCTCGACTCCGACAGCGACGAGGCCGTCGTCTACGGAGGCACCGGACGATGACGCCGACCCGGTCGACCCCGGCACCGGCACTCGCCGTGGTCGGGGCGACCGGAGCGGTCGGTTCGGTCCTGCTCGGGATCCTGTCCCAGCGGGCCGACATCTGGGGCGACATCCGCCTGATCGCCTCCGCACGCTCGGCCGGCCGTGTGCTGACCGTGCGCGGGGAGGAGATCGAGGTGCTCGCCCTCACCGAGGACGCCTTCGACGGCCTCGGGCCCGGTGACGTGGTGATCTTCCTTACCCCGGGCGAGGTCTCGGCGCGCTGGGCGCCCGTCGTCACCACGCGCGGCGCGGTGGCCGTGGACCAGTCGCCCGCCTTCCGGGACGACCCCGAGGTGCCGCTGGTGGTGCCCGAGGTGAACGGCCACGCCGTACGGATGCGGCCGCGCGGCATCGTGGCCGGCCCGGACTGCGTGACCGCCTCGATGATCGCCGCGGTGGGCGCGCTGCACGCCGAGTACGGGCTGGCCGACCTGGTCGTGTCCTCGTACCAGGCCGCGAGCGCGGCGGGCCGGGGCGGCGCCGAGACGCTGCGGCGCCAGGTGTCGCTGGTGGCGGGGACCTCCCTGGGGGAGAAGCCCGGGGACGTGCGCCGCGCCGTGGGCGAGGACACCGGTCCCTTCGCGGCCCCGCTCGCCCTGAACGTGGTGCCCTGGTCCGGTGGGCTGCGCGAGGACGGCTGGTCCTCGCACGAACTGGCCGTACGGGCGGAGACCCGGCGGATCCTCGACCTGGCGGAGCTGCCGATCGCGGTGACCTGCGTACAGGTTCCGGTGGTGACCGGGCACTCCCTGTCGGTGCGGGCCCGGTTCGAGCGCGAGGTGGACGCCGCGCACGCGCGGGAGATCCTGGAGGCGGCGCCCGGAGTGGTCCTGGTGGACGAGCCCGCCGCGGGGGAGTTCCCCACACCCGTGGACGCGGCCGGCACGGATCCGGCCTGGGTGGGACGGGTACGGGCCTCGCTCGACGACCGGCGGGCCCTGGAGTTCTTCGTCTGTGCGGACAATCTCCGCAAGGGCGCGGCCCTGAATGCGACGCAGATCTCGGAACTGATCGCGGGTGAATTTGCGTAATTCGCTTTGTAGGATCGGTGTCGATCCCTTGATCAAGGTGATGGCCCGACTGCCGCCTGGATAAATGGGGCAACCGGGAAGAGCGGGTACGCATGAGCGCAATGGGGATATTGCCGGAAACTCTGGCTCGCGCGTACAACCCTGACGGGGGGACGCGTGTCCAACAGGCGTGGCAGAGGCATTGCTCGATTTCACCGTCATACCGGTGCGCACCGGGACCATTCCCCCGCGCCGGAGATCGAACGCGCCCGGCGGCCTTCCTGTGATCGTGCCCGTCCCGCCGACGAGCGCGGCGACGTCCACGCCGTCCGTCGTACCGACCCTGGGCGGCCGCGTGCCCTCACCCCGGGATAGCGCCGGCGCCCCGGGGACCAACGCCGCCGACGACACGGCGCGCAAGGCCGCGGTGGCCGCGGACACCGAGAAGGTCGTCGTGGCCGGCACCACGGTGGACCACCTCACCGAGACCTACCAGGCCCACTACCGCTCCCTCCTGGGCCTGGCCGCCCTCCTCCTCGACGACACCGCCTCCTGCGAGGACGTGGTCCAAGAGGCCTTCATCCGCGTCCACTCGGCCCGCAACCGGGTCCGGGACCGCGACAAGACCCTGGCCTACCTGCGCCAGACCGTCGTCAACCTCTCGCGTTCCGCGCTGCGCCGCCGCATCCTCGGACTGAAGCTGCTGACCAAGCCGATGCCGGACATGGCCAGCGCGGAAGAGGGCGCCTACGACCAACTGGAACGGGACGACCTCATCAAGTCCATGCGGGGACTCCAACGACGCCAGCGCGAGGTGCTCGTGCTGCGCTACTTCGCGGACATGACGGAGGTTCAGGTCGCGGAGACGCTCGGCATATCGCTCGGCTCGGTGAAGGCGTACGGATCGCGGGGCATTGCCGCGCTGCGGGTGGCGATGGAGGCTGCGCAGTCATGATGGACGACCGGAAGAACGACGCCGAGGGAACCGACGAGCAGGCCCTGCGAAGCCTGCTGAGCGGAGCCGTCCAAGGCCTGGAGCCGTCCGAGGGAGCGCTGGAGCGACTGCGGTACGCCGTCCCCGCGCGCCGGGCCCGCAAGCGGCAGGTCCTCGTCTGCGCCGTGGCGGCGGCCGTACTGGCCGGGGCGGGCGTCCCGGCCGCCCTGCAACTGAGCGGCGGGCAGGGCTCCGCCACGGACCACTCCGCCATGGCCGGCCACGGGCAGCAGCAGGACGGCGACAGCGGAGGCACCTCCGACCCGCACCAGAACGGCTCGGGCAACTCCGCCGCACAACCCACCTTCCTCCCGGGGACGGGCCAGAGCGCCGGCGGCACGCCGTCCCCGCAGCCGAGCGGCTCCCCCTCCGACAGGGTCGTGGCGGGCCCGTCGGGCACGGCCTCCGCCGGCGCTGCGAGCGGTTCGGACGTCACCCCGCGGCCCCCGCTGGGAGCGGCCGGCGCGGTGCCGGGGTGCTCCGCCGACCAACTGGGTGTGCTGGGCAGCGCCGGCGCCCCCCGGGCCGACGGCAAGGTGTACGGCAGTTTCAAGGTCACCAACGTCTCCGGCCGGGGCTGTACGGTCACCGGCCCGGACACCGTCACCGCCGCCTCCGCGGCCAGGTCGGACCCGGCCGCGCCCGGCTCCGGGGTCACCGTGCTCAGCCACACCGCCGGGGACCCGGCGAGCGGACTGCTGCCCGATCCGGCCGTCGAGTCCGCCTCGGTGGTCCTCGAACCGAACGCCGCCTACGAGGTGCGGTTCGCCTGGGTGCCCTCGGCGCAGTCCTGTCCGGCGACCTCCGCCGGACCGACGGGCAAGCCCCCGGCGGGCGGTTCGGGCGAGCCCCCGGCCGGTACCCAGGGCGCCGGCGCCGACGGGGCGGCGGCGTCGGACCCGGCGAACGGGGGCGCCGGCGCGGACCCTGCCGGCGTGGCCGTGTCCCACACGCCCGAGGCGGGGGCGCCGATCACGCAGACGACGATCCCCGACGCCTGCGGCGGGACGCTCTACCGGACGGGCGCTATCGCGCTGGGGGCGTCGACGCAGTAGCGGCGGGGGCGGGCCGCGCGGCGACCGGCTCCGCCGGCAGCAGACCCGCCTCCGTGTCGCGCAGGGTCTCCACCTCGCGCCGGTAGAGCCGGAACCACATGAAGAGCACGAAGGCGGCGAAGACGAACCACTCGCCGGTGTACCCGAGGTTCTGGAAGGCCTTGAGGTCCAGGCCGGTGTTGGTCGGCGCCTTCGCGGGCACCGCGACCATCCCGTCCGACGGGGTCTGCACCGTCAGCCAGGCGTCGTACAGCGGCTCCTGCACCATGTTGACCAGCGTCGCGGCCCCGATCACCCCGAGCTGCCCGGCCGGCAGACCGCCCTGCGCGTACACGCCCTTGGTCCCGGAGTTCTCCGAGGCCTGGAGCGCCCCGGTCACCTCCACCCGCCCGCTCGGCGCGGCCGGCGCCTTCGCCGGGTCGGCGGGGCCCGGCAGCCAGCCCCGGACCACCGGGACGGCCTTGCCGGAGTCGGTCTTCAGCAGGGTCAGGACGTAGAAGCCGGACTTCCCGTCGAGCTGCCGTTGCGGTACGAGCAACTGCTCCCCGTACACACCGGACGCCGAAGCCGGCCGCCCGGAGGTCTCGGTGTCCACCGGGAGCAGCGAGTCAAGCGGCGCCGCCGCCCGGTCGGCGGGGCGTGCGGTCGTCGCCTCCCGATGGGTGTCGACGCGGTCCTCGAACCGGCCGAGCTGCCAGGTCCCCATGAACAGGCAGAAGGGGACGCCGAGCGCGACGAAGACGTTGATCCCCCACCAGCGCGGGGTCAGGAGAAACCGGTGCACCCCACCACGGTACGGGGGGTGCACCGGTCATCGGCTGCCGGGTCAGGCCGGAAGGTGCTTCAGCGCGAACTCCAGGTCCATCCGCACCTGCTTGATCCGCTCCTCCACGACCAGCGAACCGTGCCCGGCGTCGTACCGGTACACCTCGTGCACCGCCCCGCGCGCCGCGAGGCGGTCCACGTAGTTCTCGATCTGCCGGATCGGGCAGCGCGGGTCGTTGAGGCCCGCCGCGATGTGCACGGGCGCCTTCACCGAGTCCACGTACGTCAGCGGGGAGGACGCCTCGAAACGGTCCGGGACCTCCTCCGGCGTGCCGCCGAAGAGGGTGCGGTCCAGGGACTTCAACGCCTCCATCTCGTCGTGGTACGCCGTCACGTAGTCCGCGACCGGCACCGCCGCCAGCCCCACGGCCCAGGCGTCCGGCTGGGTCCCGAGGCCCAGCAGCGTCAGGTACCCGCCCCACGAGCCACCGGACAGCACCAGCCGCGCCGGGTCCGCGAGAGCGGACTCCACGGCCCACTCCCGGACCGCCGCGATGTCCTCCAGCTCGATCAGACCGACCCGGTGCTTGAGGGCGTCGGTCCACTCGCGCCCGTAGCCCGTCGAACCGCGGTAGTTGACCCGGACCACCGCGAAGCCGTGGTCGAGCCAGGCCGCCGGGGTCGCCAGGAAGGAGTCGCTGTCGTGGTGGGTCGGGCCGCCGTGGATCTCGAAGATCGTCGGGAAGGGGCCGTCACCGCGGCCCGTCGGCCGCTGCGCCAGCGCGTGGATCCGGCCGCCCGGACCCTCCACCCACACGTCCTCCACCGGCACTGAGCCCGGCGGCCGGAAGCCGGGCGGGTCCAGCACCACGCCGCCCGCCGTGGACCGCACGGCCGCCGGCTCGGCCGCCGAGGACCACTGGTACTCCACCGACCCGTCCGGGCGGGCCGTCGCCCCGGACACCGAGCCCGTGGGAGTCTCCACCTCGACGAGGGACCGCGTGGTCAGGTCGTAGCGCCACAGCTCGCTGCGCGCCTCGAAGTCGTGCGAGACCAGCAGGGCCGAACCGTCCGGATACCACTCGGCGCCCACGTCGCCCGGCAGCTCGATCCCGAGTTCCGTCTCGGTGCCCGTGGCCACGTCCCAGATCATCGGCTCCCAGCGGCCGCGCCGCTGGTGGGCGACGAGCAGCCGGGTGTCGCCGGGGACCGGGGCGAAGCCGAGCACGCCCAGACCCAGTTCCACGGTGCCGTTCTCGGAGTCGTCGAGCTCCGCGACCGCCGCGCCGTCGAGGGTGACGACGCGCAGCGCCGAGTGCATCGCGTCGCCGTGCTCGGTGTGCTCGATGACCAGCAAGGTCCCGTCGCGGGACAGGTCGCCCACGCCGGCGGACTCGCGGTGCCGGTAGATCACGGCCGGCGCGCCGCCGTCGGGCCGTACGACGTGGACGGAGGTGCCCTCCTCGTCGGTGGACCGGCCCACGACCGCGGTGCCGTCCCGCCCGATGGCGAGTCCGGCGGAGTACGAGGGCTCCAGACCGGGCGTGGCGGGCGTGTCGGGGCCGCCCGCGAAGGGCTGGCGGACCCAGGTGCCGAACTCGTCACCGTCGGTGTCGGAGAACCACCAGATCCACTCGCCGTCGGGGGAGAGGGTGCCGTCGGTGGTGCCGTTGGGACGGTCCGTGGCCTGACGTTGCGCGCCGGTGGCGCGGTCCCAGGCGTACAGCTCGTAGGTCCCGGTCGCGTTGGAGACGAACAGGGAACGGTCCGGCGCGTCCTCGGCCCACTCGGGCAGCCCGACGCGCGGGGCCCGGAAGCGCTTCTCCCAGTCGGGCATGGCGGGCGTGTCTGCGAAGGCGTCTGCGTCAGTCATGCCCCCATGTAACCCGATCGGCGCTGCCGGATGGTCCCGGCGCCCGGAAGGCGGCAGCGTGGGCGGGGATCCCACCCGCCGTCCTCAAGGAGGAACGATCATGGCGAAGCAGCCCAAGGAGCAGTCCGACATGTCGGGCGACAGCGGCTCCTCGCGTTCGCGGATGTCGAAGAGCTCGGACCAGCAGAGCAAGGGCAGGATCGAGGACATCGCCGAGGCCCAGGCCCGGGCGATGGACGAGGACGCGCGCCGCGAGCGGGGAACGAGGCCCCCGTCGTCCGGATCGAAGCGCGGCGGCTGAGCCGCCACACGGGTGACGGGTCCCGGGGATGTGCAGTCGATCTCCGCGAAGACCCGGGGCATGCAGCAGAGGGCCCGGGCCGAGCGCGGTCGACCGGCCGCCGACCGGTCGACCGCTGACCGGCCGCGTCACCGGCCCGTCACGGCCGCCGCTCCACCGCCGTCACCCCGTCACCGGCCCGCGGTTTCCCCCCGGAAACCGCGGGCCGTCGGCGTCCGGTCCCGCCCCCACCCCGGTCCCGGTCCCGCCGGCCCGGTCCCGCCTCCGGTCCGCCCGGCCGCCCCCGGTCGTACGCTGACGCCATGCGGATGATCGTCCGGGGCGCCCGGCTGTTGACCGACCACCAGTCCGCCGCCGGCGACGGACTCAGCGACGTGGAGGTCGCGGAGGACGGCCGGATCGCCCGGGTCGTCCCGCACGACGACCAGAAGGAGCCACCCTCCACCGGCGTCCTGATCGAGGCGCACGGGGCCCTGCTCACCGCCCCCTTCGTCGAGCCGCACATCCACCTCGACACGGCCCTGACGGCCGGCGAGCCGCGCCCGAACGCCTCCGGCACCCTCTGGGAGGGCATCGCCTGCTGGAGCGAACGCAAACGGTCCCTGACCCGCGAGGACGTCATCGCCCGCGCCACCGAGGTGCTGCGCTGGCAGGCGGCCCAGGGCGTGCTGCACGTACGGACCCACTGCGACACCACCGACCCGGAGCTCACCGCGCTCGACGCGCTGCTGGAGGTCCGGGACCGGGTACGGGACGTCATGACCCTGCAGATCGTCGCCTTCCCGCAGGAGGGCATCGTCTCCTTCCCGGACGGTGAGGCCCTGCTGCGCGAGGCGGTACGGCGCGGCGCGGACGTGGTCGGCGCGATCCCGCACTTCGAGGACACCCGCGAGGACGGGGTGGCCTCCCTCGGCATCGCCTTCGCGCTCGCCGAGGAACGGGGCCTGCGCGTCGACGCGCACTGCGACGAGATCGACGACGAGCAGTCCCGCTTCGTGGAGGTGCTGGCCACGCTCGCGCTGCGCTCGGGGCTGCGCGAACGCGCGACGGCCTCCCACACGACGGCCATGGGTTCCTACGGCGGCGCTTACAGCTTCAAACTCCAACGGCTCCTGTCGCGCGCCGGGATCAACCTCGTCTCCAACCCGTTCGCCAACCTCAACCTCCAGGGCCGCTTCGACGCCTATCCCAAGCGGCGCGGCCTCACCCAGGTCAAGGAGATGCTGGCGGCCGGGGTGAACGTGGCCTTCGGACACGACGACGTGATGGACCCCTGGAACGCCCTGGGCACCGGCAATCCGCTCCAGACCGCGCTCGTCGGCGTGTACGCCGCCCAACTCACCGGCGCCGACGAGATCCCCCACGCCTTCGCGATGGTGACGGAACGCGCCGCGCGGGTGCTCGGCCTGTCCGCGACCGAGTACGGCATCACCCCGGGCGCCCCGGCCTCCTTCGTCCTGCTGCCGGCCGAGTCGCCCACCGAGGCGATCCGCCGGCAGGTCCGACCCCGGTACGTCGTCTCGCGCGGCACCGTCCTCGCCGAGAACCCGCCCGCCTGCTGTCCTGGCCCGGCGAACCGGTCCCGTCGGAAGTGGACTTCAGGCGACCGTGAATCGCCGCCTACCCTGACGCCCATGACGACATGGAGACTTGACGGCACCTCGGCCCGAGCCGCCCTGGAGATCGCTTCCGAATACGCGGACCCGGCACTGCTGAACCACTCCGTGCGCTCGTACGCCTTCGGGGCCCACTACGCGCGCCAACACGACCTGACCTACGACGCCGAGCTGTTCTACGTCGCCGCGGTCCTGCACGACCTCGGCCTGACCGCCCCGTTCGACAGCCACACCCTGCCCTTCGAGGAGGCCGGCGGCCATGTCGCCCGCGTCCTGACGGCGGGCCTGGGCTGGCCGCCGGCCCGCCGCGCCCGCGTGGAGGAAGTGATCGTCCTGCACATGAGGGACGACGTCACGGCCGCCGAGGACGTGGAGAGCCACCTGCTCCAGGTGGGCACCAGCGCGGACGTGTCGGGGCTGGGGGTGTCCGACTTCCCCGCCGCGTTCACCGCGGAGCTCCTCGTCGCGTACCCGAGGCTCGGCTTCGGCGAGGCCTTCTGCGCCCTGGTCGAGGAACAGGCCGTCCGCAAGCCGGACTGCGCCGCGGCGGCCTGGGTGGCGAGCGGCGCGAGGGCACGCGTCGCGGCCAACCCGCTCGACGCGGGCTAGTGCTGTGACCGGATCCAAAGGACAGGCCCCAGGTCTCAGATCCCCCGCTCCAACATCGTGATCACGTCCTGGCCCGCGTCGTGCGCCTGTTCCGGGGTGACCCCGCGCAGCGGACCGTCGATCACCAGCGTCGCCAGTCCGTGCACCGCCGACCAGGCGAGGAACTCCGCGCCCGGGCGCCGTTCGGCCGGCAGCGCGCCGACCTCCACGAGTCCGTCCAGGGCGGCGCCGAGCAACTCGAAGGGGGTGAGGCCGCCCTCGCCGGCGGCCGTGGTGTCGGCGGCGTGGACCATGTCGGCCGGTACGTGGAACGCCGTCCGGAACCAGCCCGGCTCGGTGACCGCGAAGCGGATGTACCCCGTCCCCACGGCCCGGAAGCGCGCCCGCGCCCGCGCCGCGGGTTCCCCGGCGGGCGGGGCGGCCTCGAACTCGGCCTCCATCGCCCGCGCCACGTGCGCCATGGCGGCCTGCGAGACCGCGTGCACCAGAGCCCCCCGGTGGGTGAAGTGCCGGTACGCGGCGTTGGGCGAGACCCCGGCCCGCCGGGTGACCTCGCGCAGCGAGACCGCGTCGGGCCCGCCCTCACGGGCCAGTTCCAGGGCCGCGTCGAGCAGGGCGCCACGGAGGTTGCCGTGGCGGTAGGTGGTGCGCCCCCGCGGGGGTTCGGCGGTCGGTGCCGGCATGGGATCGTCGATTCCAAAGATGTGGACAGCGTCTACTTGTGGCCCAGCCTACGCCCGAAGCCGCCGCCGCCGCTCAGGGTCACGCACATTCGCCACCCCGTCGGATAGCGTGCCCGCATGTCCTGGGACGAGACCGGATCACCCCACCCGCTCGCCGCGCGCCGCACCGGACGCAGCGAACAGGAACCGGACCGGCTGCCCGAGGTCAGGGAACTGGAGGTGCTCGGCTGGGAGCCCGCACCCGAGAGCGCCACGTGGGTGTTCCTCCCCTACGTCTGGCCCGCGCGGGCCCGCACCTGGATCCCGGACCGCGGCACCCACTGGGCCGTGGAGAGCGAACTGGACGGCCACGGCCACATCACGCGCGTGCGGTGCGCCCCGCTCCCCGCCGAGGACCTGGACCTCCTCGACACCGAATCGGTGGCGGGCCTCGCCGCCCTCGGCCTGCCGCCCCGCCCCCGACACCGCCTGTGGCTGCTGCGTCCGGTCGGCCCCTTCGACACGGTCGACGCCGTCCTCGACCACCTGCTCCGGCTCGCCGAGGACCGCTCGGTCGACACTCGGACCCGGGAGTTCGTCACCCTGGTCCGCACGGAACTCGACGCCTACCCGGACCCGGACCCGGAACAGCCCCCCGCGCCCTGACAGCCTGCCCGTGCCCGGACATCTCCCCGCACGCGGACGCATCCCCCGCACCCGGGCCTACCACTGACTTCCCCTCAGGCCGGCAGCTTGTCCTTGGCCTTCTGGACCTCCTCCGGGCTGAGCGAACCGTCCGCCTTGAGCCTCGCCGGCCGCTCCAACTCGTCGACGTGCCGCGGGCCCCCCGACCCCCGCCGCCCCGAACTGCCCCGGATGATCAGGTAGACGAGCACCTCGGGCCCATGCTGTGCGCGGCCGGCCCGGCCCCCGTACCCGCTGGGGGCCGAACGGGTCACTCCCCGGGGGCGCACACCACCGCCACCCGCTGGACCGCGTTGTTGCCGAAGCCGCCCCGGTTCCACCTCTGTTCGAGCGGCTGCCGTCGCCCCTCGGCGTCCGTGGCCCGTACGACCAGGGTGTGCGCGCCCGCAGTCGCCTCCCACACCCCGTGCCAGGCCTGCCAGGCGCAGCGCCCACCGGCCGCCGCCACCTCGGCGTCGACCCAGGTCAGGCCCGCGTCGGCGCTGAACTCCACCCGCACCACCGGCCCGTACCCCGACCAGGCCCGGCCCGCCAGCGGCACCGGCCCGGGCCGCACGACACGGGTACGGGTCATGAAGTCGGGGAAGCCCGGCGGCGCCATCAGGGCGCGCGGCTCGATCAGGGTCACGGGCTCGCCGGCCTCGTCGGGGGACTGCCGGAACCGGTAGGCCACGGACTGCTGGAACCCGGTGAAGGGCACGTCGACCAGCGTGATGTCCGTCAACCACTTCACGTGGGCCATGCCGTACCAGCCGGGCACCACCAGCCGCAGCGGATACCCGTGCTGCGGCGGCAGCGGCAGCCCGTTCATCTCGTACGCGATCAGCACGTCCGCGTCGATCGGCAGCGGCAGACTCCGCCGGTAGTCCTGCTCCACCCCGCGCTCGAACCCGTGGTCGGCGCCCGTGAACACCGCCTCGACCGCGTCCGGCTCCACACCCGCCTCGGCGAGCAGCCCGCCCAGCGCCACCCCCGTCCAGTCGGCCGTCCCCACCGCCTCCACCAGCCAGGGCTGGCTCACCGGCCGCGGCGACAACCGCGCCCGCCCGTTCCCGGCACACTCCATGGTCACCCGCCGCGTGACGGCCGGCCGGGCCCGCAGCTCGGCCGCCCCCCACTCCACCGCGGTCCGCACCCGCCCACCGACCCGCAACCGCCACCCGTCCGCGTCGGCCGCGGGAATGTCGTAGTGCACCAGTACGTAGTGCAGCCCGGCCGGCGTCACCTCGTAACGCAGCGCCTCCAAGGGCAGACCGTGGTTGCGAGCGGCCAACGCCAACTCGTCCGCCCCGACCCCCTCCCCGACCGCGGCCACCCGACCCGGCCCACCGACACCCCCCGGGGACGCCCTCTCCATCCCTCCATGCTCCCCCGAAACCACCCCGCCGGCCTGCTCACCGAACGACGGCCCCAAACGCAGAAAGGGCCTGACCCGCGATGCGGATCAAGCCCTTGACCTGGTCTTACGAAGTCGGGGTGGCGGGATTTGAACCCACGACCTCTTCGTCCCGAACGAAGCGCGCTGCCAAGCTGCGCTACACCCCGATCGCCGCCTTGCAGACTTGCTGCCTGGCGACATCGATTACTTTAGCGGACCGTCGGCCGGAGACGAAATCCGGTTTTCGCGGGCCCGGCCCGGGCGGAGGTCCGGGCGGAAGCGGTCCGCCACCACCAGGGCGAGGCGGAGCGCGAAGAAGGCGACGCCCGGGATCAGGGCTTTCAGCGCGACCTGGCCGTAGCCGTACCGGGCCACATCGACGAAAGGGTACGGGTACCGGGCCGCGGCGCCCGGGGCCAGTACGGCGCCGCGGGCCGGCGCGAAGGTCACGTGGGCCAGGGGCCAGGCGAGCCATTGGACGGCGCGGCGAGGGCGATCAAGGCCCGCAACGCGCGGTGACGAGGACGGCGGGTGCGGGGCGGCTCACGCCTTGGGGGTGAGCGTCAACAGTGTGGCCTCGGGCGGGCAGGCGAAGCGCACGGGCGTGAACCGGTTGGTTCCGCAGCCCGCCGAGACGTGCAGGTACGCGCGGTTCCCGCCGGTCTCGTGCGTGGACAGGCCCTTCACCCGCTTCGCGTCGAGGTCGCAGTTGGTGACCAGCGCCCCGTAGAAGGGGATGCACAGCTGCCCGCCGTGGGTGTGGCCCGCCAGGATCAGCGGGTAGCCGTCGGCGGTGAAGGCCTCCAGCGTGCGCAGGTACGGGGCGTGCACCACGGCCATGGAGAAGTCCGCGCCGGACTCCGGCCCGCCCGCGACCCTCTCGTACCGGTCCCGCTTGATGTGCGGGTCGTCCAGTCCGGTGAAGGCGAGTTCCAGGCCGTCCAGCTTCAGTCGGGCCCGCGTGTTGGTGAGGTTCTGCCAGCCCGCCGCGTCGAAGGCGTCCCGCAGTTCCTCCCACGGGTTGTGGACGGCGCCGACGACCGGCTTGTTGCCGTTCAGCCCGTGCCGGCCCTGGGCTTTCTCGATCAGGTAGCGCGCGGGATTGCGCAGCCGCGGCCCGTAGTAGTCGTTCGACCCGAAGACGTACACGCCGGGGAACTCCATCAGCGGGCCGAGCGCGTCCAGCACCTCGGGAACGCCCTCCGTGTCGGAGAGGTTGTCACCGGTGTTGACGACGAAGTCGGGGCGCAGGCCCGCCAGGGACTGCAACCAGGCGCGCTTCTTGCGCTGCCCGCCGACCATGTGGATGTCCGACACCTGAAGGACGCGCAGTGGGCGCATCCCCCGGGGCAGGACGGGGACCGTCACCCGGCGCAGGCGGAACGACCGCGCCTCGAAGCCGGCGGCATAGGCCACACCAGCGGCCCCCACCGCCGCGATTCCGGCCGTGACCTTCAGGGGTACTCCGTAACGCGCACGCATGCCCCCATCGTCGCACCCTCGGCGGCTCCCGAGGAAAACCGGCGGGCGCCGACGCCCCCGCACCTGGCAGACTCATGTGCATGACCACGCTCAAGGCCAAGCTCCAGGAAGACCTCACCGCCGCCATCAGGGCGCGCGACGAACTCGCTTCGTCCACGCTGCGACTGACCCTCTCCGCCATCACCAACGCGGAGGTCGCGGGCAAGGAGGCACGTGTGCTCTCCGACGACGAGGTCCTCAAGGTGATCGCCAAGGAGGCGAAGAAGCGCCGCGAGGCCGCGGAGGCGTTCGCCGCCGGAGGCCGCGCCGAGTCGGCCGCGCGCGAGACGCTGGAGGGCGAGTTCCTCGACAAGTACCTGCCCAAGCAGCTCTCCGACGACGAGCTGACCGCGATCGTGTCGCAGGCGGTCGAGGAGGCGAAGGCGGCGGGCGCCGAGGGGCCGCGGGCCATGGGTGCGGTCATGAAGATCGTGAACCCGAAGGTCGCGGGTCTGGCGGAGGGCGGCCGCGTCGCCGCCGTCGTGAAGAAGCTCCTCTCCTAGTACGTACCAGGGATGAAAGGAGGAGGGCCCCCAGCCGGATCCGGCTGGGGGCCCTCCTCCTCCGCGTCACCGCGCGGGTGGTTACTCCGTGTCGCGTCCGCCGATCAGACCCGGGGGGAAGACGATCCCGCCGGGCCTGCCGCCGCCGTTGTCGCCGCCGGTGGCGCCGCCCGAGTTGCCGCCGGTGGCTCCGGCGGTCGTCTGTCCGCCGGGGCGACCGTCGCCGGGTTTGTTGTCACCGCCGGGCCGGTTCGGCTTGCCCGGCCGGTTCGGGTTCGGCGAGGTGGGCGGGTTCGGCTTGTTGCCGCGCGGGCCGCCGGTCGGGGACGCGTTGTCCGCGATGGTCACCGTGGAGAAGTTCAGCGACTCGCGGCCCGAGAGGGCGCCGGAGACCGCCTGCTTCCAGATCGGTCCGGGCAGCCCACCGCCGTAGACCTTGTCGTAGTACTCGCCGCCGATGGAGATGTTCTCCATCTGTACCTGCTTGGCCCCGCCCGATCCGACCCAGGTGGCCCCGGACATGTTGGGGGTGTAGCCGACGAACCAGGCGTTCCAGCGGTTCTCCGTGGTACCGGTCTTGCCCGCGCTCTGCCGGTCGGTCAGACCCGCCGCGGCACCGGTACCGCCGGTGTCGACCACGCCGAGCAGCAGCGTGTTGATGGTGTCGGCGGTCTTCTCCGACATCACCCGCTCGCACTTCGACTTCGGCACGGCCAGCGCCTTGCCGTGCGAGTCGGTGATCGACTCGATGGCGACCGAGGTGCAGTGGACGCCCCGGTTGGCGAAGGTCGCGTACGCGTTGGCCATGGTCAGCGGGGACATGCCCTCGGTGCCGAGCGCGATGGCGGGGACCTCGGGCAGCTTGGTGCCGTCGGCCGGCTTCACGCCGAGCTTGCCGGTCATCTCGGTGATCGGGCAGAGCCCGGCCTCGGAGATCATCTCCACGAAGTAGGTGTTGATCGACTTGGCCATCGCCTCCCGCATGCCGTACGGGCCGACCTCGGTCTCCGACTCGTTCTCCACCCTGGCCTTCTCGGTGTTGACCCAGGGCTTGTCGCCGCAGGTCTGCACCGGGCTCGGGTACTCCATCTCGTAGGGGGAGGCGTACGTCTTGGTCGGCGGGACGCCGCCCTCGATGGCCGCCGCCGCCACGAACGGCTTGAACGTCGAGCCGGTCGGGAAGCCGAAGTTGGAGCCGCCCAGCCGCTTGTCGACGGAGAAGTTGATCTGGGTCTCGTTCTTGCCGAAGCCGTAGGGCTTCGACTGGCCCATGCCGAGCACCCGGCCGGTGCCGGGCTGCACCAGCGTCACGGCCGTCGCGACCTTGTCCTCCTGGTCGACGTGGTCCTTGATCGACTCGTTGACCGAGTCCTGTGACTGCGGGTCCAGCGTCGTACGGACCGTCAGGCCGCCCTGGTTCCAGATCTTCGCCCGCTCCGCGCGCGTCTTGCCGAAGACCGGGTCGGTCAGGAAGCTGTTGCGGACGTAGTCACAGAAGAAGCCCGCGCCCTTGACGGCCGTGATGCAGCCGTTCTTCGGCCGGGTCACCTTCAGCGTGACGGGCTTCGCCTTCGCCTGGTCCGCCTCCGCCTGCGAGACGTCCTTCATGTCGGCCATCCGCTGGAGGACGACGTTGCGGCGCTTCATCGCCTCCTGCGAGTCGTTCACCGGGTCGAACCGGGTCGGCGACTGCACGACGCCCGCCAACAACGCGGACTGCTCCAGGGTGAGGTCCTTGGCCGGCTTGCTGAAGTACCGCTGGGCGGCCGACTCGATTCCGTAGGCCTGCTGCCCGAAGTACGTGATGTTCAGGTAGTTCTCGAGGATCTTCTTCTTGCCGAGTTCCTCTTCGACCTGGATCGCGTACTTCAGCTCGCGGATCTTGCGCCCGAGGCTCTTCTCCTGGGCCTCGCGCACCTTTGTCTCGTCGTCGCCCGCCTCCTCGACGAACACGTTCTTCACGTACTGCTGCGTGAGGGTGGAGGCGCCCTGTGCGGCGCCGCCCTCCTGCGCGTTGCGGTTGACCGCGCGCAGGATGCCCTTGAGGTCGACCGCGCCGTGTTCGTAGAAACGCGAGTCCTCGATCGCGACGATCGCCTTCTGCATGTACGGCGAGATGGCCGTCAGGGGAACCACCTGACGGTCGCGTGAATAGACGGTGGCGATCAGGCCACCCTCAGCGTCCAAAATCGTGGTGCGCTGACTCAACGGAGGTGTCTTGAGATTGGCCGGGATCTCATCGAAACCCTCGACCGTTCCTTTGGCCGCGAGACCCAGGGCGCCGGCGCCCGGGATCGCGATTCCGGCCAGTACGACTCCGGAGAGGACAGACACACCGAGGAACTTGGCGGCCTGCTGTGGCCCCGTGAGCCCGCCGCCCGAGCGCTTCTTTCCCATGGGGGGCAGCCTACGTTCTCATTCGCCGGACACGCGCGAATGCCTTGGCCTAAGCTGTCCCCAACTGTCACAGCAGTGCGGCACGACATCAACCCTTCGGCTTGAATTTCACCCTTCCCGAATGGGGTGGACAGATGTCCGAATCCCGCCGTTCGCTCTGATGGTCCGCCGCCGATTTCACCCGGATCGCCGGAATGGTCGGGCATGTCGTGCGATCACTCCGTCGGGTGATCTGCCGCTTACCCATAGTCCGTTCGGACCATTCAAGATTGGGCCCGACGGGGGTGTTGCACTGTGCCCGCCTTCCGTAACGTCCTCAACTGGCAGCGGTGAATATGCCGCTACCGCCGTGGGGGAGCCTCGATTCGGGAGAGGACGGCGCCGGGATGGGCTGGGTTACCGACTGGAGTGCGCAGGCAGCCTGCCGCACTACCGATCCGGATGAACTGTTCGTTCAAGGAGCGGCACAGAACAGGGCCAAGGCGGTGTGCACCGGATGTCCGGTGCGGACCGAGTGCCTGGCCGACGCGCTCGACAATCGTGTCGAGTTCGGAGTATGGGGCGGAATGACCGAGCGGGAACGTCGCGCACTGTTGCGCCGGCGCCCCACCGTCACCTCGTGGCGACGGCTGCTCGAAACCGCCCGTACGGAATACGAGCGCAGTACGGGCATCCTCACCGTGGATGTCGACGCGGAGATCGACGTTCCGTACGAGACGTACGCGGCTGCCGGGTAGATCACCCGGGCGGTCCCGCGTACGGACTCCCCCCGGGGAGTCGCGTACGAGACGCCTACGCTCCGGCCGGAACCCCGGTCGCGAGCCGCTCTCCGATGGCCCGCAGCCCGGCGAGGTCGTGTACATCGCCGGGCAGGGCGGCCACCTCGGCCACCGCCACCTCGGGGTGCAGCGAGGTGAAACGATCGTGCGTGCGTCGTTCGCGCGCGATCACCTGCATGCGTTCGGCGTGCAGTCGCAGCAGTCCTGCCGTGATCGCGTCCACGTCGGCACTGTCATCGTCTTCGGTGCCGTCATCGGCGTCGTCTTCGGCGTCGGGTGTGCCGGCGGTGTGCCGGTCCGTGCCGTCCTGGTGCGTCGTGGGTCGGTCCGTGCCGTGCTCGTCGGTCGGGTGCCGGTCCGTGCCGTGCTCGGTCGCGCCGGCGCTGGGGGAGCCGGTTTCGGGAGCCTCCGTGTCGGGGGCGGCGGCCTCCGCGGCCGCGTCACGAAGTCCAGCTTTCCCGGACTCCTGATCGACAATGCCACCGTCTTCAAGATTCTCTGCGGCGGCCAACGCCCGCTCCGCGGACAGCCGGTCGGCTCCGCTCACGTGCACCCGGTTCAGCACCAGGCCGGCCAGCGGCATGCGGTCCGCCGCCAGCCGCTCGACGAAGTACGCGGCCTCGCGCAGGGCGTCCGGTTCGGGCGCGGCGACCACGAGGAAGGCCGTACCGGGGGCCTGGAGCAGTCGGAAAGTGGCGTCCGCGCGGGTGCGGAAACCGCCGAACATCGTGTCCATCGCGGCCACGAAGGTCTGTACGTCCTTGAGGAGCGAGGCACCCATCAGCTTGCTCAGCGTGCCCGTCATCATCGACATGCCGACATTCAGGAACTTCATCCCGGCCCGGCCGCCGACCTTCGCCGGAGCCATCAGGACCCGGATGAACCTTCCGTCCAGGAAGGACCCCAGGCGTTTCGGCGCGTCCAGGAAGTCCAGTGCGGACCGGCTCGGCGGGGTGTCGACGACGATCAGGTCCCAGTCGTCCTTGGCCCGCAGCTGGCCCAGCTTCTCCATCGCCATGTACTCCTGCGTGCCGGCGAACCCGGCCGACAGGGACTGGTAGAAGGGGTTCGCCAGGATGGCCTGGGCCCGCTCGCCGTCCGCGTGCGCCTCGACGATCTCGTCGAAGGTCCGCTTCATGTCCAGCATCATGGCGTGCAGTTCGCCGCCGGCACCGTCCCCGCCGCCGTTCCCGTCCCCGCCGCCGTTACGGTCACCGCCGTCGTGGTCGCCGGCGCCCACGCCCTTGACGCGGCGCGGGGTGTTGTCGAGGGAGTCGATGCCCATCGACTGGGCCAGCCTGCGCGCGGGGTCGATGGTGAGCACGACGACCTTCCGGCCGCGCTCCGCCGCCCGGACGCCCAGCGCCGCGGCGGTGGTGGTCTTGCCGACCCCGCCCGCGCCGCAGCACACGATGATCCGGGTCTTCGGATCGTCCAGCAGCGCGTCGACCGCCAGCCGCGGCGGCGTGTTCATGCCCGTGCTCGCGCCCATGACCTCGCTCATTCGTCGCCCGCCTGCTTCCGCAGTTCCGTCGCCAGCTCGTAGAGCCCGGCCAGGTCCATTCCCCCGCCGAGCAGGGGCAGTTCGTACGTCGGCACGGGCAGCCCCGCCAACACGCCGCGCTGCTCGCGCTCCAGCTCCACCCGGCTCGCGTGCTCGGCGGCCTGCGTGAGCAGCGGGTCCACCAGCCGCTCGGCCAGTCCGCCGCGCCGCGCGCCGCCCAGCCCGGCCCGGGACAGTGCCTTCGCCACGTCGGCGCGGTGCTCGCCGGCCGCCGCGCGCAGGGTGTCCTCGTCCAGGTGGTGCGGCCGGACCATGTTCACGACGACCCGGCCGACCGGGAGGCCCGCCGCGACCAGTTCCGCGATCCCGTCCGCGGTCTCCTGGACGGGCATCTCCTCCAGGAGGGTGACCAGGTGGACCGCCGTGTCGGGCGACTTGAGCACCTTCATGACGGCCTGCGCCTGGTTGTGGATCGGCCCGAACCGGGCCAGCCCCGCCACCTCGTCGTTGACGTTCAGGAAGCGGGTGATGCGCCCGGTGGGCGGAGCGTCCATGATCACGTGGTCGTAGACGAACCTTCCGGCCTTGTCCTTACGCCGGACCGCCTCGCAGGCCTTGCCCGTCAGCAGGACGTCCCGCAGGCCCGGCGCGATGGTCGTCGCGAAGTCGATCGCGCCCAACTTCTTGAGCGCGCGGCCGGCCGAGCCGAGTTTGTAGAACATCTGGAGGTAGTCCAGCAGCGCGCGTTCGGCGTCGATGGCGAGCGCGTACACCTCGCCACCGCCCCTGCCGGGCGCGACCGCGATCTTCCGCTCCTCGTACGGGAGCGCCTCCGCGCCGAAGAGCTGCGCGATGCCTTGCCTGCCCTCGACCTCCACGAGAAGAGTCCGCCTGCCCTCGCGTGCGAGGGCGAGCGCGAGTGCCGCGGCGACCGTGGTCTTGCCGGTGCCGCCCTTGCCGCTGACCACCTGGAGCCTGCTCACAGCGTCCGAGCCTAATTCCTTCGGCCCGCGTCCGGGGGTGCCGGGTGGCCTCGTGGGCGCGTTCGCGCCGTGAGGTCCGTTACGGCCGGGCCGCGGGCATCGCAACGGAGCGGTCGTCCCGGGCGTCCTCCTGGACGTCACCACCACACACCTTGATCACTCGTTGGAGTGGTGGCGCGAGCCCGCCCCACGGTGGTCCCTCGATGCGCCCGAGCCCTCCGGGTTCCGTGCACCGACGTCCGGAGTGAGCGTGCCGCGCGGCCCGCACCTGCTCGTGACCAGCGCGAACACCTGCGATCCCGGGGAGGGAACACCTTGATCTACTGCGGAATCGACTGGGCGGACAAGACCCACGACGTCGCCCTCGTCGATGCCGGCGGCCGGCTCCTGGCCGCCCGCCGCATCACCGACGACGTGGCCGGTTACCAGCGCCTGCTGCATCTGCTCGCCGAGTACGGAGACACCCGGGACGCCCCGATCCCGGTCGCCATCGAGACCTCCCGGGGCCTGCTCGTCGCCGTGCTGCGGACCGGCGCGCGGCAGGTCTTCGCCCTCGACCCGACGGCCGCGGCCCGCCACCGCCACCGGCACGCGGTCGCCCGCGAGAAGTCCGACCACGGTGACGCCCTGGTGCTGGCGCACATCCTGCGCACCGACATGCCCGCCCTCCGGCCGCTGTCGACGGACTCCGACGCGGCCCGCGCCGTCGCCCTCCTCGCCCGCGCCCAGCAGGACGCCACCTGGCACCGCCAGCAGATCTCCCATCAGCTCCGGTCCCTGCTGCGCGAGTACTACCCCGCGGCCCTGGCCGCGGCCGCGCACGGCCCGAACGGAATCTTCCGGCCCGAGGCGCGCGAACTCCTCAAAGCCGCCCCGACCCCGACCAAGGCCGCCCGGCTGACCCGGACGCAGATCACCGCGGCCCTCAAGCGAGCCGGTCGCAGACGGGGGGTCGAAGCCGAGGTGGAGCGGCTCCGCGCGGTCTTCCGCGCCGAGTGGGCCCACCAGCCGCCGCCGGTCGAGGAGGCCCTCGGTCGGCAGACGCTCGCCCTCCTGCTCCAGCTGGCCGCGGCGTGCACCGCGGCCGACGAACTCGCCCAAGCCCTGGCCAAGGCCGTCGCCCAGCAGGCGGAGGCCCCGGTCGCCCCGCACGCCACTGTCGCCCCGCGCGCCCCTCACGCCCAGCACGCCCAGGACATTGACGACGGGGCGGCCGGTGCGGGCGGTGCGGGCGGTGCGAGTGGGCCCGTGACCGCGCGCGTTCCGGGGCGCGCGTGAGCCCCGCGCGACAGGCACTACGCTCGCTCCCATGACCAAGAAGTTCGAATACGCGACCGTCCCGCTGCTGGTCCACGCCACCAAGCAGATCCTGGACACCTGGGGCGAGGACGGCTGGGAGCTCGTCCAGGTCGTGCCCGGGCCGAACAACCCCGAGCAGCTCGTGGCCTACCTGAAGCGGGAGAAGTCGGCATGAGCGGGATCGTCGACGCGAGGCTGGCCGAGCTCGGCCTGATCCTGCCCGAGGTCGTTCCGCCGCTGGCCACGTACCAGCCGGCGGTCCGGTCGGGCGTGTACGTGTACACCGCGGGACAGCTCCCGATGGTCAAGGGCAGCCTGCCGGTCACCGGCAAGGTCGGCGCCGAGGTCTCGGCGGAGCAGGCCAAGGAACTGGCCGCCACGTGCGCGCTGAACGCCCTGGCCGCCGTCAAGTCGGTGGTCGGCGACCTCGACAAGATCGCGCGCGTCGTCAAGGTCGTCGGTTTCATCGCCTCGGCGCCGGACTTCACCGCCCAGCCGGGTGTGCTGAACGGTGCGAGCGAGCTGCTGGGCGCCGTCCTCGGCGACAAGGGCGTGCACGCCCGCAGCGCCGTCGGCGTGGCGGTCCTGCCGCTGGACGCCCCCGTCGAGATCGAGATCCAGGTCGAGCTCACCCCCGACGCCTGATCCCTCCGGGCTGGTGGGGCTCCGCGACGGAGCCCCACCAGCCGCGGACGGACCCCGGCGCGGGCGGCGGCTCTCGAACATCGGGCCGGATCCCCGTAGCATCCCGCCATGCCGAACGGTGAGCACGGACAGCAGACCACCCCCACCGGCCCCACCCCCGCCGGAGGCCAGTGGTACCCGCCCGAGTGGCCCGACCGCATCCGCGCGCTCGCGGACGGCGCCCTCACACCCGTGGCGCCCAAACGCGCGGCCACGGTCATGCTGCTGCGGGACACCGACGCCGGCCCCGCCGTGCACATGCTCCGCCGCCGCACCTCGATGGCCTTCGCGGGCGGCGCGTACGCCTACCCCGGGGGCGGGGTGGACCCGCGCGACGAGGACCACCTCGTCGGATGGGCCGGGCCGAGCCTCGCGGACTGGTCGGCGCGGCTGGGCACCGATCCCCGTACCGCCCAGGCGATCGTCTGCGGCGCGGTCCGCGAGACGTTCGAGGAGGCCGGTGTCCTGCTGGCCGGTGAGACCCCGGACAGCGTCGTCGGTGACACCACGGCCGACGACTGGGAGGCCGACCGGCTGGCCCTGGTGGCCCGCGAGTTGTCCTTCGCCGAGTTCCTCGACCGCCGGGGCCTGCTCCTGCGGTCCGACCTGCTCGGGGCGTGGGCCCGCTGGATCACCCCGGCGTTCGAGCCCCGGCGCTACGACACCTGGTTCTTCGTCGCCGCGCTCCCCGAGGGCCAGCGCACCCGCAACGCCTCGACCGAGGCCGACCGGACCGTCTGGATCCGGCCCGCCGACGCCGCCGCCGGCTACGACAAGGGCGAGCTGCTCATGATGCCGCCGACGATCTCCACCCTGCGCTCCCTGGAGCCGTACGACAGCCCCGCGCACGCCCTCGCGGCCGCCGCGGGTCAGGACCTGGCCCCGGTGCTCGCGCAGGCCACCCTGGAGAACGGCGAGCTGGTGCTCAGCTGGCCCGGCCACGACGAGTTCACCAAGCGCGTCCGACCCGGAAACCCCGGAGGAGCCACCGCATGACCGACGCCGCCGCACTGCCCGGCCGGCCCCGCGGGACGGTCGTCTCCGGCCCCGCCACCGCCCGGGCGGTCAACATCCTGGCCCCCAACCCGTCCGCGATGACCCTGGACGGCACCAACACCTGGCTCGTCTCCGAACCGGATTCCGACCTCGCCGTCGTCATCGACCCGGGCCCGCTGGACGAGGCGCACCTGAAGGCCGTCGTCGACGTCGCCGAGAGGGCCGGCAAGCGGGTCGCGCTGACCCTGCTCACCCACGGCCACCCCGACCACGCCGAGGGCGCGGGCCGGTTCGCGGAGCTGACCGGTACGAAGGTGCGGGCGCTCGACCCCGCGCTGCGCCTGGGCGACGAGGGGCTCACCGCCCGGGACGTGATCCGGGTCGGCGGCCTGGAGCTGCGCGTGGTCCCGACGCCGGGCCACACCTCGGACTCGCTCTGCTTCCACCTGCCCGCCGACCGGGCGGTCCTGACGGGCGACACCATCCTCGGCCGGGGCACGACCGTCGTCGCGCACCCCGACGGCCGGCTCGGCGACTACCTGGACTCCCTGCGCCGACTGCGCTCGCTCACGGTAGACGACGGGGTCCACACGGTGCTTCCCGGCCACGGTCCGGTGCTGGACGACGCGCAGGGCGCGGTGGAGTTCTACCTGGCGCACCGGGCGCACCGCCTGGCGCAGGTCGAGACGGCCGTGGAGAACGGTTTCCGCACGCCGGAGGCGGTCGTGGCCCGGGTCTACGCGGACGTGGACCGGTCCCTGTGGCCGGCTGCGGAATGGTCCGTTAGAGCGCAGTTGGAGTACCTTCAAGATCACGGACTGATCTCTGGGGGATCCGAATGAACACGCTGTACCTGCTGCTCGCCCTGATCGTCGCGGCCGGGTGGATCACCTCGACCGTCACGCTGCGGATGAAGGCCCTGGAGCGCCGGGCGGACGGGCTCGAACGCCGCCTGGGCCTGGTCCTGGACCACTTCGGGATCGAGGAGCCGGAGCCGGCCGGGCTGGACGAGGTACGGGCCCTGGCGCGCGCCGGCCGCCAGGTCGAGGCGATCCGCGTCCACCGGCGGGTCACCGGCTCCGGCCTGCTGGAGGCCAAGCAGGCGGTCGAGGCCCTCACCGCCCAGCCGGCCTGACGCGCACCGCCGAGCCCGCCCGACCTTTCACCGCTCAGCCCGCCCGACGCGCACCGCTGAGCGCGCCTGACCTTCACCGCTCAACCGGCCCGACGCGCACCGCTCAGCCCGCCCGACGCGGCGTCCTCGTCCCGTGCCGGGCGGTGTACTCGTCCGCGAGCCACGGCCCGAGGTCGTCGACGTACGTCCACAGGACCGCCGGGTCGGCGACCGGTTCCAGTGCCACCGCCGCGGCGGCCCGCATCTGCGCCGCGCGCCCCGGGTAGTAGCGGCCGAAGATCTCCGCGGACTCGGCGAGATCGCTGGTCCAGCCGCCCCAGCGGGGCATGACCAGCATGAGGCCGGTCCGGACCAGATGGCGGGCGAAGGAGCGGCTGAGCCCGCGGTACTCCCGCGGGGTCGAGGCGTCCCGGATCCTGGACCGCCAGCCGGGCAGCAGGTCCGCCAGCCCGCCGTTGGTCTCCCGGGCGAGGACCCCGTCCGGCCGGTAGCGGGGCAGGTGCTCGGCCAGGTCGGCTCCGAGCAGCGGGGTGCACAGGCAGGCGAGGAACCAGCCCAGGTCGTACCGTTCCGGCTCGCTCAGCAGGGTGTCCTTGCCGTACAGCAGGACACCGACCCCGTCGATCTCCGGGAAGTCCTCGTCGAGCCCGCGCCCGAGCACCTCGGCGGTGTCGCGGTCCTCGTCGCCGGGCTCCCGGTGCAGGGCCAGCAGCAGGTCGAGGTCGGACCGCCCGGGCCGGGCGGTTCCGCGCGGCACGGAGCCGTACAGGTAGGCGCTGTGGAGCCGCTGCCCGTACGCCTCGGGGATCCGCTCCCGCGCGGCCGCGACGACCGGCGCGAACTCCGCGCCCACCCGGCCGAGTGAGCCCTCGCGCACGAAGAAGCCGTACGGGTCGAGCCCTCTGCGTTCCCTGTCCCGGCGCTCCATGTGCTCCACCCTGCCCTCACCCCGGCCGGGGTGCTCGCCCCGGTCGGGCGGCGCGACGGCGAAGGGGCCCCGCCCGACCGGGCAGGACCCCTCCACCGAAGAACCGCGTGCGTCAGCGCGAGCGCTTGGCCAGTCGCTCCACGTCGAGCAGGATCACCGCGCGTGCCTCCAGGCGCAGCCATCCGCGTCCGGCGAAGTCGGCCAGGGCCTTGTTCACGGTCTCGCGCGACGCGCCGACGAGCTGGGCCAGCTCCTCCTGCGTGAGGTCGTGGACCACGTGGATGCCTTCCTCGGACTGCACGCCGAAGCGGCGCGACAGGTCGAGGAGCGCCCGGGCGACGCGCCCCGGGACATCGGAGAAGACCAGGTCGGACATCTGGTCGTTGGTCTTGCGCAGGCGCCGGGCGACGGCGCGCAGCAGGGCCGTGGCCACCTCGGGCCGGGCGTTGAGCCACGGCTGGAGGTCACCGTGCCCCAGGCCGAGCAGCTTGACCTCGGTCAGGGCGGTGGCGGTGGCGGTGCGCGGGCCCGGGTCGAACAGCGACAGCTCGCCGATCAGCTCACCGGGGCCGAGGACGGCCAGCATGTTCTCGCGGCCGTCGGGGGAGGTGCGGTGCAGCTTCACCTTGCCCTCGGTGACGACATAGAGCCGGTCACCGGGGTCGCCCTCGTGGAACAGGGCGTCACCGCGCGCGAGGGTCACCTCGCCCATGGAGGCGCGGAGCTCCGCGGCCTGCTCGTCATCGAGCGCCGCGAAGAGCGGGGCACGCCGCAGTACGTCGTCCACGAGTCTCTCTCCTATGTCGACCGGCTCAGGGGACCGTGTTCCCCCATTTTGCCGGACGGCTCAAACAGTGCGATCAATCACGTTCCTCACAAGGATGCCGGACGTACGGGTGTGCTGTGCGGCGAGAGACCAATCAGGGTGGTGTTACCTGAGGTCCGGACGGGTGTCGGCGGCCGGCCTTAGGCTGGCCGGGTGTCCAATAAGCCGGTGAGAGCACAGGCCAAGGGGTCCGCGGCAGTGACCGAGACCCCGAATTCAGCCGTGGGCGAACATGCCCCCATGGAGGTGCCCCCGAAGGCCCCGCCGCGCCCCCAGGGCAAAGCTTCGGCCAAGAAACCGGAGGCCCCGGGGCGGCCTCCGAAGGCTCCGCGCCCGGAATCCCACCTCGCCATGGTCCGCCGGGCGCGGCGGATCAACCGGGAACTCGCCGAGATCTATCCGTACGCCCACCCGGAGCTCGACTTCCGCAACCCCTTCGAGCTGCTCGTCGCCACCGTCCTGTCCGCGCAGACCACCGACCTGCGCGTGAACCAGACGACCCCGGCCCTCTTCGCCGCCTACCCGACCCCCGAGGACATGGCCGCGGCGGCGCCCGAGGATCTGGAGGAGCTGATCCGGCCGACCGGGTTCTTCCGGGCGAAGTCACGCTCGCTCCTCGGCCTCTCGCAGGCCCTGCGCGACAACTTCGGCGGCGAGGTCCCGTCCCGTATCGAGGACCTCGTGACCCTGCCCGGCGTGGGCCGCAAGACGGCCAACGTCGTCCTCGGCAATGCCTTCGGGGTCCCCGGCATCACCGTGGACACCCACTTCGGCCGGCTCGTCCGCCGCTGGAAGTGGACCGAGCAGGTGGACCCGGAGAAGGTCGAGGCGGAGATCTGCGCGATCTTCCCCAAGAGCGAGTGGACGATGCTGTCCCACCGCGTCGTCTTCCACGGGCGCCGGATCTGCCACTCCCGCAAGCCCGCCTGCGGGGCCTGCCCCATCGCGCCGCTCTGCCCGGCGTACGGGGAGGGCGAGACCGACCCGGAGAAGGCGAAGAAGCTGCTGAAGTACGAGAAGGGCGGCCAACCGGGGCAGCGGCTGAGCCCGCCGCCGGACTACCCGGGCCTCCCGGCGCCTCCCCTGGGCGGGACCGCGCCCTGAGGACACGGCGGTGCGGCAGTAGGGCCCGGGCGCCGCACGGCGGCCCGCGGAGGAACCAATCCGGCCTCGGGGCGCGTTGTGCCGAGTGTCGCCGGTGCCGGCAACGGCAGGGAGCAGGGTCGCCTATGACGCGGGGTACGAAGGACGAGAGCGTGACGGGCCTGCCGTCGGGCGCGCCCCCGCCCGGGCCCGCGGAGCCGTACGCCGCCCCGCGCGGCGACGTCACCGTCAGCACCCGGGGCCTGCCCGGTTGGCTGGACCCGGTGGTCGAGGCCGTGCGCACGGTCCGCCCCGAGCAGCTCAGCCGCTTCCTTCCCCCCGAGGACGGCCGGGGTCGCCAGTCCGCCGTGCTGGTCCTCTTCGGCGACGGGCCGCGCGGCCCGGAACTGCTGCTCCAGGAACGCGCGAGCAGCCTCCGTTCGCACGCGGGACAGCCGTCCTTCCCGGGCGGCGCCCTCGATCCCGAGGACGGCGATCCGCTCACCACCGGGCCGCTGCGCGCCGCCCTGCGCGAGGCCGAGGAGGAGACCGGGCTGGATCCCGCGGGGGTCCAGCTCTTCGGCGTGCTGCCGCCCCTCTACATCCCCGTCAGCCAGTTCGTGGTGACCCCGGTGCTCGGCTGGTGGCGCGATCCCAGCCCGATCCGCGTGGTCGACCCGGCGGAGACGGCTCGGGTGTTCACGGTTCCCGTGGCGGATCTCACGGACCCCGATCACCGGGTGACCGTGGTCCACGCCCGCGGTTTCAAAGGCCCCGCTTTCACTGTCGAATCGGCTCTGGTCTGGGGCTTCACCGCCGGAGTGATCGACCGCATCCTGCACTTCGCGGGGTGGGAGCGGCCGTGGGACCGGTCACGCCAGGTCCCGCTCGACTGGCGCGCGTGAGACGGTGACCCACGTGAACGTGCTGGACATCCTGTTGTTGCTCGCCGCCGTGTGGTTCGCGATCGTCGGCTACCGCCAGGGGTTCGTCGTCGGCATCCTGTCGGTGATCGGCTTCCTCGGCGGTGGTCTCATCGCCGTGTCCCTGTTGCCCCTGGTCTGGGACCGGGTGACCGACGACGGCTCCCAGGTGTCCACCACCGTCGTGGTCGTCGCCGTCGTCGTCATCATCGTCTGCGCCTCGATCGGGCAGGCCTTCACCACCCATCTGGGCAACAAGCTGAGACGCCACATCACGTGGTCGCCGGCCCGCGCGCTCGACGCGACGGGCGGGGCGCTGGTCAACGTGGTCGCGATGTTGCTGGTGGCCTGGTTGATCGGTTCCATGATCGCCCAGGCGGCGCTGCCCACCACGGTGGGCAAGGAGGTCCGCAACTCCAAGGTGCTCATCGGCGTGTCGGAGGTGCTGCCCACGCAGGCGAACACCTTGTTCTCCGACTTCAGTTCCACCCTGGCCCGCAACGGGTTCCCGCAGGTGTTCAGCCCGTTCTCCAGCGAGCCCATCACCGAGGTCAAGCCGCCGGATCCGGCGCTCGCGAACAGCGCGGTCTCCGCGCGGGCCAAGCGCTCGATCGTGAAGGTCGTCGGCACCGCGGCCAGTTGCAGCAAGGTCTTGGAGGGCACCGGCTTCGTCTTCGCGCCGGGCAAGGTGATGACCAACGCGCACGTCGTCGGCGGCGTCGGCGAGCCGACCGTGCAGGTCGGCGGCGAGGGCAAGCTCTACGACGGCAAGGTCGTGCTCTACGACTGGCAACGCGACATCGCCGTGCTCGACGTGCCCAAACTGAAGGCGCCGGCGTTGGAGTTCGTCGAGAAGGACGCGACGAGCGGCAGCGACGCGATCGTCGCCGGCTTCCCGGAGAACGGTGCGTACGACGTCCGCGCCGCGCGCGTCCGAGGCCGCATCAACGCCAACGGCCCGGACATCTACCACCGGGGCACCGTGCGACGCGATGTCTACTCGCTCTACGCGACCGTCCGCCAGGGCAACTCCGGCGGCCCGCTCCTGACGGCCGACGGCAAGGTGTACGGGGTCGTGTTCGCGAAGTCGCTGGACGACCCGAACACCGGCTACGCCCTGACCGCCGACGAGGTTCGCGGCGATGTCGGCATCGGCAGGAACTCCGTGCGGCCGGTCGACAGCCAGAGTTGCGCCCTCTGAGCCGAGCCGACCGCGCGGGTGCCCGTACGTCCGAGTCCGGGGGTACGGGCACCCGTACGGCCGGGCCCGGATGCACGGGCACCCGTGCGCCGGGGCGTGGATGCACGGGCACCCGTAGGCCGTGGCTCCTACATCCGAGGATGCCGCAGGCGTGCCGACACCCAGCGGGCGCGGCGACGCAGGATGCGCGGAATACCGAGTCGGGGGTCGTGGCCGTCCCGGCCCGCCCTCTCGTGGGTGCCCGGCTCATCGGCCGAGCGGTGTTCGTGTGCGGTGTCACCGTAGTCGTGCGTCCAGCTCATACTTCGAGCTGTGCCCGGGCCCCAAGGTCGGTAATCCCGTCCGGAGCGTCCAATTGGCCTATGCGCGCGGCAATTGAATGCTTGTCATACAAGCGTGCGGCAGCGGTGTCGGGCCGCCAGGCGGCCGCTCAGCGATCCGGCTCGGGGTCCTTCAGCCAGTTCACCAGCTCGGTCGTGAACGCCGCCGGATCCTCCTCGTGCGGAAAGTGCCCGAGCCCGTCGAACAGCCGCCAACGGTACGGCGCTTCGACGTACTCCCCGGAACCCGCCGCACTGCGCGTACGCATCACCGGGTCGAGCGAGCCGTGCAGATGCAGCGTCGGCACCCGCACCGGCCGCTTCATCCGCCGGTTGAACTGGAGCCCGTCGGGCCGGGCCATGGAACGCATCATCCAGCGGTACGGCTCGATCGAGCAGTGTGCGGTGGACGGGATGCACATCGCCCGCCGGTACACGGCCAGTTCCTCCTCCGCCGGCGGAACGGGGCCCGACCAGTCCCGGATCAACTGCCCCACGAGGGCCCCGTCATCCGCGACGAGCTGCCGCTCGGGGATGAACGGCCGCTGGAACCCCCAGATGTGGGAGCTCGCGCGGGTCTGCCCGAAGTCGGCGAGCATCGCGGAGCGCCAGCGCCTCGGATGCGGCATCGACGAGACCACGAGCCGGCGCACCAGCTTGGGCCGCATCACGGCCGCCGTCCACGCGAGGTAGCCGCCCAGGTCGTGCCCGACGAGTGCGGCGTCCGGCTCGCCCAGGGACCGGATGACGCCGGTGACGTCGAGCGCCAGGTTCGCCGGGTCGTAACCGCGCGGGGTGCGGTCGCTGCCGCCCACCCCGCGCAGGTCCATCGCGACGGCGCGGTAACCGGCGTCGGCGAGCGCTGTCAGTTGGTGCCGCCACGTCCACCAGAACTGCGGGAAGCCGTGCAGGAGCAGCACCAGGGGACCGTCACCGAGCTCGGCCACGTGGAACCGCGCACCGTTGGCCGCGACGTCCCGGTGCGTCACCGCCCTCCCGCCCGGGATGTCGATCCGTGCCGCCGAGGCGGCGGTGGGCGGGGCGCCGAAGTCCGGCGAGGGGGCGGTCATGAGGACGAGCGTGCCACACCCACAGCGTTGTCACTCACCGCGCGCGGGTGGGGCTTGACGGTCGCGACGACCGCCGCGGTCTGCTTGACGGAGGCGATGGACTTCTCCGGCGGCTTGACCTTCTTGAACTTCGACACGGCCAGCAGCGCGAGCAGGCCCGCGAGCAGCAGGAACGCGACGCCGACGATGAGGAAGGACCACGCGAGACCGAGGCCGAGGTTGTGGATCCCGTACGCGGCGGCGAAACTCAGCACCGGCAGCGAGAAGAGCGCGAACACCCCCGCGATCGAAATGGCGGCGCTGCCGACACCCGCGCGCTTGACGTCCTGACGCAGCTCCGCCTTCGCGAGGGCGATCTCGTCGTGCACCAGGGCGGACATCTCGGCGGTGGCCGAGGCGACCAGCTGACCCAGCGTGCGCTCGGCTCCTCGCGGCCCTTGGTCCACTGCGCTCATCGCTCTCTCCCTAAGTCGTCCGTCGTCGACGGCTGTCCTCCGTCACTCAGATCATGCCGGACGGTCGCCGTCGGTGCGGCCCCCGGTGTCCGCTTCCGTTGCGCCGGTCGTGGCGGACGCCGTTCCCGGGAGGGCCGCCGACTCGGCCCTGCGACGGTGTTCCGCGGCCTTCTCCTCGTGGATCCGCGCCATGCGCAGGTGGTAGCCGGGGTCGTCCTGCTCGTAGATGTCGGGGATCCCGTCGAGGTCCTCGTCGCGGTCCTCCGCCTCGGCCAGCGCCCGGTACCTGCGGTCGCGCATCTTCAGCAGCACGCTCGCGATGATCGCGGCGATCAGCGAGCCGATCAGTACGGCGGCCTTGACCTCGTCCATGAGGGTGGCGTCGTCGGCGAAGGCGAGTTCGCCGATCAGCAGGGAGACCGTGAAACCGATGCCGGCGAGCGAGGCCACGGCGAGTACGTCGGGCCAGGCCAGGTCCTCGTTGAGCTCCGCCCTGGTGAAGCGCGCGGCCAACCAGGTGCCGCCGAAGATCCCCACCGTCTTGCCGACGACCAGGCCGAGGACCACGCCCAGGGTCTCGGGTCGGGTGAAGACCTGGGCGATGGCCTCGTCGGAGAGGGAGACGCCGGCGGAGAACAGGGCGAAGAGGGGAACGGCCAGCGCCGCGGAGATCGGGCGCACCAGATGCTCGATGTGCTCGCCGGGGGACTGCTCCTCGCCTTCCTCGCGGTGGCAGCGGAGCATCAGGCCCATGGCGACGCCGGCGATGGTGGAGTGGACGCCGCTGTTGTACATCAGGCCCCAGACGACCAGGGCGAGCGGGACGTACACGTACCAGCCGCGGACGCGTTTGCGGAGCAGGAACCAGAAGAGCACCAGACCCACGAGGGCGCCGCCGAGCGCCAGGAAGTCGATGTCGCTGGTGAAGAACACCGCGATGATCAGGATGGCGAACAGGTCGTCCACGACCGCGAGGGTCAGCAGGAACGCGCGCAGGGCGGACGGCAGCGAGGTGCCGATGACGGCGAGCACGGCGAGGGCGAAGGCGATGTCGGTGGCGGTGGGGACGGCCCAGCCGCTGATCGAGCCGTCGCCGAGGACATTGACCAGTACGTAGACCAGCGCGGGCACGGCCATGCCGCAGAGGGCGGCGATCACCGGGAGGGCGGCGGCCTTGGCGTCGCGCAGGTCACCCGCGACGAGTTCGCGCTTGAGCTCGATGCCCGCGACGAAGAAGAAGATGGCCAACAGCCCGTCGGCCGCCCAGTGCTGGATCGACAGGTCCAGGCCGAGGGAGGCGGGACCGATGTGGAAGGACCGGACGCTGTCGTAGCTGTTCGAGATGCCCGGGACGTTCGCCCACACGAGTGCCGCGATCGCGGCCAGCAGGAGCAGGACCCCGCCGACGGTCTCGGTGCGCAGGGCATCGGCGACGAAGCGGCGCTCGGGCAGCGACAGCCGGCCGAGCAGCTTGCGGCTCTTGTCATCGGTGGGGCGGGGCGCGGCCACGTGAAGGACACCTCCGGGGTGGGTTGGACGGCATGGCGAAGCACATTGCCGACCAGACTTCCCGGCGCACCCTGTGGAGTACTTATTTACGTTTCTCGTACTTTACAGGCGGTACGCAAGGTCATATGCGACGATCTTCCGTTGATCATCACTTTAAGTGCGAAAGGGGCATCCGGCGCGGCGCGCCGAATGCCCCTTTCCGCCGTGTCGTGCGGCCGGCTCAGTCCTCGCTGCCCGCTGCGGGCAGCTTGCTCTGGATCAGGTCCATGACCGAGGAGTCCGCGAGCGTGGTGACGTCACCGACCGCCCGGTTCTCCGCCACGTCGCGCAGCAGACGGCGCATGATCTTGCCCGAACGGGTCTTCGGCAGTTCCTGCACCGGCAGGATCCGCTTCGGCTTGGCGATCGGGCCCAGAGTGGCGCCCACGTGATGGCGCAGCTCGGCGACCAGGGTCTCCGTCTCCGAGGCGCTCCCGCGCAGGATGACGAAGGCCACGATGGCCTGGCCGGTGGTCTCGTCGTTCGCGCCGACCACCGCCGCCTCGGCGACGGAGGGGTGCGAGACCAGCGCGGACTCGACCTCGGTCGTCGAGATGTTGTGGCCGGACACCAGCATCACGTCGTCCACCCGGCCGAGCAGCCAGATGTCGCCGTCGTCGTCCTTCTTGGCGCCGTCGCCCGCGAAGTACTTGCCCGCGAAGCGCGACCAGTACGTGTCGATGAAGCGCTGGTCGTCACCCCAGATGGTGCGCAGCATCGACGGCCACGGCTCGGTGAGCACGAGGTAGCCGCCCCCGCCGTTCGGGACCTCGTTCGCCTCGTCGTCCACGACGGTGGCGGAGATGCCGGGCAGCGCGCGCTGGGCCGAACCGGGCTTGGTCGAGGTGACGCCCGGCAGCGGCGAGATCATCATGGCGCCGGTCTCGGTCTGCCACCAGGTGTCCACGATCGGGCAGCGGTCGCCGCCGATGTGCTTGCGGTACCAGATCCATGCCTCGGGGTTGATCGGCTCGCCGACCGAGCCGAGCACCCGCAGGCTGGAGAGGTCGAACTTCGCGGGGATGTCGTCGCCCCACTTCATGAACGTGCGGATCGCGGTGGGCGCCGTGTAGAGGATCGTGACGCCGTACTTCTGCACGACCTCCCAGAACCGGCCCTGGTGCGGGGTGTCGGGGGTGCCCTCGTACATGACCTGGGTGGCGCCGTTGGCGAGCGGCCCGTAGACGATGTACGAGTGCCCGGTGACCCAGCCGATGTCGGCGGTGCACCAGTAGACGTCGCTCTCCGGCTTCAGGTCGAACACCGCGTGGTGGGTGTAGGCGGCCTGCGTCAGGTAGCCGCCCGAGGTGTGCAGGATGCCCTTCGGCTTACCCGTGGTCCCCGAGGTGTAGAGGATGAACAGCGGGTGCTCGGCGTCGAAGGCCTGCGGGGTGTGCTCGGCGGACTGCCGCCCGACGATCTCGTGCCACCAGACGTCGCGGCCCTCGGTGAAGGCGGTGTCCTGGCCGGTGCGCTGCACCACGAGGACGTGCTTGACCTGCGGACACTTGCCGACGGCCTCGTCGATGGCGGGCTTGAGCGCGCTGGGCTTGCCGCGGCGGTAGCCGCCGTCGGCGGTGATCACCAGCTTGGCGTCGGCGTCCTGGATGCGGGAGGCGACGGCGTCGGCGGAGAAACCGCCGAAGACCACCGAGTGCGCGGCGCCGACGCGGGCGCACGCGAGCATCGCGACGACGGCCTCGGGGATCATCGGAAGGTAGACGGCGACGCGGTCGCCGGCGACGACACCCAGCTCGGTCAGGGCGTTGGCGGCCTTGGAGACCTCGTCCTTGAGCTGGGCGTAGGTGATCGACCGGCTGTCACCGGGTTCACCCTCGAAGTGGAGGGCGACGCGGTCACCGTTGCCGGCCTCGACGTGCCGGTCCACGCAGTTGTACGCGACGTTCAGCTTGCCGTCCGCGAACCACTTCGCGAAGGGCGGATTGCTCCAGTCCAACGTCTCGGTCGGCTCGGTGTCCCAGGTCAGCCGCCGGGCCTGCTCGGCCCAGAAGCCCAGCCGGTCCGCATCGGCCTGTGCATACGCAGCCTCGGTCACATTGGCGGCGGCGGCCAGATCGGCGGGCGGTGCGAACCGCCGCTCCTCTTTGAGCAGATTGGCCAGGCTTTCATTGCTCACGACATCTCCCTTTCCCAGGGTGTCCGTTGTGTCCCCGGGCATAGCTCATCAGTCGGCGGCCCGGGTGACAAGGGGTAGCCGGAAATTGGTTTAGACCTATATCACGGCCGGACCCACGTGCAAGTGGCCCCTCCTCGCCGCAGGGTGCGAGAAGGGGCCCACTTCGTGGCACGGATATCGGAGGGTATCGGTTCAGCCGGGTACGTGATCCGGGCCGGGGCGCGCGGGAGGTTCAGGCGCGCTGACCGACCCTGTCGAAGACCCGACAGTCGAAGAAGTCCTCGCCCTCCGAGAGCAGATACGCCTGTGCCTCGCCCACGTGGAAGTACATGCCGTGCAGCTCCAGCGTGCCCTCGGCGAGCCGGCGGGCGACCGATTCGTGCGCCCGCAGATGCTCCAACTGCTGCACCACATTGGTCAGGCACAACTGTTCCACGGCGTCGGCCGGGAGCCGCCCCGCGATCCTGGCCCAGGCGTGATGACGGCTGGACATCCGCTCCAGACTGGGCAGGCCGTGCCGCAGCCAGCGGCGAAGCGGGGTCATCGGGGTGCCCGGGTGGGAGTTCAGCAGGGCCTGCATGGCCCCGCAGCCCGAGTGGCCACAGACCGTGATGCTGTCCACCTGGAGCACGTCCACGGCGTACTCGATGGCCGCCGCGACCGAGTCGTCCGTGGACTCGGCGCCCGGCAACGGCACGAGGTTCCCGACATTGCGGACCGTGAACAGGTCTCCGGGACCGCTGGCCGTGATCATGCTGGTCACCAGCCGGGAGTCGGCGCAGGTGAGGAAGAGCTGCGTGGGGCGCTGCCCCTCGCGCGCCAGCCGGGCCAGTTCGTCACGGACATGGGGCGCGGTGTCCCGCTGGAAGGCGCTGATGCCGTTGGCCAGTCGGCCCGCTCCGCGCCGCCGGGGCCCGGCGGTGGAACCGGCAGTGGACGCGCCGGGGATCGTACGGTCGTCGGTGTCGGCGAAATCGCCGGAGCCGACGTCGGCCTGGTGGTCGCAGTGGTTCTGCCAGGGGGTCCAGGGCCGGCAGCACTGGTGGGTGCCGCGCTGGCCCGTGCCGGGGCCCTTGCCCCGGTCGGCCGTGCCGCGGTAGGCCATGCTGCGGTCGGTTTCGGGGGTCCGGTTGGTGGAGCGGCCGGTGATCTCCGCCGAAGCGCCGTGCGCCCGATGGGAGTCCTGCCAGTCGTGCAGGGTCTCGTAGGCCGCGTGGTCCATGAAGGAGCCGTCCAGCTCGATCACCGCGGGGCGGTCGTGCGGGATCTGGTTCAGCACCCGGCTCAGCCGGGGCACCGCGAGGAAGGTCAACTGGCCGCGCGCCCACACGCGGTGGACCCCGTCGAGCTCCTCCACCGTGATCCGGGTCCGTGCGAGACGGTGCAGGGCCAGGGCGACGGCCACCGCCACGCCGACGGCGACCCCCTCCAGGACCCCACCGAGCACCACGGCCACGATCGTCGTCGCGTAGACGAGGACTTCACGGTGTCGGGTGACGGTCCGCAGGTGCGTGATGCTGACCATCTGCACGCCCACCGCCATCACCAGGGCGGCCAGCGCGGCGAGCGGGATCAGGTCGAGGACCGGGACGAGCAGCGCCGCCGCGATCAACACCCAGAGCCCGTGCATCATCGAGGAGTTGCGGCTGGTGGCGCCGGATTTGACATTGGCGACGCTACGGACGGCCACGCCCGTGACGGGCAGCCCGCCCAGCGCTCCGGAGACGATGTTCGCCGCGCCCTGTCCGCGCAGTTCACGGTTGAGGTCGACGCGCGGCGGACGGTTGTCGGTGCTCCGCTCGGAGGCGATCAGCTTGTCGGTGGCGACCGCGGACAGCAGGGACTCCACGCTGCCGACCAGCGTGATGGTCAGCACCGCGGCGATGAGGCCGAGGACCGGCCCCTCGGGCAGCTCGGGCAGTGCGTGGCTGCGCCAGGACGGCAGGTCCACCCGGGGCAGGCTGAGCCCGGCCAGGGTGGCGAACGCGGTGGCCGTGGCGACGGCCGCGAGCGCGGCCGGAATCCTGCGCAGGTTCCGACCGATCCGGCCCGGCACCCGCGTCCAACCGAGCAGTACGACCAGGGTGAGCGCGCTGATGCCCAGCGCGACCGGATGGAGGTCGGCCAACTGGCCCGGTAGACCTCGGACGTTGGCCACGGCGGAGCTCTGCGGGGTGCCGCCGAGGACGATGTGCAGTTGGGCCAGCGCGATGGTCACGCCGATGCCGGCGAGCATGCCGTGCACGATCGCCGGGCTCACCATCAGCGCCGACCGGGCCGTACGCAGGAAGGCGAGCCCGAGTTGGCAGCAGCCGGCGAGCACGGTGATGGCGCAGGTGGTACGCCACCCGTAGCGCTGGATCAGCTCGGCGGTGACCACCGTGAGGCCGGCGGCGGGGCCGCTGACCTGGAGCGGGGCCCCACCGAGCCGTCCGGCCACGATTCCCCCGACGGCCGCGGCCACCAGCCCCGCCTGCAGCGGGGCGCCCGTGGCCAGGGCGATGCCCAGGGAGAGCGGCAGGGCGATCAGGAAGACGGCGATGGAGGCGGAGAGGTCCGCCGGGAAGCTCTTGACGGAAACGGGTGGTGGGGCGGACGGAGGGATGGAAAGGGCGGTGCCCGCGGAGTTTTCGGTGGCGCCTTCGTGGGTGGCTGTCATGGGTTCCCGTCTCCTCTGGGGAGGGATGAAGCGGCGGGAGTCTCAACACTCGGTAAATGAACGGTAATGGAGAGTAAAGAGAGGTGGGGGGAAATAGGAGTAAATGGCCTAGGAATTAGCCCCCAGGAGTGATTAAACATTTTGTCCGGCTTGTCACACCTTCCTAAAACCTGACCGCATGGGACGTTGCGGCGCGGAAGTCCTGCGATGGAACTGCGAGGGAGAGGTGTGCGGATGATCGCCGCCACGAAGAAGATCGCCGGCGGCCTGGTCGCCACGGCCTTGGTCCTGGGCGTTGCCGGGTGCTCCTCGGAGCCCGCCAAGCCCGCGCCCGGTGGCCAGAACGCCAAGAAGGGCGCCGCCGCACCGGAGGCTCCGGGCAGTGTGAAGCGGCTCATCGGCGACGGCTCGACCGCGTACACCGGCCTCCAGCCGAATGTCGTGAAGCCGCAGCGGATGAAGCCCGGTGAGAAGCCCCCGCAGTTCGTCGTCTTCTCGTGGGACGGCGCGGGCGAGGACAGCCAGAAGCTCTTCTCGCACTTCCGTGAGGTCGGCAAGGAGTACAACGCCCGGATGACCTACTTCCTCAGCGGCGTGTACATGCTCCCGGAGGAGAAGGCCTCGCTCTACACCGCTCCACAGCACTCCCCGGGCCGCTCCGACATCGGCTTCGGCGACCTCCAGGGCATCAAGGACACCGCCACCCAGATCCGCGCGGCCTGGCAGGAGGGCAACGAGATCGGCACCCACTTCAACGGCCACTTCTGCGGCCCCGAGGGCGGCGTCGGCACCTGGTCCGTCGAGGAGTGGAAGAGCGAGATCACCCAGGCCAAGTCCTTCGTCAAGAACTGGAAGACGAACACCCCGGCCCTGAAGGGCCTGGAGCCGCTCCCGTTCGACTACGACAAGGAGTTGATCGGCGCCCGCACCCCCTGCCTCGAAGGCCAGAAGAACTTCATGCTGGCCGCCAAGGACATGGGCTTCCGCTACGACTCCAGCGGCATCAGCAAGCAGATCTGGCCCAAGAAGACCGACGGCCTCTGGGACCTCCCGCTGCAACTGGTGCCCATGCCGGGGCGCGCCTTCGACACCTTGAGCATGGACTACAACTACATGGTCAACCAGTCCGGGACGACCACCCAGGGAGACCCCTCGCAGCACGCCTACTGGGGCGAGCAGATGCGCGACGGCCTGCAGAAGGCCTTCGACCGGGTCTACCAGGGCAACCGGGCGCCGCTGATCATCGGCAACCACTTCGAGTCCTGGAACGGCGGCACCTACATGAAGGCCGTCGAGGACTCCATCAAGTCCATGTGCACCCAAAAGGAGGTCCGCTGCGTGCCGTTCCGCGAGCTGGCCGACTGGCTGGACGCCCAGGACCCGAAGGTCCTGGCATGGATGCGCGGCCTCGATGTCGGTGAGACGCCGAAGGACGGCTGGAACAAGTTCCTCACCGCGGGGCCGCCGGCAGCGCTGGCCGCCCCCGGTTCCCCGGCCGGGGTCAAGCCGGCTGCGGAGCCGGCCGAGTCGGGGTCGGACGAGGGCTGACCACCTCCGCGCTCGGGGTTTCGCGGAGGACGAAATCGGGGTCGACCTGTTCCGCCAGGTCGACCCCGGTCTTCGCGTTCCCCCAGCTCTCGGCGTTCCGCAGGTGGAAGTGGACCATCTGCTCCGTGTACCGGGCCCAGTCGCGGCCGGCGTACGAATCCTCGGCGGCGTTCTGGAGCGCCTGCAACGCGAGCCGGTTGGTCGCCTCCAGCAGCTCGAACCGCGCCGGGAGCCCCTTCTCCATCGACCGCACCCAGTCCGAGTGCCCGACGGTGACCAGCAGGTCGTCGCCGACCTCGTCCTGGAGGAACTCGATGTCCTCCGGCCCCTGCACCTTGTTTCCGATCACCTTGAGGGCGATCCCGAAGTCCCGGGCGTACTCCTTGTACTGGCGGTAGACGGAGACGCCCTTGCGGGTCGGTTCGGCCACCAGGAACGTCATGTCGAAGCGGGTGAACATCCCCGAGGCGAAGGAGTCCGAACCGGCGGTCATGTCGACCACCACGTACTCGTCCGGGCCGTCGACCAGGTGGTTGAGGCAGAGTTCGACCGCCCCGACCTTGGAGTGGTAGCAGGCCACGCCCAGGTCCGCCTCGGTGAACGGCCCGGTGGCCATCAGGCGGACGGGCTCCCCGTCGAGCAACAGCGTGCGCGCGCACGCCTCGTACACCGGGTTGTCCTCGGTGACCCGCAGCAGGCGCGAGCCGGTCCCGGGCGGAGTGGTCTTGATCATGGCATCGGCGGATGCGATGCGCGGGTTCGATCCGCGCAGGTAGTCCTTGATGAGCGGCAGGTGCGCGCCCAGGGCGGGCAGCTCGGCGGCCTCGTCCTCGCCGAGCCCGAGGGCGACGCCGAGGTGCTGGTTGATGTCGGCGTCCACCGCGACGACGGGGGCTTCGTTTGCGGCGAGGTGGCGGATGAAGAGGGAGGACAGCGTGGTCTTACCGCTGCCGCCCTTTCCCACGAAAGCGATCTTCATGTTCACCAAGCGTAGCGGGTCGATAGCGCTCAGTGGTCTACCTGAGTGAAGAAGACCACTCCAAGGAGGGGTCGGTGCTATGCGTGCGCAGTGCGTAGGCTCCCTACTTATGAGTAGCGCTGCTGACCCGCTGGCCCCACTGGCCGGGCTGCCGGGTGTCTCCGATTCCGTGGATTCCGTACGCAAGGCCGTGGACCGGGTCTACGGACACCGGGTGATGCGTCGTCGCAGCGGGGAGATCGCCTCGGAGGCGGCGCTGCGCGGCGCCCGCGGGAGCGCGGCGCTGTCCGGCGCCGACTGGGCGCTGGAAGAGGTGCGCCGCCGGACGGACTTCGGCTCGGAGGCGCAGGCGCGGGCGGTGGGCGCCGCCCTTCGCCTGACGGCCGAGGCCGGTCAGCTCCTGAGCATCTGGCGGCAGTCGCCGATGCGTGTCCTCGCGCGTCTGCACCTGGTCGCGTCGGGTTCGACGCCCGCGGCTCCGGATCCGTCCGCACCGCCGGCGGTGGAGGGCGACACGGTGGGGCGGCCGCGCCTGGCGGGCGAACCGGTGGACGAGCCGCTGATCGATCTGCCGCTCCCCGGCGCCGAGGAGGTCGCGGGCCGGCTGGAAGGGCTGTCCCGGCTGATCATCGCGGGAGGCGCCGCCCCGGCGTTGATCACGGCATCGGTGGTGCACGGCGAACTGCTGGCCCTGCGCCCCTTCGGGACCTACAACGGTCTGGTCGCACGAGCGGCCGAACGGATCGTGCTGATCAACAGCGGGCTCGACCCGAAGGCCATCTGCCCGGCCGAGGTCGGCCACGCGGAGCAGGGCGCGGAGGCTTATGTCGCGGCCTTCGAGGGGTACGTTTCCGGGACCGCGGCGGGCATGGCCACCTGGATCGCGCACTGCGGCCGGGCGATCGAACTGGGTTCCCGCGAATCCATGGCGGTGTGCGAGGCGCTCCAGCGCGGCGCGGCCTGACCGTCGGGCCGCGGTGAACGGCGGGACGTGCCCTGAGCATGGGTTGCGGCGACACCGTCTTGCCTTGGTGTCGCCGCTGGCACTCGCGCCCAGTTACCAAGCGTCCTCGAATGTATGCCCATCAGGTCGGGAACTTTGCCCGTCACCTGGTGCGGCTGGCCCGTAATCGACGGGTCGACGTCGCGTGGGTGCTCGGCGTTCATGCTTCGGTCCGTGGGCCTTACTGCGTTTTAAAGATGATCCTCTCGGATGTTCTTTGGTCTCGCGGGCCGTTGACTCCTTTGTACTCCGCTTCAGAGACAAGCGAAACCCCTGGCTCCACTTCTTTACTTTCCCGGGCGAGCCGGGACGATCCGGACATCCGATATCCGCCGGCGGCAGTAGTTCCACGTTCGACGGGGCCGTCCGACTCCACGTACGTTCCGACTCCACGTACGTGAAGCCTCGCGCGCATGGACTACACGACTAGCCGGCGGAGGCACCCGCGCGGCGCCGGCTCGCGTACCAGACGAGCCCGGCCGTGGCCGCTGCCGCGCCGACCGCCGCCGCGGCCACCAGGGCCGGTCGGGAGGTCATGGACCCGGGCAGCCGCTGCTTGAGCCGCACGGGCCTGTTGAACACCAGCACCGGCCACTCCCGCGCGACCGCCTCGCGCCGCAACGCCCGGTCGGGATTGACGGCGTGGGGGTGTCCCACCGCCTCCAGCATCGGCACGTCGGTGATCGAGTCGCTGTAGGCGTAGCACCGCGCCAGCTCGTACCCCTCCGACTCGGCGAGCTCGCGTACGGCCTCCGCCTTCGTCGGCCCGTAGGCGTAGTAGTCGATCTCGCCGGTGAAGCAACCGTCCTCACCGACGACCATCCGAGTGGCCACGACGCGGTCCGCGCCGAGCATCTCGCCGATCGGCTCGACCACTTCCGCGCCCGAGGTCGACACGATCACCACGTCACGACCGGCCGTGTGGTGGGCCTCGATGAGGGACGCGGCCTCGTCGTAGATGATCGGGTCGATGAGGTCGTGCAGCGCTTCGGCGACGATCTCGCGCACCTGCTGGACGTTCCACCCCTTGCAGAGGGCGGACAGATACTCCCGCATCCGCTCCATCTGATCGTGGTCGGCGCCGCCGACCAGGAAGAAGAACTGGGTGTAAGCGGTGCGCAGCACGGCCCGCCGGTTGATCAGGCCACCTTGATAGAAGGACTTGCTGAACGTCAGAGTGCTCGACTTCGCAATGACCGTCTTGTCCAGGTCGAAGAAGGCAGCGGTGCGAGGCGAGGAGTGCGGCAAGGGCTGATTTTCCACGCCCCGAGCATATGCGCCCACCATTCGGCGTAAGGTGTGGCGCGTGGGTTTGCCTGAGAGGGCTCTCGGGTACACCATGGAAGTCACGGATCGTTCGCGACCGTGCTAACCCGGTCTGGCTCCTCCCCCCCCGAGTCGGACCGTGGGGACGACCCCCGCTCTCCCCCCCGGCGGGGGTCGTCGCATGTCCGGACGCGGTTTGCGTCCCTTGCTTACGGCCCGTGGTGACCATTTCCCCGGCCCCTCCTCTTCGGCGGCCTTCCATCGCGAAGGCCTTCATCTCCTTGAACTCGTGACTGTGTGTAGTGGTTCCGCCGCGTTCTGAACTCACACGATGGGGTGGCGGAGTTATTCACAGGGGTCTTCTTGTCCACAGTTTCGGAGCAAGATCCACTTCATTTTCCTGATCCCTGCACGGTGATTCCAGCCGCGAAGTACGCGGTGTGTGGATTCGCAGTGAGAAGGGGCGGAGATCGTGGCTGGATCGAAGTCGTGTGAAGCACCGGAGTCCGAGGTGTTCGGCGGGGGAAGCCCGTCCACGCGAGCGGGGGAGGCCGTGCCCGGTGGTGGCCGGCCGCTGATCATCACCGAGGACCCCCTGTTGCTCGACGACCTGCTGCGGCTGTGCGCCGCCGCCGGCGCCGAGCCCCACGTGCACCACGCGGTGCCCGAGCCGGGTGAGACCGGCGGATCGGGGGCCCGGGGGGAGGCCGGCGGGGAGAACGCGGACCTCCGCGCATCGGTGCCCGGGAGCATCGGTTGGGACTCCGCCCCGCTCGTGCTCGTCGGGGACGACGCGGCGCGCCGGGTCCGAGGCGCACCCCGCCGGGACGCGGTCTTCCTCGTCGGCCGAGATCTGGACGACCCGCTGGTGTGGCAGCGGGCGTTGGAGATCGGCGCCGAGGAGGTACTGAGGCTCCCCGACGCCGAGAACCGACTCGTCGACCGCATCGCCGACGTGGTGGAAGGCGCCGGACGACCCGCCCTCGCGGTCGGCGTGATCGGGGGCAGCGGTGGCGCCGGCGCGTCCACCCTGGCCTGCGCGCTCGCCGTGCGGGCCGCGCGCGCCGGCGAACGCACCATCCTCATCGACGGTGACCCCCTCGGCGGGGGCATGGACGTACTGCTCGGGGGCGAGGGCGCCGAAGGGTTGCGCTGGCCCGACTTCGCGGCTTCGCGGGGCCGCGTCGGGGCCGGCGCACTGGAGGAATCCCTGCCCGAACTGCACGCGCTTCGCGTACTCAGCTGGGACCGCGGGGACCGCGTGGTCGTGCCGCCCGCCGCGATGCGCTCGGTGGTCGCCGCTGCCCGCCGCCGCGGCGGCGTGGTCGTCGTCGACCTTCCCCGGCGGGTGGACGAGGCCGTGGCCGAGGTGCTGGCCCAGTTGGACCTCGTACTGATGGTGGTGCCCGGGGAGTTGAGGGCCCTGGCCGCCGCCGGGCGGGTGGCGGCAGGGGTGCGGATGGTCGCCCGCGACGTCCGCGTGGTCGTCCGCGGCCGCTGCCCCGAGGGACTCGACGCCGAAGCCGTGGCCCGGCTGCTCGGAGCCCCGCTGGCCGGCGAGGTGCCGGTGGAGGTGGGGCTGCCGGGACGCGTGGCCGAGGGAGAACCGCCGGGGTCCCGGGGGCGGGGCGCGCTGGCCAAGTTCTGCGACGGGTTCTGGCGGCGGGCACTCGGCTCCGCCCAGGGGGTGCCGGCATGAGCGCGCTGCTCCTGGACGCGGTGCGGCAACGGCTCGCTGAGAGCGGTGCGGAGCCGACCCCGGCCAGGGTCGCGGCGGCCCTGCGGGCCCAGGGTCGGCTGCTCGGCGACGCCGAAGTGCTCGGTGCGGCGGCCGAGTTACGGTCCGAACTGGTCGGCGCCGGACCGCTGGAGGCATTGCTCGCGGACCCGGAGGTCACCGATGTACTGGTGGCCGCGCCCGACCGGGTATGGGTGGACCGCGGAGGCGGACTGGAACTCACCGGGGTGACCTTCGCCGACGCCGCCGCGGTGCGCAGGCTCGCGCAACGACTGGCCGCCGTCGCGGGGCGGCGCCTGGACGACGCCCGGCCCTGGGTGGACGCCCGGATGCCGGACGGCACCCGATTGCACGCCGTGCTGCCACCGGTGGCCGTCGGATCCGCCTGCCTGTCACTTCGGGTCGTACGGCCGAAGGCCTTCACGCTCGATGAGCTGGTGGCTGCGGGGACCCTGCCGCCGGGCGGACACGAACTGCTCCGGGCGATGGTCGAGGCCCGACTCTCGTTCCTCGTCTCCGGGGGCACCGGGACGGGCAAGACCACCCTGCTGAGCGCCCTGTTGGGGCTGGTCGGACCGACTGAACGGATCGTGCTGGCCGAGGACTCGGCCGAGCTGCGCCCCGACCATCCGCATGTGGTGCGGCTGGAGACACGGCCGGCCAACCAGGAGGGAGCGGGCCTCGTCACCTTGGCGGACCTGGTCCGGCAGGCGTTGAGGATGCGCCCCGATCGGCTGGTGGTCGGGGAAGTGCGCGGCCCGGAGGTGGCGGATCTGCTGGCCGCCCTGAATACGGGCCACGAAGGTGGCTGCGGCACGGTCCATGCCAACGCGGCAGCCCATGTCCCGGCTCGGTTGGAGGCGCTCGGTACGACCGCGGGGCTCGATCGCGCAGCTCTGCACAGCCAGCTGGCAGCCGCGTTGACCCTGGTGGTCCACCTGGTTCGGGATCGGGCCGGGCGGCGTCGGGTGGCCGAGGTGCACGTCCTCGAACGGGACCCGGTCGGGCTGGTGGTGACGGTTCCCGCGTTGCGCTGGTCCGCGCGGGGATTCGTGCGGGAACGGGGCTGGGCCCGGCTCGGTCCGCTGCTGGAGGTCCTCCGATGAGCGCCGGGACGGTCGGAGCGGCAGGGTCCGTGCCGGTGCTCGCCGGGGTGCTGTGCGCAGGCGCCGCCGCCTGGATGCTGGCCGGCGGTGATCAGTTGTCCCGGCGGGCGCGGTTGTTGCCGGTCGGCGGCGCCACGGTGGTGCCGATCGGGCCCGCTCGTGGGGAACGGCTGTTGATCGCGGTGCGGGTACGGGCCGCGCGATGGCGGGAGTGGTCCGGCGTCGGGGTCGGGGCATTGGTGTCGTTGCTCGGCGGTTCGGTGGTTCCGTTGGTGCTGGGGGCGGTCTCGGTGCCGTTCGTGCGCAAGTGGTTGAGGAGCCGGGATCAGGAACGCGCCCGGGGCGCACGGGCCGCCGATGTGGTGGCGCTGTGCGGGGTCACGGTGGGGGAGCTGAGGGCGGGCGCGCAGCCCGGCCAGGCCCTGGGCGCGGCATTGAGGCGGACGACATCGGGCGCAGACGGTCTGGGCGCGGTGGAAGCCGGCGTGTTGGCCGCCGCGGCGTTCGGTGGCGATGTGGTCGCGGCGCTGCGCGAGGCCTCGCGGCAGCCGGGAGCGGAGGGACTGGCCGGGATGGCGGCCTGCTGGCGGGTCTCCGTGGACGGGGGCGCCGGTCTGGCGGCCGGTCTGGACCGATTGGAAGGGGCGTTGCGGGCGGAACGGGACCGGCAGGAGTCACTGCGGGCCCAGTTGGCCGGGGCCCGTTCGACGGCAGTGGTGTTGGCGCTGTTGCCCCTGGTGGGGCTGGTGATCGGTACCGGCCTCGGGGCGGACCCGCTCGCGGTGCTGCTGCACACCCCGGTGGGGTGGGGCTGCCTGGTGGCGGGCGCGGTGCTGGAGGCGCTGGGGATGTTGTGGTGCCGGCGGATCGTACGGGCGGGGGAGCGGTGATGGGTGGGGCGTGGGTCCACAGGCTGGGGATGGCGTCGTGCCTCGCGGTGGCGGTGCTGTGCATGGGATCGGCGGTCGCGTCAGGCATGCGGCGAAGGGCGACCCGGCGGCGGATCGGAGCGCTGCTGAGGGTGCGGGCGGTTCGGCGCGGGCCGCCGTTCGGGCCCCTGGCACGGGCTCGGGTCATCACCTGGTCGTGGCCGGCCGGCGCTCTGTTGGCGGGCTGGGTGCTGGTCGGCGGCGTCACGGGCGTCCTCGTCGGGTGCGGAGCGGCGTTCGGGGTGTGGCGCCTGCGGTCGCGGGTCGGACCGTCGGTCGGATGGGATTCCCGCGAAACGGAGCGTCAATTGCCCTTTGCGGCAGATCTGTTGGCGGCCTGTCTGGCAGCCGGCGCCGGTCCGGTGGAGGCGGCCGAGGTGGTCGGGGAGTCGCTGGGCGGCCCGGTGGGCGAACGGCTGGCGCTGGCCGGTGCGGAGCTGCGGCTCGGCGGAGAACCGGGCGCGGGGTGGGGGAGGTTGGCGGAGCTACCGGGCGCCCGGTCGCTGGCGGAGTGCCTGGAACGGGCCGCCCGTACGGGGGCCCCGGCCGCCGAACCGGTCTCCCGTCTGGCGTCGGCTCTCAGGGCGGACCGGGCTCGACAGGCCACGACCCGAGCGCAGCGGGCCGCCGTACTGATCACCGCACCCGTGGGGCTGTGCTTCCTCCCGGCATTTCTTGTGGTGGGTGTGGCTCCAGTGGTGATTGGGATGGCGTCCGGCCTTCTCGGAGGCACTTGAAATCAAAACCTGAAATCACATCAAGAGGAAATCAAACAGGAGGTTGTCATGAGGATCATCTGGTTTCGAGTGCGGTCCGCGCTCGTTGGTCGTGGTCGCGATGCCGGGATGTCCACTTCGGAATACGCCATGGGCACGATCGCGGCGTGTGCGTTCGCTGCCGTTCTGTACAAGGTGGTCACGAGCGACGTGGTGTCGACGGCTCTTCAGTCGACCATCGGGAAGGCGCTCGATGTGCCGTTCTGAGGGAAACCCGGGCGGAAAGGGCGACCGGGGATATGTGACGGCGGAGGCGGCTCTGGTGATCCCGGCGCTGGTGTTGTTCGCGGCGCTGCTGGTGTGGGCGCTGATGGCGGCGGCCGCGCAGATCCGGTGCGTGGACGCGGCCCGGGCCGGGGCTCGGGCCGCGGCCCGCTCGGAGCCGGCGGAGATCGTGGTGGCGGCGGCCGGGGCCGCCGCCCCGCGGGGAGCGGAGGTGGAGCTGGAGCGGGTGGGGGATCTGTGGCGGGTCCGGGTGGCGGCGCCGGCGCCCGGACCGGGCGGGTTGCCGGTACGGCTCGGCGCCCAGGCGGTGGCCTTGGCGGAGGACAGCGTGGGGCCGCCGCCGTGAGCCGGGACCGGGGCTCCGCCACCGTGTGGGCGGCGCTGGTGACGACGGTGCTGGGGGCGGTGTTCGGGGGAGTCCTGCTGCTCGGTCAGGCCGTCGTGGCGAGGCACCGGGCGGCGGCCGCCGCGGACCTGGCGGCCCTCGCGGCGGCGGCGACCTGGGCGCACGGCCCCGAAGCCGCCTGTGCGACGGCGGTGCGGGTGGCACGGGCACAGGGCGCGACCCTGACCTCCTGCGAGGTTCAGGGCGAGGTCGCCGAGGTCGTGGCGCGTGCCCCGACCGGCCCCTTCGCCCCCGCGCTCGGGTCCCGCGCGGGTCCGCCGCTCCCGCCCTCCCCGGCCGTGAGCCCTCCCCGGCCGTCAGCCGGGCCGAGCCGAGAGGGGGGCCGAGACGTGAGCCGGCCCGGCCCGTGAGCCCGGCCGAGCCATGAGCCTGGCCGAGCCATGAGCCCGGCCGAGCCGGGCCCCCGGCCGAGCCGAGGGCCCGCCCCGTGAGCCGTGCCGGTGCGCCGGTCCTGCCGGGGGCACCACGCCGGCGGCTGCCGGGGTGCCGTACCGACCGGTTCGGGGTGGGCAAGGTCTGCGGGGTGGGGTCGTGCTGGCCCCGTGGCGGGCCCTGGGGCGGCGGCACAGGGGCGTGCGACACCCGTTCGGCCCATCGGGCCCCGTCGGATTTTCGGGGGCACCGGGGCCCGGGTGTGGCGATCTGCCCGGCAGGGGGCGTGATACGCCTCCGCGCCGCCGACGGGCCGCAGCGGCCCGCCCACCCCGCCGGCGGCTCCCTCGGTGAGCTTGGTTCGCCGGGCAGCGGGCGGGGCGGGCCGGCTCAGCCCTCCGGGGCGTCGGCGAGCAGTCGGGTCAGGAGGCGGATGGCGCCACGTTTGTGGAGGGGGTCGTTGCCGTTGCCGCACTTGGGCGACTGGATGCAGGACGGGCAGCCCGCCTCGCATTCGCAGGCCGCGATGGCGTCGCGGGTGGCCGTCAGCCACGCGCGGGCCGTGTGGAAGGCGCGTTCCGCGAACCCGGCGCCGCCGGGGTGGCCGTCGTAGACGAATACCGTCGGCAACAGGGTGTCGGGATGCAGCGGGACGGAAACCCCGCCGATGTCCCAGCGGTCGCAGGTGGCGAACAGCGGGAGCAGGCCGATGGAGGCGTGTTCGGCGGCGTGCAGGGCGCCGCCGAGGATCTCCGGATTGATCCGCGCCTCGTCGAGCTGATCCTCCGTGACCGTCCACCAGACGGCCCGCGTGCGCAGGGTGCGCGGCGGCAGGTCCAGCTTGGCCTCGCCGAGCACCTCGCCGGTGATCAGCTTGCGTCGCAGGTAGGAGACGACCTGGTTGGTGACTTCGACGGAACCGAAGCAGAGCCGGCCCTGCCCCCACGGGATCTCGCTCTCGGTCTCCAGCACCGCGATGGACGTGGTGTCGCGCGCGGTGGTGGAGAACGGCGGATCGGCCTGTTCCACCAGCGCGACCGAGTCCTCCAGGTCGAGGTGCTTCACCAGGTAGGTGCGGCCCTGGTGGAGATGGACGGCCCCGTCGTGGACGGCGGTGTGGGAGGCCGATTCGTCGACGGTGCCGAGCAGCCGGCCGGTCGCCGCCTCCACGATCTGTACGGGACGGCCACCGCCTCCCCGGATGTCCGTCAGGTCCGAGGCGCGTTCCCGTCGGGTCCAGTGCCAGGCCGTGGCCCGGCGGCGCAACAGCTTCGCCGCCTCCAACTGCGGGAGCAGCCCGGACGCCGCCGGGCCGAAGAGATCCAGGTCCGCCTCGGTCAGCGGGAGCTCGGCGGCCGCCGCGCACAGGTGCGGGGCCAGCACGTACGGGTTGTCCGGATCCAGCACGGTGGCCTCCACGGGCTGCCGGAACAGCGCCTCGGGGTGGTGGACCAGGTAGGTGTCCAGCGGGTCGTCACGAGCCACCAGCACGGCCAGGGCGCCCTGCCCCGAGCGCCCGGCCCGCCCGGCCTGCTGCCACAGCGAGGCCCGCGTGCCCGGATAGCCCGTGATCAGCACCGCGTCCAGGCCGGACACGTCCACGCCGAGTTCCAGGGCGGTGGTGGCGGCCAGCCCCAGCAGTTGCCCGGAGTGCAGGGCCCGCTCCAGGGCGCGCCGCTCCTCGGGCAGGTACCCGCCCCGGTACGCGGCCACCCGCCGCGGCAACGACCGGTCCACCTCGGCGAGCCGCTCCTGGGCGATCACGGCGATCAGCTCGGCGCCGCGCCGGGACCGCACGAAGGCCACAGTGCGGACCCCCTGGACCACCAGGTCGGTCAGCAGGTCGGCGGTCTCGGCGGTGGCCGTTCGGCGCACCGGAGCGCCCTTCTCGCCCTTCATGTCGGTCAGCGGGGGCTCCCACAGGGCGAAGACCACCTCGCCGCGCGGGGAGGCGTCGTCGGCCACCTCCACGACCTTCAGGCCGGTCAGCCGGGACGCGGAGGTCGCCGGGTCGCTGGAGGTGGCGGAGGCCAGCAGGAAGACGGGTTCCGAGCCGTAGCGGGCGCACAGGCGCCGCAGCCGGCGCAGCACCTGGGCCACGTGCGAGCCGAATACGCCCCGGTAGGTGTGGCACTCGTCGATCACCACGTAGCGCAGCGCCTTCAGGAACGAGGACCAGCGCGGGTGGGCGGGCAGGATCCCGCGGTGCAGCATGTCGGGATTGGTGAGCACGTAGTTCGCGTACTGGCGCACCCACTCGCGTTCCTCGACGGGCGTGTCCCCGTCGTAGACGGCGGGCCGGATCGCGTTGCCCAGCGGGCTCGCCAGTTCCCGTACGGCGCGCCGCTGGTCGGCCGCCAGGGCCTTGGTGGGGGCCAGGTACAGGGCGGTCGACCCCCGGCCGTTGGGTGCCTCGGCGCCGTCCGCGAGGGCGGACAGCACGGGGGCCAGGTAGGCCAGCGACTTGCCCGAGGCGGTGCCGGTGGCCACGACCACGGACGTGCCGTCCAGGGCGTGCTCGACCGCCGCGGCCTGGTGTTCCCACGGATGTTCGATTCCGGCGGCCTGGATGGCGGCCACGACATCAGTTCGGATGCGGTCGGGCCAGACCGCATGACGACCCGCCCGAGGGGGCAAGTGCTCCGTATGGGTGATGCGCGCAGCTCGAGAAGGCCCCCGTGCCAGCCGGTCCAGGACCGTGCTCGGGGTGGGTCGAGAGTCCGCGGCTGCCGTGGGCCGACCGGGACGGTGAGTATTGGCCATTGGAACCGAGTGTGTCACCGGCGTGCGGGACAATGGACCCAAGGCGTCGTGCGCGCCTGCCGGTAAGTGATTGAATGCCATCGCGGCAGCCGATCCCTCTCCTCTTCGGACGGGGAGGCCCCTGGGGGGCGCCGCTCGATAGCAAGGTGCTGGAGGATCCGTGGACCTGTCCCTGTCGACTCGCACTGTCGGCGACCGCACGGTCGTAGAGGTCGGTGGCGAGATTGATGTGTATACCGCGCCCAAGCTGCGCGAGCAGTTGGTGGAGTTGGTCAACGACGGCAGCTACCACTTGGTTGTCGACATGGAGCGAGTGGACTTCCTCGACTCCACCGGCCTCGGTGTGCTCGTGGGAGGCCTCAAGCGTGTTCGTGCGCACGAGGGCTCGCTGCGTCTGGTCTGCAACCAGGAGCGCATCCTGAAGATCTTCCGTATCACCGGTCTGACCAAGGTGTTCCCGATCCACACGACTGTGGAAGACGCCGTCAACGCCACCGACTGACGGTTTCCGGCGGCCCGAAAGGCCGTCAGAAGCCGACGAGGAGCGGGGGGTACCGGACCACGGTCGGTCCGGGCCCCTGTCAAGGCGCGCCCGTTGGTCCGCGCCCAGAGTCCGAGGGGGACGCGCATGGCCACCGTTGAACTGCGCTTCAGCGCCCAGCCCGAACACGTCCGGACGGCCCGCCTGGTCGCGGCCGCCGTGGCGCGGCGGGCCGGTGTGGAGGAAGCCGTCCTCGACGAGGTCCGCCTCGCCGTGGGCGAGGCCTGCTCGCGCGCCGTCGGGCTGCACCGCAGCAACGGACTGACCGGGCCCGTCCGGGTCGTGCTGACCGAGGAGGAGAAAGTTTTCTCCATCGAGGTCGGCGACGACGTTCCCGGCGCGGCCGGCGGTTCCGCCGAGGCCGTGTCGGGCATCGCGGCCGCCTTGGACCCGGACAACGAGGGCGAGGACGAAATGGGCCTCGCCGTGATCAGTGGACTCGTCGACGACGTCGAGGTGACCAGCGGGGAAGCCGGCGGCACCATCCGGATGAGCTGGCCCGTGGCGAAGATTTCCGCGCTCCCGTAGGGCCCCTGCCACCCGAATGGCCCCTTGAGGGTCGATTTTCGGCCGGCACGCGGATCTTTCCCCTGTCCCGGCCCCTGGATCTGCCGGGTGCGCGGCGAGGCTGTGGGTCCGCCACTTCCGCCCGCATGCCGGCTCTTCGCCATCGATGCACAGTCGGCGGCGGCCGTGCCGGGAACAGACGTCCGAACAGATGGGCTCGCGCCCCGTCGCGTGCCCGTCCCGCTGTCCCCGAACGGGTACTCCTTTCACATCGTCCGATCTTCGAAGGCCCTGCTCCGCGGGGCCTTTTTCGCTGTCCCGCCATGAATTCCCACTTCGATGACCAGGCGTCAATGCCTTTGCCCCATTACCACTTTCGAGGGTAATGGAGTGACGTGATCTATTGCTGAGGAGCAAGTGCAGGCCAATTACGTTTCCCGCCCACTGTTTTGATCAGGTCGCGCTCCCTACAATCCGTCCACATCTTGAGCTCATCACGTCAAGGAGGACGAATGACGGGGCTCTTCACCCCCAACGCGCCGATCGGCAACTCCGATCTGGCCGCCGCAGTACTCACCGATGACAATCGGCTCATCGTGATCGTGATTGCAGCGGTCGCACTTCTCGCACTCGTCGTCGCGCAGATCCTGGTCCGCCAGGTGCTCGCGGCCGACGAGGGCACCACCGGCATGAAGGAGATCGCCGCCGCCGTTCAGGAAGGCGCCAACGCCTACCTCGGACGACAACTGCGCACACTCGGCGTCTTCGCCGTCGTGGTCTTCTTCCTGCTCTTCCTGCTCCCCGCCGACGACTGGTCGCAGCGGGCGGGCCGCTCCGCCTTCTTCCTCGTCGGCGCGCTCTTCTCGGCCGCCACCGGATACATCGGCATGCGCCTCGCGGTCCGCGCGAACGTCCGCGTGGCCGCCGCCGCGCGGGAAGCCACCCCCGCCGAGGGCGAACCCGCCAAGGACCTGACCGAAGTGGCCCACAAGGCCATGAGGATCGCCTTCCGCACCGGTGGCGTGGTCGGCATGTTCACCGTCGGCCTCGGTCTGCTCGGCGCCTCCTGCGTCGTGCTCGTCTACGCCGCGGACGCCCCCAAGGTGCTGGAGGGCTTCGGGCTCGGCGCCGCGCTGATCGCCATGTTCATGCGTGTCGGCGGCGGCATCTTCACCAAGGCCGCCGACGTCGGCGCCGACCTGGTCGGCAAGGTCGAGCAGGGCATTCCGGAGGACGACCCCCGCAATGCCGCGACCATCGCCGACAACGTGGGCGACAACGTCGGCGACTGCGCCGGCATGGCGGCCGACCTCTTCGAGTCCTACGCCGTCACCCTCGTGGCCGCGCTGATCCTCGGCAAGGCCGCCTTCGGGGACCTGGGTCTGGCGTTCCCGCTGATCGTTCCCGCCATCGGCGTCGTCACCGCCATGATCGGCATCTTCGCGGTGTCCCCGCGCCGATCCGACCGCAGCGGGATGACCGCCATCAACCGCGGCTTCTTCATCTCCGCCGCGATCTCCCTGGTGCTCGTCGGGATCGCCGTCTACGCGTACCTGCCGGCCACCTACAAGGAGCTCGTCGGCGTCGAGGACCCCGCGATCCTCAACCACGCCGGGGACCCGCGGATCCTGGCCGTCGTCGCCGTCGCCATCGGCATCGTGCTCGCCGCCCTGATCCAACAGCTGACCGGCTACTTCACCGAGACCAGCCGGCGCCCCGTACGGGACATCGGCAAGTCCTCGCTGACCGGCGCGGCCACTGTCGTCCTTGCCGGCATCTCGGTCGGCCTGGAGTCCGCCGTCTACACCGCGCTGCTCATCGGCCTCGGCGTCTACGGGGCCTTCCTGCTCGGCGGCACCTCGATCATGCTGGCCCTCTTCGCGGTGGCCCTGGCCGGTACCGGCCTGCTCACCACCGTCGGCGTCATCGTCGCCATGGACACCTTCGGACCGGTCTCCGACAACGCCCAGGGCATCGCCGAGATGTCCGGGGACGTCGAGGGCGCCGGCGCGCAGGTCCTGACCGACCTGGACGCCGTGGGCAACACCACCAAGGCCATCACCAAGGGCATCGCGATCGCCACGGCCGTGCTCGCCGCCGCCGCGCTCTTCGGCTCGTACAACGACGCCATCGCCACCGCGGTCAAGCAAGTCGGAGCCAAGGCCGGGGAGATGAACCTCAGCCTCGACATCGCGCAGCCCAACAACCTGGTCGGCCTGATCCTGGGCGCGGCCGTCGTGTTCCTGTTCTCCGGACTCGCCATCAACGCCGTCTCCCGCTCCGCGGGGGCCGTCGTCTACGAGGTGCGCCGGCAGTTCCGCGAGCACCCCGGGATCATGGACTACACCGAGAAGCCCGAGTACGGGCGCGTCGTGGACATCTGCACCAAGGACGCGTTGCGCGAGCTCGCCACGCCCGGCCTGCTCGCCGTGCTCACCCCGATCGCGGTGGGCTTCTCGCTCGGCGTCGGCGCGCTCGGCTCGTTCCTCGCGGGCGCCATCGGCACCGGCACCCTGATGGCGGTGTTCCTCGCGAACTCCGGTGGGGCGTGGGACAACGCGAAGAAGCTCGTCGAGGACGGCCACCACGGCGGCAAGGGCAGCGAGGCCCACGCCGCGGTCGTCATCGGCGACACCGTCGGCGACCCGTTCAAGGACACCGCCGGCCCGGCCATCAACCCGCTGCTCAAGGTGATGAACCTGGTGGCCCTGTTGATCGCCCCGGCCATCGTGCAGTTCAGCTACGGCGACGACACCAGCCCGACCGTGCGGGCGATCGTCGCGATCCTGGCCATCAGCGTCATCATCGTCGCGGTGTACGTGTCCAAGCGGCGCGGCATCGCCGTGGGCGACGAGGGCGAGGACGGCGCGGCCGAGCGTGTGGCCCAGCCCACTGACCCGGCGGTGGTTTCCTGACCCTCCCCGAGCCGGGCCCCGAGCGGTTCCCGGTCGGTGTCCCGAAGGGCCTCGGGCCCCGTCCAGCACGGGGTTCGAGGGTACGACCGAACGGCGGACGGGCGGCGCGGACTGACGCGCCGTCCGTCCGCCTTTCCGTGTCCGCCCAGGGTGGGCGTGTATCTTCCGGGCCGAGAGTCTTCGAAGGGACCAATCCGGTGAACAAGAAGTTTGCGGCCGCAGTGTCCGGCGGTGCGGTGCTGATGCTCGTGCTGTCCGGATGCGGCGGCGAGGACGACGGGCAGAAGAAGACCGACGCGTGGGCCAAGAAGGTCTGTGACGCGTGGGGACCCCAACTCAAGAAGATCGAGACCTCCAACGTCGACATCAAGCGCGTGGCCACGGAGAGCAGCAAGCCGGAGGAGGTCCAGCAGACCGACTCGGCGGCGTTCCAGGTCATGTCCGACGCCTACAAGTCCATGGGCACCGCCCTGACCGGGGCGGGAGTTCCGCCGGTCAAGGGCGGCGAGGAGACGCAGAGCGCCGCCGTCCAGGGCTTCGCGGCGACCTCAAAGGGCTACGCCGACCTCAAGGTGAAGATGGACGCCCTCGACGTCAAGGACCAGACGAAGTTCGCCGAGGGCCTCAAGGAGGTGGCCGGCGGACTGGAGTCGGCGACGCAGGGCGGCAAGCAGGCCCTGGACAAGCTGAAGACGGGAGGCCTGGACAAGGCGATGAACGGCCAGCCGGGCTGCCAGGTCCAGACGACGACGGGTTAGTCCCTGTCGCCGACGCGGTGGGGCCGGTGACCCCGGCCCCGCCGCCGTCGCGTTCACCGAATGCCCGGGGTGGGCCGCCACGATTGCCGGGCCCAGCGGCCACAATGGACGCGTGAGTACCACCAGCCTTCCCTCGCCCGACCGTGCCGCCGCGCTCCGCGCCGCCCTGCTGGCCGCCGGCTTCACCGCCGACGGGCTGCTCGACGTGCTCGGCGCCCCCGCCTACGCCGCGTTGGCCCGCAGCGAGACGGTCCCCGCCCTGCGCGCCACCCGAGACCGCGCGGACGATCCGCTCGCGAGCCTGGTCCGGTTGTTCCTGCTTCGCCGGTCCGTGTCGTACGGACACGCCCGCACGGCGCTGCCCGTCGACGCGGCGCTGGAGGACGGCTGGCTGCGGCGGGAGGGCGACGAGGTGTACGCCACCGTCGACGTGCGCCCGTACGGCGGTCCGGACGGTGAGGACTGGTTCATCGTCTCCGACCTCGGCTGCGCCGTGGGCGGTGCCGGTGGCATCGGCCGCCGTGAGGAGGGCGTGGTCCTGGGAGTCGGCGGCGCCTCCACGACATTGGCCGGAATCACCGTCCGCGTCCCCGTGGGCTCTGCCCTCGACGTCGGCACCGGATCGGGCATCCAGGCCCTGCACGCGGCCCGGCACGCGACACGGGTCACGGCCACCGACGTCAACCCGAGGGCCCTGGAGTTCACCCGTTTGACGTTGGCGTTGTCCGGGGAGGCCGAGGCCGAACTGCTCGCCGGTTCCCTCTTCGAGCCGGTCGGCGAGGCCACGTTCGACCTGATCGTGTCGAACCCGCCCTTCGTGATCTCCCCCGGCGCCCGGCTCACCTACCGGGACGGCGGCATGGGCGGCGACGACCTGTGCCGGACCCTGGTCCAGCAGGCCGGCGAACGGCTGAACCCGGGCGGGTACGCGCAGTTCCTCGGCAACTGGCAGCACGTGGAGGGCGAGGACTGGCATGACCGGCTCCGCTCCTGGGTGCCGCGCGGCTGCGACGCGTGGATCGTCCAGCGCGACGTGCAGGACGTGACGCAGTACGCGGAACTCTGGCTGCGGGACGCGGGCGACCACCGCGACGACCCGGGTGAGTACGAGCGCCGCTACGCGCACTGGCTGGACGAGTTCGAGGCCCGCAAGACCAAGGCCGTCGGCTTCGGCTGGATCACCCTGCGCCGGACGGACGCGGCCGAGCCCTCCATCGTGGTCGAGGAGTGGCCGCACTCGGTGGAGCAGCCGCTGGGCGAGAGCGTCGTGGCGCATTTCGCCCGTCAGGACTACCTGCGCGAACACGACGACGCCGCGCTGCTCGCGGGGTACTTCGTCCTGGCCGAGGAGATCGTCCAGGAACAGGTCGGCGCGCCCGGGGCGGAGGACCCCGAGCACGTCGTGCTCCGGCAGAACCGCGGAATGCGCCGGGCCACGAAGGTGGACACCGTCGGGGCCGGGTTCGCCGGAGTGTGTGACGGCTCACTCAGCGCCGGCCGGATCCTGGACGCCATCGCCCAGCTGATGCAGGAGGACCCGGTGGTGCTGCGGGACCGGACCCCGGAGGCGATCCGGATGCTGGTGGAGCAGGGCTTCCTGGACCCCGTGCGCGATCCCGCCCCGTAGGCGTCGCCGGGCCGGGCCGGGGGGCGGCGCCGAAGCCGTGATGTAACCCGGGGTTCGCCTGCCGTACCCCCTCGGCCGGCAGGCTCCCGGGAAGCGGGATCCGGGGGGATCCCGGAGCGGCCCGGGGGCAAGGGGGGAACGGCATGGAACGCGGTCCGGCGCTCTTCTCCGCGCTCGTGTTCCTGCTGTTCGGGGCCGCTCTGCTCGGCTGGACAGGGGCGCGGGCCCTACACCGTGCGCCGGTGGCCGAGGGCGTACGCCCCGCCGTCGCCGTGCCCCTCGCGCTCCTGTCCGGATTCGGCTCGTCGGCCCTCGGCGTCTGGTGCCTCCAGCGGTTCTGAGGCGCCCTTCACGGATGATGTTTCTCCGAGTGGGAAACCCGACGTCGCAAGGGCCGGGCGGCAAGGCGCGGCCGGGGGCCAGACGGCCCCGGGGCCACTCCGCCCGGTGACCGTGGGGGGTCCGCCGTGGCATCCGGGCGGCAGAAACGGCGCTTGTCGGGTTACCGTTCGAGTGGCCGTTGCGGGCTTGTGCCGTTTGACACGGGTGCGGGTTGTACCGTCACACTCCGCAGCGTCGCCGTACCGCGACCGAGTGCCGACCGGAGAGAAGAGCCAAGTTGTCCCCGACTAGCGAGACCGCAAAGGGCGGCCGCCGACTCGTCATCGTCGAGTCCCCTGCCAAGGCGAAGACGATCAAGGGCTACCTCGGCCCGGGATACGTCGTCGAGGCGAGCGTCGGGCACATCCGCGACCTCCCCAGTGGCGCGGCCGAGGTTCCCGACAAGTACACCGGCGAGGTCCGTCGCCTCGGCGTGGACGTCGAACACGACTTCGCACCGATCTACGTCGTCAACGCGGACAAGAAGGCCCAGGTCAGGAAGCTCAAGGAGCTGCTGGCCGAGTCCGACGAACTCTTCCTCGCCACCGATGAGGACCGCGAGGGCGAAGCCATCGCGTGGCACCTGCAGGAAGTCCTCAAGCCCAAGGTCCCCGTCCACCGGATGGTCTTCCACGAGATCACCAAGGACGCGATCCGCGACGCCGTCGCCAACCCGCGCGAGCTCAACCAGCGCATGGTCGACGCCCAGGAGACCCGACGCATCCTCGACCGCCTCTACGGCTACGAGGTCTCGCCGGTCCTGTGGAAGAAGGTCATGCCGAAGCTGTCGGCGGGCCGGGTCCAGTCGGTGGCCACCCGCCTCGTCGTCGAGCGGGAGCGCGAGCGCATCGCCTTCCGTTCCGCCGAGTACTGGGACCTCACCGGCACCTTCGGCACCGGCCGCGCCGGTGACGCCTCCGACCCCTCGACGCTGGTCGCCCGCCTGAACACGGTCGACGGCAAGCGCGTCGCCCAGGGCCGTGACTTCGGTTCGAACGGGAAGCTCAAGAGCGAGGTGCTGCACCTCGACGAGGCCGGCGCCCGGGGGCTCGCCACCGCACTGGAGAGCGCTTCGTTCGCCGTCCGGTCGGTCGAGTCCAAGCCGTACCGCCGCTCCCCGTACGCCCCGTTCCGCACGACGACGCTCCAGCAGGAGGCCTCGCGCAAGCTCGGCTTCGGTGCGAAGGCGACGATGCAGGTGGCGCAGAAGCTGTACGAGAACGGCTTCATCACCTATATGCGTACGGACTCCACGACGCTCTCCGACACCGCCGTGAACGCGGCGCGGGCGCAGGTCACCCAGCTCTACGGAGCCGACTACCTGCCGGAGAAGCCGCGCGTGTACGCCGGCAAGGTCAAGAACGCGCAGGAGGCGCACGAGGCGATCCGACCCTCGGGTGATCGTTTCCGCACCCCGGCCGAGACCGGCCTGACCGGCGACCAGTTCCGTCTCTACGAACTGATCTGGAAGCGGACCGTCGCCTCCCAGATGAAGGACGCGGTCGGAAACTCCGTGACCGTGAAGATCGGCGGACGGGCCTCCGACGGCCGTGACGCCGAGTTCAGCGCGTCCGGCAAGACGATCACCTTCCACGGCTTCATGAAGGCCTACGTCGAGGGCGCGGACGACCCGAACGCCGAACTCGACGATCGTGAGAAGCGGCTGCCGCAGGTCGCCGAGGGCGACGCGCTGTCGGCCGAGGAGATCACGGCGGACGGCCACTCGACCAAGCCGCCGGCCCGGTACACCGAGGCCTCGCTGGTCAAGGAGCTGGAAGAGCGCGAGATCGGCCGCCCCTCGACCTACGCGTCGATCATCGGCACCATCCTCGACCGCGGCTACGTCTTCAAGAAGGGCACGGCCCTCGTGCCGTCCTTCCTGTCGTTCGCCGTGGTCAACCTGCTGGAGACGCACTTCGGCCGGCTCGTCGACTACGACTTCACCGCGAAGATGGAGGACGATCTCGACCGCATCGCGCGGGGCGAGGCCCAGTCCGTGCCGTGGTTGAAGCGGTTCTACTTCGGCGCCGAGGACGCGTCCGAGGTCGTACCCGCCGACGGCGACCACCTCGGTGGCCTCAAGGAACTGGTCACGGACCTCGGCGCCATCGACGCCCGGGAGATCTCCTCCTTCCCGGTCGGCGAGGGGATCGTGCTGCGCGTCGGCCGCTACGGGCCGTACGTCGAGCGGGGCGAGAAGGACACCGAAGGCCACCAGCGGGCCGACGTGCCGGACGACATGGCCCCCGACGAGCTCACGGTGGAGTACGCGGAGGAACTCTTCGCGAAGCCGAGCGGCGAGTTCGAGCTGGGCACCGACCCCGTCAGCGGGAACCAGATCGTCGCGAAGGACGGTCGTTACGGGCCCTACGTGACGGAGATCCTGCCCGAGGGCACGCCGAAGACCGGCAAGAACGCGGTCAAGCCGCGGACGGCCTCGCTGTTCCAGTCGATGAGCCTGGACACGGTCACGCTGGACGAGGCGCTCAAGCTGATGTCCCTGCCCAGGGTCGTCGGAGCCGACGCGGAGGGCGTGGAGATCACGGCCCAGAACGGCCGCTACGGCCCGTACCTGAAGAAGGGCACGGACTCGCGTTCCCTGGAGACCGAGGGCCAGCTGTTCTCGATCACGCTGGACGAGGCGCTCGCCATCTACGCGCAGCCGAAGCAGCGCGGGCGGGCCGCGGCCAAGCCCCCGCTGAAGGAGCTGGGCACCGACCCGGTGAGCGAGAAGCCGGTGGTGGTCAAGGACGGCCGCTTCGGTCCGTACGTGACGGACGGCGAGACGAACGCGACGCTGCGGCGGGACGACGACGTCGAGACGATCACGCCGGAGCGCGGCTACGAACTCCTCGCGGAGAAGCGGGCGAAGGGGCCGGCGAAGAAGACGGCCAAGAAGGCCACGGCGAAGAAGGCGCCCGCCAAGAAGGCCACGGCGACGACCGCCAAGAAGACGGCGGCCAAGAAGACGACGACGGCCAAGAAGGCCACGGCGACCAAGAAGGCCACGGCGACCAAGAAGACGGCAGCGGCCGCGAAGAAGACGGTGGCGAAGAAGGCGACGACCGCTCCGGCGGCGTCAGACGACTAGTCGCCGGACGCCGGCGTTCTCGGCCGGCCGAACCGAGTCGTGAAGGGCCCCCCGCGCATGCTGCGCGGGGGCCCTTCGGTTTCCCGGGGGAGGGCGGGTCGAGCGGTGGGTTCGGGGTCACACCCGGGGTTGTCCACAGGCCTCCGCAGCCACGAAGCACAGCGGATAGGCTGGGCGGATGACGCGAGCCGAGCAGCCGACGGTCGTGACCGACACCGAGACCGCCGACGAGAACGCCACCTACGACGAAGCCCTGGCCGCGGACTCCCGCGAGCGTGCGGTGCGCGCCCTCCTGCGCACGCCCAGACTGCGGCGTTTGTGGAGTGCCCAGTTGGTCAGCGGCATCGGCGACGCCCTTGCCCTGTTGGTCCTGGTGTTGCTGGCCTATCAGGCGGCGGTCTCCGAGGGAACCTTCGGGGAGGGGTACCGCGGAGCGGCCCTGGCCGTCGCGGCCGTGTTCGGGGTCCGGGTCGTGGCCACCGTGCTCTTCGGGGCCGTGCTCCTCGGGCCGCTCGCCAAGCTGACCGCCCCCGGCGGCAAGCTCGACCGCCGCTGGACGATGGTCGGCGCCGACGGGGTCCGCATCGGACTGTTCGTCGTCGCCCCGCTCTGGCTGGACTGGATCCCGGCGCACGCCATGACCGCGCTGCTGGCCACCGTCTTCGTCTCCGGGGCCGCCGAACGACTGTGGACGCTGGCCAAGGACAGCGCGGCTCCCGCCCTGCTCCCCGCGCCGCCGCCGGAAGGGGCGACCGTACGGCCGCTCCCGGACCACCTCGACACCCTGCGGCGCCTGACCCTGCGTACCGCCTTCGTGGCGCTGCCCGTCGCGGCCGCCGCGCTGCTCGCCTCGACACTGGTCGGCCGCGCGCTGGGGCTCGGCGTGGACTGGTTCGCCGCGAACCAGGCGGCCCTGGGGTCCTACGTGGCCGCCGGCCTGTTCGCCGCGTCCGTGTCACTGCTGCTTCCCCTGGTGCTGCCGGGCACGAAGACCCCGCGCCCGCGCTCCCCGCTGGAGGGCCTGCGCGCCCCCAAGGCCGGGGACCGGCCCGACAAGGGTCGTACGGGCGCCGTCCCGCTGCTCGTCCTGGCCTCCGCCGCCGTTGCCGGAGGGGTGGCCTCCGCCGCCTCCGTCTCCGTACTGCACGCCTTCGACCTGGGCAGGGGACCCGCTTCGTACGCGCTGCTGGTCCTCGCGCTGGTCGGCGGCACCGGCCTCGGCATCCGCGCCACCCAGGCCGGCAAGATCCTGCCCGCCCTGTCCCGCCGGCGGCTGCTCGCCCTCGCCATAGCGGTCACCGGGCTCGCCCTGCTGCTGGTCGGGCTGGTCCCGGACATGGCGACCGGACTGTTCCTGGCCCTGCTCGCGGGCACCGCCGCCGGTACCGCCGCCAACACGGCGCACACCCTGCTGGACCAGGAGACCGAGGAATTCCGTCGGGCCCGGGTCACCGAGCACCTCCAGGCCGTCGTACGGGTGGCCGTGGCCGTCGGGGCGGTGGCCGCCCCGCTGCTGGCCGCCGGGATCGGCCCGCACCGGCTGACCGGCGGCGAGGTCGTCTTCGCCCACGGCGGCGCGGCCTTCACCCTGATGCTGGTCGGCGCCCTGCTGCTGCCCGTCGCCGTGGTGGTGCTGACCAAGGTCGACGATCGTCGCGGAGTACCGCTGCGCCGCGACCTGCGCGAGGCACTGCGCGGCGGGGAACCGCTCCAGGCCGCCTCCACCACCGGCTTCTTCATCGCCCTGGAAGGCGGTGACGGCGCCGGCAAGTCCACCCAGGTGGAGGCGCTGGCCGACTGGATACGGGGCAAGGGCCACGAGGTCGTCGTCACGCGCGAGCCGGGAGCGACCCCGGTCGGCAAGCGGCTGCGCTCGATCCTGCTCGACGTGTCCTCGGCCGGGCTGTCGAACCGCGCCGAGGCACTGCTGTACGCCGCCGACCGGGCCGAACACGTGGACACCGTGGTCCGACCCGCCCTGGAACGGGGCGCCGTGGTCATCTCCGACCGCTACATCGACTCCTCGGTGGCCTACCAGGGCGCGGGCCGCGACCTGTCCCCGACCGAGATCGCCCGGATCTCCCGCTGGGCCACGGGCGGGCTCGTACCGAACCTGACCGTGCTGCTCGACGTGTCGCCGGAGGCGGCGCGGGAACGGTTCACCGAGGCGCCGGACCGGCTGGAGTCGGAACCCGCGGAGTTCCACCGGCGCGTGCGCTCCGGCTTCCTGACGCTGGCCGCGGCCGACCCCGGGCGCTACCTCGTGGTGGACGCGGGGCAGGACCCGGGCTCGGTCACCACCGTCGTCCGCCACCGCTTGGACCGGATGCTGCCGCTCTCCGAGCAGGAGATCGCGGCGCAGCTCGAAGCCCGGCGGCTCGCCGAGGCAGAGGCGAAGCGCAAGGCCGAGGAAGAGGCGGCGCGCAAGGCCGAGGAAGAACGGGTGCGCGTCGAGACGGAGGCCCGCAAGGCCCGCGAGGCCGAGGAGGCCCGGGTCAAGGCCGAGGCCGAGGCGGCGCAGGCACGCCGGCTCGCCGAGGCCGAGGCCGTCCGCAAGGCGGAACAGGAACGACTGCGCGTCGCCGAGGAGGCCCGGGCCCGGGCCGAGGTCGAGCGGCTGCGCGCGGAAGCCGAGGAGAAGGCCCGCGCGGCGGAGGCCGAGCGGCTGCGCGCCCAGGCGGAGGAAGAGGCCAGGCAGCGCGCCGAGGCCGAGGACCGGCGGCTGGAGAAGCAGCGCCGCGCCGAGGAGGCTCTGCTCAGGGCCGAGGAGGCACGCCGACTGGCGGAGGCCTCGGCTGCCGCCTCGGCGGCCCGGGCGGCCGCCGCTCCGACGTCCGCTCCGAAGCCGCCCCCGGCTCCCGCGCCGACCTCGCGCCCGGCTCCCGCCTCGACGTCCTCCGTACCTGCCGATGCCCCTGCCGAGGCGCCCGCGCCCAAGGTCGGCATGCGCAAGAACCCGCACCCGGACGACGCCGTCACGCTGGAAACCCCGGTGATCAAGCGGTTGGTGCAGCCCGACGACGTCACCCAGACGGTTCCCGTGCCGAAGGTCGACCCGGCCGCGGGGGCCTCGGTGCTGCCGCCGGTCCGTGAGACGGGTCCGGCCGATGGCCCCGCACGGTCGGCGCCCGCGCCCTCGGGGCGGACCCCGTCCGCCTCCCGGCCGACGACGCGCCGCCCCCAGGAGAGCCCCGCGGACCGGGTGCCTTCGGACATCTTCCGGGACACGGGGAACCGCGGGAGGGGCGCGAACGCCGACCGCGAGGACGACGTGACCCGTGAGCTTCCGGTCGTCGACGACGACGGACGGCCGCGTCGGACGCCGTCGGACTGGGCCGAGGCGACCCCGATGGACGACCTGCCGACACTGGCGGACGAACTGCTGGGCCCGCGGCCGCGCGAGCGCGACGAGGACGACGAGGACGGTCGGGGCCGCCGCCGCTGAGCGGCCCGGGACGCCGGCGGTGCTGACGGTTGCGGACAGAGCGGCCCGCGACGCCGGCGGTGCTGACGGCTGCCGACAGAGCGCCCCGGGACGCCGGCGGTGCTGACGGCTGCCGACGGTTGCGGACGACGCGGACGTGCCGTCGCTGTCAGTGCCGTCCGTCAGAATGTGTGTGCAGCTACGCACGGACAGTGAAAGGTGGTGGGCGGGATGCCCGTATGGGACGACCTGGTGGGTCAGGAGCGCGTGCAGACGCAGCTCGCTGCCGCCGCCCGTGACGCCGACGCCCAGGTCACGGCCACCTCGGACGGGACGACGCTGCCCACCGGGTCCAAGATGACCCACGCCTGGCTGTTCACCGGCCCGCCCGGATCGGGACGGGCCACCGCCGCCCGCGCCTTCGCGGCGGCCCTCCAGTGCACCAGCCCCGACCGGGCCCTCGGCGGGGAACCGGGCTGCGGCTTCTGCGAAGGCTGCCACACCACCGTGATCGGTACGCACTCCGATGTGGAGATCGTCCGTACCGATCTTCTGTCCATCGGTGTGAAGGAGACCCGCGCCCTGGTCCGCCGGGCCCAGCTGTCGCCGGCCGTCGGACGTTGGCAGGTCATCGTCCTGGAGGACGCCGACCGACTCACCGAGGGCGCCGGCAACGTCCTGCTGAAGGCCGTGGAGGAACCGGCTCCGCGGACGGTGTGGCTGCTGTGCGCGCCCTCCCTGGAGGACGTGCTGCCCACCATCCGCTCCCGCTGCCGGCACCTGACCCTGCGCACCCCGCCCGTGGCCGCCGTCGCCGAGGTGCTGATGCGCCGTGACGGCATCGAGCCCGCCCTCGCCGCCGCGGCCGCCCGCGCCACGCAGGGCCACATCGGCCGGGCCCGCCGACTGGCCACCGACGAGGCGGCCAGGACGCGGCGCAGCGCCGTGCTCAGACTGCCGCTCCGGGTGGACGACGTGGGTGATTGCCTCAAGGCCGCCCAGGAGCTGGTCGACGCCGCCGCCGAGGACGCCAAGTACCTCGCCGAGGAGGTCGACACCAAGGAGACCGAGGAACTGCGGGCGGCGCTCGGGGCCGGAGCGGGCGCGGGCAGCAGGATGCCAAGGGGCACGGCGGGCGTCATGAAGGAGCTGGAGGACCGGCAGAAGCGCCGCCGCACCCGCACCCAGCGCGACAGCCTCGACCTGGCGCTCACCGACCTCACCGGTTTCTACCGGGACGTGCTGGCCCTGCAGCTCGGCTCGGGCCTGGCCATCGCCAACGAGGAGATACGGGCCGACCTGGACCGGATCGCCCGGGACTCGGGCCCGGAGCGCACCCTGCGACGCATCGAGGCGATCATCGGCTGCCGGGACGCGCTCGACCGGAACGTGGCCCCGTTGCTCGCCGTCGAGGCCATGACGATGGCGCTGCGCGCGGGCTGAACCGTGTGGCCCGGCCATGACGGGTCGGCGACCGGCCCGCCGGTGTTCGTCGCGTGACGTCCGTTGACCTGTTCACCCGTACGAGCGTTCCGGCGCGGCGGCCGTGACGCCGCCCGTCCGCGCCGGGCGGTGGCCCGTGCCCGGGCCGGGCGGTTGACCGCCCGGCCCGGCGTGGCCCGCCCGGGTGCTCCGGCAGGCCGTAGGCTCGCCGCATGGACACCAGTCGCCTGCTGCGAACCACCGGAACCGTGATCGCAGCTGCCGGGCTGCTGCTTGCCGGGTGTACCTCGGAGGGTTCCGGGGGAACCCGGGCCGCGGCGTCCTCGTCCGGTGGTTCCGCGCCCAAGTCCACCGCGACGGCCACGCCGGCCGCCGTCCCGGCCGCGCTGCGCCCGTACTACGAGCAGAAGCTGAGCTGGCGCGACTGCGGTGTCCCCGGTTTCCAGTGCTCGACCATGAAGGCACCGCTGGACTACGCGCACCCCGGTACCCCCGGTTCGGCGCAGTCCATCGACATCGCGGTGGCCCGCCGCGCGGCCACCGGACCGGGCAAGCGGCTCGGCTCGCTCGTGGTCAACCCCGGCGGGCCCGGCGGGTCGGGCATCGGGTACCTCCAGGCGTACGCGGGCATCGGCTACCCGGCGGCCGTGCGGGCCCGGTACGACATGGTGTCCTTCGACCCGCGCGGGGTGGAACGCAGCAGTCCGGTCGAGTGTCTGTCCGGGCCGGAGATGGACCGCTTCACCCAGGTGGACCAGACGCCGGACGACAAGGCGGAGCAGGCCCTGCTGGTGGCGGCCTTCAAGAAGTTCGCGGCGGGCTGCCAGGCGCGGTCGCAGCGGGTCCTGCCGCACGTCTCCACCGTGGACGCGGCGCGGGACATGGACATCCTCAGAGCGACGCTGGGTGACGAGAAGCTGTCGTACGTCGGCGCCTCATACGGGACGTTCCTGGGGGCGACGTACGCGGACCTCTTCCCGGGCCGGGTCGGCCGACTGGTCCTGGACGGGGCGATGGATCCGTCCAGGCCCGCGCTCGAACTCAACCGGGACCAGACGGCGGGATTCGAGACGGCCTTCCGGTCCTTCGCCAAGGACTGCGCGAAGCAACCCGAGTGTCCGCTCGGCTCGGGCGACCCCGACGCGGTGGCGCAGCGGCTGAAGGAGTTCTTCCGCAAGCTGGACGCCCAACCGGTGCCCTCGGGCGAGCCGGCCCGCCCGCTCGGGGAGTCGCCGGCGACGACCGGGGTGATCGCCGCGCTGTACGACGAGAGCGCGTGGCCGCAGCTGCGCGAGGCGCTCACCTCCGCGATGAACGGCGACGGGGCCGGCCTGCTGGCGCTCGCCGACAGCTACTACGAGCGCGAGGCGGACGGCACGTACGCGAACCTGATGTTCGCCAACGCCGCCGTGAACTGTCTCGACCAACCGCCGGCCTTCTCGGGACCGGAATCGGTCCAGGCGGCGGTGCCCTCCTTCGAGAAGGCCTCACCGGTCTTCGGCGCCGGGTTGGCCTGGGCCTCGCTGAACTGCACGTACTGGCCGGTGAAGCCGACCGGATCGGCGCGGGCGCTGGAGGCCGAGGGCGCCGCGCCGATCGTGGTGGTGGGTACCACCAGGGACCCGGCGACCCCGTACAAGTGGGCGCAGGCACTGGCCGGGCAGCTCGCCTCGGGCACGCTCCTGACGTACGACGGGGACGGGCACACGGCGTACGGGCGCGGCAGCGACTGCATCGACACGGCGATCAACACGTACCTGCTGGAGGGCAAGGCGCCGAAGGACGGCACCAAGTGCTGACGTCCCACGGACACCCCGCGAGCGCCCCTTCTGTCCTTACTTATGGCTGTTTTCCGAACGCTGGACAACCCGGTTCGGGGCACCCGGTTTAACCCTGTAGACTTGGCGCCGCTGCTGATGAGAGCGTCCCTTCGGGGGAATTCTCGTCTCCCAGCGGTGCCGCCTTAGCTCAGTTGGCCAGAGCAACGCACTCGTAATGCGTAGGTCTCGGGTTCGAATCCCGAAGGCGGCTCTGTAGAAGCCTCAGGACTCACTCGCCGTGACCTGGGGCTTTTGCTTTTTCCCGGGGCGGGTTCGGTGGGGGGCCATCGACTGGTGGACGCGAGGTTCAACCGGTAGAGCCCGCCGGGCGGGTGGGGCTCGCGGCCGGCATGCAAGGCATGACGAATCTTCCTGTACGCATGGCCCGTTGGAACGCCGGGCACCCGTGGCGCGCGATCGTTTCGGTTGGTTCCTCTTCATCGCGCTGTGCCTGGGTGCGGGGACCGCCGTCGGGGGCAACCCGGCCACGACCGAGGACTTCCGCATCGGTGCGGCCGGTCGGGCGGAGGCGATGGCGGCCGAGGGCGGTCTCCAGCAGAGACCGGTGGAGCGCCGAGGTCCGGTACGGGCCGGTTGGACGTGGCCGAGGCCGACGTGACCGCCCGGGAGATCTCCGACCGGATGTGGAAGCTGCCCCAGGGGGCTGGTTGGTCGCTGCCCATGGGGTCGGGGCGAGGCGGCATGGCGCGTCCTGGCCCAACAGGCGAGTCGGTTCGGGGCTTTGCTCCACGGCGCCGGGCAAGGCTTGGGGATCTTCGTCGTCGAGTGCTCACGTCAGCCACGAGGGCTCTGTGCCGAGTGCGTGCTCGGCGCGGCGATCACCGGGATCGGGGCTCCGGGCCACGTCCTCAGGCCGCAGGCCGCGCCGCGCTCCTGTCCGGGAAGCTCCGAGCCCGCGTTGCGCCGTGTCGTGATGGCCCCGCCCGGCACCGGCTTCGTGGCACTTGCGGACAATGGTCGTCCGCGAGGAACGGACGAGGGAGAACAGACATGCACGGTCAGTCGGCGGAGCACGCCACCCAGGCCCCGCGGGAAGGTTCCGGGGTCGTCCTGCGGGTCGCGGGCGAGGCGGACGTCCCGATCGCGGCCGAGCTGTTCCGCGGCTACCTGGACTTCTACGAGGTGACCGTCGAGGACCCCGACCAGCCGCGCGCCTTCCTCGCCGAGCGCATCCGCAAGGACGAATCGCTTGTCCTGCTCGCCGATGTCCCGGAGATCGGAACGGTCGGCTTCGCCCAGGTCTACCGCACCTTCTCGTCGCTCTTGATGCGGCCCATGTGGATCCTGTACGACCTGTACGTCGCGCCGACCGGCCGGCGCACCGGCGCGGGTCGGGCGCTGCTGCGCGAGGTCCTGCGCCGCGCGGCCGAGGCCGGGGTCGCCGGCGTGCAGCTGGAGACCGCCTACGACAACCACGTCGCCCAGGGGCTGTACGAGTCGGAGGGCTTCGAACGCGACGAGTTCCACGTCTACTTCCACGGTCTCGGCTGACCGACTCCTGGCCGTGCGCCGTGAACGCCCGCACCGTGAACGCGCACTGTGAACGGCCTTGGTGTCGGCGGTGTTTCACGTGAAACGTCCTCGCGCGGGGTCGCTCACTTCGCGTCGGCGTAGCACTCCACGACCGCCGTCGTGAAAGGGAACCGGACCGGGGTGTCGCCGAAGGCGATGCGTCCGGCCCGGTCGCCGGCGGCGCGGATGGCCTCCGCGACGGCCTCGGCCTCCTCGGCCGGGCAGTGCACGATGACCTCGTCGTGTTGGAAGAACACCAGCTCGGCCCGCATCCCGGCGGCGGCGATGGACTGCCGCAGCGCCGCGAGCAGCAGCAGCGCCCAGTCCGCCGCACTGCCCTGGACGACGAAGTTCCGGGTGAACCGGCCGCGCGCACGGGTGTTGGTGGAGGCGTAGCTCGGTGTCCAACCGTCGTCCCGGTCCTGCGGTACGCCCGCCTCGCCGTCCGCGTCCTCGTCGGCGGAGGAGGAGACCGGCGGCGGGCAGGTCCGGCCGAGCCAGGTGCGGACGAGGCGGCCCTCCTCGCCGGCCCGGGCGGCGTCGTCCACGTAGGCCACGGCCTGGGGGAAGCGGCGCCGAAGCGCGGCCAGGTTCTTGAGGCCGTCGCCCGAGGTCTGCCCGTACACCGCGCCGAGGACGGCCAGTTTGGCCATGTCCCGGTCGCCGGAGAACCCCTGCCGGGAGATGGCCGTGTACAGGTCCTCGGGACGGCCCGCGACCTCCATGAACGCCGGGTCGCGGGAGATCGCGGCCAGTACCCGGGGCTCCATCTGGTCGGCGTCGGCCACGACGAGCCGCCAGCCGGGGTCGGCGACGACGGCCCGCCGGATCACCTTGGGGATCTGCAGGGCCCCGCCGCCGTTGGTGACCCAGCGGCCGGTCAGGGTGCCGCCGGGGATGAACTCGGGACGGAAGCGGCCGTCGTGGACCCAGTCCGCGAGCCAGGACCAGCCGTGGGCGGTGTGGATCCGGTACAGCTTCTTGAACTCGATCAGCGGTTTCACGGCCGGGTGGTCCAGCTCCTGGATCTCCCAGCGACGGGTGGACTTGAGCTTGATCCCGGTCTCGGCGAAGGCCTTGATGACGTCGGCGGGCAGGTCGGGGCGCACCCGGCGACCGAACGCGGCCGACACCTCGTCGGCCAGCTCCGCGAGCCGGCGGGGCTGCCCGCTGCCCGCGTACCGCTCGCCGAGCAGTTCGGTGAGCAGGGCGCGATGCGTGTCGGCCCGCCAGGGAAGTCCCGAGCGGTGCATCTCGGCGGCCACCAGGAACGCGGCCGACTCGGCCGTGGTGAGCAGCCGCATCCGGTCGGGATGGGCGGTGGCGTCGTGCCGTTCCACCTGGTCGGCGTGGACGGCGATCAGGGCGTCCAAGGGGACCGGGGCGGGTTGCGGTTCGAAGAGGGAGTCCTGGGCTCCGGGTTCGGCCGCCCGCTGCGGGGGATCCGGCGGAACGGGCCGGCCCTCCAGCCGGGCCCAGGCGGCGGCCGCCGAGCGGGGCTCGCCGAAGCGGCCCTCGTGACGCAGCAGCAGCAGTTCGGCGTTCTCGACGTCGTAGCACCGCTCGACGCGGACCCCGGCGGCGAGCAGGCGCGGATACACGGCGGCGGTGGACCGCCACACCCACCGGGTCCCGGCCGGGGCGGCCCGTACGGCCTCTGCGACCTGCCGCGAGCGCACCGGCGGGGTCCCGGGATTCGCCGACGCGGCTCCGCGAGACTCTCCCGACTCACCAGTGCGATGAGACCTGCCGGTCCCACGAGGCTCACCGGTCCCACGGAGCCCGCCGGCCTCGCTCGGGCTGTCAGGCCCGCCGGTTCCGCCAAGCCTGCCCGTCCCACCGGCCCCGCCCGTCCCGCCGGGCTCGATGGGTGCGGCGTGCCACCAGCCGTCTCCGTCCTCGGCGAGGGCCCAGCGGGGGGTGCGGTCGGTCATGTCCGCGAGTGTCCCACCGGGGTGTGACAGGGAGCCGGCACACCTGTCCGACCTGCGCGGCGGTGGCCCCGGTGGGCCGTGCCAAGCTTGAGCGGTGAGAGACATCGTCGACCGTGCCTGCGAAGCCGCCCTGTACGCCGACGGCGACAGCGGCCTGGACACCGGGGCCTCGCTGCTCGCCGCCGACACCGCCCGCTGGAGCGGAGCCGCGCGGGAGCTGCTGGCGCGCGGGGAGGGGTACCTGCGGCAGGCCTGGGAGCGGGGCTGGCGGCCCGCCGACGTGGTGCGGCTGGTGCGCCGGGACCTCGACGAGACGCACGTGCGGATCACGGGGGACCTGGTCGCGGCCGAGGCGCGACGGTACGCGCGCCTGCCCGAGCGGTGGACCGACGCCGAGGTGTGGTGGGGGGACGACACCCGCTACGGCGACGCCCTCGCGGGGAGGGAGCGGACGGACCGGTTCACGCTGGCGACCTCTGTCCTGGAGGTGTTCCGGCTGCTGATCCGGCTGCCCTCCATCGAGCCCGTCGGGCCGCTGCCGGGCGATCCGACGGACGCCCTGGAGCACGCCCACATCGAGCCCCGCATGCTGGGGCGGATCCGTGCGCTGCTGGCGAAGGCCGAGGCGACGAACTTTCCCGAGGAGGCCGAGGCGCTCAGCGCGAAGGCCCAGGAGCTGATGGCCCGGCACACGGTGGACGAGGCCCTGCTTGCCGCTCGCGGCGCCGGTCCCGACCGGCGGCCGGGCGCCTGCCGGATCGGGGTGGAGCCCCCGTACGAGGAGGCCAAGGCGGTGCTGCTGGACGCGGTGTCCACCGCGAACCGCTGTCGGGCGGTGTGGAACAGCGGGTTCGAGTTCTCCACGGTGGTCGGCTTCGAGAGCGACCTGGAGGCCGTGGAGCTGCTGTACACCTCGCTGCTGGTGCAGGGGACGGCGGCGATGACCCGCGCCGAGGCCGCGCAGCGCTCCGGCGGGCGCAAGCGGACCAAGACGTTCCGGCAGTCGTTCCTGTTGGCCTACGCGAGCCGGCTGGGTCAGCGGCTGGCCGAGACGGCCGAGCACACCGCGTCCGAGGCCCCCGACAACCTGCCGGCCCTGGTGGCCCGCGACGTGGCGGTCACCTCCCGGGCCGAGGAGATGTTCCCCCGTACGACCACGACCCGGTTGCGCGGCGCCACCGATCTGGCGGGCTGGGAGGACGGCACGGCGGCCGCCGACCGGGCGCGGGTGGGCGGCGGAAAGCGCCGGTCCCTGCCGGGGTGAACCCGGCCCGCCTGTACGCGCGCCTCTCGTAGCCTCCGCCCGCCTGCCCCGCCTGCCCCGCCTGCCCCGCCTGCCCCGCCTGCCCCGCCTGCCCCGCCTGCCCCGCCTGCCCCGCCTGCCCCGCCTGCCCCGCCTGCCCGCCCCGTCCGCCCGCCCGGCCTCAGCGCTCCGCCGGCGGCGTCGGGCCCTGCGCGGGGGAGTCCTCCGTGCGCAGCGCCCGCGTCTCCGACTTCAGGATCCGCATCGAGCGGCCGAGCGAGCGGGCCATGTCGGGCAGCTTCTTCGATCCGACTACCAGCAGGCAGACGACGAGCAGCACGATCAGGTGCCAGGGCTCAAGGGCGTTGCGGAGCATGGTGGACCCACCTCTCGGACGACCGGGGTCGTGATGGTTGTGATGATCCGCCTTATGGAACAGCCATGTGCCATACCTGTACAAATCTGAAGAAGTCCTGAAAGGGCTTTAGGCTCGACCCCATGAGTTGGCTCCGGGCGCTGAAGCACACCGCCCAGGCCGGCATGAAAGTCGAACGCACCCGCCTCGAACCGCTCGTCGCCCTGCGCGCCGCCGCGGGCCTCGCGATCGTGATCGGCTTCGGGCTCGCCTTCCTGGGGCCCGCAGCTGCCGCCAGCTCCGCCTTCGGCGCCTTCACGGCCGCGATCGCCACCTTCCAGAAGAGCTGGCGCCCACGTCCCGTCCTCGCGCTGGCCTCCGGGCTGACCCTGGCCGTCTCCACCTTCGTCGGCTACCTCGTCGGGTCCTCGCACACCACCCTGTTCCTCGCCCTGCTCGCCGTCTGGACCTTCGCGGCGGGGCTGCTCTGGGCGGCCGGCCCCACCGCCGGGATCATCGCCTCGGGCAACGTCGCGGTCATGCTCGTCACGGTGACCCTGCCGACCTCCGTCGCCCAGGCCGCCGGGCACGCCGCGATGATCGCCGCGGGCGGGGTGGTGCAGGCCCTGCTGATCGTGCTGTTCCCGATCCGCCGTTGGGGCGCCCAGCGCGACGCCCTGGCCGACGCCCTCGCCGCCGAGGCCGACTACGCCCGCCGGCTGCGCCACGACCCCGTCTGCGCCTTCGACCCGCAACCCCTGATGCGGGCCCGGGACGCCGCCACCGTGACCGCGCGGCAGGCCCGCCGCCGGCCCGCCGAGTTGCACGGGGCGCGGGGGCTCGCCGAGCGGGTCCGGCCGGTCCTCGCCTCCCTCGCCGACCCGGCGGTCGGGGCGCCGGCCGAGGGGCCGGCGCGGGACCGGGTACGGCAACTGCTGGACGCCGCCGGGACGGTGCTGGACGCCGCCGCCCGGGCGATCCGGCACGGGGATCCGGTACGCCTGCCCGCGCCGGCCCTGGCCGTGCTGAAGTCCCCCGACACGGCCGACCTCCTCACCGGCGCGCCGCTGCGGGCCGCGCGCCGGCTCGCCGCGCTGCTGGACGACGTCCTGGAGACCGCCGAGCCGGGCTCGGGCCGCGGCCGGAGCGTCGCCCCCGACGCCTCGATGCTGCGGCCGACCCTGACCGCCCTGGTGCCGATGGTGCTGAGGGCCGTACGGGCCGAACTGCACCCCGACTCGCCGATCCTGCGGCACGCCGTGCGCGTCACCGTCGTGACCTGCGCGGGCTACCTCATCGGGCACGCCCTGCCGTTCGGACACGGCTACTGGGCCCCGATGGCATCCGTCATGATCATGCGGCCGGACTTCAGCCAGACCTACGCGCGGGCCGTCGCCCGCTTCACCGGAACCCTGGTCGGCGTCGCCGTCGCCACGGGCATCGTGCAGCTCGCGCACCCGGGGATGTACCTGTCCGGGTTCCTCGCGGTGGTCTGCGCGGGCCTGATGTACGTGTTGATGCGCACCGGCTACGCCGTCTCGCAGGTCTGCGTCTCCGCGTACGTGGTGTTCCTGCTCGGCATGGGCGGCGTCCGCTGGGACCAGACCGTGCCCGACCGGGTCGCGCTCACCCTGGTCGGCGGGCTCCTGGCGATGCTCGCGTACGCCCTCTACCCGGCCTGGGAGACGCCGAGGCTGCGCAACCGCCTCGCCGACTGGATCGCGGCCGACGGACGGTACGCGGCGGCCGTGCTCGGGCACTACGCCGCGCCGGCCGACGCCCGGCGCGAGGACGTGCGCACCGCCCTGCTGGCCGCCCGGGACGCCCGGATCGACTGGCAGGACGCCGTGGACCGGGCGGCCGGGGAACCGGTGCGCCACCGGGGCCTGTCCCGCGCGGCGGCCGACGGCGCGGGCGATGCGGTGTCCGCCTTCGGGCGCAACGCGATGCTGCTGGAGGCCCACCTCCCGGACCGGTCCCACGCCCCGGTGCCCGGCGCGGCCGCCCTGGCGGAGGCGGTGCGCGCCGATACCGAGGCGGCCGCGAAGGCGGTGCGGGAGCGGGAGGTGCCGCGGTGGGAGCGGGTGCGCGCGCTCGTGGCGGACGGAGGCACGCCGGTGTGGGACGCCCGGGACCCGGGGGTTTTGCGCGCGGCCGGAGGACAGCTCCTGGACGCCCTGGACGAGGTGTCCGAGGCGCTGCGGGCCTGAGGGCGCGGCCCGCCGGCGCCGCTTTCCCCCCTTCCCGATGGCCCAGGGGAGAGGCGCCCCCGTACGAACGCGCCGGTCACCGCGGGGAGAATGCGGGAGGCGCTCCCGACACGCATAACGGCGCCCGCTCCGGTGACGACGACAGCACCCTCCGTGCACGTGCATCTGCCCATGCAGCTGCTTATGAACAGAGCTATGATCCGGTGCAGTTGACATCTGCACTATCGGGGGCTTCCTGTGGACCACGCGTACAACGGGATGGCAGCTGCAGAACTCGCTTCCTTGTACGGGCTGACCTGGCAGAAGAGCAGACACAGCAACTCACAAGGCTCCTGTGTCGAGTTCGCGAAACTGCCGGGCGGCGATGTCGCCATGCGCAATTCGAGATTCCCGGACGGCCCGGCCCTGGTCTACACGCCGGCCGAGATAGAAGCGCTGCTCCTGGGCGTAAAAGACGGCGAGTTCGACCACCTGATCGGCTGACTGGAACAGCGCAATGATCAAGCCATGCACGTGCACTGGCCGGGACTGATCGAAATGATCAATCCCGGCCGGTTGCCGTTCATGTGTCGAATTGTCCAGCGAGGGCGCGTGCCTGACGCGCGGTCGATCGGCAGGTGGCGTCCGGTAGCCCCGGAGTCGGTCCCGGAGTCAGTCCTGGAGCATGAAGAGCGCCCAGACGACCTTGCCGGTCAGCCGCCCGGCGAGCGGGTGCCAACCCCAGCTGTCGCTGTACGAGTCCACCAGGAACAGTCCCCGCCCCGACTCCAGGTCGAAGTTCTCCTCGGTCCGCTCCGGCGAGAACGCCCCGCCCGGCCGGTCCTCGCTGGGGTCCCGCACCGCGCACACCAACCGGGTGCTCCACCGCATCAGGTGCAGCCGAACCGGCGGTTCCGGCGCGTCCGAACCCTGACGTCCCACCCTGTCCTCGTCGGGCAGGGCATGGCGCAGCGCGTTGGTGACGAGTTCGGAGACGACCAGGGAGACATCGTCGAACCGGTCGTCGAGGCCCCACTGGGAGAGCGTCGACCGGGTGAAGGAACGCGCACCTCGCACCGCCTCGAAGCGGGCGGGCAGGGCGCAGGAGGCGGACCCGGAGACAGCCGTGGGGTCGACCGGGGGCAGCCCCTGCCGTAACGGCTCGAGCATGGTCGATCCATTCGTCCCCATGCGAGGCACTCCCGGGATTCGCGGACGGAGCGGCGGCTGTCGTCCAGAAAGAACTGCGGGGTGGGTCGGTCCGGCGCCTGCGCGAATGAAGAACGCAGGTGCGCGGGACCATCGTTCCGAATGCCGAAGCCGGATGCAAGGGCAGATGCACGTGCACGCGCCGGACCTGTCCCCTCCCGTGACGGTTCTTGCTCATTTCTTCCTACGCATACTTACGGACTTCTTTTCCGGGACGCCGGATTCCGTTACAGAACGAGTACGGGTCATAGCGTTTTGGTGGCAGACTGCGGGCCCTGGGGTTCGGGGGCCCGGGACGCGACACACCGCGCAGACCACGCGCACACCATTGCGATGGGGAGGGCAGGACTAGTGACCGCAGACGCCGGCGGTTCCGTGGTGCGCCGCATCCTCCTGGGCTCACAGCTCAGGCGACTCCGAGAATCCCGCGGCATCACCCGTGAGGCGGCCGGCTACTCGATCCGCGCATCCGAATCGAAGATCAGCCGCTTGGAGTTGGGAAGGGTGAGCTTCAAGGCAAGGGACGTCGAGGACCTCCTCACGCTCTACGGAGTGACCGACGGCGCGGAGCGGGAGTCCCTCCTGGGGCTGGTCCGCGAGGCCAACGCCGCGGGTTGGTGGCACAGTTACGGCGACGTGCTGCCCGGGTGGTTCCAGACGTACATCGGACTGGAGGGTGCGGCCTCGCTCATCCGCATCTACGAGGTCCAGTTCGTCCACGGCCTGCTCCAGACCGAGGCCTACGCGCACGCCGTCGTCAAACGCGGCATGCCCGGCGCCACTCCCGGCGAGATCGACCGCCGCGTCGCCCTGCGCCTGGAGCGCCAGAAGGTCCTGGTGTCGGAGAGCGCCCCGGTCTTCCACGCCGTCCTCGACGAGGCCGCGCTGCGCCGCCCGTACGGCGACCGCGACGTGATGCGCGGACAGTTGGAGCACCTCATCGAGGTCTCGCAGCGCCCCAACGTGCAACTTCAGGTCATGCCCTTCTCCTTCGGCGGACACGCGGGCGAGAGCGGAGCCTTCACCCTGCTGCGCTTCCCGGAGTCCGATCTCCAGGACATCGTGTATCTGGAACAGCTCACCAGCGCCCTCTACCTGGACAAAGAAGAGGAAGTGGGTCAGTACGCACGGGCCATGGAGCGGCTCCAGGGCGACTGCCCCGACGCCGACCGGACCCGCGATCTCCTGCGCGGACTGCTCCAACTGTCTTGATCCGCACGTACTATGACGTCTGATCAGTGCATGACGATGACCGATCGGTCTCCGGTGCAGCGCACGGGTGCGCGCTCGCAGTAAGGGATGGCATGTCCATATTCGACGACCTGGCTCACCAGTACATCGACGGCGAATGGCTGGCCGGCACCGGTTCGTGGGACATCATCGACGTCAACCCGTACAACGGGGAGAAGCTCGCGGCCATCACCGTGGCCACCGTCGAGCAGGTGGACCAGGCCTACCGCGCCGCCGAGCGCGCCCAGAGGGAATGGGCCGCCACCAGTCCCTACGCGAGACGCGCCGTCCTGGAACGGGCCCTGCGGATCACCGAGGACCGCCGCAAGGAAATCGTCGAGGCGATGATCGACGAGCTCGGCGGGACCCGCCCCAAGGCCGAGTACGAGGTCGACCTCGCGATGGAGTTCATCCGCGAGGCGATCCAACTGGCCATCCGACCCGAGGGCCGCATCCTGCCCTCCCCGGTCGCGGGCAAGGAGAACCGCGTGCAGCGGCTCCCCGTCGGGGTCGTCGCGGTCATCAGCCCCTTCAACTTCCCCTTCCTGGTGACCCTCAAGTCCGTCGCCCCGGCCCTGGCCCTCGGCAACGCCGTCCTGATCAAGCCGAACCAGAACGCGCCCGTGGTCGGCGGCGGGGTCATCGCCAAGATCTTCGAGGACGCGGGCCTCCCGGCCGGGCTGCTCAACGTCCTGGTCACCGACATCGCCGAGATAGGCGACGCGATCCTCACCCATCCCGTCCCGAAGGTGATCTCCTTCGCCGGTTCGGACCGGGTCGGCCGTCACGTCGGCGCGGTCGCCGCCCGCCACTTCAAGCGGACCGTCCTGGAACTCAGCGGCAACAGCGCGCTGGTCGTCCTCGACGACGCCGACCTCGACTACGCGGTGGACGCCGCCGTCTTCAGCCGGTTCGTGTACCAGGGCCAGGTCTGCATGTCCGCCAACCGCATCCTCGTCGACGCCTGCGTCGCCGAGGAGTTCACCGAGAAGTTCGTCGCGCGGGTGCGCGGCCTGAAGACCGGTGACCCGCGCGAGGCCGACACCCACATCGGCCCGCTGATCAACTCTTTCCAGGCCGACGCCCTCACCGCCCTCGTGGACCGCGCCGTCGAAGCCGGCGCGCAGGCGCTCGTACGAGGGTCTACGCGCGGCAACCTCGTCGAACCGACCGTGTTGGCCGGCCTCCCCGAGGACTCCCCGCTGCTGGGCCAGGAGATCTTCGGTCCGGTCGCGCTGCTGGTGGTCTTCGACGGCGAGGACGACGCGGTCCGGCTCACGAACGCGACCCCGTACGGGCTCAGCGGAGCGGTGCACACGCGCGACGTGGAACGCGGGGTCCGCTTCGCGCAGCGGATCGAGACCGGCATGATCCACGTGAACGACTCCACCATCGGCGACGAGCCGCTGGCGGCCTTCGGCGGCGAGAAGGCCTCGGGTCTGGGCCGGCTGAACGGCGAGGCCACGGTGGACGCCTTCACCACCCAGAAATGGATCTCGGTCCAGCACGGACGGACGCAGTTCCCGTTCTAGGCGGGGCTCCTCTTAGACTCGGCCGGGCAAGCTGCAGGCGCGCACGTCCCGGGGAGAGCCGAGTTGACCAACATTCCGGAGACCGGGCGGACCCAGCGGGTCCAGAACCGCCTCGTGATCATCCAGATAGTGGTCTTCTCGCTGCTGCTGACGCTCGGCGGGCGCCTGTGGTACCTCCAGATCCGCAACGGTCAGGAGTACACGGACGAGGCGAAGAACAACCACACCCAACAGGTGGTCCAGCCCGCCGTACGCGGTTCCATCCTCGATTCCCGAGGAGTCCCGCTGGCCGACAACGAGACCCGCATGGTGGTCTCCGCCAGTCGCACCGACCTGTCCAAGATGAAGGACCGGGGCAAGGACGTCCTGACCCGTCTCGCCGGGGTCCTCGGCCTCGACGCCCGGGAAGTCGCCGACAGCGTCCGGTTGTGCGACGCCAAGACCCCCAAGCCCTGCTGGAACGGCTCCCCGTACCAGCCGATCCCCATCACCGACGAGGCGACCACCGAGCAGGTCCTGGAGATACGCGAGCACGCCGAGCAGTTCCCCGGCATCACCGCCGAACCCACCGCCCTGCGCCGCTACGCCGCCCCCGACCAGGCCAACACCTCGCAGGTGCTGGGCTACCTCTCGCCGGTCACCGACGAGGAGATCACCAAGGCCAAGAACTCGGACTCGCCCTACCTGCGCTCCGACCAGGTGGGCCGCTCCGGTCTGGAGCGCACGTACGACAAGGACCTCCGCGGCAAGGCCGGCGTGACCCACTACGAGGTGGACAACCTCGGCCGGGTCATCGGCGAGGCCGAGAGCGTGAAGCCGCAGCCCGGATCGAACATCGTGACCTCGATCGACTCGCGGGTGCAGGCCGTCGCCGAGCGGGAACTGAACAACGCGATGATCGAGGCCCGCAAGGGCTACGACAAGAACACCCACCGCAACTACGAGGCCGACTCCGGCGCCGTCGTCGTCATGGAGTCCAAGACCGGCCGGATCGTGGCGATGGCCTCCAACCCGACCTACGACCCCAACGCCTGGGTCGGCGGGATCTCGGCCAAGGACTACAAGGCCCTCACCGAGAAGGGCTCCAACTATCCGCTGCTGAACCGGGCCATCCAGGGCCAGGCCGCCCCCGGCTCCATCTTCAAGGTGGTCACCTCCACGGCCGCCGTGAACGCCGGCTACCCCTTCAACGGCCGCTACCCCTGCCCCAGCTCCTACTCGGTGGGCAACCAGACCTTCACCAACTTCGAGTCCCAGGGCTACGGCGACATCACCATCGGCAAGGCCCTCGAAGTCTCCTGCGACACCGTCTACTACGGCATCGCGGACCGCGAGTGGAAGAAGGACGGCGGCATCAAGCCCAAGAAGGACCCCAACGACTGGTTCTTCAAGACGGCCCACGAGTTCGGTCTGGGCAAGCGCACCGGCATCGACCTGCCCAGCGAGGTCCCCGGCCGGGTGCCCGACCGGCAGTGGAAGAAGGACTTCTTCGAGGCGAGCAAGGCCGCCTGGTGCCGGGACGGCAAGAAGGACGGCACCTACGGCGAGAAGATCGCCTACGAGAACTGCCGCCAGGGCAACCAGCTCCGCGAGGGCGACGCGATCAACTACTCCATCGGCCAGGGCGACACCCTCGTCACCCCGCTCCAGATGGCCTCCGTCTACGCGGCCATCGCCAACGGCGGAACCCTGCACCAGCCCGCCGTCGGCAAGGCCGTCATCAGCCCCGACGGCACCTCGGCCCGGGAGATCGCCCCCAAGGAAATGGGCCGGCTCCCCATGGACGAGAAGCTCCGGGACAACATCGACCAGGCCCTGGCCTCCGTGGTCACCGACGGCAGCGCCGCCTGGCGCTTCGGCGGCTGGCCGCAGAAGCAGATCCCGATGCACGCGAAGACCGGCACCGCCGAGGTCCAGGGCAAGCAGACCACCTCGTGGTTCGCCTCCTACACCGCGGACTACTCGATCGTGATGACGATCTCGCAGGGCGGTACCGGCTCCGGAGCCTCGGGCCCGGCGGTCCGCAACATCTACGAGGCGATGTACGGGCTCGACGACGCCGGCAAGCAGGACCTCTCCAAGGCCCTCATGCCGAAGCCGCGCACCGAACTCCCGGCGATCAAGCCGGAAGCCCGCTAGCGACTCCGGCGGCCGGCGCGGCGTGCGGGCTTGCACCTCACGCCGCGTGAGGCACCACAGTGAGGGGCGTACTCGACCAGAGGAGCGGGAACCATGGGCCATTCCGTGGGCCAGGTCGCGGGGTTCGCCGGAGTCACGGTGCGCACCCTGCACCACTACGACGAGATCGGGCTGCTCTCCCCGAGCGGCCGCAACCACGCGGGACACCGGCGGTACGACGACGCCGACCTCGACCGGTTGCAGCGCATCCTGTTCTACCGGGAGCTCGGCTTCCCGCTCGACGAGGTCGCCGTATTGCTGGACGACCCGGACTCGGACCCGAGGGAGCACCTGCGTAGGCAGCACGCCCTCCTGACCGACCGGATCGCCCGGCTCCAGCAGATGGCCAAGGCCGTCGAGCACGCCATGGAGGCGAAGAGGATGGGCATCGACCTCACACCCGAGGAGCGGTTCGAGGTGTTCGGGGACAAGGACCCCGCGCGGTACGAACAGGAGGCGCGGGAGCGCTGGGGGGACACCGAGAGCTACGCGGAGTCGCAGCGCCGGGCCGCCACGTACACGAAGGACGACTGGAAGCGGATGCAGGACCAGGTGGCGGACTGGGGCGTCCGCTACTCGGCCCTGATGGACGGCGGCGAACCGGCCGACGGTGAGCGCGCCATGGACATGGCCGAGGAGCACCGGCAGCACATCCGCACGTGGTTCTACGACTGCGGGTACGAGCTCCACACGTGCCTCGGTGACATGTACGTCGCCGACGAGCGGTTCAAGGAGTTCTACGACTCGATGAGGTCGGGCCTCGCCGAGCACCTGCGGGACGCGATCACCGCCAACGCCATCCGGAAGGCGTAGCCGGGGCGGGGCGGAAGTTCCACGCCCGGTCCCCGCAGGTACCTGGAACCTGGCGGGGACCGTGTGCGTTCATAATTGGAACCACCCGTCCTGCCTCGTGTCCCCGCACACACCCCCCGATCCAGGAGATCCCGGAACTCGTGTACACGCTTGCGCTCGGCCCTGAGTGGCTGTCCCCGGAGTATCTGATCGGGCATTTCGGCCTGATCGGCATCCTGGTCATCGTCTTCGCGGAATCCGGCCTCTTCGCGTTCCTGCCCGGCGACTCCCTGCTCTTCACCGCGGGCCTGTTCGTCGCGAGCGGTGACATCAGCCAGCCGCTGTGGCTCGTGTGCACCCTGATCGTGGCCGCGGCGATCATCGGTGACCAGGTGGGCTACCTGATCGGAAAGTACTTCGGTCCGAAGCTGTTCAACCGCCCGAACAGCAAGGTGTTCAAGCGGGAGAACCTGGACGCCGCGCACGACTTCATGGAGAAGCACGGCCCCAAGGCGATCGTGCTGGCCCGCTTCGTGCCGATCATCCGCACGTTCGCGCCGATGGTCGCGGGCGCCGGCGCGATGAAGTACCGCACCTTCCTGACCTACAACGTCATCGGCGGCATCGCCTGGGGCGCGGGCGTCACCTGCCTCGGCTACCAGCTGGGCCAGTTCGACGTCATCAAGGACAACGTCGAGACGATCTTCATCGGCATCGTGCTGATCTCCGTCATCCCGGTGATCCTCGAAGTGCTCAAGGCCCGCAAGAACAAGGCCAAGGGCGCGGAGGCCCCCGCCCGGCCCGGCGACGGCGCCCAGGACGACCCGCAGCCCCCCGGTGGGCGCGGCCGGCACGCGAAGCGCTAGAGCGACCCGTCCGGGCGCCGTGCGGCCCGCACGCGGCCGCACACGCTCTCGTACGCAGAACGCCCCGCGGACCTTCCGGTCCGCGGGGCGTTCGCGTGCCCGGGTCCGCGAGGGACGGCGGAGCCCGTGAGGGGCGGCAGGGTCCGCGAGGGACGGCGGAGCCCATGAGGGACGGCGGAGCCCGTGAGGGACGGCAGGGTCCGCAAGGGACCGGCGGGGACGTCCTAGAAGCCGCGGGTGCGCTTCGCGGCCCGGCGGTTGGCGGCGCTCGCGGCCCCCGGGATGCGCATGAAGAGCCGCGAGGCCTCCGACCCGAGGTTGACGCCGATCGCGATGGCCAGGGCGATGGCCGCGGCGTTCACCAGCGATCCGAGCCCCTCGTTGAGCCGGTTCTCGGCGATCAGCAGCAGCCCGTAGTACGTGGCCGAACCCGGCAGCAGCGGGCCGATCGCGGCCGTCGTGTAGGGCAGGGCGGAGGCGAAGCGGTAGCGGGAGAAGAGCTGCCCGAACAGGCCCACCAGCCCGGCCGCGATGGCCGTGGACGGCACGGGCGGGATCTCGCCCGCGTAGTGCAGGGCGCCATAGGTGATCCAGGCGACGGCGCCGTTCAGCGTCACGATCAGCACGGTGGAACGTTCCTGCTGGAGCAGGACCGCGAAGGTGAACACCAGCACCATCGACGCGGCGATCTGGATCAGCGGCCGCTGGGTGATCTGGAGGACCTCGTCGGGGTTCGGCTGGGCATCGAGCTGGAGCCCGATGTACAGCACGACCAGCACGCCCATGATGATGCCGATGAAGAGGTACATGACCTCCAGCAGGCGGGCCGACGCGGTGATGTAGTACCCGGTCAGGCCGTCCTGCACGGCCGCGACCAGGGCCCGCCCCGGCAGCAGCGCGAACAGCCCACCGGTGATCACCGCCGAGGCCTTCACGTCGATCTCCGCCAGCTTCAGCGCCACCCCTATCGCGGCGGGCGGCATCGCGGCGACCACGAACTGGTAGAACTCCGGCAACCCGCGGCCCGCGCACAGCCAGGCCAGCCGGTCACCGAGGACCGCCCCGATCGCGGCGGCGAAGAAGACGAACACCCCACCGCCGACCAGGGTGGAGGCCGCCCCGGCGAGCAGCCCGGCGGACGCCGTGAGCATCCATCCCGGGTAGGGATGCCGGTTGCGTCGGATCTCGGCGAGACGGCGGTAGGCCTCCTCCAACGAGACGTCCATCTCGTGGGCGCTGATGTCGTCCACCAGCCGGAAGACGGCCGCGAGCCGGTTGTAGTCGGTGCCGCGACGACGCACCGTGCGGTTCGCCGAGACCGGATCGTCCACCAGCGAGGGCTGGTGCGTGACGGACAGCATGGTGAAGGTGACGGTGGGCTCGCAGCGGTCCAGGCCGTAACTGCGGGCCACGGCGAACATCGCCGCCTCCACGTCCTCCGCCCCCTCGCCGCCGGCCAGCAGCAGCTCGCCGATGCGCAGCGTGAGGTCGAGAACGCGCCCCACCGCGGGACCGGACTCGCTCACCCGCTGCACGGCCTCCGGCACGGGCCGCACGTCCACCGGCATGCGCAGCATCGTGCGCATCCGGTCCTGCCAGGGGGACTCCTTCATCCGCACCACGGGAAAGCCCTGGCCGGGCGTGTACGCGGGCGGGGACTGCGCGGCCGTGTAGGTGTGCGGCGTGGCGAACGCGGACCCCTCGGGTTCCGCGGCCACCGACGCCAAGCCGTCCGGAACGGCGAACTCCGAGGTCGGCTGATCGTCCTCCGGCGCCTCCGCGTGCGTCCCGGCGGGCGCCGTGAACGCACTGCGTGCCTCGTCGGATTTCGGCTTCCGGTCCTCGGAACCGACGCCCTCGCCCTCCGCCACCCGTCCTCCAGTCCACCGGCCTGATCATCAGTATGCGGAACACGCCCGTCCACGGCGAAAGCGGAAGCCGCGCCCCGACTCCGCCTGCCCGACTTTCCCGCCCGCACCCGACCTGCGAGACGGGGCGCACACCGCTCGCACACCGCCCGTACGCCGCTCGCACACCGCCCGTACGCCGGGCGCCGACGACAACGGGCGGCACCCCCTCCGAAAGGGGATGCCGCCCGCGATGTCACCGGGGTGGCGGAACGCGCCCACCCGTCACCGAGCCGGAGCTCAGTGGTGGCCGCCCTGGGCCTCAAGGCGCTTGTACGAGGCCTCGATCTCGGCCTCGGCCTCGGTACGACCGACCCAGTTGGCGCCCTCGACGGACTTGCCGGGCTCCAGGTCCTTGTAGACCTCGAAGAAGTGCTGGATCTCCAGGCGGTCGAACTCGGACACGTGGTGGATGTCGCGCAGGTGCTCGACACGCGGGTCCGAGGCGGGGACGCAGAGCAGCTTGTCGTCGCCGCCGGCCTCGTCCGTCATGCGGAACATGCCGATCGCGCGGCACTTGATCAGGCAGCCCGGGAAGGTCGGCTCGTCCAGGATGACCAGGGCGTCCAGCGGGTCGCCGTCCTCACCCAGGGTGTTCTCGACGAAGCCGTAGTCGGCCGGGTAGCTGGTCGAGGTGAAGAGGCGACGGTCCAGACGGATCCGGCCGGTCTCGTGGTCCACCTCGTACTTGTTCCGCGAACCCTTGGGGATCTCGATGGTGACGTCGAACTCCACGTCCTGCTCCTCCATGATCAGCTTCATTGCTTCGAGACTGCGCTGGTTCACCTGCGAGCGCGGCCGACCCGTCCCTGCCGGGGTGGGGTGCCATGCTCGCGGCAAGACGCAGTGGTTAAGTGTCCCTCACGCATATGTGTGATCGCGAAAGGGGCTGGTCCGAGGTGCCATTGGACAAGACGTGGCAGCTCATCGCGGGGTCGGCCGTCGCCGGCCTCGCCCTCTCGCTGGCGACGGTGGCCGCCGCCGGTCCGTGGGACTCCGGCCAGCGTAAGGCCGAGCGGGACAGGGCCGCCTCCTGGAGCCATACGGGTGGCGCAGATCACGCCGCCGGCGGCCTCCCGCAGGCCGCGCCGAGCGCCCCCGGCGTACTGGCCGGGATCGGCCGAGAGCCCCGGCCCGTGCCCGCCGGCGGCCCGGCACTCGCCGAGTCGCTGGAGCCGCTGCTCGCCGACCGCGGACTCGGGGACCTGCGTTCGGCCGCCGTGGTGGACACCGCCACCGGGCAGGTCCTCTTCGAATCCCGCGCGCGCGAGGCCATGACCCCCGCCTCCACCGTCAAGATCGCCACGGCCGCCGCCGCGCTGGCCGCCCTCGGCCCCGAACACCGGATCCGCACCACCGTCGTCCCCGGCCCCGGCCCCGGACAGATCGTCCTGGTCGGCGGCGGCGACCCCTCCCTCACCGCCAAGAAGAAGGCACCGGCCGGCTCCGGCGGCAGCCTCGTCGCCCTCGCCGCCGACACCGCCCGCGCCCTCAAGGCCGCCGGCACGGACTCCGTCGCCCTCGGCTACGACGACTCGCTCTACAGCGGCCCGGCCCGCCACCCCATCGGCGTCAACGACAACATCGCCCCCGTCACCGCCCTCATGGCCGACGAGGGCCGCCCCGACGACTCGGTCTCCGGACCCGTCGAGCGCACCGAGGACCCCGCGGGGGACACCGCCCGCGCCTTCGCCGCCCTGCTCAGGGAACGCGGCATCAAGGTCACCGGCGACCCCGCCGAAGCCACGTCACCCACCGGGGCCAAGCCGCTGGCCACCACCCTGTCCACCCCGCTGGGCGGCCTCGTCGAGCGCATGCTGACCAACAGCGACAACGACATCGCGGAAGCCCTGGCCCGCCAGACCGCCGTCGCCTCCGGACAACCCGCCAGCTTCGAGGGCGGGGAGAAGGCCGTCGCCGCCCGACTCGCCGCCCTTGGCGTCGACGTCACCGGCGCCCGATTCGCCGACGGCAGCGGCCTGGCCCGCGCCGACCGGGTCACCACCGCCCTGCTCACCTCCCTCCTCGCCCAGTCGGCCGACCCCCGGCGCCCCGAGCTGCGGCCGGTCCTCACCGGACTGCCCGTCGCCGGATTCTCCGGAACCCTGCGCGCCCGCAACGCCGGAAACTCGCCGGCCGCCGGCCTCGTCCGGGCCAAGACCGGCACGCTGAGCGGGGTCAACGCCCTCGCCGGCACCGTCGTGGACCCGTCCGGACGGTTGCTCGCCTTCGCGTTCCTGACCGCGAACAGCCCCGACCCCGCCGCCGCCGAGAAGGGCCTGGACAAGCTGGCCGCCACCGTGGCGGGCACATCCGGGCCGTGACCGCGCCCTTCGGGGGGATCCGCCACGGCGCGGGTCCACGTACGGTTGACGCATGACGAGCATCGGTGGTGTGGAGATGGTCGACTGGAACCTCGCGGTGGCGACCGCGACCCGGCTGGTCCGGCCGGGTCCGGAGGTCAGCCGCGACGAGGCCCGGGCGGTGGTGGCGGAGCTCCGCCGGCACGCCAAGACCTCGGAACGGCACGTGCGCGACTTCACCCGGATGCTGCCCGACGGCGCCGAGGTGAACGACACCCCCGTCCTGGTCGTCGACCGGGCCGGCTGGGTCAAGGCCAACGTGGCCGGCTTCCGCGAGCTGCTGGGCCCCTTGCTCGGAAAGATGCAGGAGCGCCGCGCGGGAACCCCCGGCGGCTCCGTGCTCGGGGCGGTCGGCGGCAAGGTCACCGGCGTCGAGCTGGGCATGCTGCTCAGCTTCCTGGCCTCCCGCGTCCTCGGCCAGTACGAGACCTTCGCGCCGGCCGCCCTCGACCTGCCGGGCTCCACCGGCGGCGGCCGACTGCTGCTCGTCGCACCGAACATCGTGCACGTGGAACGCGAGCTTGAGGTCGATCCGCACGACTTCCGGCTGTGGGTCTGCCTCCACGAGGAGACGCACCGTACGCAGTTCACGGCCGTCCCGTGGCTCCGCGCCCACCTGGAGGGCGAAATCCAGACGTTTCTCGGAGCCACCGAGATGGACCCGATGACCGTCCTGGAACGACTGCGCGAGGCCGCCCAGTCCTTCGCGGGCGCCCGCTCCGACGACGAACGCGGCGAAGAGGGCCGCTCGCTGGTCGAGCTCGTACAGACCCCCGAACAGCGCGAGGTACTGGGCCGGCTCACCGCCGTCATGTCCCTGCTGGAGGGCCACGCCGACTTCGTCATGGACGGGGTCGGCCCCGAGGTGGTGCCCTCGGTCGCCGAGATCCGGGAGAAGTTCCAGCAACGCCGCGCCAGCGGCGCCGGCCGGCTCGACGCCACCCTGCGCAAACTGCTGGGCCTGGACGCCAAGCTCCGCCAGTACCGCGACGGCGAACGGTTCGTCCGGGCGGTCGTCGGCCAGGTCGGCATGGACGGCTTCAACCGGGTCTGGACCTCCCCGAACACGCTGCCGACCAAGGCGGAGATCGCCAAACCCGCGGACTGGGTGGCACGGGTCCACGGCAAGGGGAGCGAGGACGGCGGACCGCAGTGACCCCGGGCGCCCCGGCCGTTCGCCGCCGCCCGACGAGCGGGCACCGCCGCCGGGACCCCCTGTCACCCGACTCACCCGCCCGGCAGGCTTGAAATTGTCCCGTTGGGGGAAACAGCGTCACCCGTCCGAGGGACCGTGGGCCGTGGAAGGGCGTGCGATGCTCGGGGAACGGCTCGGTTCTGTCACCATCGACGCACTCTGAGTGACAACCGGTGCTCGCCGGAGGCTCCTCGCGGAGGCCCCGCCGATCACCGGCACCACCGAACACCCCTGCGCACCACCCCAACGCCTCCGAGGCATCCGAACTCCACGAAGGGCACCGGACATGGGTCCCCATCCTGCGGTCGCGGCGATACGCCTGGCGGTCCGCCGCGTACTCCACGACGTCCTCACCGACCTCACCGATCCGATCGAGCCGCACCCGACCGGCCGCCCCGCCGACCGTCGCACCGCGCCCGGCACCCCGCCACTCGTCCTCGTCGCCTGCTCCGGCGGCGCCGACTCCATGGCCCTCGCCTCCGCCCTCGCCTTCGAGGCCCCCAAACTCGGCATCCGCGCCGGCGGCGTCACCGTCGACCACGGACTCCAGGCCGGATCCGACCTCCGCGCCGCCGAAGTCGTCAGCCGCATGACCGCGCTCCGCCTCGACCCGGTGGAGTCCGTCGCCGTGCGCGTCGGCCGTGACGGCGGACCCGAGGCCGCCGCCCGCGACGCCCGCTACGGAGCCCTGGACGCCACCGCCGAACGGCTCGGAGCCGCCGCGGTACTGCTCGGCCACACCCGGGACGATCAAGCCGAAACCGTCCTGCTGGGCCTCGCCCGCGGCTCCGGCACCCGCTCCCTCTCCGGCATGGCGGAGAAGTCCGGCGGACCCGGGCGCACCAACCGCTACCGCCGCCCCTTCCTGCAGATCGACCGGCAGACCGCCCGCAAGGCCTGCATGGTCCAGTCGCTCCCCGTCTGGGACGACCCGCACAACATCGACCCGGCCTACACGCGCTCCCGGCTGCGCCACGAGGGACTGCCCGCCCTGGAGAAGGCGCTGGGCAAAGGGGTCGTGGAAGCGCTCGCCCGCACCGCCCAGCTCTCCCGCGACGACGCCGACGCCCTCGACGCCTGGGCCGCCGACGCGGACGCCGGCGTCCGCGACGCGGACGGCCGCCTGGAGTGCGCCAAGCTGTACGCGCTGCCCCCCGCCGTCCGCCGCCGCGTACTGCGCCGGGCCGTGGTCGCCGCCGGCTCCCCCGCAGGCTCCCTCTTCGCCCGTCACATCGAGGAAGTGGACCGCCTCATCACCGGATGGCGCGGCCAGGGCGCCATCAACCTGCCCGGCCGGGTCGAGGCCCAGCGGCAGGGTGGCAGACTTGTCATCCGGCAGGGCTGACCGGTGCTGAAACGCGGCTGAGCCTCCGGGGGCACCCACCTCCGGAGTCGTGGCCGACAACGAAAGTGATGCGGGTGGACGAGAAGGACATGGGCTCCGACCTCGAGTCGGTGCTCATCACCAAGGAAGAGATCGACGCGAAGCTCGACGAGCTGGCAGCGAAGATCGACGCGGAGTACGCGGGCAAGGACCTGCTCATCGTCGGTGTGCTCAAGGGCGCGGTGATGGTGATGGCGGACCTGGCACGCGCCCTGTCCACCCCGCTCACCATGGACTGGATGGCGGTGTCCTCCTACGGCGCCGGGACCCAGTCCTCGGGCGTGGTCCGGATCCTCAAGGACCTCGACACCGACATCAAGGGCAAGCACGTCCTGATCGTCGAGGACATCATCGACTCGGGCCTGACGCTGTCCTGGCTGCTGTCGAACCTGGGCTCGCGCGAGCCGGCGTCCCTGCAGGTCGTCACGCTGCTGCGCAAGCCCGAGGCCGCCAAGGTCGCGATCGACGTGAAGTGGGTCGGCTTCGACATCCCGAACGAGTTCGTCGTCGGATACGGCCTGGACTACGCGGAGAAGTACCGCAACCTGCCGTTCGTCGGCACGCTCGCCCCGCACGTGTACGGCGGCTGACCCCGACGGCCGCAGCGGCCCCGGTCCGACGCGGGCCGCGCCACCCCCCGAGCACTCCGGGGAACCGACAGGGAAACCTGGGGAACCTGGAGGCGATTCCCGCCGTTGGAGCAGGGGAAGGTGGGTCTGTCAGCCGTCCCACGAGGCCGCGGGTGACAATACAGGGGTACATTCCGAAGAACAGTCTTTACTCACAGCAGCATTTACCTACGGGCAGGAGGGACGGGGTGCCTAGCGCCCCGTATGGATGGACGTGAAGCGATACTTCCGTGGGCCGGTCATGTGGATCGTGCTGGCCGTCCTCGCCGTGGTCGTGTTGATGAACGTCGTCGGCTCCGGCGGCGGCTACAAGTCGGTGGAGACCAGCGAGGTCATCAAGGCGATCAACAGTGGCCAGGTGGAGAGCGCCAAGCTCACCACCGGTGACAGCCAGATGATCAAGATCGAGCTGAAGAAGGACCAGAAGCTCGGCGACAACGACGGCACCAAGTTCCAGGCCAACTACATCGGGGACCAGGGCGTCCAACTCGCCCAGAACCTCCAGACCAAGTACGAAGCCGGTCAGATCCCGGACGGTTACACCGTCTCGCCGGACAAGACCAGCCCGTTCCTCAGCGTGCTGCTCTCGCTGCTGCCCTTCGTTCTCATCGTGGTCGTCTTCCTGTTCCTGATGAATCAGATGCAGGGCGGTGGCTCCCGAGTGATGAACTTCGGGAAGTCCAAGGCCAAGCTCATCACCAAGGACACCCCGAAGACGACGTTCGCCGATGTCGCGGGCGCGGACGAGGCCGTCGAGGAACTCCACGAGATCAAGGAGTTCCTCCAGGAGCCGGCGAAGTTCCAGGCGGTCGGCGCGAAGATCCCCAAGGGCGTGCTGCTCTACGGCCCGCCCGGCACCGGAAAGACCCTGCTCGCGCGTGCCGTCGCGGGCGAGGCCGGTGTTCCCTTCTACTCGATCTCCGGTTCCGACTTCGTCGAGATGTTCGTCGGTGTCGGTGCCTCGCGTGTCCGCGACCTGTTCGAACAGGCCAAGGCCAACGCTCCGGCGATCGTGTTCGTCGACGAGATCGACGCAGTCGGCCGGCACCGCGGTGCGGGCCTCGGCGGCGGTCACGACGAGCGTGAGCAGACCCTCAACCAGCTGCTCGTCGAGATGGACGGCTTCGACGTGAAGGGCGGCGTCATCCTGATCGCCGCCACGAACCGGCCCGACATCCTCGACCCGGCGCTGCTGCGCCCGGGCCGTTTCGACCGGCAGATCGCGGTCGACCGTCCCGACATGCAGGGCCGTCTGGAGATCCTCAAGGTCCACCAGAAGGGCAAGCCGGTCGCCCCGGACGTCGACCTGGGCGCGGTCGCCCGTCGCACGCCCGGCTTCACGGGCGCCGACCTCTCCAACGTCCTGAACGAGGCCGCGCTGCTCACGGCCCGCTCGGACAAGAAGCTGGTCGACAACCACGCGCTGGACGAGGCGATCGACCGTGTGGTGGCGGGCCCGCAGAAGCGGACCCGGATCATGTCGGACCGGGAAAAGAAGATCACCGCGTACCACGAGGGCGGACACGCCCTGGTCGCGGCGGCCTCCCCGAACTCCGACCCGGTCCACAAGATCACCATCTTGTCCCGCGGTCGGGCCCTGGGCTACACCATGGTCCTGCCCGACGAGGACAAGTACTCGACCACGCGCAACGAGATGCTCGACCAGCTGGCGTACATGCTGGGCGGGCGCGCGGCCGAGGAACTGGTCTTCCACGACCCGACCACCGGCGCGGCGAACGACATCGAGAAGGCCACCGCCACGGCCCGCGCGATGGTCACGCAGTACGGCATGACCGAGCGTCTCGGTGCGATCAAGTTCGGCGGCGACAACACCGAGCCGTTCCTCGGGCGCGAGATGTCGCACCCGCGGGACTACTCGGAAGAGGTCGCGGCGCTGGTCGACGAAGAGGTCAAGAAGCTCATCGAGACCGCGCACAACGAGGCCTGGGAGATCCTGGTCGAGAACCGCGACGTCCTCGACAACCTCGTCCTCGCCCTGCTGGAGAAGGAAACGCTGAACAAGGAGCAGATCGCCGAGGTCTTCTCCACCATCGTGAAGCGTCCGGCCCGCCCCGCGTGGACCGGTTCCTCCCGCCGTACCCCTTCCACCCGTCCGCCGGTGCTCTCTCCCAAGGAGCTCCAGCTGACGAACTCGGCGAACGGCACCTCGGCGGCGACGCCGGCCGTGTCGGTGGACAAGGACCCGGAGCCCTCCCCGGAGGAGCGTCCCGAGGCCTGATCAGTCCCGGAATGGATGCCGCGCCCCCCAGGTTCTAGCCTGGGGGGCGCGGCACTTTCACGTGTGCGCGTGTGCAGACAGGAACGAGGAAGAGATGACCGACCCAGTGACCCTGACCGGTGGCGAGGGCACGATCGGCGAGTTCGACGAGAAGCGCGCCGAGGCGGCCGTCCGGGAACTCCTGATCGCGGTCGGCGAGGACCCGGACCGCGAGGGCCTGCTGGAAACGCCGGCGCGCGTTGCGCGAGCATACCGGGAGATCCTGGCGGGGCTGCGGCAGAAACCCGAGGACGTCCTGACCACGGTGTTCGACCTGGGTCACGACGAGCTGGTCCTGGTGAAGGACATCGAGATCGTTTCGTTGTGTGAACATCACCTTCTGCCCTTCCATGGAGTGGCCCACGTTGGCTACATCCCGGCGGACAACGGCAAGATCACGGGACTGTCGAAGCTGGCCCGTCTCGTGGACGTCTTCGCCCGCCGCCCCCAGGTGCAGGAACGTCTCACCACGCAGATAGCCGACTCCCTCATGCAGATCCTGGAGGCTCGGGGGGCGATCGTCGTGATCGAGGCCGAGCACATGTGCATGTCGGTGCGCGGGATTCGCAAGCCGGGGGCCAAGACGATCACGTCGGCGGTCCGCGGTCAGCTGCGTTCCTCGACGACCCGTGCCGAGGCCATGAGCCTCATCATGGCCCGATAGGTCCACAGGTCCCCACGGGCAGTGCGTTGTCGGTGGGGACCGCTACGGTGCCCTTCCTGAAGCCGTCGGGAGTGCGGGAGGGGCACCGATGCTCTGTGGTCTGCCAAGCCGGCAGACGGTCAACGTCGTGGGCGGGAGGTCACGCGCGTGCGACGTGCGACCTGGGCACCGTCTCTGGACCCTCCACGACGGCCGCACGGAACAGACCACGGTGGTCGACGTGTGGGCGGCCACGACGCGCGAGGTGCTCGACGTGACCACGACCCACACGACCTTCGGCGTCATGCCCGAACAGCTCTTCCTGACACCGGATGGCTGGACGCGAGCGCGGGACGCCGCGGGCACCAAGATCGCCTGGACACACGCCCGCCGACTCTGCAGGGAACGGCCCGTGATCCGGCCGACCTACCCGTGGGGTTACCTGATCGGCGCGACCTGCGCGGACGGGACGGTGGGAAAGAACTACGTGTCCCTGGTCGTGAACGACGAGGGCTTCGCCACCAAGTACGCCCGGGCCCTCACGGCCGCCACCGGGCTTCCCGCCCGACTGGAGGCGGTAAGCCGGCCCTCGGGGTGCCTCGGGCGGGAGGCTCCGGGCTTTCGGGTGCGTGTCGTCTCGTCGTACCTGGCCGACCTGCTGCGGCAGTACGTGGGCGGGGACGCGCACCACATGCGACAGCGCTTTCCGAGGGTCGTCCTGCGCGACCGCGAGTGTTTCGACGGGTTCCTGGACGGCTACGCCGACAGCGACGGGTGCCGGATCGCACGGTGGCCCGCCCGCATGCTGGTCAGCGCGAACATTGCGTTCCTCACGGACCTCGCCGAGATCATCGGGGCGCGGTTCACACCCGATGCGAAGCGGTCGGCGTCGCACCTCGTGGTGAGTGACCGATGGGCGGCCCGAGGAACCTTCCGGGCCGAGGCGCACCGCGTCGAACTCGACGAGGGGGGATGGGCCGAGGTCGGCGCGGTCGGGGCGCGACCCGCGAGCACCAAGCCGTACACGGTGTACGGCTACCGGCTCGGGCCGCATCCGCACTTTCTGGTGAACGGGCACGTGGCGTGGGGCGGAGCCTGACGTCCGCGGGCGGGTCAGGCCGGGGCGGGGGCCTCGGGGGCGGTGTCGTCGTCCTCCGGGAGCTTCAGGACGTGTTCCAGGAACAGGGCGGCGGCGATGACCGCCGCGCCCGCCAGGACCGAGCCGCCCGCGTACCAGGCCTGGTCGCGGCGGGCGGGCACGTCGAGGGCGTCCGTCAGCAGGAAGACGCCGACGCCGCCGTACATGCCCGCCACGAGGGCCGCGACCAAGGCGCTGGCCTGTCCGAAGACCACCGCGCGGGCCGCCATCAGGGGCTCCACGCCCTTGGCTCCGGGGCGGCGCTCGCGCTGGGCCTTGAGCCGGGCGCGCATCGACAGGGCCGTGGCGAAGAGCACCACGGCGATGACCGCGAGCACGATCGGGGCGGCCAGGGGGACGCCCGGCAGCGTGCCGTAGGAGTTCCACATCCGGGCGCCCGCCCAGGACAGCACCCCGGCGACCACGAAGATGCCCGCCAGGACCGCCGGCCTCAGTTGCTTCACGTACCCGTTCCCCGCTTTCCGCACCGATTCGTCAGCAGTGAACAGGCTAACGACTAGTCGGGGAGGTGGAGTTCCAGGTCGGGTCGCGGCGTGACCCCGGTGAGGCCGATTCCGGCCAGCAGGGCGGCGACCGCGCCGCGGCCCGGGAGCTGGGCCTCCGGGTCGATGTCGTGCCAGGGGGCCAGCACGAAGGCGCGCTGGTGGGCCCGCGGGTGCGGGAGGGTGAGGACCGGGTCCTCGGAGATCACGTCGGCGTACGCGACGATGTCGACGTCGATGGTGCGGGGCCCCCAGCGTTCCTCGCGGACGCGGTCGAAGGCCTCCTCGATGGCGTGTCCGCGCTCCAGGAGCGAGGACGGCGGCAGGGTGGTCTTCACCGCGATGACCGCGTTGAAGTACGCGGGCTGCGAGCCGGGCTCGACGCCCCACGGCTCGGTCTCGTAGACGGGGGAGACGGCCTTGACCCGCAGGCCCGGGGTGTCCCCGAGGGCGTCGATGGCGCCCTGGAGGGTCTCCAGCCGGTTGCCCAGGTTGGCTCCCAGCGCGACCACGGCCCATTTCGGGTTGGACAGGGTGACGTCCGCCGCGTCGACCGCTTCGACGACGGAGGCGGGCACCGGCTGGACGGTGGGGTCGCTCTGGGCGTTCAGTCCGTTGTTCATGCGCGGCTCCGGGTGATCGTGATGGTCACGTCGTCGAAGGGGACGGTGATCGGCGCGTCCGGCTTGTGGACGATGACCTCCACCTGCGCCACCGCTTCGTGCTTCAGGCACTGCTGGGCGATTCGCTCGGCGAGCGTCTCGATCAGGTCGACGGGCTCTCCCTGGACCACGTCGACGACTTCTTCCGCGACTACCCCGTAGTGCACGGTCTTAGCCAGATCGTCTCCGGCGGCGGCGGGACGGGTGTCGAGGTGGAGCACCAGGTCCACGATGAAGGTCTGGCCCTCCTCGCGTTCCCGGGGGAAGACGCCGTGGTGCCCGCGAGCCTTGAGGCCGCGCAGCGCGACACGATCCACGCGAATCACTCCAACTTTCGTAGGTGCATCCGCCCCGGGACTCCCCGGGGCCATGGGCCTACGCCGAGTGCGGTCGGCGTCGTCCGCCTTCGAATTTACCTGCGATGTACGTCGCCCCCCGCCCTTGGGGTCAGTCGGAGTCCTCTTCGTCCTCATCTTCGGAGTCCGTAAGGACCGGTGAACCGTGGTGGGACCAGAGCCGCCAGCCCTCGGGTGTGCGTCGGAACACATTCGTGGCGACGACCAGCTGACCGACCAGCGGACCCAGTTCGCCGCCGTCCTCGGCGGGGCCGCCGCTGAGGATGTTCTCCGTACAGGTGACGAGTGCGGTGTCGCCCGTGACGGCGACCTTGGTGTCCGTGAGGAAGAACTGGATGTACTCGGTGTGGGACATGATCAGGGCGTAGGAGCGCAGTACCTCGCCCCGCCCCGACAGCACGGGCCAGCCCGGGTGGACACAGGAGATCTCGTCCTCCAGCCAGAGCGCCGACAGTGCGTCGAAGTCCCCCTGCTCCATGGCCTCGTAGAAGGCCGTGTTGACCTCTTCGACGGCTTCGATGTCGGTACGGCTCACCGTGCTCCTTCCTTGTCGGTACGGCGGATCACAGTGCCCCTTCCACCGCACGGGCCACCCGAACCGCGTCGGCGGTCGCCCGTACCTCGTGTACCCGGACCGCCCAGGCGCCCTGGTGGGCGGCGATGGCGGACACGGCGGCCGTGGCGGCGTCCCGTTCGCGGGCGGGCGGCGGGGCGGCGCCGTCCGGGCCGGCCAGGACGCGGCCGAGGAAGCGCTTGCGCGAGGCGGCGACGAGGAGCGGGAAGCCCAGGGCCCGCAGCTCGCGCAGGTGGGCGACCAGGGCCAGGTCGTGGTCGGCGTTCTTCGCGAAGCCCAGGCCCGGGTCGACGAGGAGCCGTTCGGGGGCGATCCCGCCGGCGACGACGGCGTCGACGCGCTCGCGCAGTTCGGCGGTGACCTCCGCGACGACGTCCTCGTAGACGGCGAGGTTGTTCATGCCGGCGCTGAAGCCGCGCCAGTGCATGACGACGAACGGCACCTCGGCGGCGGCGACGGCCGGGATCATGCCGGGGTCGGCGAGCCCGCCGCTGACGTCGTTGACCAGGACGGCGCCGGCGGCCACGGCCCGGGCGGCGACCTCCGCGCGCATGGTGTCGACGGAGACGGCGATCCCCTCGGACGCCAGTCCGCGGACGACGGGGACGACCCGGCGCAGTTCCTCCTCGGCGTCGACGCGGGAGGCGCCGGGGCGGGTGGACTCGCCGCCGACGTCCACGAGGTCGGCGCCCTGCGCGACCAGGTCCAGGCCGCGTTTGACGGCCGCGGTGGTGTCGAACCAGCGGCCACCGTCGGAGAACGAGTCGGGGGTGACGTTGACGACGCCCATGACCCCGCAGCGATCCCACTCCGGCAGGCCTGTCACCCGGCCCCTGGCGGTGACCCCGTGGTTCGTGTTCATGGGTCCAAGAGTAGAGCTGACCTGGATATGACAGGGCGCCGAGACGTTTCGGTCCGGTGTCGCGGGGGCTCGCGGAACGCGGACGGCCCCGCCCGGGTGGGGGCGGGGCCGTACGGGACGGGGCCGGGTGCGGTCCGGGGGCTCAGGCCGCCTGGATCTCGCGTTCGGCCTGGGCCGGCACCTTCGCGACCTGGTGGTGGGCGCAGGTGCGGACCGGCTTGGGCCGGCGGCGGCCGGCGAACAGCCGGGGCAGTGCCAGCGTGACGAATCCCTCGGCCTGCATCGCGGCGAAGCCGATGCGGGGCAGGTCGCGGCTGTGCCGGAAGACGACGAAGCGGGGCTCCCAGCGGGGGCGGAACTTCGCGTTGAACTTGTACAGGGACTCGATCTGGAACCAGCGGGAGAGGAAGACCAGCAGGCCGCGCCACATCCGCAGGACCGGGCCGGCGCCGATCTTCTCGCCGCGGGCGAGCGCCGAGCGGAACATCGCGAAGTTCAGCGAGACCTTCTCGATGTTCAGGGCGGGGGCGGCCTCCAGGGAGGCCACGATCAGCAGCTCGTTCATGCCGGGGTCGGCGGCGCGGTCGCGGCGCATCAGCTCCAGCGACATGCCGTCATTGCCCCAGGGGACGAAGTGCAGGACGGCCTTCAGGTCGCCGAAGGGGCTGGTGTCGCCCTCCTCCTCGCGGTGCGCGGTGGCGATGAAGCAGTCGCCGTCGCCCGGGTCGCCGACCCGGCCGAGCGCCATGGAGAAGCCGCGCTCGGTGTCGGTGCCACGCCACGCGTCGGCGGCGCCGCGGACCTGCTCCAGCTCTCGTTCGGTGAGGTCGCTGACCCGGCGCACCTTGGTGGTGTAGCCGTTGCGCTCGATGCGCTTCACCATCTGGCGGACATTGCGCATGGCGCGGCCCGCGAGGGAGAAGTCTTTGACATCGACAATCGCCTCGTCACCCAGCTCCAGGGCGTCCAGACCGGTCTCGCGGGTCCAGACCTCGCCGCCGGTCTCGCTGCAGCCCATGACGGCCGGGGTCCAGGAGTGGGCCTTGGCCTCCTCCATGAACCGTTCGATGGCGCCGGGCCAGGCCTCGACGTCGCCGACGGGGTCGCCGGAGGCGAGCATCACGCCGGAGACGACGCGGTAGGTGACGGCGGCCTTGCCGCTCGGGGAGAAGACGACGGCCTTGTCGCGGCGGAGCGCGAAGTGGCCGAGGGAGTCGCGGCCGCCGTGCCGGGCGAGGAGCTCGCGCAGCCTGGTCTCGTCGTCGGCGGTGAGTCGCGCGGCCGGGTGCTCGGGGCGGAAGGCCAGGTAGATGGTGGTGACCGCGGTGAGCATGCCGAGGGCGCCGAGGGAGTAGCCGACGGTCCAGGACACGCGTCCCGCGTATTCCACGGGGCCCTCGATGCCGAACAGGCCGTACACGACGTGGCTGATCTGCTCGTAGAGGCTGGGGTCGCCGACGACCTTGCCCGGGTGGACGTTGACGATGACCAGGCCGAGGCCGATGGAGCCGGCGCTCATCAGCACGAGGTTGGCCAGCGCCTTCCACCGGCTGCGGGGGTCGGGCAGGGCCTTGAACTCGTTCTGGTGGCGCAGCAGCAGGGCGAGGAGCACCGCCGCGATGATCACGCCGATGACGGAGTGCCTGTACGTGAACTGCGCCACCGCGCCGGCGGGCAGCAGGACGACGGAGGCGCGCCAGGCGCGTCGCTTGTGCCGCTTGAGGCCGTGGGCCAGCAGCAGGAGCAGGACGCCGGCGCTGATGGACAGGGCGGCGGCGAACGGGCCGAGGGAGCCCGGGAGCACCTCGGTGACCGCGTGGAACCTGCTGTGTCGGAATCGCGGGAAGACCCCCGCCGCGATGTCCAGAAGGCCGACGATCATGACGGCCGTACCTACCAGGCCAGGTACCGATTCCGGCCGTGGGCCACGGAGGATTCGGCGCACCCCGCTCGGAACCTGTCCCGACTTATCGCCATCTATCCTGCTAGACATCGCTTCCCGTTGCTCCGCGAGAGATCATGTGGCCGAAGGCTGCGACAGCCTCCGGGGTGTGGTGCGTCCATTAGGACGACATCGACGGGGAGCGGGTTCACTCTTCCGTCGGAAATTTCCAGTCCTGCCATCAGAAAGACGACTGACTGCTCATGGGTCTCACCAGTAATACGGTTCTGGTCCTGGCCATCATCGCCGGCGTGGTGCTCTTCGCTCTCACGCTCTGGTTCTGGCCTCGGCTCTCGGGCCGCACCTGGCGCGCGTACGTGGGCCGGGTCGGTCTCCTGCTCGCGACGCAGTTGGCGCTGTTCGCGGCGGTGGGGCTCGGAGCCAACAAGTCGTTCCTCTTCTACGGGTCCTGGGCCGACCTCTTCGGTCAGGAGACGTCGATCGGCAAGGTCGTCGACCACTCGATGAGCAGCAAGGACATCAAGGTCGTCGACAAACAGAAGCTGGACGTCCCGGGCGGCGGGAAGCCTCAGGTCGGTGGTCAGATCCTGAAGGTCGCCATAACGGGGCAGAAGTCGAAGATAACGAGCCCCGGGTACGTGTGGCTGCCGCCGGAGTACTTCCAGCCGCGGTACAAGGACCAGAACTTCCCCGCGTCGATCGTGCTGACGGGCTACCCGGGCACCGCCGAGAACCTGATCAAGGGCCTCGACTACCCCATGAAGGCCTTCAGCCTGTCCAAGGCGGGCAAGATGAAGCCGATGATCCTGGTCATGCTGCGCCCGACGATCGCGCCGCCGCGTGACACCGAGTGCGTCGACATACCCGGTGGCCCGCAGACCGAGACCTTCTTCGGCCAGGACCTGCCGCAGGCCATCCAGAGCACCTTCCGGGTCGGCAAGAAGCCGCAGAACATGGGCTTCATCGGGAACTCCACGGGCGGCTACTGCGCCCTGAAGATCGCCGCGCACTACCCGCAGACCTTCGGCGCCGCCGCCGGCCTCTCCGCGTACTACGAGGCCCCCGACGACCCGACGACCGGTGACCTGTTCCACGGCGACGACAAGCTGAAGAAGCGCGCGGACGTGCTGCACAGCATGCGGAACAAGCAGCCGGCCGGTACGTCCTTCCTGGTCACCAGCAGTGAGAAGGGCGAGCCGAACCTCGGTGACACCAAGAAGTTCATCAAGCTGGTCAAGGGGCCGGACCGGGTCTCCTCGATCATCCTCGACAGCGGCGGCCACAACTTCAACACCTGGCGGCGGGAGATCCCGCCGATGCTGACGTGGATGAGCGGCCGCATCCAGGCCTGATCGCGCCCGGCCCGATCAGGCCGCTCGATCTGCGCCGACCGACCGACCGCCCGGCCCGACCGACCGCCCGGCCCGACCGTCTCACGGTCGGGCCGGGCGCGTTCCGGTCAGGCCGTCAGGCCTCCTGGAGTCGGACCCGGCGCAGTGCCCGGTGCACGCCCTCCGGGGTGAGTACGCCGATCAGCGCGCCGGAGTCCGGGTCGGTGACCCCGATCCGGCCCTCGTCCTCCTGGAGCAGGGCCGCGAGGGCCTCGCGCAGGCTCGCCCCCAACGCCACCGTGGCGGCGGGGGCCTTTTCGTGTGCCGGACCCCCTTCCGCGAGGTCCGCGGTCTCGACCGGGGTGACCGCGAGGCGCTTGAGGCCCCGGTCCGAGCCGACGAAGGAGGCGACGTAGTCGGTGGCGGGCGCGGCCAGCACGGTGGCCGGCTTCGCGAACTGCTCGATGGTGCCCGTGCCGTAGACGGCGATCCGGTCCCCGAGTCGGATGGCCTCCTCCAGGTCGTGGGTGACCAGCAGGATCGTCTTGCGGACGGTCCTCTGCAGGGCCAGGAACTCGTTCTGGAGCCGCTCGCGGACCACCGGGTCCACGGCGCCGAACGGTTCGTCCATCAGGAGCACCGGCGGGTCGGCGGCCAGGGCGCGGGCCACGCCCACCCGCTGGCGCTGCCCGCCGGAGAGCTGCTCCGGGTAGCGGCCGCCGTACACGGCCGGGTCGAGACCGACGAGTTCCAGCAGTTCCGCCGCGCGGGCGCGGGCCTTGGACTTCGGGGTGCCGAGCAGGTGCGGCACAGTCGCCGTGTTCTCCAGCACCGTCTTGTGGGGGAACAGGCCGACCTGCTGGATGACGTAGCCGATGCGGCGGCGCAGCTCGACGGGGTCGGCGGCGGCGATGTCCTCGCCGTCGACCAGGATCCGGCCCGACGTCGGCTCGATCAGCCGGTTGACCATCTTCATCGTGGTCGTCTTGCCGCAACCGGACGGGCCGACCAGGGTGACCAGTTCGCCCTCCGCGACCTCGAAGGAGAGGTCCCGGACGGCCGTCGTCCCGTCGGGGTAGCGCTTGGTCACTTGCTCGAATCGGATCACCGGACCATCCTTCCTCACGCGCGGGTGCCATGTGTGAAGGGCATGTTGCCCGACTGCGAAGGAATCCGGCCATTGTCGGTGGCGGGGGTTAAGGTCGGTCTGACCAGGCCTTCGGGTCGGACGCGTGTTCGACGACAGGCTGACGGAGCGAGGCGGGGGTGAGCGGCATGGCCGGGCAGAGCTGCCTGGTGGCGAACGACTGGATCTGCTGGGAGTACGTCACCTCCCGCTCCCAGGAGCTCACCGACGCCACCGTCGAGCACATCTGGATCACCGGTCTGTCGGTGGTCGTCGGGCTCGTCGTGTCCGTTCCGCTCGCCCTGCTGGCCCGTCGCGGCCGCGGCTGGGCGGCTCCCGTGCTCGGTCTGACCACTTTGCTCTACACGGTTCCCTCGCTCGCCATGTTCTCCCTGTTGCTGCCGGTCTTCGGGCTCTCGGCCACGCTGGTGGTGACCGGTCTGGTGCTGTATTCGCTGACCATCCTGGTCCGCAACGTGCTGGCTGGTCTGGAAGCGGTCCCCGACGAGGTGCGGGAGGCCGCGCGCGGCATGGGGTACGGCCCGGGCCGGCTGCTGTGGCAGGTCGAACTGCCGCTGGCGCTGCCCGCGCTGCTCGCGGGCGTCCGCATCGCCACCGTGTCGACGGTCGCGCTGACGACCGTGGGGTCGATCGTCGGCAAGGGCGGGCTGGGCAACCTGATCGCGCCGGCCGTGAACAGCTCCTTCAAGGCCCAGGTGCTCACCGCATCGGTGTTGTGCGTGCTGCTCGCGCTGGTGGCGGACCTGCTGCTGCTCGGCGTCCAGCGGCTGCTCACCCCGTGGACCCGGGCCTCGAAGCCCACCACGAGGAAACGTTCCTCCACGTCGGCCCCGACACCCGTCGCCAAGGAGGCCTGAGCCATGGGCGTACTGGGCGAGGCCTGGGACTGGCTGGCCGACGGTGCCAACTGGGCCGGCGATAACGGTGTTTGGCACCGGCTCGGCGAGCACGTCTACGTCAGCGGGATCGCCCTGGCCGTCGCCTGCGCGGTGGCGCTGCCGGTCGGGCTCTGGCTCGGCCACCTCGGAAAGGGCGGGGCCCTCGCGGTCAACGTGTCCAACGTCGGCCGGGCGATCCCCGTCTTCGCGGTGCTGGCCCTGTTCATGGTCTCGCCGCTGCGCGGGGCGGGGTACCTGCCCACCATCGTCGCGCTCGTCCTGTTCGCCATTCCGCCGCTGCTGACCAACGCGTACGTGGGTATGCGCGAGGTGGACCGCTCGGTGGTCGAGGCGGCGAGGGGGATGGGCATGTCCGGGACACAGCTGTTCCTGCGCGTGGAACTGCCGCTCGCGCGCGGACTCGTGATGACGGGGCTGCGCTCGGGCGCGGTCCAGGTCATCGCCACCGCCACCATCGCGGCCATGGTCGGCCAGGGCGGTCTGGGGCGGATCATCACCGCCGGCTTCAACACGTTCGACACGGCCCAGGTGGTCGCCGGCGCCCTCCTGGTGGCGCTGTTGGCCCTGCTGGTGGAGGGCGTGCTGGTGGCCGTCGACCGGCTCCTGCTGCGGCGCCCCTCGGTGGCCCGCTGAGCCCTGCCGCCGTTCCCGTCCCTCTTTCTTCCCGCTGTACTCACTCCCTGGAGGAGCAACCATGAGCAAGTCCACGCGCGTTCTCGGCGCGGCACTGGGCGCGGTGGCCCTGACCGTCTCGCTCGCCGCGTGCGGTGGCGACAGTCTGGAGAAGGCCAAGGACGGCGGCTCGTCCACCCCGGCCTCCTCCTCGGGCGGCGGCGCCAAGGGCAAGCTGGTGGTCGGCGCGGCCGGCTTCACCGAGTCCAACGTGCTGGCGGAGCTGTACGCCCAGGTCCTGAAGGACGCCGGCTACTCCACCTCGATCACCACGGTCAACAACCGTGAGCTGTACGAGCCCTCGCTGGAGAAGGGCGAGATCGACGTCGTCCCGGAGTACGCGGCCACCCTCGCCGAGTTCCTCAACGCCAAGGTCAACGGCAAGGACGCGCCGAAGGACAAGCCGGTCGCCTCCAGCGACGCGGCGGCCACGGTGGCGGCGCTGGAGAAGCTCGCGACGCCACTCGGCATCAAGGCGCTCCCGGCGGGCGAGGCGGTCGACCAGAACGCCTTCGCGGTGACCAAGGAGTTCGCCGAGAAGAACAAGCTCAAGACCCTTTCGGACCTCGGCAAGTCCGGCCTGAAGGTGAAGATCGCAGCGGGCGACGAATGCGCCGTCCGTCCGTTCTGCGCGCCCGGGTTGGAGAAGACGTACGGCATCTCCGTGGCCGGCATCGACCCCAAGGGCGTCGGCACCCCCCAGTCCAAGCAGGCCGTCAAGGACGGTGTGGACCAGCTGGTGCTGACCACGACGACCGACGCCACGCTCGACACCTTCGGCCTGGTCCTGCTGGAGGACGACAAGAAGCTCCAGAACGCGGACAACGTCCTGCCGGTGGTCAACGCCAAGGACGCGGGTGCCCCGGAGGTCGCCGCCGCGCTCGACAAGCTCACCAAGGCGCTGACGACGGCGGACCTCGTCGACCTCAACCGCAAGGTGGACGCGGAGCGCGCGAAGCCCGCCGATGTGGCCAAGGCGTACCTGGAATCCAAGGGTCTGCTGAAGAAGTAGCCCCACAGCAAGATCAGTTACGCGATTGATGCGGAAATGACGGGTAACTGCCCGGCAAGAGATTGCCGGGCGGCTTCCCCACACCCCACCTACTCCCTGTAAATTTCAGGCCATGCCCCGTGGACGCCACCGCAATCCAGAACCTCTGCACCGACTGCTCACGCCGACCCTCGTCGCCGGTGTCTGCGTGGCCGGCGCCGGCGCGGCCTGGCTGCTCGCGGGCCCCGAAGGCGGCGCCGCCTGGCGCCTCCTCGTGGCCCTCACGGCCGCCTCGGGCGTGGCCGGCGCCGTCGTCATGCGCTCCTGGGACCGCTCGGCCGGGCGCCGGGTGGCCGAACTGACCCGAGAACGGGTCAAGGACGAGTGGAAGACGGAAGAGCGGATAGCCGAGCTCGAATCCGACCTCGAAGAAGCCCGCACGCTGCGCGCCAGGCTCGACACGAAGCTGCGCGCCAAGCGGGTCGAACTCGCGGGCCTGCGCGGCGAGCACGCCGCGCTGCTGCGCCGGTACGCCACCGCCGAGACGGAGCGGGCCACCGCCCTCGAAGGACGCCGACTGCTGGCCATCGAGGCCGCCGCGGCCCCCGCGGGCGCGCCGAAGGAACTCCCGGCCGCGTCGCAGGAGCGCACCCCCGCCGGGGCGCCCACGGCGATCGGCTACGCCCGGGCCAACGCGGCCATGGCGGCACTGGTGCGCAAGGGTCAGGAGCGGGCCTCGGCGCGACCCAAGGCCCTGGCGTCCGGCGCGGACCCGATCCCCGGCCCCCCGAACCCCGGCCCCCCGAACCCCGGTGCCCGCACCCCCGGCACCTCGCCCGCCGTCGCCCCGGCCGCGGCGCCGCGCGGCCCCGAGGCGCACGGCCGTACGACGACCGGCGACGGGCCGTCCGCCGTCCCGGCGCGGCGGCAGGCGGCGACCGTGGCCCCGTACGCGGCCCCGAGGCGGTCCGCCTCGCGCGTCGAGGGCGGCTTCGACTTCTTCGGCACCAAGAACGCCGCCCAGGCCCGCGCCGCGATCGAGGCCGTGCAGAACGAGGACCTCGCCGACGTGGTCGGCGCCGAGGTCCTCGCCGTGCACAAGGCCGAGGCCGTACGCGCGGCCGACGACACGGAGTTCAAGCCGGTGACCCCCGAGCAGCGCGCGGTGGGCCAGGTCATCGACCTGACGGCGCACGACGAGACCGAGCCGATCGACGTGGTCCGGCTCCGCACCGCGATCTCCTAGCACCCGCGTTCCCGGACTCAGCGCAGCGCGTCGAACCAGCGCACCACCTGGGGGGCCGACCTGAGGGCCGTCGTGACGTGGGCCGCGTCCGGGCCCTGGTCGACGACCTTCGCCCGGACCCCGTGGCGGGCCAGGTCGGCGGCGCAGGCGCGGGAGTTGGCGATCGGCACGTCCGTGTCGGCGCCGCCCGCGTAGAGCCGTACCGGCACGTCCGGCTTCCAGTCGCAGGCGCCGTCGTTGGCCCGCAGGGCGGTGCGCAGGGCGCCGCGCGGGGACCGGACGTTCTCGACCCAGGCCGGGGTGAGCAGTTCCTCGGGGGTCGCGGGCAGCGCGGCGACGATCTCCTCCTCCGGGTGCGTCCCGTCGAACAGGCCCTCCACCGTCCCCGCGTACGGCGCGCGGAACACCTCGGCGGTGTCCTTGTAGAGCGGGTGGAGCCGATTCCGGGCGGTCAGGAAGTACGAGAGGTAGAAGACGGCGGTGCGCGGGGCGACCCGGCCGTCCGCGATCCCGGGCATCTCGGAACCGGACAGGTCGTACGGGCCGGCCATCGGGGCCAGCGCGCGCAGCCGCAGCCCGTCCCGGCCGCGGGAGAGTTCGCGGCCGACGGCCATGGCCACCTGGCCGCCCTGGGAGAAGCCGGTGGCGTACACGTCCCGGGTCAGGGGGCGGCCCAGCCGGTCGGCGGCGGTGCGGGAGGCGTTGAGCATGTCGACGGTGGCGGTGACGGCGGAGCGGGTGTCCATGTAGGGGTGCGGGCCGGCGCCGCCGCCGAGGCCGAGGTAGTCCGGCGCGGCGACGGCGCGACCGGCCGAGGCGTGCAGGTAGGGGGTGAGCCGGTTGTGGCCCTTGCCCCCGCTCGGCGCGCCGTCGCGGTGGGCGACGGTGCCGTGGGTGTCGGACACCAGGTCGGGCCGGGCCGGGCCGCCGCGCGGCAGGACCAGCAGCCCGGTGGCCGCGGTGGGGCGGCCCTTCGGGTCGACGGTGGCGTAGGTGAGGCGGTACGCGCGGACGCCGTACCGGACGCCCGTGGTGTCGACCCCGAGAGCGGCCGGCTCGGCGGTGACGCCGGCGCGGTCGAGGGCGTCGACGGGGGTGACGGAGATCAGGCCGCCCCGGGCGGCCGGCGCGCGCACGGGGGCGGTGGCGGGTGCGGCGAAGGCCGCCGGCGCGGCCGCCGCGCCGGTGACGGCCGCGAGGACCACGGCCGCGGCCGCGCGCCGAGGCCACTGCTTGTTCTGGTGCGAGGTCGTCGTCATGTCCCGAACGCCATGAGCGGCCCGCGCTCCCCGACATCCCGCATTCCCCCGGCAGTCGAGGGGGATACCCCCCGACCGGTCCCTGTCAGAACAGCGGGAGCTGCCCCGGGTGCGGGCCCAGGGCGAAGCCGTCCAGGGTCGGCGCCGACGCGCCCAGCATGACGCGGGCGCGGGAGCCGGGGCAGGACACCAGGTCGCCGCGTCCCCGGCCGGCGGGCGGGTCGTGGCGGGCGATACGGCCGGCGGTGACGGCGCAGTCGCGGCCGCAGGTGGGGCAGGCCCTACGGGGGGAGTGGGACATGCCCCAAGTCTGCACCCTCGCACCGACAACACGGGCCCGGCGTCAACCCACCCGCGACTCCTCGGCGGCCCGCTGCCGGGGCTCGTCCCGCAACGCGTCCCGCGACTCCTCCCGCGACTCCTCCCGCGACTGGCGCCACGTCTCGTGCGCGCGGTCCACCCGCTCCCACAGGGCCGCCCGGTCCGCCGCGGTCAACTCGTCGAGCGACCGGCCGAAGACCCCGTGCAGCACGCCGAAGAACTCCTCGGGCGTGTGCAGTTCCCGGTCCGTCGTCCCCTTGAGCGGGTCGATCCGGCTCAGGACGCGCCCGCGCAGGGCGTCGATGCCGTGCGCGTCGCGCCGCAGCATCGCGAAGGTCCGTACGAAACCGGAGTCCCGCGAGGTGGACAGCCGCAGGTGCTCGGCCTCGAACCCGGCCATCGTGGCGGTGGTCGAGCGGAAGTTCATCACGGGGAAGGGGCCGTCCGGGTTCCGGTACGTCCAGCCCGGTCCTTCCCCGTCGAGCGGGACGAGGGGCTCCAGCGTGTACCGGAAGTCCCCCCGCCGGTGGGTGCCCTCGCGCAGCGGCAACGGCTCGTGCGGCCCGTCGCCCAGTCCGACGTCCACGAAGAACGCGGCCCCGCCCACCCGGACGACCAGCGCGAGGTGGTCGCCGTTGACGCCCCGGGCGTCGGACTCCTTGTACACGCCGCCGAGATGGCGGGTCACGTCGTAGCCCAGCGCTTCGAGGAGCGCGGAGAAGGCGCCGTTGAGGTGGAAGCAGTAACCGCCCAGGCCCGCCGCGAGCCGGCGCACGGACAGCTCGGGGTCGATCCCGGGCGGCCGGCCCAGCTGGATGTCGATGTTCTCGTACGGCACGCGCTCCAGATGGGCCCGCTGGAGAGCGAACAGCCCCTCGACGGAAGGCGCCGCCGGCCGGTCGACGCCGAGCCGGCGCAGGTAGTCCAGGCACATGTCGGAGATCATGTGGTCACCCTAGACAAGGCCGGTCGAACACCCGTCGCGTTCAGGACTACTTGTCGATGTCGCCGACGACGAAGAACAGCGACCCCAGGATCGAGACCATGTCCGCGACCAACTGCCCGGGCAGCAGCACGGCCAGCGCCTGGATGTTGTTGAAGGACGCCGAGCGCAGCTTCAGCCGGTACGGGGTCTTCTCGCCCTTGGACACCAGGTAGTAGCCGTTGACGCCCAGCGGGTTCTCCGTCCAGGCGTACGTGCTGCCCTCGGGCGCCTTCAGAACCTTCGGCAGCCGCTGGTTGATCGGGCCCGGGGCCAACTCCGCCATCCGGTCCAGGCAGGCGACGGCCAGGTCGAGGGCGTTGTGCGTCTGGTCGAGCAGCACCTCGAAGCGGGCCAGGCAGTCGCCCTCGGTCCGGGTGACCACCTTCAGCACGTCCTGGAGTTCGCCGTACGCCAGGTAGGGCTCGTCGCGCCGCAGGTCGAAATCGACGCCGGAGGCACGCGCGATCGGGCCCGAGACCCCGTAGGCGTGCACGGCCTCCGCCGGGAGCACGCCCACCCCGCGCGTGCGGCCGCGGAAGATCTCGTTGCCGTGGACCAGCTTGTCGTAGACGTCCATGCGGGTGCGGACGTCCGCGACGGCGTCGCGGGCCCGGCCCAACCAGCCGGCGGGAAGGTCCTCCTTGAGGCCGCCGACCCGGTTGAACATGTAGTGCATGCGGCCGCCGGAGATCTCCTCCATGACGGCCTGGAGTTCCTCGCGCTCGCGGAACGCGTGGAAGATCGGCGTGATCCCGCCCAGCTCCAGCGGGTACGAACCGAGGAACATCAGGTGGTTCAGCACCCGGTTCAGCTCGGCCAGCAGCGTGCGCATCCACACGGCCCGCTCGGGGACCTCCATCCCCAGCATCCGCTCGACGGCCATGACCACGCCCAGCTCGTTGGAGAACGCGGACAGCCAGTCGTGGCGGTTCGCGAGCATCACGATCTGCCGGTAGTCACGGGCCTCGAAGAGCTTCTCGGCGCCCCGGTGCATGTAGCCCACCACCGGTTCCGCGCTGACGATGCGCTCCCCGTCCAGGACGAGGCGCAGGCGCAGCACGCCGTGCGTGGAAGGGTGCTGCGGCCCGATGTTGAGCACCATGTCGGTGCTCTCCGCCGCGCCGCCGATACCGACCGTGGTCTCCGTCATGGCGGCATTGTCTCAGCCCTAGGGTGTATGCATGGGAACCGGGACAACGGGTGGGACGAGCGGACCCGAGTGGGTGGGGCTGCCGGGCGGGCTCCTTACGCTCCGGCGGCTGCTGCTGGTGATCTGGATGACGGTACTCACGGCGCTCACGGCGGTCGTACTGGGCCTCACCGCCGGACCGGCGTGGGCCGCCCTCGGGGCGCTGTGGCTCGGGGTGCTGGTCTGGGGCTGGGTGCTGCTCGGCCGCAACTGGCGGTCCTGGCGGTACGCCGAGCGCGCCGACGACCTGCTGATCAGCAGGGGTGTCCTGTGGCGGGAGCAGACCGTGGTGCCGTACGGGCGGATGCAACTGGTCGAGGTGACCTCGGGCCCGCTGGAACGCCGCTTCGGGCTGGCCTCCGTACAACTGCACACGGCGGCCGCGGCCACCGACGCCAAGATCCCCGGGCTGGTCCCGGCCGAGGCCGACCGGCTGCGCGACCGGCTGTCCGCCCTGGGCGAGGCGAAGTCGGCGGGCCTGTGAGCGACACCGGGGCGCCGGAACGCCGGCTGCACTTCCTGACCCCCCTGCTGCGGGCCTGGGTGCCGATCGCGGCCACCCTCGGCGTCATCGCCCAGCAGGGCGAGCGGGCGGGGGAGTGGATCGCGGACCTGTCCGGGCTGCTGCGGCTCCTGGTGCTGACCGGGCTGGTCCTCGTCTTCGGCGCGTACGGCTTCCTGAGCTGGTGGTTCACCCACTACGCGGTCACCGACACCGAACTGCGCATCCGCAGCGGCCTGCTCTTCCGGCGCACCGCGCACATCCGACTCGACCGGCTCCAGGCCGTGGACGTCACCCGACCGCTGCCGGCCCGCGTCGCCGGGGTCGCGAAGCTGCGGCTGGACGTCATCGGCACCGAGGACAAGGACGAACTGGCCTACCTCGCGGAGAAGGACGCCGTCGCGCTGCGCGCCGAACTCCTGGCCCGGGCGGCCGGCTTCGCCCCCGCCGAAGCCGTCACGCTCGGCGAAGCCCCGGAACGCGAACTGCTGCGGGTCCGGCCGAGGGACCTGGTGGTCTCGCTGGTGCTGACCCTCGCCGTGTGGGCCGCCCTGGTCGCCGGGCTGGTCGTGCCGGTCGTGGTGTGGTGGCTCAGCGGAAGCGTCTGGGCCACCGTCGCCACCCTGCTGCCGTTCCTCGGCGGGGTCTGGGCCGGCACGGCGGGCCGCTTCCTCACCGAGTACGACTGGACGGTCGCCGAGTCCCCCGACGGGCTCCGGATCGACCACGGACTCCTCGACCGGGCCCACGAGACGGTGCCGCCCGGGCGCGTGCAGACCGTACGGATCGTCGAGCCGCTGCTGTGGCGCCGGCGCGACTGGGTCCGGGTGGAGCTGGCGGTGGCCGGCTCGAAGAACGACGTCCTGGTCCCGGTCGCCTCGCGGGCGGCCGCGTACGAGGTCATCGCGCGCGTCCTGCCCGGCGTGGACCTGGCGGCCCTGTCCTTCAGCCCCTCCCCGGAAGCCGGCTCGCGCTGGGTGGTACCGGTGTGGTGGAAGGGGTACGGCCTGGCCGTGTCCGAGGACGTGTTCGCCGCGCGCAGGGGGCGCCTGTGCCGCCGCACGGAGATCGTCCCGCACGCCAAGGTGCAGAGCGTGCGTCTCGCCCAGGGGCCGTGGGAACGCGCCCGCGGCGTGGCCGACCTGCACGTGGACACCGGCGCGAACGCCACCGTCACCGCGCGGCTGCGGCCGTCGGCGGAGGCCGCCGCGCTGCTGCCCGCCCAGGCGGCCCGCTCCCGCACCTCCCGCGCCGCGGCCCGCCCGGACCGCTGGATGACCTGACCGGGCCCCTCCCCGGACGATCCGGTGCCGCGGCCTTCCCGATCACCGCACTGGACGATCCGGTGCCGCGGCCCTCCCGGCGACAGCCCTAGAGACCGCCGGCGCGGACCAGGCCCGTCTCGTACGCCAGGACCACGACCTGTACCCGGTCGCGCAGGCCGAGCTTGGTCAGGATGCGGCCCACGTGCGTCTTGACCGTGGCCTCCGAGAGGACCAGCCGCGCCGCGATCTCGCCGTTCGACAGGCCCTGCGCCACCAGCAGCATGACCTCCCGCTCGCGCTCCGTCAGCCGCTCCACGTCCTTGTTCCGCGGCTCCGCCGTCGTGGTCGGCAGCATCGGCGCGAAACGGTCCAGCAGGCGCCGGGTCGTCGACGGGGCGACGACGGCGTCCCCGCTGTGCACGGAACGGATCGCGGCCAGCAGTTCCGCCGGCGGGACGTCCTTCAGCATGAAGCCGCTCGCGCCGGCCTTCAGCCCGGAGAACGCGTACTCGTCCAGGTCGAAGGTGGTCAGGATGATGACCTTGGGGTGTTCCTCGGGCTCGCAGATGCGCCGGGTCGCCTCGACCCCGTCGAGCCGCGGCATGCGGACGTCCATCAGCACCACGTCCACCTTCGTGGCCCGCAGCACCTCCAGCGCCTCCAGGCCGTCCCCGGCCTCGGCGACCACGTCCATGTCCGGCTGGGCGGCAAGCACCATTCGGAAGCCGGTGCGCAGCAGCACCTGATCGTCGACCAGCATCACTCGGATGGACATCGGTTACCTCGTCCTCGTCATCTCTTCTTGAGCGGGAGCAGTGCGCTGATCCGGAAGCCGCCGCCGGGGCGCGGGCCCGCGTCCAGGGTGCCTCCGACCATACCGATGCGTTCCCGCATGCCGATCAGCCCGTGTCCGGCGCCGTCGGCGCCGCCGTCCTCGTACAGTTCGTGGGCCGCGCCCCGGCCGTCGTCCTCCACGAGCAGGCCCAGCCCGTCGTCGAAGTAGACCAGCCGCACGCTCGCGCTCGCCTCGGGGCCCCCGTGCTTGCGCGTGTTGGTCAGCGCCTCCTGGACGATCCGGTACGCGGTCAGTTCGACCCCGCTCGGCAGCCGGCGGGGGGAGCCCTCGACCTCGAAGTCCACCGTGAGGCCCGCGGCCCGTACCTGCTCGACCAGGACCTCGATCTGTTCCACGTCGGGCTGCGGCACGTAGTCCTCGGACTCCTGCGGTTCGCCGGTTCGCAGCACGCCCAGCAGCCGGCGCATCTCGGCCAGGGCCTGCCGGCCGGTGCCGGAGATGGTCTGGAGGGCCTCCTTGGCCTGTTCCGGTGCCACGTCCATGACGTACGCGGCGCCGTCGGCCTGCACCACCATCACCGACACGTTGTGCGCGACGACGTCGTGCAGCTCGCGGGCGATCCGGGCGCGTTCGGTGGTGACGGCCGCCTTGGCCTGGGCCTCGCGTTCCTTCTCCAGGCGCTGGTTGCGTTCGACGAGCTGGGCGTAGTAGGCCCGGCGGGTGCGCACGGAGTCGCCGAGGACCCAGGCGAGGGCGAAGGGCACGACGGCGAAGAGGGTGCCGATGACGTTGTCGGTGGTCGCGCCCCGGTCCACGTGGAAGCGCAGGAAGTACAGGGGGGAGGCGGTCAGCCCGATGCCGAACGCCGCTCGGGACAGCCGGCGCGAGACGTCCGCGGACGCCGCGACCGTGTAGAGGATGATCAGCATCCCGAAGTCGCCGAGGTGTGGATCGGTGCGGGTCAGCAGTTGGTAGACGCCGGTGCCGACGGCCAGCCAGAACATCGGCACGGTCCACTTGCGGCGCAGGGCCACCACCGCGCTCATCGCGATCACCGAGGGAATGGCGATCAGGCGGGTGGCGGTGCCGCTCAGACCGCTGTTGGTGACTTCCAGCAGGGAGACCCCGAAGATCAGGGCAGCCCAGAAGCTGTCGACGCCCGTCGGGTGTCTGCGGAGGAAGTCGTAGAGACGCTGCACGTAACCCAGAGTAGGCAAAGCGGATAGGTGCTGGAGTCAACCAGAGGAGCGATCCGTTGAGGGATGAAGTACTCCCGAAGGTGGAGGGTGAGCTTAGCCTTGGGTCGATGAGCACTCAGGGCGAGCGCACGGTTCCGCTTCGTTGGCGGTCGGCCATGGAGGCCGCGCTCTACGGACCCGACGGCTTCTACGTACGCCCCGGCGGCGCGGGCCCCGCCGGGCACTTCCGCACGTCCGTGCACGCCTCGCGGCTGTACGCGGGGGCCGTCGCCCGGCTCCTCCTCACGGTGGACGAGGCGCTCGGGCGCCCTCGGGGGCTGGACCTGGTCGACGTGGGGGCCGGGCGCGGCGAGCTGCTCACCGGGGTGCTGGCCGCCCTGCCCGCGCGGACGGCCGCGCGGGTGCGCCCGTACGCGGTCGAGCGCGCGGCCCGGCCCGAGGGGCTGGACCCCCGGATCCGCTGGGTCCCGGTACCGCCCGAACGGACGACGGGGCTGTTGTTCGCCAACGAGTGGCTGGACAACGTGCCGCTGGAGATCGCCGAGGGCGGGCGCTACGTCACGGTCGCGCCCGACGGCACGGAGAGCCGCGGCGAACCCTTGGAGGAGGCGGACCGGGCCTGGCTGGAGCGGTGGTGGCCCGGCCCGGGCCGGGCCGAGATCGGCCGGTCCCGCGACGAGGCCTGGGCGGCGGCCACCGCGACCCTGGAACGGGGCCTGGCGGTGGCGGTGGACTACGCCCACACCCGGGAGGCCCGGCCCCCGTTCGGCACGCTCACCGGCTTCCGCGCGGGCCGGGAGGTCGCCCCGGTCCCGGACGGCGGCTGCGACGTCACCGCCCACGTGGCGCTGGACTCCTGCGCGGGACCGGACGCGACCCTGCTCACGCAGCGCCGGGCCCTGACGCTCCTCGGGGTCTCGGGGGACCGGCCGCCCCTGGCCCTGGCCTCGACGGACCCGGTGGCGTACGTCCGCGCCCTGTCGGCGGCGGGCGAGGCGGCGGAACTCACGGCGCGCGGGGGCCTGGGCGACTTCGGCTGGCTGGTCCAGCCGGTCGGCATCGCCCCCTGGCCGGCGGGCCACGGCGAAGGGGCCGGGCGGGGCGACGGATCCGGGCACGGCGACGGACACGGCGAAGGGGCCGGGACCCCCTGACGGGATCCCGGCCCCCGCTCACCCCGTCGGGTGTTACCGCTCCGTGTGGTGGTCGTGCCCGGGGCGCAGGCCCCCGCCGTTGCCCGAACCGGTGCTCGGCTTCGCGACGACCGGCTGCGACAGCGGGGCCAGGTCGTAGGCGTAGTGGCCGACCGCGTTCGCGATGACGTCGACGTTGATGTCGAGCGCCTTCTGGTCGATGTTGTCGATGTCGTCGCCCTTGCCGTGGTAGTTCACGTCGTAGGCGACACCGGCCTGGCCGCCGAACTTCGCGGCCTGCTCGGCGGTCTTGATGCCCTCGGCGCCGGTGTCCGTACCGCCGGACGGGATGCCGGCCTCGATGAACGGGCCGTAGTCCGAGCGGCCCGTGAAGTCCGAGCCCTCGTGCGGGATGCGCTGCGCGTCGAGGAAGTCGGTGATGCCCTTCTCCAACTGCGCGGAGCCCTCGGGGCCGGGGCCCGAGCCGACCTTGTCCGAGTCGTCGCCGTCGTAGACGAAGTAGGCGGCGTTCGGCGAGGCGATCATGTCGAAGTTCAGGTAGAGCTTGATCTGCTTCTTCTGCGCGTCGGTCAGCCCGGCCACGTACGCCTCGGAGCCGAGCAGGCCGAACTCCTCCGCCGACCACCAGGCGAACTTGACCTTGTTCTTGATCTTCGTCTGGCTGCTCGCGAGGCGCTGCGCGACCTGGAGGATGCCGGCCGAACCGGAGCCGTTGTCGTTGATGCCGGGCCCCTCGGAGACCGAGTCCAGGTGCGCGCCCAGGAAGACGGTGTTGTTCTCGTCGCCGCCCCGCGTCTCGGCGAGGAGGTTGTACGTCTTGCGGTTCTCGCGCAACTCGCGGATGTCCAGGGTGATCGAGACCGGGCCGGCGGCCGCCTCGGCGGCCAGCTTCTCGCCCTCCGCCTGGGTGACGCCGCCCGTGGGGACCTTGCCCGCGTCCGCGGCGCCCAGGGTGCCGTTCAGCGCGCCCTCGGTGTTGTTGTAGATGACCGCGCCGACCGCGCCGGCCGCCGCCGCGTTCTCCTGCTTCACCGCGAAGGTGCAGCCGCCGCGCTTCACCAGGGCGATCTTGCCGGTGAAGGTGCCGGAGGCGAAGTCGGCGGGCTCGCAGCCGTTCGTGCCGTCGGCGTCGACGGGGGCGACGGCGAGTTGCGCCGTGATGCCCTCCTCGGGGCCGCTCGCGGTGTACGTCATCAGGTTGATCGGGACGTCGCGTTCGGCGTCGCCGTTCACCGTGAGCTTTTCCGCGATGGTTTCCACATACACGAAGTCGAACTCGTTCTTCGTGACCTTGTATCCCGCCGCGCGCAGCACGGCTTCGACGTACTGGGCGGATTGCACGTGGCCCTTGGAACCGGCCACCCGGGTGCCCTTGTTGTAGTCGGCGATCGACTGGAAGACCTTCAGGTGGTTGTTGGCGCCCTTGCCGGTCGCCTCCTTGACCAGCTTCTTGGCCAACGCGTCGCCCTTGGCGGCGTCGCTCTGGGGGCCGGTGGCGCCGGCGGGACCGGCGAGGAGCAGCGGGGAGACGAGAGCCACGGCGGCCAGGGCGGCGGTGGCGGCGGCTATACGGCGTGAGGGCATGAAGGTCCTTTCACGACAAGTGCAGGCATACGTGTGGTGTCGCACGGTGCGCGAGGGGGAGTGGTGATCGCACGTTAAACAGCAAGGAGCCACTCTGGCCAGAGTTTTCACTGATTCCGGTTTATGAATTCCGTATATCGGTGAAGCTGCGCGGGTGTTAATCGGCCACTGTCCGCCGGTTTCGACCTACCGGAGGATGCCTTCCATGAAGTCGGATCCGAGGCGCGCCACCGCGGTCACGTCCAACTGGTGTTGCGCGTAACGCCCCTGACGGTGCGTGTGCAACAGGTCGGCCTTCTTTAGCACCGACAGGTGGCGGGACACCTCGGGGGCGGATATGCCGTAGACCGTGGCCAGTTCGCTGGTGGTGTGCGGTCCCCGGGCCAGGCTCCGGCACAGCATCATCCGCATCGGGTGCGCCAGGGCCTCCATGCGCCGCCGGAGCAGCTCCACCGAACCGGGCGCGGAGGCCAACTCCGGTGCCCCGAGCGGGTAGTGGACCACCGGACGCCAGCCCGGGGCGTGCAGGACCAGCAGGTGCGGCCAACCGAAGTGGGTCGGTATGAAGACCAGCCCCCGTCCCACCCGGGGATCGGTGGCGGTCGCCGAGCCGTCGACCATCTTGTCGGCGGTGATCGTGGTACCGGCCCGGTCCAGGCTCAACGCCGAGGAGACCTCCCGCAGCGCGGCCGGCAATCCCTTGCGCCGCAGCACCTCCGCCTTGTGCCGGGCGTCCGCGGCCTGCTGCGGGCCGATCCGCCGCCAGACCTCGCCGAAGAAGGCCTCGTGACAGTCCTCCAGCAGCCGGCGCATCCACACCCGCACGGCGGCGGTGTCGTCCAACAGGCGAAGCGAGAAATGCAACTGGCGGGGTCCGCGCGCGGCGGCCGCCTCCAACGCCTTGGCGCGCGAGGCCGCGTCGTGGAGCGGGGAGGCCACACCGCCCTCGTTGTAGAGGGCCAACCAACAGTGCTCCAGGGCGGCGATCACGAACCGCTCGTCGTCGAGTCGGTCGAGTACGTCGAGTTCCCCGGCCAGCGTCCCGGCGGGCAGGCCCGAGCCGCCGGGCACCCCGGCGAAGGGCATGAAGACGTCGGAGAACGAACTCCGCCACATGAAGTCGGCTTCCAGCAGCCGATCGGCGAGGGAGGGGTCGAGCCCGGCCCGCGTGGCGTTCGCCCACGACTGGAGCCCGGGGTGGTGGGCGGGTTGGGAGAGCGCGTGCAGGGCCATGCAGAGCTCGGCGAGCGGGGACGGCGCGAACGCGATCCGCTCCACGGGGAGCCCGGCGATGTCGATGGTGACGCTCATCGCCCCATTCTGTCCGGTGCGGGTTCCGCGGACGTTCGCCGGGGGGCGCCGGTCCGGAACCGGGTATCCCGCCCGGCAAGCCGCCCACCAGCCGGAATCCGGCTCCACCGGCGAGGACCGTCCGTCGAGCGGACGGGTGCGGCCGAGGGGGTGAGGGCGGGGCCGTCAGCGCGATCGCGCGGTACCCCCTCGACGCCTGCCGGGCCTCCGGCCCCCGCTCCGCCGGCCGCACCGCCGCTACAAGCGGGCCACGAAGTCCGCCACCGCCGCCCGGACATCCGCCCCCTCCCACTCCAGACCCGGTTCGGTGACCTCCAGCTCCGTCATCGACAACCCCGGCGGCCCCTCCGCCGACCAACGGCGGAACAGCACCGTCCCCGTCTCCTGCGCCTGCCGCAGGCCCGCATCCGTCAGCCGGTCCGCGTCGTACGGCAGCCACACCTGGAACTGGTGGGTGTGCGGCTCCTCCGGGTGGACCCGGAACCACGGCACCCCGGCCGCCGCGAAGCCCTCCCGCAGCGCCCCGGCGACCATCCGCGCCCGCTCCACGTACGACGGCAGCCGCGGCAGCTCCCGCTCCAGCCCCGCCAATGCCGACAGCGCCTGCGGGAACTGCCGGAAGATCTGGCCGCCGTACCGGTGCCGCCACACCCGGGCCTCCGCGATCAGCTCCGCGGACCCCGCCAGCGCGGCCCCGCTCAGCCCGCCGAGCGACTTGTAGAAGGACACGTACACGGAGTCCGCGAGCCCCGCGATCTCCGACAGCGGCCGCCCGAAGTGCGTCGTGGACTCCCACAGCCGCGCCCCGTCGAAGTGCACCACCGCGTCCCGCGCCCGGGCCGCCTCCACCAGCGCCGTCAGCTCCTCCCACGTCGGCAGGAGGAACCCGGCGTCCCGCAGCGGCAGCTCCAGCATCAACGTGCCGAAGGGCTCGGCCACCTCCGCGACCTCCTGCGGCGTCGGCTGCCTCGGATCCCGGGTCGGGTACACCGTCCGCAAACCGGAGACCACCGACAGCGCCCCGCCCTCCCACATCTCCGGATGGCCCATCGGGTGCAGCGCCACCACCGGGTTCCCGGTGCGGCCCGCCCAGCACCGCAGCGCGATCTGCTGCGCCATCGTCCCGGACGGGAAGAACGCCGCGTCCGCCGTCCCCAGCAGATCGGCGACCCGCTGCTCCAGCCTGGCCACCACCCCGTCCCCGTACACGTCGGCGGGCTCGTCCGGGTCGGCGGACGCCGCCTCCGGCAGGGCCGCGAGCAACTCGCCCACCGTCGGTTCCAGCAGGCTCCGCGAGAGCGTCCGCCCCGCCCCGCGCCAAGCCGCCACCAGCCGCTTCGTACGGTCTTCATCAGCAGTCATGCCCCGATCATCGCCGACCGGCCGACACGCCCAGGGGCTAGCATGGCGGCGTATCGTCCGGTACCCCCCGCGGACTGGAACGGAAGGCATTCCCCGCGTGAACGCACCCCTTCAGACGGAGCCCAGGGATCCGTCGGACCGCCCCGCACGGCTCACCGTCGGCGTCGTCGGCGCCGGCCGGGTCGGCCCCGCGCTGGCCCGCGCCCTGCAGCAGGCCGGACACCGCCCCGTCGCCGTCTCCGGCGTGTCCGAGGCGTCCCGCCGGCGAGCCGCCCGGCTGCTGCCCGACGTGCCCGTCGTACCGCCCGCCGAGGTGCTGGAGCGGGCCGAGCTGGTCCTGCTCACCGTCCCCGACGACGCGCTCCCCTCCCTGGTCGAGGGCCTCGTCGAGACCGGCGCGATCCGCCCCGGCCGGCTCCTCGTCCACACCTCCGGGCGGTACGGGACCGCCGTCCTGGACCCCGCCCGCCGCGCGGGCGCCCTGCCGCTGGCCCTGCACCCCGTGATGACCTTCACCGGTACCGAGGTCGACGTGCAGCGCCTGGCCGGCTGCTCCTTCGGCGTCACCGCCCCCGACGAGCTGCGGCTCGCCGCCGAGGCCCTCGTCATCGAGATGGGCGGCGAACCCGAGTGGATCGCGGAGGAGAGCCGCCCGCTCTACCACGCGGCCCTCGCCCTCGGCGCGAACCACCTGGTCACCCTGGTCGCCCAGTCGATGGAACTGCTGCGCACGGCCGGCGTCGAACACCCCGACCGGATGCTCGGCCCGCTCCTCGGCGCCGCCCTGGACAACGCCCTGCGCTCCGGCGACGCGGCGCTCACCGGCCCCGTCGCCCGCGGCGACGCCGGCACGGTCGCCGCCCACGTCGCCGAACTGCGCAGGCACGCGCCCGCCACCGTCGCCGGTTACCTGGCGATGGCCCGCACCACCGCCGACCGGGCCCTCGCGCACGGCCTGCTCAAGCCCGAATTCGCCGAGGACCTGCTGGGCGTGCTCGCCGACGGCGGCGACGGCGCCGGCCCGGAGGGCGAACGCCGATGACCGGCCCCCTGCTCCTGAACACCGCCGGGGAACTGCACGCCCTCGCCCGCCCCGGCCGCCGCGCCGTCGTCATGACCATGGGCGCCCTGCACGACGGCCACGCCTCGCTGATCCGCACGGCCCGCGAGCTCGCCGGAACCGACGGCCAGGTCGTCGTCACCGTCTTCGTCAACCCGCTCCAGTTCGGGGCGAACGAGGACCTCGACCGCTACCCCCGCACCCTCGACGCCGACCTGCGCATCGCCGCGGACGCGGGCGCCGACGCGGTGTTCGCCCCGGCCGTGGACGAGGTCTACCCGGGCGGCGACCCCCAGGTCCGGATCACCGCCGGCCCCATGGGCGGACGCCTCGAAGGCGCCACCCGCCCCGGCCACTTCGACGGCATGCTGACCGTCGTCGCGAAACTGCTCCACCTCACCCGCCCCGACCTGGCCCTCTTCGGCCAGAAGGACGCGCAGCAACTGGCGCTGATCCGCCGGATGGTGACCGACCTGAACTTCCCCGTCGAGGTGGTCGGCGTACCCACCGCCCGCGAGGACGACGGCCTCGCGCTGTCCTCCCGCAACCGCTACCTCTCCCCGGCGGAACGCCGCACGGCCCTCGCCCTGTCCCGCGCCCTGTTCGCGGGCCGCGACCGCCTCGCCGCCCAGGCCGCGCTGCGCGCCCGCGCCGAGGCCGCCCCGGCGAGCGACGGACGCGCCACCGCCCTGGCCCGGCTCGGCGAGATCCGCGCCTCCGCCGACGCGCACGCCGTCTCCGCGGCCGGCTCCGGCCTGCCCGACGCCGTACGGTCCGCCGCCCGGCACGTCCTGGAGGACGCGGGCCGGCACGATCCGCCGCTGACCCTGGACTACCTCGCACTGGTCGACCCCCGGGACTTCACCGACATCGGCCCCGGGTTCACGGGACGGGCCGTGCTGGCCGTCGCCGCCAAGGTGGGCGCGACCCGGCTGATCGACAACATCCCATTGGAGTTCGGAGCACACTCGTGAGCACTGGCAGAAGTGCCGCCGGCACCGGCATACGGCTGCACGCCCCCGCCCCCGGCTGGTCCCTCGACGCGGACGTCGTCGTCGTCGGCTCGGGCGTGGCGGGCCTGACGGTGGCGCTGCGCTGCGCCGCCGCCGGCCGCCGTACGGTCGTCGTCACCAAGGCCCGGCTCGACGACGGATCCACCCGCTGGGCCCAGGGCGGCATCGCCGCCGCCCTCGGCGACGGCGACACCCCCGAGCAGCACCTGGACGACACCCTGGTGGCGGGGGCCGGCCTGTGCGACGAGGCCGCCGTCCGGCTGCTGGTCACCGAGGGACCGGGCGCCGTACGACGCCTCATCTCGACCGGCGCCGTCTTCGACACCTCGGCCGAGACCGGGGAGATAGAGCTGACCCGGGAGGGCGGCCACCACCGCCGCCGGATCGCGCACGCCGGCGGCGACGCCACCGGCGCCGAGATCTCCCGGGCCCTCGTGGAGGCCGTCCAGGACGCGGGCATCGAGACCGTCGAGAACGCGCTCGTCCTGGACCTGCTCCAGGACGCCGAGGGCCGCACCGCCGGCGTCACCCTGCACGTCATGGGGGAGGGCCAGCACGACGGCGTGGGCGCCGTCCACGCCCCCGCCGTGATCCTCGCGACGGGCGGCATGGGCCAGGTCTTCTCGGCCACCACCAACCCGTCCGTCTCCACCGGCGACGGGGTGGCCCTCGCCCTGCGCGCCGGCGCCGAGGTCTCCGACCTCGAATTCGTCCAGTTCCACCCGACGGTGCTGTTCCTCGGCGCCGACGCCGAGGGGCAGCAGCCGCTGGTCTCCGAGGCCGTCCGCGGCGAGGGCGCCCACCTCGTCGACGCGGACGGGGTGCGCTTCATGGTCGGGCAGCACGAACTGGCCGAACTCGCCCCCCGCGACATCGTCGCCAAGGGCATCATGCGCCGCATGCAGGAGCAGGGCACCCGGCACATGTACCTCGACGCCCGGCACTTCGGCGCCCGGATGTGGGAGCAGCGCTTCCCGACGATCCTCGCCGCCTGCCGCTCCCACGGCATCGACCCGGTCACCGAGCCCATCCCGGTCGCGCCCGCCGCGCACTACGCGTCGGGCGGCGTACGGACCGACCTGCACGGCCGCACCACGGTGCCCGGCCTGTACGCCTGCGGCGAGGTCGCCTGCACCGGCGTGCACGGCGCGAACCGGCTCGCGTCCAACTCCCTGCTGGAGGGCCTCGTCTTCGCCGAGCGGATCGCGGACGACATCACCCGCCGGCCCCCGGCGGGCAACGGCCCCGGCATCCCCGTGCCGGCCACCGGCCCGCTCCAACCCGCCGGGGCGCGGTACGAGATCCAGCGCATCATGACGGACGGCGCGGGCGTGCTGCGCTCCGCGCAGTCCCTGGCCACGGCAGCCGCCGCCCTCGAGGACCTGTACGCCGAGGCCCTGAACAACCTCGAAGCGCACGGCAAGACCGCCGAACCGGGCGTGGACACCTGGGAGGCCACGAACCTCCTGTGCGTGGCCCGGGTCCTGGTCGCCGCCGGCCGGCGCCGCGAGGAGACCCGCGGCTGCCACTGGCGCGAGGACCACCCCGACCGCGACGACGCCCACTGGCGCCGCCACCTGGTCGTGCGCCTGTCCGCGACCGAGAAGCGCGCACTGGTCGTCACCCCCACCGACTCGGCGGAGTTCCCGCCCGTTTCCCACCCCCTCAGCCAGGAGCAGCAAGCGTGAGCACGCACGAGCACGAAGACACCGACCGCACCGCGCACGACGAACTGCCCCTCCTGGGGCAGGCCGAGGGCGGCTGCGGCGACGACTGCGCCTGCGGTGACGGCGAGGAGTCCGGCCTGGACCCGGCGCTCGCCGAACTGCTCGCGGACGCCGGCCTGGACCCGATCGAGGTCGAGGACATCGCGCACATGGCGCTGTCCGAGGACCTCGACGGCGGGGTCGACGTCACCACCGTCGCCACCGTCCCCGAGGAGGCCGAGGCCGTCGCGGACTTCATCGCCCGCGAGGACGGCGTCGTGGCCGGCCTGCGGATCGCCGAGGCCGTGTTCTCGGTGGTCTGCACCGAGGCGTTCGAGGTCGAGCGGCACGCCGAGGACGGGGACGCCGTCAAGGCCGGCCAGGTGCTGCTGTCCGTCCGCGCCCGTACCCGCGACCTGCTGACGGCCGAGCGCAGCGCCCTGAACATCCTGTGCCGGCTGTCGGGCATCGCGACCGCCACCCGCCGCTGGGCCGACGTCCTGGACGGCACGTCCGCGAAGGTCCGCGACACCCGCAAGACCACCCCCGGCCTGCGCGCGCTGGAGAAGTACGCGGTCCGCTGCGGCGGCGGCGTCAACCACCGCATGTCCCTGTCGGACGCGGCGCTGGTCAAGGACAACCACGTGGTCGCGGCCGGCGGCGTCGCCCAGGCGTTCACGGCCGTCCGCGAGGCCTTCCCCGACGTCCCGATCGAGGTCGAGGTCGACACCCTGGCGCAGATCGGCGAGGTCCTGGACGCGGGCGCCGACCTGATCCTGCTGGACAACTTCACCGTCGAGCAGACCGCCGAGGCCGTCGCGCTGGTCGCCGGCCGCGCCGTCCTGGAGTCCTCCGGCCGGCTGACCCTGGACACCGCCCGCGCCTACGCCGAGACCGGTGTGGACTTCCTCGCGGTCGGCGGCCTCACCCACTCCTCGCCGATCCTGGACATCGGCCTCGACCTCCGCGAGGCGGTGTAACCGATGCTCCTCACCATCGACGTGGGCAACACCCACACGGTGCTGGGCCTGTTCGACGGTGACGAGATCGTCGAGCACTGGCGCATCTCCACCGATCCGCGCAGGACGGCCGACGAGATGGCCGTCCTGATGCAGGGCCTGATGGGCATGCACCCGATGCTCGGCACCGAGTTGGGCGACGGCATCCACGGCATCGCGATCTGTTCGACGGTCCCCTCGGTGCTGCACGAACTGCGCGAGGTCACCCGCCGCTACTACGGCGACGTGCCCGCCGTCCTGGTCGAGCCCGGCATCAAGACGGGCGTGCCGATCCTCATGGACAACCCGAAGGAGGTCGGCGCGGACCGCATCATCAACGCGGTCGCGGCCGTCGAGCTCTACGGCGGCCCGGCGATCGTCGTCGACTTCGGCACGGCCACCACCTTCGACGCGGTGTCCGCGAAGGGCGAGTACGTCGGCGGGGTGATCTCCCCGGGCATCGAGATCTCGATGGAGGCCCTCGGCGTGCGCGGGGCCCAGCTCCGCAAGATCGAGCTGGCCCGCCCGCGCAACGTCATCGGCAAGTCCACGGTCGAGGCGATGCAGTCGGGCGTGGTCTACGGTTTCGCCGGCCAGGTCGACGGGATCGTGAACCGGATGGCCAAGGAGCTCGCCGGCCCCACCGGCGACCCGGACGACGTTCGCGTGATCGCCACCGGCGGCCTGGCGCCGATCGTCCTCGGCGAGGCCTCGGTGATCGACGACCACGAGCCCTGGCTGACGCTGATCGGGCTGCGGCTGGTCTACGAGCGCAACGCGCCCAACTTCGAGTGAGCGCGCGGCGCGACGACGCGTGACGGAAGGCCCCCGCCCACCGGACGGGGGCCTTCCGCGTCGTTCCGTCGTCGTCCGCGTCGTCCCGCGCCGTCCCTCGTCGTCGTGGTGCTTCACCGGCCGTCAGGCTGACGCGTCGGGTTCAACCTGATGCCTTAGCTTTGTCGGCGTCGGACGCACGTGTTTGAGACGCTCCAGGATGGTCCAAATGCCCCGTGAATCACCGTACTTGCTGGTGGTCGACGCCCTTCGGGCCCGCATCGAGGCGGGTGAGTGGGAGATCGGCGACAAGCTTCCCTCCCGGTCGCGGTTCGCCGCCGAGTACTCCGTCGGACAGAGCGTCACCCAGCGCGCCCTGGAACGCCTGATCATCGAGGGCCTCCTCGAAGGCCGCGCCGGTTCCGGGACGTACGTCCGCACCCCGCGCCGGCGGATGCGCATGGTCCGCACCCGCCGCCGCGTGCCGAACTCGGGCAACGCCTTCCGCGCCGAGGCCCTCGAACACGGCTTCGCGGCCTCCTGGGACGCCCGGACCGTCGCCCACACCCCGGCCCCCGACAACATCGCGGCCCGCCTCGCCATCGCCCCCGGCGACCCGTGCGTGATGACCCGCTACGAGTTCATGGCCGACGGCAGCCCCGCCGAACTCTCCCAGTCCTGGGAGCCGATGGCCCTCACCGCCGACACCCCGGTCGTCCTGCCGGAGGACGGGGACCTGCGCGGGGCCGGCGTGGTCGCGCGCATGCGGTCCATCGGCATCACGGTCGCCTCGGTGCTGGAGATACCGCGCCCGTCGCGCGCCAACCAGGCGCAGGCCAACCTGCTGGGCATCAGCGTCGGCTCGCTCATCACCGAGATCGAGCGGACCTACCTGGACTCGGACGGCCGCCCGGTGGAGACCGCCGACCTGGTCATCCCCGATTCCCGGTACGAGATCGCCTATGCGTTTCCGATCGAATGAGCGGGAACTTCAGCGGAAATGGCCGAAGTGTGCCCCCGGCGGGGTTACGGTCGGCCCACGACAGGCACCGTGACCCCGTTTCCGTCGGAGGAGACACCATGACCACGACCACTCGCCCCACCTGGCAGAAGTCGTCCCACTGCGACGACGGCGTCAACTGCGTGTACGTCGCCGCCGCGCCCGGCACCCTCGTCCGGGTGGCCGACCGCTCGGACCCCGCCCACCTCGTGATGGCCACGACGCACGCGGCGTGGGCCGCGTTCCTGGACGGCGTCAAGGCGGACGGCGGGTCCTGAGGCCGCAGGGGCGGCGCCCCGGCCCCGCTACGGCCCCGCGATGGCCCGCAGGGCGTCCAGGTGGCGCCGGTAGACGGTCCGGCCCTGGGCGGTCAGCGAGAGCCACGTGCGCGGGCGGCGGGCCACCCGGCCCTTGGCGACGGCCACCAGGCCCGCCTCCTCCAGCGCCGCCACCTGCTTGGACAGCACCGAGTCGGACACCTCCACGAGGTCGCGCACGAAGCCGAACTCCGCCTTGTCCACCGCGGCCAGCGCCGCCATCACCGACAGCCGCACCGGCGCGTTCAACAGCGGCGCGAGCCCGTGCCGGGGATGGGCGCCCGGCTTCCGCGTGCTCACGCGCCCCGCCTCTCGGTCACCGCGCCCACCACGGGCGGCAGCGCACACGCCACCGCGGCCACGAGCGTGAACACCAGGTCGTCCCGGAACACCCCGCCGCCCAGCACCACCGTCGCCGCGAACACCACGGACCAGAGCCCGATGACCAGCCCGTGCTTGACGCCGAAGCCGCGCCGCACCACTCGCTGCCGCGCCGCGTACACGCTCAGCCCGCCCACGAGCAGCACGTTGACCGCCGCGAAGGCGACGGCCTGCGCGGTCCCGTGCCACAGCTGGGACATCGGTACGAGTACCAGCTGGCCCGCCCCGAAGACCCACAGGTAGCGGGCGTACCAGCCGCTGCTCAACAGCGCCGCCGCCTCCATCCGTTTGGCCTCGGTGTACTCGCTCACGGTGTCCCCCTCGTGGTCGGCGACGCCCGGCGGGCGCCACCTTCTTTCCAGAATAGCGCGTACTTTCCACTCTGGCAAGTGTCGATCCCGCCGCGCCGCAGCTGTCCTAATTGAGGGGATTTAGTGCGATTAGCGCGTATCTTCGGCCCATGCCCACGCCCTACGGATCCCGCGGCGGCATGGCGTTCAGTGCCGATGAGCTGCACGTGCTCAGGCGCACGCTCGCCCACGCCCTCCAGTCCTCCACGGCCCCGCTGCGGGCCGCCGAGGTCCACGCCTGCCTTCGCCTCGCGGCGTCGGTGGACGACGCGGTCGCCGAGGCGGGGAGACTCAGAGACTTCCTCCTCGCCGACCTCGCCCGCTACCGGGGCGCGCTGCCCGGCAGCCTCCCCGGCTACCTGGAGCTGCTGCAGGACGCCCTGGCCGCCGGCTACGAGCCGGTGCCCGACGACCTCGCGGCCCTGCGGGCCCTGCGCGCCCACCCGCTCGCCGCCGCCGTGCTGGAAAGGGCCCAGGCGGTCGCGGAGCGCTCCGTGCGCCGCCGGCTGCGGACCGCGCCCGCCCCCCGCACCCGACTGCTGGCCCTCGCCGGCGGCCGCGAGGACGAGCGGGGCGGCGAGCCCGGGCCCGCGCCGACCCCCGCCCCCGAGGAGCAGCCGCGCCCCGAGCGGGAACGGCCCATCCCGACCCCCGGGGAGGTCTTCCCGCCCCGCCGGAAGCCCGCCGCGCCGGGCCGGCCCCCGGCGGACGGCCGCGCCGCCGGGTAGCTAGGCTGGGGGCATGGACTACGTCTCCGCGCTCGTGCCCCCCATCGTGATGGCCGCGTTCTTCATCGCTCTCGTCGTGACGATCGTGAAGAGCCAGGGCGGTGCCAACAAGGCGAAGGAGGACGCGGCCGTGGACGCCGTGCTCGCCTCCGCCGAGGCCACCCGGCAGCCCGGGAAGTAACCCCGGGCGAAAGCCTCGGGGACGGGCGTACGGCCTGCGGGCCGTGCGCCCCATTTTGTTGCCCGGCGCCGGTTCCTCGCGCGTTGCCGGCCGAATGGTCGGGCAATTCCGCACAACCCGCACTATCGTGCTGTTGTGCCTCGCCCCTTGGGAGAACTCGAAGACGCAGTGATGACACGGGTGTGGCAGTGGAACCGCCCGGTCACCGTTCGGGAAGTCCTGGAAGACCTCCAGCAGGAACGGTCCATCGCGTACACCACGGTCATGACCGTTATGGACAATCTCCATCAGAAGGGCTGGGTCCGCCGGGAAGCCGAAGGCCGCGCCTATCGATATACGGCGGTCTCCACCCGACCCGCCTACTCGGCCGCGCTGATGAACGAGGCCTGGTCCACCAGCGACAACCCCGCGGCCGCTCTCGTGGCCTTCTTCGGCATGATGTCGGCGGAACAGCGCGAAGCCCTCCGTGACGCCGTACGCATCGTCGGTCACGACGGCGAGGTCACCGCCCCCGAACCCCGGGAAGCCCCGCGAGGGCCGGAACCCGCGGAAGAGCCGGAAGCGGCGGAAGACCCGGAACCCGCGGAAGGCGCGGAAGACCCGGAACCCGAAGGGGACTCCGGCGAGCGCGGGACCGAGACGGGGCGATAGCGTCCCCCGCATGGGAGAGTTTTCCGCCGCAGAAGCAAATACCGTGACGATCCGCCGCGCACGCACCCGCGATGTTCCCGCGCTGCGACGCCTGCTCGACCAGTACGTGCAGCAACGGATCCTGCTCGACAAAGCCCCCGTGGTCCTTTACGAGGACATCCAGGAGTTCTGGGTCGCGGAACGCGTCGCCGACGCTCAGGTGGTGGGCTGCGGCGCTCTGCACGTCATGTGGGAAGACCTCGCCGAAGTGCGCACTCTCGCGGTGGATCGCGAGTTGAAGGGCGCCGGTGTCGGCCATCGGGTACTGGCCAAGTTGTTGGAGACGGCCCGCCTGCTCGGTGTGAGCCGGGTTTTCTGCCTCACCTTCGAAGTGGACTTCTTCGCGAACCACGGCTTCGTCGAGATCGGCGAGACTCCGGTCGAGACCGATGTCTACATGGAGCTCCTGCGTTCCTATGACGAGGGCGTCGCCGAGTTCCTCGGTCTCGAACGAGTGAAGCCGAACACCTTGGGCAACAGTCGGATGCTTCTGCACCTCTGATCGATGGCGGATCGATCTCGGCCGCTTTTACGGGCCTCCGCCCGCCTGTGGCCTATGTCCGAATCGCGTACGTTTCCCGCCCTGTTGACGTCCTGAACCTCTCGGCGGGGGTTTGTGTTTTCCAGGCAAAAGCGGTTTCCTTTCCGCGTACTGCATTTTCGATGAAAGGAAATCCGGTGGCACAGAAGGTTCAGGTCCTTCTTGTCGACGACCTCGACGGTGGCGAGGCGGACGAGACCGTGACGTTCGCTGTGGATGGCAAGACCTACGAGATCGACCTCACCGCCGCCAACGCTGAAAAGCTCCGCGGCCTGCTCGAGCCCTACACCAAGAGTGGCCGCCGTACCGGTGGCCGTGCCGCCGCGGGACGCGCCAAGGGCCGCGCCGCCGTTTCGGCGGGGAACCCGGACACCGCGGAAATCCGTGCGTGGGCGAAGGCGCAGGGTCTGACGGTCAACGACCGCGGCCGTGTCCCCGCCGACATTCGCGAGGCCTACGAGAACCGGGGCTGACCCACGGCGCCGACGGGCCTCGCGGGGGCCGTACGTCGCCGCAGGCGTGCCCGGTGGCACTCCGTGGCCGCCGCGGCGACCAGACGTACGAGATCGGGTCCGGTGCTCCCTCGGCCGGCCCCGGCGCCCTGTCCGGTACCGGGCAGGGACGGCAGGAACGCCTCGCACCCCTGTTCGGGGGGCCGCAGCCACACGGCGGCCCCCTGAGGACTTCCCTGCGGCCGCCCCGGCGGCACGGGGGCGGTGATGCGACCTCCGGCGCCCAGGGCGGTCAGATCCAGGGCCACCGGTCCCCACTCCAGCCAGTCGAGAAGCCCGTCCAGCTCCTCGGCGCTGCCCGGGGCCACCAGGAAGCGCATCCTGCGTCCCATGACGGCCACCGGCCCGGTGTCGACCGGCCTGCGCAGCAATCGGCCACCCGCGTCGGCCGGCAGCTCCAGTACGTCGAACCGCGTCCCGGTGACCAGCTGGGCGGGAGGCCCGCCCGCGAGGGTCCAGCCGAGGACCCGCCCGTACCAGGAGACGTACGCGTCCTCCTCGGACGGGGAGCGCGGATGCGGGACGGTCTCGGCGGTGAGGGCCATGACCGGAGCAACTCCGGAAGCGCACTTGAGTTACGCAGCGCGGCGGGAACAATGCGGAACGTAAACGTCCGTGGGTCGGAGTCCCACATTCGGAGACGGAACCGTGTTCGCCCGTAGCGGAGGGAACCGCCTCCGGCCGCATGGAGTGTCAGTCCCCACGGGTAAGACATTCCTAGTGGATCGGGGCGACACGCTGATTTGAAGGGTCTCCGACCGGCTTACGTTCGCCATCGGCGTACACGTGTGACGGGTATCTGCCTGGCCTGCGGGAACATCGTCTCGCACCATCGGGTTGGAGCAGTTGTCGGCACTTACGGCCGGGTTTTCCCGCGGACGTGAGGGTGAGCCGCGGACGGATGTCGGCAGTTGGAATGAGCTGTCCCGCCCCGCGGGACTAGCATGCGGAAGGACAGGGCGGGGACCGACCCCGAACTGCCCGACCGCTCTGAGGAGCGATAAACGATGTTCGAGAGGTTCACCGACCGCGCGCGGCGGGTTGTCGTCCTGGCTCAGGAAGAAGCCCGGATGCTCAACCACAACTACATCGGCACCGAGCACATCCTCCTGGGCTTGATCCACGAGGGTGAGGGTGTCGCCGCTAAGGCCCTGGAGAGCCTCGGGATTTCGCTCGAGGCTGTTCGCCAGCAGGTTGAGGAGATCATCGGCCAGGGGCAGCAGGCCCCGTCCGGCCACATCCCCTTCACCCCGCGGGCGAAGAAGGTCCTGGAGCTTTCGCTCCGAGAGGCCCTCCAGCTCGGCCACAACTACATCGGCACCGAGCACATCCTGCTCGGCCTGATCCGCGAGGGCGAGGGCGTCGCCGCCCAGGTCCTCGTGAAGCTGGGCGCCGATCTCAACAGGGTCAGGCAGCAGGTCATCCAGCTGCTCTCCGGCTACTCCGGAGGCGGCAAGGAGTCGGCCACGGCAGGCGGCCCGGCCGAGGGCACCCCCTCGACCTCGCTCGTCCTCGACCAGTTCGGCCGCAACCTGACGCAGGCCGCTCGCGAATCCAAGCTCGACCCGGTCATCGGGCGCGAGAAGGAGATCGAGCGGGTCATGCAGGTGCTGTCCCGCCGGACCAAGAACAACCCGGTCCTCATCGGCGAGCCCGGCGTCGGCAAGACCGCCGTCGTCGAGGGCCTGGCCCAGGCGATCGTCAAGGGCGAGGTGCCCGAGACGCTCAAGGACAAGCACCTCTACACCCTCGACCTGGGTGCACTGGTCGCCGGTTCCCGCTACCGCGGTGACTTCGAGGAGCGCCTCAAGAAGGTGCTCAAGGAGATCCGCACCCGCGGCGACATCATCCTGTTCATCGACGAGCTCCACACCCTCGTGGGTGCGGGTGCCGCCGAGGGCGCGATCGACGCCGCCAGCATCCTGAAGCCCATGCTGGCCCGTGGTGAGCTCCAGACCATCGGTGCCACGACGCTGGACGAGTACCGCAAGCACCTCGAGAAGGACGCGGCGCTGGAGCGCCGCTTCCAGCCGATCCAGGTGGCGGAGCCTTCCCTCCCCCACACGATCGAGATCCTCAAGGGGCTGCGCGACCGCTACGAGGCCCACCACCGCGTCTCCATCACGGACGAGGCCCTCGTGCAGGCGGCCACCCTGGCCGACCGGTACATCTCGGACCGCTTCCTCCCGGACAAGGCGATCGACCTGATCGACGAGGCCGGCTCCCGGATGCGCATCCGCCGGATGACCGCGCCGCCGGACCTCCGCGAGTTCGACGAGAAGATCGCGAACGTGCGTCGCGACAAGGAGTCGGCCATCGACTCCCAGGACTTCGAGAAGGCGGCTTCCCTCCGTGATTCGGAGAAGCAGCTGCTGGCGGCGAAGGCCAAGCGCGAGAAGGAATGGAAGGCCGGCGACATGGACGTCGTCGCCGAGGTCGACGGCGAGCTCATCGCCGAAGTCCTCGCGACCGCGACCGGCATTCCGGTGTTCAAGCTGACCGAGGAGGAGTCCTCGCGACTCCTGCGCATGGAGGACGAGCTCCACCGTCGCGTCATCGGTCAGAAGGACGCCATCAAGGCCCTCTCGCAGGCGATCCGACGGACCCGTGCGGGTCTGAAGGACCCGAAGCGTCCCGGTGGCTCGTTCATCTTCGCCGGCCCGTCCGGTGTCGGTAAGACCGAGCTGTCCAAGACGCTCGCCGAATTCCTCTTCGGCGACGAGGACGCGCTGATCTCCCTCGACATGTCGGAGTTCAGCGAGAAGCACACGGTTTCCCGTCTCTTCGGTTCGCCCCCCGGCTACGTGGGCTACGAAGAGGGCGGCCAGCTGACCGAGAAGGTCCGCCGGAAGCCGTTCTCCGTCGTCCTCTTCGACGAGGTCGAGAAGGCCCACCCGGATATCTTCAATTCCCTTCTCCAGATCCTGGAGGACGGTCGCCTGACCGACTCCCAGGGCCGGGTCGTGGACTTCAAGAACACGGTCATCATCATGACGACCAACCTGGGTACGCGGGACATCTCCAAGGGCTTCAACCTGGGCTTCGCGGCCCAGGGCGACACCAAGACCGGATACGACCGGATGAAGGCGAAGGTCAACGAAGAGCTGAAGCAGCACTTCCGGCCCGAGTTCCTCAACCGTGTCGACGACACGGTCGTGTTCCACCAGCTCACGCAGGAAGACATCATCCAGATCGTCGACCTGATGATCGCCAAGGTGGACGAGCGCCTCAAGGACCGCGACATGGGCATCGAGCTCAGCGGTGACGCGAAGCAGCTCCTGGCCAAGCGCGGCTACGACCCGATCATGGGTGCGCGCCCGCTGCGCCGGACGATCCAGCGCGAGATCGAGGACATGCTGTCGGAGAAGATCCTCTTCGGCGAGCTGCGTCCCGGTCACATCGTGGTCGTGGGTGTGGAGGGTGAGGGCGAGGCCGCCAAGTTCACCTTCCGCGGCGAGGAGAAGACTCCGATCTCGGACCTTCCCCCGATCGAGGCCACGGGCTCCGGCCCGGACCTCTCCAAGGGCGCCTGAGCCCTGACGGCCCGCTGAACGAAGGGGCGGCCCCGGAACCGAAGGGTTCCGGGGCCGCCCCTTTTCGCGCTCCCGGGGCGGGGCTGCCCGGGCCCCGGTGCCCTGCGGGGCGGGGCGGGGTTGCCGGGCCCCGGGGCCCGGTGGGGCCCTGCGGGCGGGATTGGGGCCGGGTCCTGCGGGTACGCGGGGCCCAGGCGGCGCCGCAGGGGCCCGTGCCGGGCTTCCAGGCCCCGGGGTCCACACCGGGCGGCTCGGCTGGGCCCGCGGCGAGTGCATGGCGGGCTCGCGACGGGCGCGCGGCGGCAGGGGGCGGGCGGGCTTCGGGGTGGTTTCCGGGCGGGCCCGGGGCGTGACCTGGGTCTCGATCAGGGCGGGCGGGGCCTGCGGGACCGGTGACAAGCCGCACAGGGCAAATCGGACCTACTAGGACCTTTCGTAGATCAAGTGTCCGATTTGCCCCCTCCCTCGCCCCAGTAATCGCGGGGTCAACAGTCCTGTCGACCCCCCTCGCACCTACGAGCCGACGTAGTAACGAGGACGTTTGAGGAAGCCGGGGGGCTCGGGTTACCAAGGTGGAGCAAGTTCGCCCGGCACCCGCTCAGCATCCGCTCAGCGTGCCGGGTCACTTATTGCCCTTGTTCCCGGCCCCGGAGGTCCACACATGTCCGCGAAGCGCGTCAGCACCCGTCGTACCCGTATCGCCCTCGCCGCCACCGGCCTCGGTGCCGCTCTGGCCCTCGGCGCCGGAACGACCGCCGCTTTCGCCGGCGAGGCGCAGACCGCTCTGACCGGCACCCCCGGCCTCGTCGCCGCTCAGGCCAAGGCCCAGGCCGCCGCCGCCAAGCCCGCCGCCGCCAAGCCCGCGGCCGCCGCGAAGTCGGCCGGCTCCTGGAAGAAGCCGGTCTCCGGCTACACGCTGTCCGCGACCTACGGCAAGGGCGGCAACATGTGGTCGCACAAGCACTCCGGTCAGGACTTCGCCGTTCCCGTGGGCACCAAGGTCCGTGCCGCGAGCTCCGGCGTGGTCGTCAAGGCCGGCCCCAACGGCGGTGGCGACGGTCCCGCGTACGGCAACGCCGTCGTGATCAAGCACGCGAACAACAAGTACTCCCAGTACGCGCACCTCTCGCGGATCCAGGTCAAGATCGGCCAGAAGGTCTCGGCCGCCCAGCAGATCGCCCTGTCCGGCAACACCGGCAACTCCAGCGGTCCGCACCTGCACTTCGAGATCCGCACCACCCCGAACTACGGCTCGGCCATCAACCCGGTGAGCTTCCTGCGTCAGGTCGGCGTCACCGTCTGACGAGCCGAAGCCGAAGCCGAAGCCGAAGCCGAAGCCGAAGCCGAAGCCGAAGCCGAAGCCGAAGCCGAAGCCGACGACGCCGGTCGCCCGGCGTTCGACCCCGCCGCACCGGGCAGCTCGCAAGGGCTCAGAACAGCAGCCAGGACCCGGTCGGCGTGACCATCGGGTCGAGCTTGCCCGGCTTGAGGGCGTCGATCCGCTCCTGCGGCAACGCCGCGTCGTAGACCCGCAGGCTGTCCATGGCGCCCTGCCAGGGCGACACCCACTGATCCTGGTGGCGTGAGCGGGCCAGTTGCAGCGGGCCCGGGGCGGGGAAGATGTCCGCGGGAACGGGGGCCTCGCCGGTCCGCTTGCCGTTCACGTACAGGGCGATCACCTTCTTCTCCGCGTCGTAGGTGCCCGTCAGCTCCGAGAAGGTCTTCTCCATCTTCGCGCTCGTGCCCGTCACCGTCGTGGTGCTGGCGTTCGCGCCCGGGGTGCCGGTCTGCACCCGGAAGATCCAGGACGGCTTGCCGTTCACCTCGTCCAGACCCAGCTCGAACGAGAACGACTTCTCGTTGCCCTGGCTCACCGCGATCTGCTGCCCCTTGGGGGAGCGGTTCCAGAGCCGGGCCGAGATCGTGAAGCTCTTCGAGGGGTCCACGACACGCTGCTGCGACTCGGCGAACGAGTTCGCGTTGCCCTTCGTGCGGATCTCGTGCCGCTTGTCGATCGGGAAGACTCCGGCCTCGGGGCCCATCTTCAGGTTCGCCTTGCCGATCTGGTCCCGGACGGTCGTCGGGTCACCCGCGACCGTGGGCGTGAGATCGATCGGACTCTTGACCCCGCTCTGCGAGGGCGCGGGCGTGTCCGAGGTGGCCGTCGTGGGCTTGTCGTCGCCCTTCCCGTCGCCGTCTCCCAGCAACAGGAACGTTCCACCACCGGCGAGCAGCGCCAGCACGGTCACCGTGCCACCGATCACCCACAGCCGCTTCCTGCGCCGCTGCGCCGCCGAACGATCGGCGAGCGCGTCCCAGTCCGGCTGGTCCGACCGCTGCCGGAACGGCTCGGGCGCCGGCACCGGACCCTGCGTCGACCCGCCCTGCTGCCACTGCGCGGGCGGCGCCTCGTAGGGGCCGGGCATCCCCGGATCCTGCCGGTACGGATTCGCCTGCTGCGGTCCGGGCTGCCGCGGGTAGCCGTACCCGCCGTCCTGGTCCGCTCCCGGCGGGGGGCCGAAGCCGCCCGGCGCGGGGGGCCCGGGCGGGAATCCGTAGCCACCGGACGCGGGCGCCCCCGGCGGGAACCCGTAGCCACCGCTCCCCGGGGCGGGCTGCTCGGGCTGCGGGTTGGTCGGGGGGTTCGTACCGTCGGTCATGCCACGGATGCTAGAACATCAGCCCGGCGGAGCGAACGGCCGAGGGTCCCGATACGGCCGCGATCCCCGGTCGGCGCCGCCGAGGGCCCCTCCTGCCCCGGGTCGCCGAGGCGCCCGACTCAGGTCTGGGGCTTCAGGATCGGGAAGCTCCCCGTCGCCGTCGGCGCGTGCTCCGGCAGCCACAGCACCGCCACCGCCCCGGCCGCCGAACCCTCCCGGTCCGCGCCGCCCGGCGCGGCCACGTTACGGAACGTCAGCCGGGCGCCCAGCACCCGCGCCTGGCCCTCCGCGATCGTCAGCCCCAGCCCGTGGCCCACCCCGGCCCGATCCGTGGACCCGGTCCGGAAGCGGCTCGGCCCCTCGCGCAACAGGGCCTCGGGGAAGCCCGGTCCGTGGTCCCGCACCCGTACGACCCGGCCCTCGACGTCGACCTGGATCGGCGACCGCCCGTACCGCGCGGCGTTCGCCAGCAGGTTGCCCAGGATCCGTTCCAGCCGGCGCGGGTCGGTGCTCACGATCTCGTCCGCCACGACGCGTACCGACGCGTCCGGCATCAGCGACGCCACCCGCCGGCTGACGAACTCGCCGAGCGCCACGTCCTGCAACTCGGCCCGCTCCGAGGCGCTGTCCAGCCGGGCCACCTCCAACACGTCCTCGACCAGCGCCCGCAGCGCCTGCGCCCGATCGCGCACCAGCTCGGTCGGCCGTCCCGGGGGCAGTAGTTCCGCCGCCGTGAGCAGGCCCGTCACCGGGGTCCGCAGCTCGTGCGCGATGTCCGCCGTCACCCGCCGTTCGGCCTCCAGCCGCTGCTGGAGCGCGTCCGCCATGGCGTCCACGGCCCGTGCCAGGTCATCCGTCTCGTCGCGTACGACACCGCCCACCGCGTCGCGCACCCGGACCTCGGGATCGCCGTGCGCCACCCGCTGCGCGGCGGTCGCCGCCTTGCGCAGCCGGCGCGAGATCTGCCCGCCGATGAGCACGCCGAGCGCCGAACCGCCCACCACCACGGCGAGGGAGCCGACGACCAGGGCGCGGTCCAGGTCGCGCACCATGTTGGCGCTCTCCTTGAACGGCAGGTGCAGGGACAGCACCTGCCCGCTGCCGAGCGGTACGGCCGCCCACACCTCGGGAACGCGCCGGGTGTTCTCCTGGATGAACGTGCCGCGCCGCCCGGACTGGACCTTCTGCCTCAGTTCGATCGGCAGGTCCGGGTCGTTGAGCTTGGCGCCCATGATCGGCTTGCGACCTGCGTCCACGCTGCGGGCGATGAACTGGACCCGTTCCAGCTGGGATTCGCGGGCGCTCTCCAGCATCGACACGCGGGCAGCACTGTGCACCACCAGACTCAGCGCCAGCGCCGTCAGCGCGCCGACGGCGGCGATGGCGAGGGTGATCTTCCAGCGGATCCCGGTACGGAGTGTGAACCGCCTCATGCCTTCAGCTTGTATCCGAAGCCTCGGACCGTCTCGATCCGGTCCTGTCCGATCTTGGTGCGCAGCCGCTGGACGTGGACGTCCACGACCCGGGTGTCGCCGCCCCAGTCGTAGTCCCAGACCCGCTCCAGCAGCCGGTCGCGCGACAGCACGGTGCCGGGCGCCGAGGAGAACTCCAACAGCAGCCGCATCTCGGTCGGCGTCAGGCCCACCGGGGCACCCGCCTTGCGCACCTCCATGCCCTCGGTGTCGACCTCCAGGTCGCCGAAGGCCAGCACCCCGCGCTCGTCGGCGGTGTCGTCGTCCGACGCACCGCCGTTCGGGCCGCCCGCGTGGCCGAAGCGGCGCAGCACGGCGCGGATCCGGGCGACGAGGACCGACCCGTCGAAGGGCTTGGTGACGTAGTCGTCGGCGCCGGCCTCCAGGCCCAGTACGACGTCGATGGAGTCGGCGCGAGCCGACAGCATGATCACCGGCACGGTGGACTCGTCACGGATGCGGCGGCACAGGCTGACGCCGTCCATCCCGGGCACCATGACGTCGAGCAGCGCGATGTCGGGGCGGTCGGCCCGGAAGGACTCCAGGCCCGACAGTCCGTCGGGCATGGCGGTCACCACGAACCCGTCGCGCTCCAGCGCCAGGGTCGTGGCCTCGCGGATGACGTCGTCGTCCTCCACGAACAGCACATGGGTCTCGGCCATCCGGAGCCTCGCTTCAGTTCTTCTCTGAGATGGCCGGGGCGGGCTGGCCGCCGCCGTCGACCACGTTGCTGTAGTCCGTGTGCACACGGTCCTGCTCGGTGAACCTCTCGCCGCTCCAGCGGTAGGTGATCACGTCCTCGCCGGACGGGTACGAGAGCGTGTCGCTCTTGCCGTAGACCGGCTTCGTGACGACCAGGTCCCCCCGGTCGATCTCCGCGTAGACGGGCGGTTGTTCGTCCGAGAAGACATTCTCGTACTTTCCGTCGTCCGCCCGGTACACGTACGAGCCGCGCCCCAGGGCGTCGGCGCAGGAGAGCACGTTGACGACGATGTCCACGGCCGGGCTCCCGGTGACCTTCCCGTAGCTCACGTCGACCGGGTACTCCCGGCCCGTGCAGGGCTTCAGGTCCCGCTTGATCTCCGGGCTGACCTTGGGGTCCGCCTTCAACAGCGCGACCGGGTCCACCTTGGGCGGCTTGCCCGCAGAGGTGTCCGAGGTCGTCGGTGAGTGGTCCCCGCCGGAGGGGGCCGGGCCGACCGGGGGGCCGGTCTTCGCCACGGATTCGGTGCGGGCCGGACCGCCGTCGCGCAGGCCCGTGCCACCGGTGGCACAACCGACCGCGAACAGCGCTGTGCCGGCAAGGACGACCGTCCCCGCCGACACCAACACCAGCGACTTTCTGCCGCTCAAGCCTGGGCCGTTCAGGCCGCGCACCGCTCCCGCCCCTCGTACCGGATGGTGTGGTCACCGCGTTCCAGCGCGCGCATGTCGAGGTCCCGGCTCTCCAGCTCCTGCCGGAGCCGGGCCAGTGCGCGGTGCAGGGTGCTCTTCACGGTTCCCGCCGACATGCCGAGCGCCGCGGCCGTTTCCTCGGTGCTCATCTGCTCCCAGTGTCGCAGCACCACGACGCTTCGCTGCTTGGGCGCCAGGACCTTGAGGATGTCCATGAGCAGGGCACGGTCGGCGCGCTGGTCGGAGCCGTCCTCGACGGACGCGTCCGGGAGCTGTTCGGTGGGGACCTCGTCGAGCTTGCGGGCCCGCCACCACTCGGTCCGCGTGTTGATCATGACGCGGCGGAGGTAGGCGTCGGCCAGGGACTTGTCGGCGATTCCGTCCCAGCGGCCGTAGGTGCGCACGAGGGCGGTCTGGAGGAGGTCCTGGGCGTCCGTGGGGTCCGGGACCAGGCGCCGGGCACTGCGCAGCAGCGCGTCCTGCCGGGTGCGTACGTACTCCTCGAATTCGAGTACCTCGCCGTGCGCCATCTCAGACCGCCTCCGTTCCGTCCCAACCCGCCACCGCTGTCTTACGGGTTCGAAGGTACGGAGGCGTTGTCACGGCACTGTGCGGGTCAGCCTTCGGTGGGCGCACGGACACCCGTAGATTGTGTAACAGCGGCATTGAGCTGCGGTTTCCCGGCGCCAAGCGGAATCTTCGAGTCAGCTTCGAGCCGGGTCCCTCACGGAATGGATCAGTTGCGGGCCGGTCCCTGCGGAAGTCGGAACATCCCCTGGGCGAGCGGCTCGACCAGACCGTCGGACACCAGCCCGTCCAGCGCGCGGGCCCGCTGCACCGGCTCGTCCCAGACCGTGTCCAACACCGCCCGCGGAACGGCGCCGACCGCCTCCCGCAGGACGGCGAGCAGCTTGCCCCGCACCTGGCGGTCGGTACCGGCGTACGTCTGCCCGCGGCGCGGCGGCCCGTCGTGCGCCGGCTTCCCCGCGAGGCGCCACGCGCACAGCCCGGCGACCGGGCAGCGCGCGCAGTCCGGACTCTTGGCCGTGCACACCAGCGCGCCCAGCTCCATCGAGGCCGCCGCCCAGCGGGCCGCGGTCTCCTCGTCCGGCGGCAGCAGCGCCCGCGCCAGGCGCCGCTCGGCGGCCGTGGTCGCGTTCGGGGGGTACTCGACCCCGCCGGCGGTGCGGGCGAAGACCCGGCGCACGTTGGTGTCCAGCACCGCGTGCCGCTGCCCGTACGCGAACGAGGCCACCGCGGCGGCCGTGTACTCGCCGATCCCGGGCAGGGCGAGCAGCTGCGCGTGATCCCGCGGCACGTCGCCCCCGTGGCGTTCCGTTATCGCGACGGCCGCGCCGTGCAGGCGCAGTGCCCGGCGGGGGTAGCCGAGACGACCCCAGGCGCGTACGGCCTCGCCGGGCGCGTCGGCGGCCAGGTCGGCGGGTCGGGGCCAGCGGGCGAGCCACTGTTCGTACACCGGCAGGACCCGGTTGACGGGGGTCTGCTGGAGCATGAACTCGCTGACCATCACGCCCCAGGGGCCGGCCTCGGGGCGGCGCCAGGGCAGGTCGCGGGCATGCTCGTCGAACCACGCGATCACGGGGGAGTGCAGTGCGTGGGCGACGTCGGGGGAAGGAGTGGTGGATGCAGTCATGGCAGACGGCATCCTGGCACGTTTCGTCCCTACCGCGCGGGGCCCGGACCGGTGAACCACAGCACGGGCCGGGCACCACTGGCCCGCATGGTGGCGGTGATCCTACTGATCGGACCGGTGAGGGCGAGCACGAACAGGGCGGCCAGCGATCCGCCGAGCAGCAGGCCCAGCGCCACGTCGTGGGGGAAGTGCACGCCGACGAACACCCGGGAGAAGGCCATGAGCAGGGCGAGCGGCACGGTCAACAGCGCGAGCCGGCCGACGGCCAGGGCGATCGCGACGGCGGCCGCGCCTGCGATGGAGGAGTGGTTGCTGGGGAAGGACCAGTCTCCGTACTCCGGGCACGGGATCAGCGACGCGGCCGCCCCGGCGACCGTCCGACAGGGCCGGTCCTCGTCGACGGTGGACTTCACCAGCTCGGAGGCGACGTAGGCGACCGCGGTGGCGAGCGGTGCGAGGACGGCGAGCGCCATCGCGCGCGAGGCGGCCTGTCTGCGGGCACGCCACCAGACGGCTATGAAGAGCAGGCCGAACGCGAACAGTCCGTACTCCGTCCAGGCCTCGGACGCCGTCCGCACCCAGGGGGGCGTGGTGTGGGCGAAGTCGGTGATGTCTCTGTAGAGGTCGGAGCTGTCCATGATCACAGACCGTACTCAATGAGATGTCGAGGTCGTGTCAGCCCCTTGGCCGGTTCCGATCGGTCGGGACTGGTTCCGCAGGATGATCATCGGCAAAACAAGCCCGTCGCCCGGCATGTGGGGCACTGATCGCGGCGCGAACTCTCGTAAGGTTCCGCTCGTGGGATCTCTGCGCAATCCGGTCGGGCCGCTCCCCTCCTCCATCTACTGGCGACGGAGGGCTGTGCTGGCGTCCGTTGTCGCGCTCCTCGCGCTCCTCGCCGTGTGGACCGTCAGCTCCGGTGGGGTGAGGTCGAGTACGAACGGCAAGGGCGAAGGCGGGCGAGATCCCGTCGCACCCATCACCCCGGGCCCCTCCGGCTCCGGGCCGGCGATCAGTCAGGCCCCTGGCGGCCGGGCCGAGTCGGGCACCGGCTCCGCCGGCTCCGGTTCGGGTTCCGGTTCGGACGCGGGCACGGCGGGCTCCGGCAAGAACGGCGAGCCGAGCGGCGGAACGGGCGGTGGCTCCGGCAACTCCGTCCCGGGCGGCGCCGCGAGCCAGGTCCCGGTGGACTCGCCGCTCCCCACGTGCGCGCCGTCCGCGTGGCAGTGGGAGGTCAAGAGCGAGAAGAACGAGTACGAGGCGAACGAGAAACCGCGTCTCGAACTGATCGCCCGCAACGTCTCCGGCACCACCTGCAAGGTGGACCTCGGCCCGAAGCAGGCGGTTCTGACCATCACTCAGGCGAGCAACCCCAAGGCCGTCTGGTCCTCGACGGACTGCCCGACCGGCGCGGGGAACGTGTTCTTCCGGCTGGCCGCGCAGAGCGAGACCAAGGTGCCGTCGGTGGAATGGGACCGCAGGTTCAGCGCCGCGGACCAGTGCCAGTCACCGCCCGCCGCGACCGCGACCGCGGACACCTACGTGGTGGAGGTCAAGACCCCCGGCATGCCGGTGGCCCGCACCTCGTTCGTGCTCAAGCAGGACTGACGCGCCACGGCCGGGCGGGCGCGCCCGCCCGGGCCCGCCGGGCCCGGGCGCCGGCAGGTCCTAGACGTACCGTTCCAGGATCGAGGACTCCGCCAGCCGCGACAGGCCCTCGCGGACGCTCCGCGCCCGGGCCTCGCCCACGCCGTCCACCGTCTGCAGGTCGTCCACGCCGGCGGCGAGCAGCTTCTGCAGCCCGCCGAAGTGCTCCACCAGCCGCTCGATGATCGCCCCGGGCAGCCGCGGCACCTTCGCCAGCAGCCGGTAGCCGCGCGGGGACACCGCCGAGTCCAGCGTCTCCGGCGACCCCGTGTACCCCAGGGCCTTCGCCACGATCGCCAGCTCCAGCAGTTCCGGATGCGTCAGCGCGTCCAGCGCCGGCAGCGCCTCCTCCACCGTGCGGGAACGCTTCGCCGTGGGCTCCGGAACGTAGTCCCGGATCACCAGCTCCCGTTCCTGCTCGATGCCGACCGTCAGCTCGTCCAGTTGGAGGGACAACAGTCGCCCGTCCGTGCCCAGCTCGACCACGTACTCGGCGATCTCCGTAGCGATCCGGCGGACCATTTCCAGCCGCTGCGCGACCGCCGTGACATCGCGGACCGTGACCAGGTCCTCGATCTCCAGCGCGGACAACGTGCCCGCCACCTCGTCGAGCCGCAGCTTGTACCGCTCCAGCGTGGCCAGCGCCTGGTTCGCCCGCGACAGGATCGCCCCGGACTCCTCCAGGACCCGCCGCTCACCGTCCACGTACAGCGCGATCAGCCGCATCGACTGCGACACCGACACCACCGGGAAGCCGCACTGCTTGGAGACGCGGTCGGCCGTGCGGTGCCGGGTGCCGGTCTCCTCCGTGTGGATGGACGCGTCCGGGACCAGCTGGACACCGGCCCGCAGGATCTTGGTGATGTCCTTGTCCAGGATGAGCGCCCCGTCGAGCTTGCACAGCTCGCGCAACCGGGTCGCGGTGAACTCCACGTCCAGCACGAAACCGCCGGTGCACATCGCCTCGACGTTCTTGTCCATGCCGAGGACGATCAAGCCGCCGGTGTTGCCGCGAACGATCCTCTCCAGACCGTCCCGCAGGGGCTGACCGGGTGCCACCGCGCTCAGCGAGGCACGCATCATGGCCTCTTGCCTGGAGCTCGCGCCCGACTTCCCGGATGCTGCTGCCCCGTCCTTGGCTGCCACTGCACTCCTCCGGTCGCGGGTTGCGCCGCCTGCGTACGGCCGGGCGGACCAGCACAAAGTCTACCGGCGCGGCCTGTGCGCCCGCCGAGCCTTGGCCCGCCTCGTCCCGGACCGCCTCCGCGCGGGCCTTCGGGACACCCCCCGCCGGGGTCCGCGGACCCGCCCCTGACCTGGCCGGGACCGCCCGCGGGACCCCCGGGAGGCCCGCCCGCAGGCGCCCGCTATCCGGTCGTGCCGTTCTTGGCCGGGGTGCCCGCGCCGTCCTTGGCCGGGGTACGGGAGCGCCCGCGCGGCAGGACCCGCAGCGCGTCGCCCATGTCCGCGACCTCGATCACCTTCATGCCGGCCGGCACCTTGCCGGGGTCGCTCGGGACCAGCGCGTGCGTGAAGCCGAGCCGGTGCGCCTCGGCGAGCCGGCGCTGGACGCCCGTCACCCGGCGCACCTCGCCCGCGAGACCGACCTCCCCGATGGCGACGAGGTTCTTCGGAAGCGGGACGTCGCTCGCGGCCGAGGCCAGCGCCAGCGCGATCGCCAGGTCGGCGGCCGGCTCGGTCAGCTTCACCCCGCCCACGGTGGCGCTGTAGATGTCCCGCTTGCCCAGTGCGGTGATCCGGCCGCGCTGCTCCAGCACCGCCAGCATCATCGAGACGCGGGAGGTCTCCAGCCCCGACGTGGTCCGGCGCGGCGAGGGGATCTGCGAATCCACCGTCAGCGCCTGCACCTCCGCGACCAGGGGCCGCTTGCCCTCCAGCGTCACCGTCAGACAGGTCCCGGGGACCGCCTCCGCGCGCCGGGTCAGGAACAACCCGCTCGGATCGGCGAGCCCGGTGATCCCCTCGTCGTGGAGTTCGAAGCAGCCGACCTCGTCGGTGGCCCCGTACCGGTTCTTCACGCCGCGCACCAGGCGCAGCCGCGCGTGCCGGTCGCCCTCGAAGCTCAGGACCACGTCGACCAGGTGCTCCAGCAGCCGGGGGCCGGCGATCGCCCCGTCCTTGGTGACGTGGCCGACGAGGAGCGTGGACATGCCGCGTTCCTTGGACGCCCGGATCAGCGCGCCCGCGACCTCGCGCACCTGGGCCATGCCGCCGGGCGCGCCGTCGATCTCGGGCGAGGCGATGGTCTGTACGGAGTCCAGGATGAGCAGCGCGGGTTTCACGGCGTCGAGGTGACCCAGCACGGCCGACAGATCGGTCTCCGCGGCCAGGTACAGGTGGTCGCTGAGCGCCTTGATCCGGTCCGCGCGCAAGCGCACCTGGCTCGCCGACTCCTCGCCCGTCACGTACAGCGTCCGGTGGTCGGCGTCGGAGGCCTTCGCCGCGACGTCCAGCAGCAGCGTCGACTTGCCCACGCCCGGTTCGCCCGCCAGCAGCACCACCGCACCGGGCACGAGACCGCCGCCCAGTACGCGGTCCAGCTCGCTCACGCCGGTGCTGCGCGCGGTCGCCGTCCTGACGTCGACCTGGCCGATCGGCACGGCCGCGGTGGAGACCCGACCCGCCGCGGTGGTCCGCACGGCGGGCGCGCCCATTTCCTCGACGGTGCCCCACGCCTGGCACTCGGGACACCGCCCGAGCCATTTCGCGGTCGTCCAGCCGCACTCGGTACAACGGTAGGACGGCCGGTCCTTGGCGGATGAACGAGATGTGCGGGCTGCCATGCGCCCACCGTAGTCGCCGCCACCGACACCGCCGCCGCCGGCCGCGTGCGCCCCCCCGGGCCGGGCGGTCCGGCCGCCCGGCCCGTCCGGGTTCGTCGGTCGTGGCGTCAGGGCGGCTGTCAGCGCGAGCCCGATCTGTTCACCCGTAAGGGCTAAAACTGCTGAAGGCTTCCGGGGCATCACCGGCGCGCCGCCTACGGTCGCCAGGTGAACAGCAGCAACCAGGGACCCCCCTCATCGCGCACCGGCGCACACCGGGCGCACGGGCGCACGCCTTCAGAGGGACGCGGAGGACAGGGACACGCCGGCGAACAGCCTCCCCCGTTCCGACACGAGCCCTACCTCGACGGCCTGTTCACCTACTGCCTTTCGGTGCTCTGCGACCACGACACGGCCACCGACGTGCTCGGAGACGCCCTGGCCGCCGCCGAGCGGCATCCCGGCCGCTGCCCCGACGAGGGCGAGCGCCGGGCCTGGCTCTACGCGCTCGCCCGCTGGGGCTGCCTGCGCCGGCTCGCCGAGCAGCGGCGCGCGCGGCAGGGGGCGCACAGCGCCCGTCGTACGCCGGAGCACACCGGCGCCGAGCACGCGCCGGGTGGCCCCGGCACCCTCGACGTGTCCGCGTACCGCCGCACCGAACTCGCCCGCCTCGCCTGGCCGGAGGCCGCCGGCACCACCCCCGAGCAGCGGGAGGCCCTCGAACTCGCCGTCCGCCACCGACTCGGCGTCCCCGAACTCGCCTCCGTCCTCGGGACCCCGCCCGCCGCCGCCCGCGAACTCCTGTCCGCCGCCGCCTGCGAGGTCGAACGCACCCGCGCCGCGCTCGCCGTCGTCGAGACCGGCCACTGCCCGGCCGTGTCCCGGCTCACCGGCGACGACGGAGACCCCCGGGTACTGCTCTCCACCCCGCTGCGCGCCGAACTCGTACGCCACGTCGACGACTGCCCGCGCTGCCGCCGCGTCGCCGAACGCGTCGGCGCTGGCGGCCCCTGGCCCGGCACCGGGGGCATCCACCCCGCCGCGCTCCCGCTCGTACCGGCCCCCCGCGCCGCCGTCCGCGCCGCGATGCTGCGCTCCGGGCGACGCGGCGGCGGCCCCGGTCCCCGCTTCGACCGGACCGGCTTCCCGATGGACCCCAAGGACCGCGCGGCCCGCCGCGACCGGTTCCGGGCCCGCGCCGTCACCACGACCGTCGTCGCCACCGTCGTCGCCGCGCCCGTACTGGCCCTGTGGGCGGCCTACCGGGGCGCCCCCGCCACCGGCGAACCCGTTGCCGGCGACGCCACCCGGATCTCCGCCAGCGAATCCGACATCCCGCCGCCCCCGGCCGGCGGCCGCCTGCTCGCCGCGTACGAGAACACCGGCAACACCGCCCACACCGGCGACGGGCCGGGCTTCGCCCCCGGTACCGCCGCACCCGACGTCTCCGTGGAGGTCATCAGCTCCGGCGCGCCGGCCACCCCGGAATCGGACCGTCCGGGAGCTCCAGGCCGGCTCACCGTGTCCGCCACGACACACGGCTCCACCACCCTGCTCACGCTCAGCGCGTCCGGCGGCGCCCCCGTGGACTGGCGTCTGTGGTCCGACGCGCCCTGGCTGCGGGCGGGCCAGACCGCGGGCACCCTGGCCCCCGGAGAATCGGTCACCCTGCGGATCACCGTGGACGCCGCGGCCCAGCCCGTCGGCGCCTGGTCGGCCCGGGTCGGAGTGGACCCGTCCGGCGCGGTCGTCGCCATCACCGGCCGCGGCCGGCCCGCCCCGCCGCCGACCGGGAGACCGCCGACCTCCACGCCCACCCCGGCGCCGACTCCCACGCCCACCCCGACGCCGACCCCGACCCCGACTCCCACGCCGACCCCGACTCCCACGCCGACGCCGACGCCGACGCCGAGCGAGTCAGAAGGAACGGTTTCCCCGACGCCGCCCCCCGACCCGGCGGACCCGCCCTCCTGACCCGCCGGCCGACAGGCCTCACGCCCCGCTCCTCACACCGCCACGCCGTCACGCGGTCGTGCACGTCGTCCCGTCGTTCACGTCGTCGTCGGATCCGCGGGGTGCGGGGCCATCGGCAGCAGCGAGGCCAGCCGTGCCTCGCACAGCGCCACGAGCGCCTCGTACCCCTCCTTGCCCATCAGCTCCGTCAGCTCGGGGCGGTAGGACACGTACACCGGGTCACCGGCACCGTGCGCGGACGTGGCGGACGTGCACCACCAGTGCAGGTCGTGGCCGCCCGGACCCCAGCCGCGCCGGTCGTACTCACCGATCGAGACCTGGAGGACCCGCGTGTCGTCGGGCCGGTCGATCCAGTCGTAGGTCCGACGGATCGGCAGCTGCCAGCAGACGTCGGGCTTGGTCTCCAACGGCTCGCGCTTCTCGCGCAGCGCCAGGATGTGCAGCGAGCAACCGGCGCCGGCGGCGAAGCCGGGCCGGTTCTGGAAGATGCACGACCCCTCCCAGCGGCGGGTCTGCCGCTCGCCGTCCTCGTCCTTCTGCACCCAGCCGGACTCGGTGCCCACGTCGTGGAACTGCCACAGCTCCGGCGTGAGGCGGGCCACGTTCTCCGCGACGCGCTTCTCGTCGTCCTCATCGGAGAAGTGCGCGCCGAGGGTGCAGCAACCGTCGTCCGCCCGGCCGGCCTGGATGCCCTGGCAGCCGCTGCCGAAGATGCACGTCCAGCGCGAGGTCAGCCAGGTCAGGTCGCAGCGGAAGATCTGTTCGTCGTCGGCGGGGTCCGGGAACTCCACCCAGGCCCGGGGGAAATCGAGGCCCTTCTCGTCACCGGGAACCATCTCGTCACCTGCGACCTTCTCGTCACCTGCGACCGCGGGGGACTCGCCGCCCTTGGTCTTCTTCGACTTGGGGCGGGACTTGTTGGCCTTCTTCGTATTTGGCACAAACCCAAGCCTAAGCGCCCCTTACTCCACCCCTTCGCGACAGGACCAGTAGCGTTTCCTCGTATGAGACTCGGTGTCCTTGACGTGGGTTCGAACACGATCCATCTGCTGGTGGTGGACGCGCACCCCGGTGCGCGCCCGCTGCCCGCGCACTCCCACAAGGTGGAACTGCGGCTGGCGGAGCTCCTCGACGGGCACGGCGCGGTCACCCCCGAGGGCATGGAACGCCTCGTGTCGGTCCTCGCCGATGCCGTGCAGGCCGCCGAGGACAAGGGCTGCGAGGACCTGCTGCCCTTCGCGACGAGCGCCGTGCGCGAGGCGACGAACGCCGACGAGGTCCTGGCCCGGGTGAAGGCCGAGACCGGCCTCGACCTGCCCATCCTCAGTGGCGAGGACGAGGCGCGGCTGACGTTCCTCGCAGCCCGCCGCTGGTTCGGCTGGTCGGCCGGCAGGCTGCTGGTCCTCGACATCGGCGGCGGTTCGCTGGAGATCGCGTGCGGCATCGACGAGGAACCCGACGCCGCCGTGTCCCTCCCGCTGGGCGCCGGCCGCCTCACCTCGGGCTGGCTCCCGGCCGACCCGGCCGACCCCGCGGACGTGAAGGCCCTGCGCCGGCACGCGCGGGCCCAGATCGCCCGCTCGGTCGGCGTGTTCAGCCGCTTCGGGGCGCCGGACCACGTGGTGGCGACGTCCAAGACGTTCAGGCAGCTGGCCCGCATCGCGGGCGCGGCCCGCTCGGCCGACGGCTTGTACGTCCAGCGCGACCTGACCCGCAAGTCCCTGGAGGAGTGGGTCCCGCGCCTGGCCGCGATGACCATCGCGCAGCGGTCCACCCTCCCGGGCGTCTCCGACGGCCGCGCCGGACAGCTCCTGGCGGGAGCGCTGGTCGCGGAGGGAGCGATGGACCTCCTCGGCGTCGAGGAGCTGGAGATCTGCCCCTGGGCCCTGCGGGAGGGCGTCATCCTCCGTCGCCTGGACCACCTCCCGTCCTGACGGGCACGCCCGGCCGAACCGGTGGATCCCCCCCACCCCGCCCGGCCGGGGCGCGGGCATCGGTAACCTGTCCCCGTGGCAGAACCCCGCCCCCAGACCCCGACCCCAAGGCCCAAGGTCGCCCTCTCCACCGCCTCCGTCTATCCGGAGTCCACGGCGACCGCCTTCGAGATCGCCGCGCGCCTCGGCTACGACGGCGTCGAGGTCATGGTCTGGACGGACCCGGTCAGCCAGGACATCGACGCCCTGCGCCGCCTCTCCGACCACCACCACGTCCCGGTCCTGGCCATCCACGCCCCGTGCCTCCTCATCACCCAGCGCGTCTGGTCGACCGACCCCTGGACGAAGCTGAGGCGCGCCCAGGCGGCGGCCGAGCGGCTGGGCGCGAGCACCGTCGTCGTGCACCCGCCGTTCCGTTGGCAGCGCGCCTACTCCCGCGACTTCGTGTCCGGCATCTGGCGCATGGCGGACGAGACCGACGTCCGTTTCGCCGTCGAGAACATGTACCCGTGGCGCTACCGCGACCGCGAGATGCTCGCGTACGCACCCGAGTGGGACGTCACCAAGGACGACTACCGGCACTTCACGGTGGACCTCTCGCACACCGCGACGGCCCGCACCGACGCCAACGCGATGATCGACCGGATGGGCGACCGGCTCGCCCACATCCACCTCGCCGACGGCAACGGTTCCGCGAAGGACGAGCACCTCGTCCCCGGCCGCGGCACCCAGCCCTGCGCCGAACTGCTGCGCGGCCTGGCCCGTACGTCCTTCGACGGCCACGTCGTCATCGAGGTCAACACCCGCCGCGCCATGTCCTCCGCGGAACGCGAGGCCGATCTCGCCGAGGCCCTGGCCTTCACGCGGCAACACCTCGCGGCCGCGACCAGCGACAGCCCGGCCCGCCGCCCGTGACGGAACCGGTCAGGAAGCCCCGCCGCGGACCCGGCCGCCCCCGCCAGGACGAGGCCGACGACGGCCCCGGCACGCAGGAGCGGATCCGTCTCGCGGCCCGCTCGGAGTTCGCGGCGCGCGGCTACGACAAGACGTCCGTACGCGGGATCGCGAAGGCCGCCGGCGTGGACCCGGCCCTGGTGCACCACTACTTCGGCAGCAAGGACGACCTGTTCGCCGCCGCCATCGAGGTCAGCCTGGAGCCGGCCCTGGTCGTCCCGCAGATCGTCGGCTCCGGCCCGGACGGCATCGGCGAGCGCCTGGCCCGCTACTTCCTGGGCATCTGGGAGAACCCCGCCACCCGCGCCCCCCTCCTCGCGGTGATCCGATCCGCCCTCACCCACGAGGCCGCCGCCGCCGTGCTGCGCCGGTTGATCCTGCGCCGGGTCCTGGAGCGGGTCGCCGCCGACCTCGACGTCCCCGATCCCACCTTCCGCGCCGAACTGGCCGCCTCGCACATGATCGGCATCGCGATCCTGCGGTACGTGGTCCAGATCGAACCCCTCGCGTCCGCGGACCCGGAGGCGATCGTGGCCCTCGTGGCCCCGACCCTCCAGCGCTACCTCACCGAGGAGTGACCGAACCCGAGGGTGACCGAACCCGACAAGTGACCCAACCCGGGCAGTGACCGAACCCGGGCGGTGACCGAACCCGGGCGGTGACCGAACCCGGGCGGTGACCGAAAGCTGAGCCGGCCGTCCCGGCATGCGGACGCCGTGTCCGCATCGCGGGCGAGAGGCGTAGCCTCGTAAACAGCCATATCCACAGTCGCGGCGGGCCCCTCCGGCGCCGCCGCACTCATGGGGAGTGAAACCGATGCCCGAGCTGAGGTCCCGCACCGTCACCCACGGCCGCAACATGGCAGGCGCACGTGCGCTGATGCGCGCCTCGGGCGTAGCGAGCGCGGACATCGGAAAGCCGATCATCGCGGTGGCCAACTCGTTCACCGAGTTCGTCCCCGGGCACACCCACCTGGCGCCGGTCGGCCGGATCGTCTCCGACGCCATCCGTGAGGCGGGCGCGATCCCGCGCGAGTTCAACACCATCGCGGTCGACGACGGCATCGCCATGGGGCACGGCGGCATGCTGTACTCCCTGCCCTCCCGCGACCTGATCGCGGACAGCGTGGAGTACATGGTCGAGGCGCACTGCGCCGACGCCCTGATCTGCATCTCCAACTGCGACAAGATCACCCCCGGCATGCTGATGGCCGCCATGCGCCTCAACATCCCGGTCGTCTTCGTCTCCGGCGGCCCGATGGAGGCCGGTCAGGCGGTCCTCGTCGACGGCACCGTCCGCAAGCTCGACCTGATCGACGCCATGGTCGACGCCTCCAACGAGAACGTCTCGGACGAGGACGTGCTGCGGATCGAGGAGAACGCCTGTCCGACCTGCGGTTCCTGTTCGGGCATGTTCACCGCCAACTCCATGAACTGCCTCGCCGAGGCCATCGGCCTGGCCCTGCCGGGCAACGGCTCGGTCCTCGCCACGCACACCGCCCGCCGCGCCCTGTACGAGGACGCCGGCCGTACGGTCGTGGAGATCACCAAGCGCTACTACGAGGACGGCGACGAGTCCGTCCTGCCGCGCAACATCGCCACCCGCGAGGCCTTCGAGAACGCCATGGCGCTCGACATCGCGATGGGCGGCTCCACCAACACGATCCTGCACCTGCTGGCGGCGGCGCAGGAGGCGGGCCTGGAGTACGACCTCACCGACATCGACGCCGTCTCCCGCCGCGTCCCGTGCCTGTCCAAGGTCGCGCCGAACGTGGCGCCCGGTGGCACGTACTACATGGAGGACATCCACCGGGCCGGCGGCATCCCCGCCATCCTCGGCGAACTGCACCGCGGCGGCCTCCTCAACAAGGACGTCACCTCCGTGCACTCCGAGGGCCTGGAGGACTGGCTCGCGAAGTGGGACGCCCGCTCCGGCACGGCGAGCGACACGGCCATGGAGCTGTGGCACGCGGCCCCCGGCTGCAAGCGCTCCGCGACCGCCTTCTCGCAGTCCGAGCGCTGGGACGCCCTCGATCTCGACGCCGAGGGCGGCTGCATCCGCTCCGTCCAGCACGCCTACTCCAAGGACGGCGGCCTCGCGGTCCTGCGCGGCAACATCGCCGTCGACGGTTGCGTCGTGAAGACGGCCGGCGTGGACGAGTCGATCTGGACCTTCGAGGGACCGGCCGTGGTCTGCGAGTCGCAGGACGAGGCCGTCGACAAGATCCTCCGCAAGGAGATCAAGGCGGGCGACGTCGTCGTCATCCGCTACGAGGGCCCGCGCGGCGGCCCCGGCATGCAGGAGATGCTGTACCCGACGTCCTTCCTCAAGGGCCGCGGCCTCGGCAAGGTCTGCGCCCTCGTCACGGACGGCCGTTTCTCCGGCGGCACCTCGGGCCTGTCCATCGGCCACGCCTCCCCGGAGGCGGCCTCGGGCGGCGACATCGCCGTGGTCCGGGACGGCGACCGGATCCGCATCGACATCCCGAACCGCTCCATCGACCTGCTCGTCTCCGACGAGGAACTGGCCGCCCGCCACGAGGCCCTCGGCGGCGTCTACGCCCCGAAGAACCGCGAACGCAAGGTCTCCGCGGCCCTGCGCGCCTACGCCGCCATGGCCACCAGCGCCGACAAGGGCGCGGTCCGCGACGTCTCCCTCCTGGGCTGACCCCCGACGGCACGTACGAGACGGCACGTACGAGACAGCACATACGAGACAGCACGTACGAGAACCCCGCCGGGCGGCCTCACCACCCGGCGGGGTTCCCCGCGTCCACGGCGAAGACGGCGCCGTCGGGCGTCGCCGCGTACACCCGACCGTCACGGACGACCGGGGCGGGCAGGGTGGCGGCGAAGGTGCCCTGCCCACCGCCCGCGCCCGGCTTCGTCTGCCCCACCAGCCGGCCCGCGCCCGCGTCCACGGCCAGCAGCCGCCCGTCGGCGGCCGTCAGGTAGACCCGCCCGCCGGCGAACACCGGCCGCGAGGCGACGGCCGCCCCCGTCTCCAGCCGCCACTCCTCCTTGGCCGGGCCCACGGCCGCCAGCCCGCCCGCCGTCCCGAAGACGTACACGACACCCTCGGGGCTCACCGCCGCCTGCGTCTCGTACAGCGGCCTCGCCAGCGGCACCCGGTGCACGGCGTGTGTTCCCAGGTCGACCCGCACGACCGCCTCCGTCGCGGTCCGCACGTCGTTGTCCAGCAGGTACAGGCCGCCGCCCGCCACGCCGACGGGCTGCAGCATGCCCGGTACGCGCACCCGCCGGCGCTCCGATCCGCTCGCGGGGTCCACCTCGGAGAGCTGCGTCGAACCGCCCGCGCCGTCGATCGTCGACACGTACGGCACCGGTTCCCCGGAGGGCCCCGGGCCGGCCGTCCAGACGGAACCCACCCCGCCGATCCGCTTCGTCCAGCGGGTGACCCCGGTGGCCGCGTCCAGGGCCGAGGTGTTCCCGTTCGGCGCGACGATCAGCACCCGCGCCCCGAAGGGCACGACCCGCGCGCCGTCCGGCAGTTCCCGGCGCCAGCGCCTCGTCCCGCTCGCGGGGTCGAGGGCCTCCAGCAGCCCGCTGCCCGACGCCACCGCGAGGACGAGCCCGCCCGCGTGCGAGGGAGCGTCGTCCCGCGCGGCCAACCGCGTCGACGCGGCGCCCGGGACGGACCACAGCACCGTCCCGTTCACCGGATCCAGCTTCGCCGCGGCCACCCCCGGCCCCGAGCAGTACAGGGCCGCGGCGTCCGCGGAGCAGGACACGGTCCGCCGCCCCGAACGCCGGTCACCCACCGCGGCGGTCCACGGGGCGAAGGCCGGGGCCCGCTCCTTCGAGGCCGCGGCGCTCTTCGCCGCCGCGCGGGCGGCCGCGTCGCCGTCCGTCCCGGAGTACAGGTACCCGACGGCCGCGCCCGCCCCGAGCAGGAGCGCCACTCCCGCCGCCAGGGCCGTCCGGGCCCGGACCCGCGGCAGCCGTCCGGGCGGGGGCGGGGCGGCCGGGGGGTCCGTGGCGATGTGCTCCCGCCGGTGCGTGACCACCTCGGGCCGCGCGACCCGCGCGGGTCGCCGCGGTCCGGGGACGAAGGAGTGGGTGTCCTCGGAGGTCGGGTAGGCCAGTGCCCGCATCTCGGCGATCAGTTCGTCGGCGGTCGGCCGCTCCGCCGGCTCCTTCGCCAGGCACCGGGCCACGAGCGGCACCAGCCGCGCCGGCAACCCGGTCAGGTCGGGCTCGCTGTGCACGACCTGGTACGCCACGAGGTAGTGGCTGTCGGAGTCGAACGGCCCGCGCCCCGTCGCCGCGTACACCAGCACCGCGCCCAGCGCGAAGACATCGGCGGCCGTGCCCACGTCCCGGGGGCTTTGGAACTGCTCCGGCGCCATGAACGGCGGGGTCCCGATCAGCTTCCCGGTCTCGGTCCGCAGGTCGCTGTCCGCCGGCCGCGAGATCCCGAAGTCGATGACGCGGACCCCGTCCGGTGCCATCAGCACGTTGCTGGGCTTCAGGTCCCGGTGCACCACCCCGGCCCGGTGGATGTCCCGCAGGGCCTCCGCCAGCCCGGCGGCGAGCCGCACCAGTTCGACCGGGTCCAGGACCCGTTCGCGTACCCGCTCGGACAGCGTCGGGGCGTCGATGAAGGAGGTGGCCATCCAGGGCCGCTCGGCGTCCGGATCGGCGTCCACCACCGGGGCGGTGAACGCTCCGCTCACCCGCCGCGCGGCCGCGACCTCCTGCCGGAACCGCGCCCGGAACTCGGGATCCACCGCGTGCTGGGCGTGTACGACCTTGACGGCGAGTTTCAGCCCCGCGCCGGACGTGGCCAGGTGGACGACGCCCATGCCGCCGGAGCCGAGTACGGATTCGAGCCGGTACTGCCCGGCGTACTCCGGAAACCCCGCACAGTCCGTCGCGCGCAGCGAACGCACCACTCATCACCCCCGCCGGAGCCTAGTCGATGGCCCATGCGAACATCCAAGGGCTTGCTACCCTGCGCGCGTTGCGCAGAGCAACACTCAAGGGGGGACTTCCACATGTCTGTTGAGAACGATTCAAGCCAGGTTCAGAGCCTCTCGGGGTCGGGCTTCCCGACCTTCCCGGTGGCGCCCGGGTACCGCGTCAACGTACGCAGCGGCCCCGGCACCAACTACTCCGTCTCACGGGTGCTCCCGCTGGGCGCGTACGTCCAGATCCGCTGCCAGTGCGAGGGCACGACCGTCTCGGGCCCGTACGGGACGTCGGACATCTGGGACTGCGTGGGCAACGGCGAGTTCGTCGCCGACGCGTACGTGAAGACGGGCGCCGACGGCTACGTCACGGGGCAGTGCGGCTGACGCTCTGAGCCCACGGCCGCACACCTCCACCGGACGACGCCCGTCCGGCCGGGCCCCGGGCCCGGGCGGCGGCCCGCGGCGCCGGCCCCGCCCGTCTGCCACGTGAGACACCCCCGGCGCGCCCGGCCCGCCGGGGGATAATCGCCGGTGTGAGCGACGACGACCAGCGAGACCAGAGCCAGCCCGCCCCGCCCGCCGCCCCCGCGGCGCCAGCCCCCGGCCCCGAGCCCGAGCCGATCAAGTTCTTCGGGACGACCTGGGTCGAGCACGACGGCGGCTACGCCCTGCGCCGCGTCGGCATGGCCGCCGGCTCGCTCGTCACCGCCGTCGCCGCCGCGTTCCTGCTGCGCATGGCCTACGAGGGGCTGGAGATCGGCGACGTCGGCCCGTTCCTCAGCATCTCCGTCGTCATCCTCTTCGCGATCGCCAGTTCCATCGCCTTCGCCAAGACCTGGGAGTCCTTCGGCAGCCACCCCCGCCCCTCGTCCGACGAGGCCGCGCTCAAGGGCCTGAAGGCGATCGGTTTCATCGGCTCCCTCATCGCCTACTTCTTGCGCTGCCTCGTCGAGGCGCCCGGCGAGAAGCTGCGCCGCACCGAGTACGAGCGCGCCAAGGTCGAGTTCGCCCGGCGCCGCAGTTCCCGCACCGGCAACCCGGCCGCCCGCCGCCCCAAGCGCAAGCGGTAGCCCCCGGGGTTCCACACCCGTACCCACACCCGCGCCCGCACCCACACCCACACCCGCGCCCGTCCGCCCGGTTGACGCCCCGGCACAGCCGGGAGCATTATTCATCACATGATGAATAACTCGCGGGACGGAGCCCCGGCCGCCGTCCACGCCCGCGGCCTCACGGTCCGCCGCGGCGCCGGGCGCCACCCCCGCACCGTCCTCGACGCCCTCGCCTTCGACGTCCCCCGCGGCCGCGTCACCGGCCTCCTCGGCCCCTCCGGCTGCGGCAAGTCCACGCTCATGCGCGCCGTCGTCGGCTCCCAGGCCCACGTCACCGGCACCCTCGACGTCCTCGGCCGGCCCGCCGGCCACCCCGCACTGCGCTCCCGCATCGGCTACGTCACCCAGGCGCCCTCGGTCTACGACGACCTCACCGTCCGGCAGAACCTCGAATACTTCGCCGCCGTCCTCGACCCCGGCCGAGCCGCCGCCGACCGCCGCGCCGCCGCCGTCACCCGCGCCATCACCGACGTGGACCTCACCGGACGCGCGGGCGCCCTCGCCGGCAACCTCTCCGGCGGCCAGCGCAGCCGCGTCTCCCTCGCCGTCGCCCTGCTCGGCACCCCCGAACTGCTGGTCCTCGACGAACCGACCGTCGGCCTCGACCCCGTCCTGCGACGCGACCTGTGGAACCTCTTCCACGACCTCACCACCGACCGCGGCGCCACGATCCTCGTCTCCTCGCACGTCATGGACGAGGCCGAACGCTGCCACGACCTGCTCCTCCTGCGCGAGGGCCGCATCCTCGCCCAGGACACCCCCGACGCCCTGCGGACCCGCACCGGCTCCGCCACCGTCGAAGAAGGCTTCCTCCGCCTCGTCGACGACGCCGACGCCCTCGCCCGGGAGACCCTGGAGCAGCACTCGTGAACACGGCCCGCACCCTCGCCACCGCCGCCCGCGTCCTGCGCCAGCTCCGCCACGACCCGCGCTCGATCGCGCTGATGCTGCTGGTCCCCGTCCTGATGCTGACCCTGCTCCGCTACGTCTTCGACGGCAGCGCCCGCACCTTCGACAGCGTCGGAGCCTCCCTCCTCGGGATCTTCCCCCTCATCACCATGTTCCTGGTGACCTCCATCGCCACCCTGCGCGAGCGCACCTCCGGCACCCTGGAACGCCTCCTCGCCATGCCGCTGGGCAAGGGCGACCTCATCGCCGGCTACGCCCTCGCGTTCGGCGCCGTGGCCGTCGTCCAGTCCCTCCTCGCCACCGGCCTCGCCCTGTGGGTCCTCGGCCTCGACGTCGTCGGCTCCCCGTGGCTGCTCCTGCTCGTCGCCCTCCTCGACGCGCTCCTCGGCACGGCACTGGGCCTGTTCGTCTCCGCCTTCGCCGCGTCCGAGTTCCAGGCCGTGCAGTTCATGCCGGCGGTGATCTTCCCCCAGCTCCTGCTCTGCGGCCTCTTCGCACCCCGCGACACCATGCAGCCCGTCCTCGAAGGACTCTCGAACGTCCTGCCCATGTCCTACGCCGTGGACGGCATGACCCAGGTCCTCACCCACACCGACATGACCGCCGAGTTCGTCCGCGACGCCGTCGTCGTCGCCGGCTGCGCCCTGCTCGTCCTCGTCCTGGGCGCGGCCACCCTGCGCCGCCGCACCCCCTGACCGCACTCCGGACACCCCCTCGCCGCCGCGCCCCCGGGTGCAAGGATGAGGAGGTGGAGGCGGCACGCCCCCCACGCACGCATCGTTCGGCGAGGTGAATCGGGCATGACCCAGACAGTCGCAGTCCTCGGTACCGGCAAGATCGGCGAGGCCCTGCTCAGCGGGATGATCCGCGGCGGATGGCCCGCCGCGAAGCTCCTCGTCACCGCCCGCCGCCCCGAGCGCGCCGAGGAACTGCGCACCCGCTACGGGGTCGAGGCCGTCACCAACGCCGAGGCCGCCAAGCGCGCCGACACCCTGATCCTCACGGTCAAGCCGCAGGACATGGGCAAGCTCCTCGAAGAACTCGCCCCCCACGTCCCCACCGACCGCCTGATCATCAGCGGCGCCGCCGGCATCCCCACCTCCTTCTTCGAGGAGCGGCTCGCCCCGGGCACGCCGGTCGTCCGCGTCATGACGAACACCCCCGCCCTCGTGGACGAGGCCATGTCCGTCATCTCGGCCGGCAGCCACGCCACCGCCGCGCACCTCCTGCACACCGAGGAGATCTTCGGCGGCGTCGGCAAGACCCTGCGCGTTCCGGAGTCGCAGCAGGACGCCGCGACGGCCCTCTCCGGCTCGGGCCCCGCGTACTTCTACTTCCTCGTCGAGGCGATGACCGACGCCGGCATCCTCCTCGGCCTGCCCCGCGCGCAGGCGCACGACCTGATCGTCCAGGCCGCCATCGGCGCCGCCGTGATGCTCCGCGACAGCGGCGAGCACCCGGTCAAGCTCCGCGAGGCAGTGACCTCCCCGGCCGGCACGACCATCAACGCCATCGTCGAGCTGGAGAAGCACGGCGTACGGGCGGCCCTCATCGCCGCACTCGAGGCGGCCCGCGACCGCAGCCGCGAACTCGCCTCCGGCAACAGCTGACGGGCGGTACGGGTCCCCGCGCGGGGACCCGTACCGCGGCCCTTCAGGGCTCCAACAACCCGATCGCCCGGTACGCCCGGTCCACCACCGGCCGCGCCAGCCCGCGCGCCCGCTCGGCGCCGGCCCGCAGCACCTTCTCCACCCCGCCGGGATCGGCCGCCAGCTCGGCGTGCCGCTCCCGCACCGGCCGCAACGTCTCCACCACCGCCTCGGCGACGTCCCGCTTCAACGCCCCGTAGCCCTGGTACCCATCGGCCAGCGCCGCGGGCTCCCCACCCGTGCAGGCGGCGAGGATGTCGAGCAGGTTGGCGACCCCGGGCCGGTTCTCCCGGTCCAGGACCACGCCGCCGTCCCCGCTGTCGGTGACGGCCCGCATCACCTTCCTCGTCACCACCGCCGGTTCGTCGAGCATGAACACCACCCCGGGCCCGGCGTCCCCGGACTTCCCCATCTTGGAGGTCGGGTCCTGGAGGTCCATGACCCGCGCCGCCACCACCGGGTGCGTGGCCCGGGGCACCGCGAAGGTGTGCCCGTACCGCTGGTTGAACCGCACCGCGAGGTCCCGCGTCAGTTCCACGTGCTGCCGCTGGTCCTCACCGACCGGCACCTCGTCCGTCCCGTACGCGAGGATGTCGGCCGCCATCAGCACGGGATAGGTGAGCAGCGACAGCCGCACCCCTTCCCCCGCGTCCCGCGCCCGCGTCGCCTTCTCCCGGTACTGGACCATCCGCCGCAGTTCCCCGTCGGTCGCGGTGCACTCCAGCAGGTACGCCAGCCGCGTGTGCTCGTCCACGTGGCTCTGCACGAAGAGCGTGCACCTCGCCGGCTCCAGCCCCGAGGCCAGCAGCAGGCTCGCGGCCTGCCTGCTCAGCCGCCGGACCCGCGCCGGATCGTGCTCCACGGTCAGCGCGTGCAGGTCCACCACGCAGAACAACGCCTCGTCGGGCTCCCGGTCGGCGGCGACCCACTGCCGTACGGCGCCCAGGTAGTTGCCCAGCGTCAGATGCCCGGTGGGCTTGACCCCGCTGAAGATCCTCGTCATGTCCCGTCTCCCTGCTGTGTGGCTGTCATGTCGGCGCCACCGCGTCGGGCGACCGAGCCACTCCCGGGAAGGGGAGAAACGAAAAACGGCCGCCGAGGCGGCGGCCGTGAGCGCATGCGTGCTCGTGTGGATGGTCGGCCGCCGTCAGGCGGCCCACCAGCACAGGTTGAGCGTGTGCGCATGCGTGGTCATGGGAGCCAGGCTAGCCGTCCGGGTGACGCCTGTCCCAGGGTTGACACACCTTGACCCGATCCGTAAGGTTCTTCGAGTTGTCCGAAGTGAGCGCCGACCCCGGTCGGTCCCCGGACAACCATCCCGCACCACACACATTCGAACGAACGACGCACTTTGTCGTCTCGTTTTCATGCGTATATGCGAATGAGGAATCCGCGTTCCAGGACGCAGTCGCCGATTAGGTTCGGGGGCAAGGAATCCGCTACTGTCTCACTCGCCGCAAGGGCCCAACAGCCCAAGCAGCGAAACCCGCTGACTGGGAGTCAGGCCCGAAAGGTTCTGATAGAGTCGGAATCGCCGGAAAGGGAAACGCGAAAGCGAAGAACCGGAAGGCGGAAAACAAGCGG
>NZ_JBIWLV010000013.1:0-206740 GCF_044766345.1 Streptomyces sp. NPDC102278 | reverse complement strand
CTGGCGGCGTTGTCGGGGCACCCGAGTACGTCCAGTACACGGGTGCCCCTCCGCCTTGCCAGGCACGGCACCGGACACCGCGACCCCGACCGACAAGATCCGAAAGAGACGACCTAGTGGCGGGCCTGGAGGAGGTCCTCCAGTTGCTCCTCGCGGGCCTGGGCGGCCACGAAGAGGAGCTCGTCGCCGGGCTCCAGGGTCTCCTCGCCGTGCGGGGTCAGCACCCGGTTGCCGCGGATGATCGTGACCAGCGAGGTGTCCTCGGGCCAGTTGATCTCGCTGATCTGGGTGCCCGCGACCGAGGAGTCGGCGGGCAGGGTCAGCTCGACCAGGTTGGCGTCGCCGTGGCTGAAGCGCAGCAGCCGCACGAGGTCGCCGACGCTGACGGCCTCCTCGACCAGGGCCGACATCAGGCGCGGAGTGGAGACCGCGACGTCGACGCCCCAGGACTCGTTGAAGAGCCACTCGTTCTTCGGGTTGTTGACCCGCGCCACGACCCGGGGAACCCCGTACTCGGTCTTGGCCAGGAGCGAGACGACCAGGTTGACCTTGTCGTCACCCGTGGCGGCGATGACCACGTTGCAGCGCTGCAACGCGGCCTCGTCCAGCGAGGTGATCTCGCAGGCGTCGGCCAGCAGCCACTCCGCCTGGGGCACCCGCTCCACGGAGATGGCGGTGGGCGCCTTGTCGACGAGCAGCACCTCGTGGCCGTTCTCCAGCAGCTCACCCGCGATGGAGCGGCCGACCGCGCCGGCTCCGGCGATCGCGACCCTCATGCGTGTGCCTCCTCAGGCCCCTCGGCGAAGGCCGCCTCGACTTTGTCGATCTCGTCCGTGCGCATCATCACGTGGACGAGGTCGCCCTCCTGGAGCACGGTCGCCGACGTCGGCAGCGTGGCTTCACCCAGACGGGTGAGGAACGCGACCCGGACGCCGGTCTCCTCCTGCAGCTTGCTGACCTTGTGGCCGATCCAGGCCTCGGAGGTGTGCACCTCGGCGAGTTGGACACCGCCGCTCGGGTCGCGCCACAGCGGCTCCGCGCCCGAGGGCAGCAGCCGGCGGAGCATCTGGTCGGCGGTCCACCGCACGGTCGCGACGGTGGGGATGCCGAGGCGCTGGTAGACCTCGGCGCGCTTGGGGTCGTAGATGCGGGCGGCGACGTTCTCGACGCCGAACATCTCACGGGCCACCCGAGCCGCGATGATGTTGGAATTGTCACCACTGCTGACGGCGGCGAAGGCACCCGCCTCCTCGATGCCGGCCTCCCGCAGGGTGTCCTGGTCGAAGCCGACCCCCGTGACGCGGCGGCCGCCGAACGATGCCCCCAGTCGACGGAATGCGGTGGGGTCCTGGTCGACGACCGCGACCGTGTGCCCCTGCTGTTCCAGGGTCTGCGCGAGGGCGGAGCCCACTCTTCCGCAACCCATGATGACGATGTGCACGGCCGTCCTTCCGGCTGACAGCGGCTCGCTGGTTTCCAGCCTCATTGCATGCTCTGGCTAAACAGGGTCTCAGACCTTGGCCCAAGCTACACACGGGCGGTCACCAGTGTGACCATTTGGGGTGCGGTGAGCCCCTCATTGGCTGCTCATTGCCTTGTAAAGGGGCCGGGGGGTTCGTCAGGCGGATTTCGAACGCTTACGATCCTCTGCGTGTCCAAACTGACCGACGTGCCCAAACGGATCCTGATCGGCCGGGCGCTACGCAGCGACCGCCTCGGAGAAACGCTCCTCCCCAAGCGGATCGCCCTTCCCGTCTTCGCGTCCGACCCGCTCTCGTCCGTGGCCTACGCCCCGGGCGAGGTTCTGCTGGTCCTCTCGATCGCGGGTGTGTCGGCGTACCACTTCAGCCCCTGGATCGCGGTCGCGGTCGTGGTGCTCATGTTCACCGTCGTCGCCTCCTACCGACAGAACGTCCACGCCTACCCGAGCGGCGGCGGCGACTACGAGGTCGCCAACACCAACCTCGGGCCCAAGGCCGGCCTGACCGTGGCGAGCGCCCTGCTCGTCGACTACGTCCTCACGGTCGCCGTCTCCATCTCCTCCGGTGTGGAGAACCTGGGATCCGCCGTCGATTTCGTCATCGAGCACAAGGTGCTCTCGGCGATGATCATGATCATCCTTCTCACGCTGATGAATCTGCGCGGAGTGAAGGAATCCGGGAAACTCTTCGCGATCCCGACCTACGTGTTCGTCGGAGCCGTCTTCGTCCTCATCGCCTACGGCGCCTTCAAGGGCATTGTCCTCGGCGACGACATGAAGGCCCCGACCGCGGACCTGGAGATCAAACCCGAACACGAGGGGATCGCCGGATTCGCCCTCGTCTTCCTGCTGCTGCGCGCCTTCTCCTCGGGCTGTGCCGCCCTCACCGGCGTCGAGGCCATCAGCAACGGTGTCCCCGCCTTCCGCAAGCCCAAGAGCAAGAACGCCGCCACCACCCTTGCCCTCATGGGCGGCCTCGCGGTCACCATGTTCTGCGGGATCATCGGCCTGGCCATGGCCACCGACGTGAAGATGGCGGAGAAGCCCGCCACCGACCTGCTGGAGAACGGCGTCCCCGTCGGCGCCGACTACGTTCAGCACCCCGTGATCTCACAGGTGGGCGAGGCCGTCTTCGGCAGCGGCAGCTTCCTCTTCATCATCCTGGCGATCGCCACCGCGCTCGTCCTCTTCCTGGCCGCCAACACCGCCTACAACGGCTTCCCGCTGCTCGGCTCGATCCTCGCCCAGGACCGCTACCTGCCGCGCCAGTTGCACACCCGCGGCGACCGGCTCGCCTTCTCCAACGGCATCGTGCTCCTCGCGGGCGCCGCCATGCTGCTCGTGTGGCTGTACGACGCCGACTCGACGAAGCTGATCCAGCTCTACATCGTCGGCGTCTTCGTCTCCTTCACGCTCAGCCAGATCGGCATGGTCCGGCACTGGAACCGCCACCTGCGCTCCGAGCGCGACCAGGCCGCCCGCCGCCGCATGCACCGCTCGCGGGCGATCAACACCTTCGGCGCGTTCTTCACCGGCATGGTGCTCGTCGTCGTCCTCGCCACCAAGTTCACGCACGGAGCCTGGGTCGCGCTGCTGGGCATGGTCATCTTCTACGGAACGATGACCGCGATCCGCAAGCACTACGACCGCGTCTCCGCCGAGATCGCCGCCGCCGAAGGTCCCAGCGACGACAGCGTGCGCCCCTCCCGGGTCCACTCCATCGTCCTCGTCTCCAAGGTCCACAAGCCCACGCTGCGGGCCCTGGCCTTCGCGAAGCTGACCCGCTCGGACACCCTTGAAGCGCTCAGCATCAGCGTCGACCCGGCCGAGACCAAGGCCCTGAAGGACGAGTGGGAACGACGCGGGATCAACGTCCCGCTCAAGATCCTCGACTCGCCCTACCGCGAGATCACCCGGCCCGTCGTCGAGTACGTCAAGGGGCTGCGCAGCGAGAACCCGCGCGACGCCGTCAGCGTCTACATCCCCGAGTACGTGGTCGGCCGCTGGTACGAACACCTCCTGCACAACCAGAGCGCGCTGCGGCTCAAGGGCCGGCTGCTCTTCACACCCGGCGTGATGGTCACCTCGGTGCCCTACCAGCTGGAGTCCTCCGAGCTCGCCAAGCGGCGGGCGAAGAAGCGCCAGGACTGGAACGCCCCGGGCGCGGTGCGCCGCGGACCGGTGGACACCCCGCGCTCGCGGTCGAAGGACTCGGCCAAGTAGGGCGCTCGCGGTCGAAGGACTCGGCCAAGCAGGGCGTTGGTGAACGGCCGGACGAGATCCACGTAAACTGGTGGGTCGGTCGTCCGGCCGTTCCCTTTTTTCAGCTTTTGGAGTCTCCCCACCATGACCGAGCAGATCGAGAAGCAGTCACTGGTCGGGGAGGAGTACGAGGTCGAGGTCGGCCCCGTCGCGCACGGAGGCCACTGCATCGCCCGTACCGCCGAGGGCCGGGTCCTGTTCGTCCGCCACACCCTGCCCGGCGAGAAGGTCGTGGCCAAGGTCACCGAGGGCGACGTCGACTCCCGCTTCCTGCGCGCCGACGCCATCACCGTCCTGGACCCGTCCAAGGACCGCGTCGAGGCGCCCTGTCCGTACGCCGGTCCCGGCAAGTGCGGCGGCTGCGACTGGCAGCACGCCAAGCCGGGCGCCCAGCGCCGGCTCAAGGGCGAGGTCGTCGCCGAACAGTTGAAGCGCCTCGCCGGCCTCACCCCGGAGGAAGCCGGCTGGGACGGCACGGTCATGCCCGCCGAAGGCGACAAGCTGCCGGCCGGCCAGGTGCCCCAGTGGCGCACCCGGGTCCAGTTCGCGATCGACGACGACGGCCGGGTGGGCCTGCGCAAGCACCGCTCGCACGACATCGAGCCGATCGACCACTGCATGATCGCCGCCCCCGGCGTCAGCGAACTCGGCATCGAGCAGCAGGACTGGCCCCAGATGGCGTCGGTCGAGGCCATCGCCGCCTCGGGTTCGAGCGACCGCCAGGTGGTCCTCACCCCCCGCCCGGGTGGCCGGCTGCCGCTGGTGGAGCTCGACAAGCCGGTCGCGGTCCTGCGCGTCGAGGAGAAGGACGGCGGCGTCCACCGCGTCCACGGCCGCCCCTTCGTGCGCGAGCGCGCCGACGGCCGGACCTACCGCGTCGGCATGGGCGGCTTCTGGCAGGTCCACCCCCAGGCCGCCGACACCCTGATCAAGGCCGTCATGCAGGGCCTGATGCCGCGCAAGGGCGAGATGGCCCTCGACCTCTACTGCGGCGTGGGCATCTTCGCGGGCGCCCTGGCCGAACGCCTCGGCGACACCGGCGCGGTACTCGGCATCGAGTCGACGAAGCGCGCGGTCGAGGACGCCCGCCACAACCTGACCGACTTCCCGCGGGTCCGGATCGAACAGGGCAAGGTCGAGCAGATCCTCCCCAAGACCGGCATCACCGAGTGCGACCTGGTCGTCCTCGACCCGCCCCGCGCCGGCGCCGGCAAGCAGACGGTCCGCCAGGTGGCCGGCCTCACCCCGCGCCGCATCGCGTACGTGGCCTGCGACCCGGCGGCGCTGGCACGCGACCTGGGCTACTTCAAGGAGAACGGCTACAAGGTCCGCACGATGCGCGTCTTCGACCTCTTCCCGATGACCCATCATGTCGAGTGCGTCGCGATCCTTGAGCCTGCCGAAAAGGGTCGCTGACCTGCCGTTTCTCTGAGCGTGTGTGACGGGCGTCACGTGCGTTGGATGCGATATCTTGACGCATATTCGACGCACGTGACGCACGTGACGCACGTGACGCACGTTTGACGCACGAACGGCGCGGTTTCTGATGGGTCGTCATGCGCGACGGGTGGCCGACGGGCGGAACCCTCAGCTGTGTGGCGGTGAGCATATTGAAGTGGCTGAGGCACCGGCTGCCGAGCCGTTGGCTGCCCCTGTCTCATCCGCCTCTCGATAGTGACGTTCCGTGACCCTTCAGGGAGCGTTGAACGACCTGACACCCGCCCAGGTTGTCTTCGAAAGGAGACACTGCCGGTGCATTCATGGCTCTCTGAGCGCCGCCGGTCCGCTGTGAGCACGGTCGTCGCGGCCTGTGTCGCTGTGCTCCTTGTCCTGCTGGAAGTTCTTGTGCCAGGGTCGGTGTCCGCCTCCAGCGCCGACCTGGGCGTGGTGGCACTGTTCGCCTACCTGTTCTGCTACCTGGTGGTCACGTTGAGGGCCTTCTCGTCCGCGCCGCCGGAGCGGATCCGGGTGTGGGCCCGGCGGGAGGCGCGGGGCACCGTACTGCAGCGCTACCTTCTGGGGACCGCGCCGGGGCCCGGGGTGTCGGTTCTCATCGCGGCGGCGGCGCTCGTGGTGTCGGCGGTCTGGCGTCCCGGGCATCTGGGTTCCGCCTTCCCGGCGACCGCGCGGGTGCTGACGGCGCTCGGTCTCGTCGTCGTGGCCTGGATCTGCGTTCTGGTCGCTTTCGCGGTGGCGTTCCACGCCGACAACCTCGTGGAGGACGAGGCGGCGCTGGACTTCCCGGGTGGGGAGACGGCGGCCTGGGCCGACTACGTGTACTTCGCCCTGTCGGTCATGACGACGTTCGGCACGACGGACGTCACGGTGATGTCGCGGGAGATGCGCCGGACGGTGGCGGCCAACGCGACGATCGCGTTCGTCTTCAACACGGTGATCGTGGCCGGCATGGTCGCGGCGCTGGACGGTGGGCAGGGGGTCTGACGGCGGGGTCGGTGGCCGGAACGCCCGCACCGGGCGAGGCGAGCCGGCCACCAACCCTCCCGCTCAGGGGGTGAGCACGAGGCGGATCGGGTCGCCGATCTTGTTCTCCAGGCGGGCGACGGCGTCCGCGGCCTCGGCCAGCGGGACGTGGGCCGTGATGGAGGGGGCCAGGTCGATGCGCCCGGCCGAGGCCAGGCCGACGAGCTGCTCGACGTGCTCGGGCTCGGAGCCGTAGTGGCCGCGGACCTGGTTGACGTTGAAGCAGAATCCGATGCTGTCGGCGATCGTGACCGGCTCCGGGGTGAGTCCGGCGAGGACGAGCGAACCGAACGGGCCGAGGGCCGACGCGGCCTGGGCGCGGGCGGCTCCCACGCCGGCGAAGTCGAAGGCGACGTCGAGGCCGCGCCCGGCCGTCGCCTCCCGCACCGCCTCCGCGAAGCCCGGGGCGAGCGGGTCGAGGGCGACGTCCGCGCCGAAGACGAGGGCTCGCTCGCGGGCCGACGGCAGCGGGTCGATCGCGATGATCGGGGCCGCGCCGACCATCCGGGCGAGCCGTACGGCGTGGGCGCCGAGGCCGCCCGCGCCCCAGATGCCGACCGCCTGGGCGGGGCGGACGGCGCCGGTGCCCACGATCGCGGCGTACGGGGTGGAGACCGCGTCGGGGATGATCGCCGCCTGGTCGAAGGGCAGGTCGTCCGGGATGGGGAGCAGGGTGCCCTCGCGGGCGACGGTGTACTGCGCCCAGCCGCCGTCGTAGTCCAGGCCGCGGGTGAGGGGGCGGTGGCACAGCATGCGGCGCAGGCAGCCGGCGCAGTCGCCGCACGCCTCGCCGGCCTGGAGGACCACCCGCTGCCCGGGCGTCCAGTCGCCCTTCGTGTCCGGGCCGAGGGTGTGGACGACGCCGGCGACCTCGTGGCCGAGGGTGACGGCGCCCGCCTCGGTGACCGCGTCGGTGGGGAAGAAGGGGCTCAGGCTGCCGTCGATCAGGTGGACATCCGACAGGCAGACGCCCGCGGCCCGCACCTCGACGAGGACCTCGCCCGGGCCGGGGACGGGGATGGGGACCTCTTCGACGGCGAAGGTGCGGGTGTCCAGGCGCAGCCGTCCGGCCAGCATGGTGTTCATGCGGAAACCTCGATGTGCTCGGTGAATGGCGCGCACGCAACTCATGCGCTTGACATGGTCGACTGACCATGTCGATTAACCGTGTCTAGTGACGAGGTCGTCTGTCAAGTCGCTTCCGCCGGACGTTCGCGAGGCGCATCGAGTTCCTCCAGTTGACTGTGTCCTTTGATACAGTCAACCGACATGTTCACTCGACAAAGTCATATGTAAGTTGGTTGGCGACTGCTGGAGTGCAACGAAAGGCACGCTCATGACTCAGGTGTCCGTAGGCGCGGCGCGGGCGATCCCCGAGCGCCCCCCGCTGCCCCTCGTAGGCCACGCGTTCAACGTTCCCGCGGGGGCGGACTTCCTGGCCTACCTGTTGAAGGAGTTCAGGGAATTCGGGCCCGTGTACCGGCTGCGGCTCTTCGGGAGGGACACCGTCATGGTCGGCGGTCTGGACCTCGTGACCGAACTGTCGGACGAGAGTCGGTTCCGCAAGCACGTTCACACCGACCTGGTCGAGGTCCGGGCCCTGGCCGGGGACGGTCTGTTCACCGCTTACAACCACGAGCCGAACTGGCGCAAGGCCCACGACATCCTGATGCCCGCGTTCTCGCTCGGCTCGATGCGCAGCTACCACGCCCCCATGCTCCAGGTCGCCCGCTCGCTGATCGGTAAGTGGGACCGGCTGGCCGGGGTGCAGACGGTGGACGTGCCCGACGAGATGACCCGGCTGACCTTCGACACGATCGGCCTGTGCGGCTTCGGCTACGACTTCGAGTCCTTCCGTCGCGACGACCTGCACCCGTTCGTCGAGGCGATGGCCCGGGCTCTCGTCTTCGCCCAGGAGAAGGGCGAGTCCATCCCGGGGTCCGAGCTGTTCAAGAGGAAGAAGGTCGAGCAGTTCCGCGCGGACATCGACCTGATGACGGACCTCGTCGACGACGTGATCAGGGAGCGCCGCGCCTCCGGCGACACCAGCACGGACGACCTGATGGGGTTGATGCTGCACACCGAGGACCCCGTCACCGGCGAGCCGCTGGACGACGTCAACATCCGGCACCAGGTGATCACCTTCCTGATCGCCGGCCACGAGACCACCAGCAGCGCGCTCTCCTTCGCCCTGTACTACCTGACCAAGCATCCGGAGGTCCTCGCCCGGGCCCAGGCCGAGGTGGACACCCTGTGGGGCGACACCGAATCCCCGGACCCCCAGTACGGCGACATCGGCAAGCTCACCTACATCCGCCAGATACTCAACGAGAGCCTGCGGCTGTGGCCGACGGCGCCCGCGTACGCCGTCGAACCGATCGAGGACACCGTCATCGGCGGCAAGTACCCCGTACGCAAGGGCGAGTCGCTCATGGTGATCGCCTCGGCCCTTCACCGCGACGCAGCCTGGGGGGAGAACGTCGAGCTGTTCGACCCCGAGCGCTTCACCCCCGAACGGGAGGCGGCCCGCTCGGTCCACGCCTTCAAACCGTTCGGCAGCGGCGAACGGGCCTGCATCGGGCGCCAGTTCGCTCTGCACGAGGCCACCCTGCTGCTCGGCCTGCTGGTGCACCGCTACCGCCTGATCGACCACACCGACTACCAGATGAAGATCAAGTCGACGCTGACGATCAAGCCCGACGGGTTCAGCCTGAGGCTCGCCCGCCGCACCGGCGACGAACGGCGCCTGCCCACCGCAGCGGCGGCGGACCCCGTCGCGGGCCGGACCACGGCCGTGACGCGCCGGGCGAGCGGCACCGCGCTGACGCTGCTGCACGGCTCCAACCTCGGCACCTGCGCCGGCATCGCCCGCGACCTCGGCACGGACGGCGAGGAGCACGGCTTCATCCCGTCCGTCGCCTCCCTCGACCAGTACACGGAGAGGCTGGCCGGCTCCAAGGGCCCCGTCGTCATCGTCGCCGCTTCCTACAACGGCCGCCCCACCGACGACGCCGCCGAATTCGTCGCCTCGCTGGAGAACCTCGCCCCCGGCTCGCTCACCGGGCTGCGATACGCCGTCCTCGGTGTCGGCGACCGCAACTGGGCGGCCACCTACCAGCGGATCCCCACCCTGATCGACGAGCGTCTGACCGCCGCCGGCGCCGTCCCGCTCCTGGAGCGCGGCAGCGCCGACGCCTCCGGTGACTTCGGCGGAGTGGTCGACCACTGGACGGAAGACCTGTGGAAGGCGCTCCTGGACGAGTACGGCGAGGCGATCGCCGGTGAAGCGGCCGGCCCGGCACCGGAGGCGGAAGGGGGCGGGCTGTACGAGCTGGAGGACACCTCGGAATCGGTCCTCGGCGGTCTCGCCGAGCGCCACGGCGTCCAGCCGATGGAGGTCCTCGAAGCGTACGAACTCGTCGACACCGACCACGAACTGGGCCGCTCCAAGCGGTTCCTGCGGCTCCGGCTGCCAGAGGGCGTCACCTATCGGACCGCCGACCACCTGGCCGTCCTGCCCGGCAACCCCGAGGCCCTCGTCCAGCGCGTCGCCGACCGCTTCGGCCTCGACCTGGACCGCACCGTCCGGCTGCGCGCCCGCCGCCGGAGCCGGGGCGCCCTGCCCGTCGACCGGCCGCTGACCCTGCGCCGCCTGCTCACCGACTTCGTCGAGCTCCAGGACGCGGCCACCCAGGAGCAGGTCGCCGTGCTCGCCGCGCACACCGCCTGCCCGCCCGAGAAGCAGCCGCTCACCGCCTTCGCCACCGCCGATCCCGAGACCTTCCGGGAGCAGGTGACCGTCGCGGGCCTCAGCGTCCTGGACCTCCTGGAGCGCTACCGTGCGTGCGAGCTGCCCTTCGAGCGCTTCCTGGAGCTGCTGCCGGTCCTGCGTCCCCGGCACTACTCGATCTCGTCGTCCGCCACGGCCCGGCCCGGTGAAGCCGACCTGATGGTGTCGCTGCTCGCCGCGCCCCACCGGTCGGGGGAGGGCACCTTCCGGGGGATCGCCTCGCACTTCCTGCAGACCGTGAACGCGGGTGACGTGATCCAGGCCCGGGTCGTGCCGTGCAGCGAGTCCTTCCGCCTCCCTGAGGACACCTCCGTACCGGTGATCCTGGTCAGCGCGGGCACCGGCCTCGCACCCTTCCGCGGCGCGGTCCTCGACCGCCACCACACCGGCTCGACCGGCACCCTGCTCAGCTATTTCGGCTGCGACCACCCCGACGTGGACTTCCTGCACCGGGAGGAGTTCGAGGCGGCCGAGGCGGCCGGCGCGGTCAGCATGCGCCCCACCTTCATGCACGCGCCCCAGAACGGCGCCCGCTTCGTCCAGGAGCGCATCGCCCGCGAGAGCGAGGAGGTGTGGTCGGTCCTGGAGGCCGGCGGACGCGTCTACATCTGCGGTGACGGCCGCCGTATGGCACCCGCCGTACGGGAGGCGTTCATGGCGATCTACCGCGAGCGGACCGGTGCGAGCGACGAGCGGGCCGTGGCATGGCTCGCCGAGCTCGTCACGTCCGGACGCTACGTCGAGGACGTCTGGGCCGGCTGATTCTCGCACAGAGGAAAAAACGGTTGTGGGCGCGCCTGGAAAGGTGCGCCCACGAGCGTTTTCACGGTGTGTCAGGCCATCGGTGCGTTCGCGAGGCCGAGGGTCCCGTTCGCCAGCGCTACGGTCGCGGCCACGAGCGCCCTGAGGCTGGTCCGCTCGGTGGCCTCGTCCGGCAGGCACAGGGCGACCTGCATGGTGAGTCCGTCGAAGCCGGAGAGGAAGAACCGGGCCACAGTCTCCGGGGACTCGGCCAGTTCGTGCCCCGTCCTCTCGGCCGTCTCCGTGATCACCTGTGCGGTCACTTCTATGACCCGCCGGTAGTGGTTCTGCCGGGCGTCGTTGAGGCTGGGCACGCGCAGGGCGAACATGGTCAACTCGCTGAGCAGCTGGTGGTGCGAGGCCGGTTCGCGCACGGTGCCCCACAGGGCTCCTGCCAGGGCGCCGAAGGTCTCCTCGAAGCCCTCGTCCTCCGGGGCCGCCCGTTGCACCTGCGCGACCAGCTCGTCGGTGATCTGGTCCATGACAGCGCGATACAGGTCCTCCTTCGTCCCGAAGGTGTAGTGGACGGTGGCCTGCGCGACGCCCAGCTCCGCGGCGATGGCACGGGTACTGCCCGCGGCGACGCCCTCCCGGGTCATGAGGTCGATGGCCGCCTTGATCAACTGGGGGCGGCGCTCCGCCGCGGAAACATGAGCCATGCGTTCAGTGTATCGACTTAGTCGATCGATCAAGTCGGCTCGGACCAGGCATTACGTTGCTTTGATGGTCGGTGCGCTGTCCGCGGGGAGAGACTGCTCGGCCCAGATGACCTTTCCCTCGCGACCGTGTCGTGTGCCCCAGCGTTCGGTGAACTGGGCCACCAAGAGCAGGCCGCGGCCGCCTTCGTCGAAGATCCGGGCTCGGCGCAGATGCGGGGAGGTGCTGCTGGCGTCGGAGACTTCGCAGGTGAGCGTCGACTCCAGGATCAAGCGCAGCTGGATGGGGCTCTTGCCGTAGCGGATGGCGTTCGTCACCAGTTCGCTGACGACCAGCTCCGTGGTGAAGGACATCTCCTCCAGCCCCCAGGCCGTCAGGACATCGGAGGCGAAGCGGCGGGCCCCGGACACGGCTGCCGGATCGGACGGGAGGTCCATCGTGGCGACGTGGTCCGGGTCGAGGGCACGGGTCCGGGCGACGAGCAGAGCGACGTCATCGGCGGGGCGGCTGGGCAACAACGCGGCCAGCAGCTGGTCGCAGGTCTCCTCCAGCGAGTCCGGCGCCGAGGTGAGGACATCGCGCAGCGTGGTGAGTCCGAGGTCCACGTCACGCGTGCGGCCCGCGATCAGCCCATCGGTGTGCAGCACCAGCAGGCTGTCCTCCGGCAGCTCGAACTCGATCGTCTCGAAAGGGAGTCCGCCCAGGCCGAGGGGCGGTCCGATCGGCACCTCGGGCGACTCGACCACCCTGGAGGTCCGGGTGGTCTCGCCGGTGGCCGGGTAGGTCACCACGGTCGGTGGGACATGGCCGGCACTGGCGAGGGAGCACAGGCGGGAGACGGGGTCATAGATTGCGTACAGACAGGTGGCGCTGGTCTCGCCCTCCTCCGGCGTCTCCTCGCGCTGCATCCGGATGACGACGTCGTCCAGATGGGTGAGGAGTTCATCGGGCATGAGGTCGATGTCGGCGAAGGCGCGGACGGCTGTGCGGAGTCGGCCCATGGTGGCGGCGGCGTGCAGCCCACGACCGACCACGTCGCCGACGACCAGCGCGACGCGGGCCCCGGACAAGGGAATGACGTCGTACCAGTCGCCGCCCACACCCGCGCGGGACCCGGCGGGCAGGTAACGCGAAGCCGTGTCGACGGCCGCCTGTTTCACCGTGTGCCGCGGCAGCAGGGTCCGCTGGAGGGCGAGCGCGGTGGAACGCTCATGGGTGAACCGGCGGGCGTTGTCGATGGACACCGCCGCCCTGGAGACGATCTCCTGGGCCAGCAGGAGGTCGTCATCGTCGAAGGGGACCGAGGTGCGATGGCGTACGAACTGCACCAGGCCCAGGGTGTCCCCACGGGCGTGCAGGGGGACGAGGAGTACGGAGTGGAGGCCGAGGTCGCGCAGTACTCGGCCGTGGGATTCGGAGGGCGCCACCCACGGGGGCATCTCGGTCCCCGCGATGTGGTTCAGGACGGATCGTCCGGTGGCCAGCGCGTGAACCGGTTCCGAGTCGTCGGGGTAGGCGTGGCTCTCACCGACGCGGAGCGGGGACTCCGGACAGCCGTCGAGGACGGAGCGCTGGGCCACGCGGCGCTGCGTCAGAGCCTCTGGCGAACCAGTACCCGTCTCGTCGAGGACGGCGTCGAAAAGGTCGACGGTGACGAGGTCGGCGAAGTCCTCGGTACAGACCTCCGTCAACTCCTCTGCGGTGCGGGTGATGTCGAGCGTGGTCCCGACGAGCTTGCTCGCCCTGTCTGTGAGGGCGAGCCGACGCCGCAGGAGATGGTCGCGTTCCTCCTGGTAGGCGGCGACGACCGCCTCCGAGGAACGGTCCACGTAGTCGAAACCGATCGCGACCAGCCTCATCGTGGCCAGGTTGATCATGTGCCAGTCGCTGGTGAGGCGGGGAGCTTCGGCCTGCAGCTGTTCGAGCAGGCTGAGATGGTCGAGCCGGTAGGCACGGAGGAGCCGGCTCACCGGGATCCCCCGCCGGGCGTAGAGGCGGGCGATGTCCAGGGCGGCCGGAGGGGCCTGCGACGCGCTCGCGCCGGGGTGGGCCTCCAGGAGATCCATTAGGGCGGTGACGTGCTGGGCCGTCTCCTCCAGGGTCAGGGCCTCGATGTCCGCGTTCTCCCACAGCTCGGGGAACTCGCCGTTCAGGCGCTGGAGCAGCAGTCCGGACAGTTTCTCCACCTGCGGTCTGAGGTGGCGGGCCAGCTGACCAAGGAACGCATCGACATCGGTTCCCATAGTGCGAATGTACGGGAAAGGCATGGCGTGCGCTCCTCGGACAGCTGCGGCAGCCTCGGACCGGTCCGGGCCTCAGAGGCCGAGGTGGTCGCCCAGATCGGCGTAGTCGACCTGCCACAGGCCGGGAGAGCCCGTGGGGTACTGGGAGCGGAAGCCGAGCATGCGCTGGACACGCGGCGAGAGCGTCTTGGCGACCTCCCTGTCGACCAGGAAGGGGTACGCCTCCTCGCCGGTGAGGAAGCCCGCGTTGAACGTGAAGGCGAGGCCTCGCCGGTACTCGTCGCCGGTCCGGTTCGCCCCACCGCCGTGCGCGGTCTTGCCGCTGATGAGAAGGACGTCTCCGGCGTCCATGATCGCGGGAATCGTCTGCTCGGGAGTCCCTCGGTCCTCGAAGTCGCTCCAGTGGTTGCTTCCGGGGATGACGCGGGTGGCCCCGTTCTCCTCCGTGAAATCGGTCAGGGCGACCAGGAAGTGACCTCGCCGCGGAACGTGGCGCTGTGCGTCACCAGGTTCGTGAGGCGCTTGGTGTTCTTGCCGTGGAACGCGGCCACGATTTCGTTCTCGTGGGTGGACCCCGGATCGAGCGCCTGTAGCGGCTGCTCGATCTCGGCGTTGAAGCGGGCGATCTGCTCCTGCGTCAGGAAGCCCGTGACGATGACGCCACCGTCACGGGTCACGATCTTGAGGATCTCCTCCGCCGGCGTGTCGTTCGCCACGGATGTCAGGGCCTGGGCCTTCTTCTGTGTGGTCATGCGTGTCCTCTCCCTCGATGCGCATCGCGGTTGATCGACCGCGCGTTTCTCTGTTGGTCCTGTGGTGTTGGCCTCACTGTCGCCAGTCGGGGCCGCCGGCGAGAACGACAGCGGGCACCTGCTCCGCCCGGGTCCGGTGCACCATGCACCGGCCGGTCGCGGGCACGGCGGAGCCATCCGCTCACGACGTTCTCGTCGGAGCCGGTGCGCGCCCCGGGGCGCCACGGTCAGGAGCCGGTTCCGACGCCGTGTGCCGGTGCCGTGCGGTCCGCTCCCAGGGACGCGCGCTGCCGAGCCATCCGAGGAGGAAGGCCGCAGGGACGGAGACCAGCCCGGGGGTGTGGAGCGGGAACAGGTTGAAGTCCTGCTCCGGCAGCAGTGCGTATCTCGTTCCGGACACGGCGGGGGAGGCGAGGGTCAGGAGCACGCAGAGGGACAGCCCTCCGTGGACGAGCCACAGCAGCCCTCGGCGGTCGAAGCCGGTCCAGAAGAAGGAGTAGACGAGTGCAGGGAACACGCAGGTGGCCGCGAGGCTCAGCGAGAAGGCGAGGAGGAACTCGATGGGGTAGCGGTGCACGGCGGTGGTGAGGAGAAGGCTCACGGCGCAGAGCACGACGACGGACAGCCGCAGGACCGTCGGCTCTCCGATCCCGATCCTGGTACGGCCCTTCTGCCCCACCAGGTCGCGGGTCACGGAGACGGCGGCGGCGAAGGTCACGCTCGCCACGGCCGTGAGGACCGCGAGGAAGGCGACACAGGCCACGAGGGTGATGAGCACGACCCGGCCGGTGGAGTGCTGGGGGAGTACCTCCGACGCCAGGAAGATCGGAGCTCCCTGTCCCTTCGCGTCGACCGCCCCTATGCGTCCGCCGCCCACCACCGCGGCTGCGGCGAAGCCGGTTGTGATCAGGAGCAGGTAGAAGAGGCCGGTCAGTCTTACGGCGACGCTCAGTGAGCGCCGAGCGGCGGGTACATCCCGGCTGGCGCTGACCCGCAGGAGCAGGTGGGGCATCATCGCGGTGCCCAGGATGACGACGATGTGGTCACTGAGCGTGCCGAGCGTCCCGAAGCCGGCGGTGTGCGTCCACATGCCGGGGCTGAGATAACCGTCCGGCGACATGCTCTTGTCCATGGCGGCCGACAGGAGCGATCCAGGATTCCAGTCGAACAGGCGGAGCGCCAGCAGGGACATCGCGGCGAGCGTCGCCAGGACTACGGGCACCTTGACGGCCTGGACGAAACTGGTGCCGCGCAGATCGGCCACTCCTGCGAAGCACGTGACCAGGAACCCCATCAGCACCGTGCACACCACCTGGGCCCGCTCGGTCGGCATGCCGATCAGAAGAGCGGCGGTGATGCCGCCGGCACGCAGTTGGACCATGAGCAGGGGCACGGCGATGCACAGTGTCACCACCGCACCGGCGATCCGTGTTCCCGGCCCCTCGGCACGCAGGGAGAACAACTCGCCCAGGGTGTAGCGGCGGGTCGCGCGGATCCTGGAGGCGAGGAGCAGGAAGACGCCGAGTGCGAGGGCACTGTCGACGGCGGTCGAGACTCCGTCGTAGCCGAACAGGGCGATGGCTCCCGGCAGCGAGACCAGAAGGACGACCGTGATCTGTTCCCCCGCCATTGCGACGCCGTTGAATACGGGCGGGAGGGATCGGCCGGCGACGTAGAGGCGCTCCGGGTCGTCGTCCTGCGTGGCGAGCGTGAAGACCCACAGGAGGCAGAGGCCGATGAAGACGAGGAAGGCGCTGATGACCGCGCCCCTCGCGTCGGTGCCGATGAGGTCGGGCGAGCCGACGCTCAGGAGGTGCGTCGTCACCACGCGCCCCCGGCCGAACGAGCGGCGGCGGTCGTTCCCGAGGCCGGTTCGAAGGAGGACGCGACCCGGTTCTCGTACCACCAGGTCCCGGCGACGAGGACGGCGAGCTGTGCAAGCGCCCACGCCATGCCGAGGGTGAGACGTCCGTACGCGGAGATCTCTCCGAGGGCCGCGGAGCAGGACAGCAGGACGCCGACGGCGAGCGGCAGCGCGTTGACGGTGACCAGCACCCGTGTGTCGCGGGAAGGATGCCGGGAGGAAGCGGAGGGCACGAGACCTCTCTCTGAAGAAAAGGAAGACGTACACGGTGCGAGGGCGGCGATGGGCGGTGGCAGCCGTTGAGGACGAGCGTGGGAGCCGGGCGGCCTCGCTCCGTACCGGTCGGAACTCCATGGCTGCAACCGCGGGGGCTCGACGGCGGTGCGGTCTCCGCAGAGGGGGTGGCGCCGGCTCTCGTCGCCGAGCAGCGGCCCCAGTGTGATGTCGGAGCAAGGCGGCCTGGCCGCGGCGAGGTCGGTGAAGAGCCCCGCAGCGGGAGGCGTCGGGTGTCAGCGGCGGGTGGTCGCCGTCAGGCCGGCGTATCGCCCGGCCCGCTCCAGCAGCCGTGGGACACCCGTTTCGAGCGACGGTCCGAAGGCCGTGTCGTTCGGGCGCTCACCACGCTGCCAGCGGGTGTGGATGGCCTCGCAGAAGATCGCTGCCTTCCACAGGGCGAGGGTCTGGTACCAGGGGAGCGCGGTCAGATCGAGGCCTGTACGGCGCTGGTAGCGCTCTGCCAGCCGGCGCTGGGTGAGGTAACCGGGCGACCGGGTCACCTTGGTGAGTTCGAGCGGCGTGGGAGGGCTGCCCGCCTCGGACCAGGTGGCGGTGAGGTACCCCAGGTCCGCGAGCGGGTCGCCGAGTGTGGCCATCTCCCAGTCCAGGATCGCGAGGACTCTGGCCGGGGCCTGAGGGGCGAACATGAGGTTGCCCATGCGGTAGTCCCCGTGCACCACCGATGCGGCCTGACTGGTCGGCAGGTTGCGGGCGAGCCAGTCGGCGATGCGGTCCACTGCCGGCAGGTTGCGGGTGGTGTTGATCTCCCACAGGCCGCGGAACCGCTCCACCTGGCGGCGGAGATACCCCTCGGGGCGGCCCAGGGAGTCGAGGTCCCCCTGGCTCACGTCGATGCGGTGCAGGGCGACGAGGGTGTCGACGACCGCCTCGCTGGTGGCCCGGCGCTGTTCGGCGGGGGAAAGGTGGGCCGGGACCGTGTCGGTGATGACCGTCCCGTCGACCCGGGACATGAGGTAGAACGGTACGCCCAGGACGGCTTCGTCCTCGCAGACGGCGATGATCTCGGGCACCGGAACCCCGTGTCCGTGGAGGACCTTCTGGATGCGGGCCTCGCGCACCATGTCGTGCGTCGACTTCGGCAGCGGCGGGCGCGGGCCGCGGCGCAGGACGACGGACTCGCCACCGCGCTCGATCAGATAGGTGACGTTGGACTGGCCGTCGCCGATGCGTTGCCAGGCGAGCGGGCCGCTGCCGATGCCGTGGGTGTCGAGGAAGCCGGTGACCGCGTCGAGGACCAGCAGCGGAGGGCTGTCGAGGGGGCGGGCCCCCTCCCCACTCGCAACGACCTCGATGCCGTCGGGGACGGTGTGCATCACGCGCCCCCGTCCCGGCCGACGACGGCGTCGCCCCGGTACGGCTCGCCGGCCCGGACGGCGGCGCCGCGGGCGGCGGAGGCCCGGCGGGCGATGGCCCACCGGTGGGTCTCGTTGGAGCCGTCGTAGATGCGGAACGGGCGGACCTCGTTGAGGTACTGCGCCAGCGGGAGCCCGTCGGAGACGCCGTCGCCGCCGCAGATCTGGATGGCGCGGTCGATCACCCGGAAGATCGCCTCCGAGCAGTGCACCTTCGCGACCGACGACAGCGCCGAGCCTGCCTTCGGGTCGGTGTGCAGCAGCGCAGCGGTCTTGGTGATGACGGCGTCGGAGGTCTCGATGTCGATGACGGACTCGGCGATCAGGTGCTGGGCCAGGCCGAGCGTGTCGATCGGGCCGCCGAACAGCTCCCTCTTCGCGGCCCGGTCAAGGGCGGTGTCGTGCGCCCTGCGCGCCAGCCCCAGCCACCGCATGCAGTGCGTGAGACGCGCGGGCCCGAGCCGGACCTGGGCGTAGCGGAAGCCGAGTCCGACCTCGCCGAGCACGGCGTCGTCGGGGACGAAGCAATCCTCGAGGTACAGGTGCGGGTGGCCGCCGTCGATGGAACGGTCGACGGTGTGGATCGCCTCGCCGACCCGGATGCCGGGGTTGGTCATGTCGACCAGGAACATGGTGGCGCCCTCGGGGGAGCCGTCGACGGCCGGGGTGCGCGCCATGACGATGCAGAACCCGGCACCGACAGCGCCGCTGGTGAACCGCTTGTGGCCGTCGATGATCCAGCCGCGTTCGGTACGCACGGCCGTGGTCCGTAGCGCGGCCGGGTCGGAACCGGCTCCGGGGTGGGGCTCGGTCATGCCGAAGCAGGACCGGACGTCTCCCGCGGCCAGCGGCGTGAGATACCGCTTCTTCTGCTCCTCGGTCGCGATCAGGTTGAGCATGTGCATGTTCCCCTCGTCGGGAGCCATGCAGTTGATCGCGACGGGACCGATCGGCGAGTAGCCGGCCTCCTGGAGGATCGGTGACCAGTGCGCGAGGGGCAGGCCCTGCCCGCCGTACTCCTTCGGCACGAGCGGCGCGAAGACGCCGGCCTCCTTCGCCGCGGTCTGCAGCCGGTCACGGGTGGCCTGGTCGAGACGTCCACCCGGTGCGGGCTCGGCGTCGATGACGACCTCGCGGATGAACCGGCGGGTGCGCTCCCGCAGTTCCGTGATCTCCGGCGGAAGATGAGGGTAAGTCATGGCTGTCCTTTGTCGGGTGGGCTCGGTCGTTACGCGGTGCCGCCGGCGACCGTGAGGCCGCCGTCGACGGTGAGGACGTGGCCGGTGACCCAGGAGGCGTCCTCCGAGGCCAGAAAGGCCACGGCGGAGGCGATGTCGGACGGTTCGCCCAGTCGCCGCAGGGGGTAGTCCGCGGCCACCTCGGTCTCCCTGCCCTCGTACAGGGCTTCGGCGAACCGGGTCTTCACCACGGCGGGGGCCACCGCGTTGACGCGGATCTCCGGGCCGAGCTCGACGGCCAGGGTCCGGGTCAGGTGGGACACCGCCGCCTTGCTCACCCCGTAGAGCCCGATGCCGGGTGACGGGGTGTCGCCGGTCACCGAGGAGAGGTTGACGACGGTGCCGCGGCGTTCGGTGAATCCGAGCTTCGCGTGGGCCACCGCGTCCTGCACCCAGGCGAGAGTGGCCAGGACGTTGACCTCAAGGACCTTGCGGGCGACGTCGAGGTCCAGGCCGATGACGGGACCGTACGCCGGGTTGATGCCCGCGTTGTTCACCAGGACGTCGAGACCCCCGAACTCGCGTGCGACGGTGTCGAAGACCTCGCGGCGGTGCCCGGGGTAGTCCGCCCTGCCGGCGACGGTGACGACGCTGCCCGGGGGAAGAGCGGCGGCGGCCTCTTCGAGCGGCCCGGCCTTGCGCGCGGTCAGGCAGACCCGTGCGCCTTCGGCGACGAGCCGTTCCGCGACGGCGAGACCGATGCCCCGGCTCGCTCCGGTCACGACGGCGGTGCGGCCCGCGAACCGGCCCTGACCGCTGCTGTTCTGGTTCAACGGATCAGTCCTTCGAAGGGGCGGACGGCTCGGTGGCGCCTGTCCTGCGGAGTTCGGCGCGGCGGATCTTGCCGCTCTGGGTCTTGGGCAGGTCGGCGACGAAGTGGATCGTGCGGGGGCACTTGTAGGCGGCCAGCCGGTCACGGGAGAAGGCGATCAGCTCCTCGGCCGTGGCGTGCTGGCCCGTCTTGAGCGAGACGTAGGCGACGACGGTCTCGCCGCGGTAGTCGTCCGGCCGGCCGACGACCGCGGCTTCGAGGACCGACGGGTGCTCGTACAGGGCGTCCTCGACCTCGCGCGGCCAGACCTTGTACCCGGACACGTTGATCTGGTCCTTGAGCCGGTCCACCAGGTAGACCCAGCCCTCCTCGTCGATGACGGCGACGTCACCGGTACGCAGCCGGCCCTCCGGCATCGTGTGACCAGTGGCCTCGGGCTTCCCCCAGTACCCAGGAACGATCTGCGGCCCGCTCAGCTCCAGCTCGCCCTGCTCACCGCTCGGCACCGGGTCACCGTGCAAGTCCACGACGCGCGCGGTGAGGTGCGGCAGGGGCTTGCCGATGGACAAGGTCCCGCTCGGCGTATGCACCGGCGCTCTGTCCCCCGGCGGTACGGCGATGACGGCGGACGTCGTCTCGGTCATCCCGTAGCCGTTGTGGAGGTAGACGCCGAACCGCTCCTGGAACCGCTCGACGGTCGCCGGCGGGATCGGCGCGCCCCCGGAGTACAGGGCCTTCACCGACGCGAAGTGCTCCGGTCCGGCCTGCGGCAGCTGGAAGATCGCGTTGTACGCGGTGATGGAGCCGATCGTGTAGGTCACCCCCTGCTCGGCGAAGGCGTCCAGGGCGACCTCGGGGTGGAAACGGCCCGCCAGGACGAGCGTGGTGTCGGTGAGCAGGGAGATCGTCGCGTTGACCACGGCACCGGTGATGTGGAACAGCGGGGCCATGGCGAAGACGACGTCCCCGTCGCCCACCCCCATCCACGACGCGCAGGTCGCCACCACGCTCAGGACGTTGCCGTGGGTGTTCATCGCGCCCTTCGGCGGCCCCGTCGTGCCCGAGGTGTACGTCAGGAACGCGACGGCGTCAGGGGTCGGCCCCACGGGCGAGGGGCTGCGGCCCTCGAACTCGCCTATCAGCGCCACCAGGTCGCCGTCCGGCGCCGGGGCGTGGCGTTCCGTCGACGCGAAGACCCGCGGATCGTTCCTCGACTGGTAGTCCAGCGCCGACGTGCTGATCAGCCAGCGCACCGTGCTCCCCGCCAGCGTGCCCAGCGTCTCGTGGACGTCCGCGTCCGCGCAGACGACGCCGACCGCCCCGGCGTCCTCGACGATCCGACGGAGTTCCTGGCGCCGGTACATCGGATTGAGTCCCAGTGCCGTGGCCCCCAGCTTCCACAGGGCCAGCAGCACCAGCGCGTACTGCGGGACGTTCTGCAGGTACACCCCGACGCGGTCACCCCGGCCGGTCCCGCGCGCCTCGAACGCGGCGGCCAGGGCGTCCGACGCCGCGTCCACCTCCCGCGCGGTCAGGGCACCGTCGAAGAAGCGGAGCGCGGTGCCCTCCGGGTTCTTCGCCACGCGTGCCTTCCAGGCGGCCACGAGTGAGCCGGGTGCCGCGTCCGTCCCCGTACCGGACCCGTCGGGGAACGTGTCCCGCCGCCGACCTTCATCCACTGTCATCTGTCGTCCTTCCCACCCGTGTCCGTGCGCTTGGCGCGCCGGTCACGTGAGTTCGCGCTTGAGGATCTTTCCGGTGGACGTCATCGGCAGCGTCTGCACGACCTCGACGATGCGCGGGTACTTGTAGGCGGCCATCTACTCCTTGCCCCAGGCGATCAGCTCGTCGGGACGGGCCTCGGCGCCTTGGTCGAGGATGACGAACGCCTTGATCTCCTCGCCGTGGCTCTCGTGCGGCACGCCGACGACCGCGGCCAGGCCGACCGCCGGGTGCGTCATCAAGACCTCCTCGATCTCGCGCGGGTACACGTTGAAGCCACCGCGGATGATCAGGTCCTTCGCCCGGTCGACGATGTAGTAGAAGCCGTCCTTGTCCCTGCGGGCCAGGTCACCGGTGCGGAACCAGCCGTCCCTGACGGCTTCGGCGGTGGCCTCGGGTCGGCCGTGGTAGCCCTTCATGACGTTGTGGCCCCTGACCGCGATCTCCCCGACGGCGCTTCCCGTGCCGTCGTCCTCGACCTCGGACCAGTCCGGCTTGACGAGCTTGACCTCCACACCCCAGATCGGCACGCCGATGGAGCCGGGTCGGGGCTCTCGCGCCGGATCGCTGAAGGTCACCACCGGCGAGGTCTCGGAGAGGCCGTAGCCCTCCAGGACCTGGACGCCCAGTCGCTCCCTGACCTGCTTGACGAGTTCCGCGGGGAGCGCGGCGCCGCCGGAGACGCCGACGCGCAGGTTCCTCGCGATCCTCTCGACGTCGACGTCGTCGGTGAGCGCCTGCAGCAGGCCCCACCACATGGTGGGGACGCCCGCGAAGACGGTGATGTCCTCCCGCTGCATCAGGGACACCGTCTGCCGGGCGTCGAACCGTGGCAGCAGCACCAGTGTGCTCGCCGTCGAGAAGCCGGCGTTCATCTGCACGGTCGCCCCGAAGGAGTGGAACAGTGGCAGCACCAGCAGATGGGTGTCCGAGGCCAACTGGTTGTCCAACAGCCGATTGCACGCGAAGGCGTTGAGCACCAGGTTGGCGTGGCTGAGTTCGGCACCCTTCGCCCGTCCTGTCGTACCGCTCGTGTAGAGCAGCACAGCCGGGTCGTCACCCGAGGTCCCGACGCTGTCGAACGTCGGCGCGGTGCCCCGCAGCGCGGTGTCCAGGGTCTCGACGCCCTCGATCGGGCTGTCCGCCGCGGGGTCGGCGGTGATGAGGAAGAACTCCTCGCAGCCCGGGGCCTCGGAGAAGCCGGCGTGTCCCTCCGCACCCATCGGCAGGCCCGCGTCACCCTCGAAGCAGAAGTACGCCTTCGCCTCCGAGTCGGCGAGGTGGTAGGCGACCTCCCGGCCCTTGAGCAGGACGTTGAGCGGTACGACGACCGCGCCGGCCTTGAGGATCCCGTAGTAGACGATCGGGAACCAGGGCACGTTCGGACAACTGAGCGCGACCTTGTCGCCGGGCCAGATGCCGCGGTCCACCAGGAGGTTGGCGACCCGGTTGGCGGCGGCGTCGACCTGGGCGTAGGTGAGACGCGTCGTGCCGAGGACGACGGCGTCCCGGTTCGGGTGCGTGCGGGCGGAGTCCTCGAGCACGACCGAGAGGTTCAGCATGGTGTCTTCCGGGAAGGTGGACCGGGCCAGGCCGCGGGGGAACAGAACACGCGGCCTGGCTCGGAGCGGGTGGGGGGTTACGCGTGGCTCGATGCGGGCGTCACAACTTCCGCAGGAGCCGGTCGAGGGCCTCGGCCGTCGCCTCGATGTCGGCGCTGGTGTGCGCCGTGCTGAGGAAGACCTTGCCGGACGGCATGAACAGGAAGCCCTGCCGCAGCATCCCTTCGAGGATCACTGCCCAGAGTCCGCTGGTTCCGTGAAGCCCCGTGGCGCCACCGGCGGGTACGTACTGGAGGAGCGAGCCGACCCGGTTGAAGCTGCCGAAGTCGGGCGATGAACCGAGAACGGCGCCGACGAGGGCTTCGAACTCGGACGAGGTCCGTTCGAGCTGCTCGTAGACCGCGGGATCGGCCAGGACGCGCATCGTCGCCGCGACGGCCGCCAGTGCGATCGGGTTGGCGTTGAAGGTTCCGGCGTGCACGACGCCGGACGTCACCTGATCGACCAGCTCTGCCCGGCCGACGACGGCGCTCTGGGTGAAGCCGCCGGCCATCGCCTTTCCGAAGACGGACAGGTCGGGCAGCACGCCGTACTTCTCGGCCGCCCCGCCCCGGGCGATCCGGAACCCGGCGATCACCTCGTCGAAGACGAGGACGACGCCGTGCCGGTCGCAGAGGGTGCGCAGCGTCGACAGGAACTGCGGTGAGGGGGCTTCGACGCCGGCGTTGCTCATCACCGGGTCGATGAGCACGGCCGCGATGTCGCGCTCGACGGCCTCGCCCAGCAGGCGCTCGGCCAGCTGTACGTCGTTGAAGCGCGCCACGACCAGGTCGTCCAGCACGCTGGCCGACTGCCCCGGCCCGCCGGCGGTGGCGGGGCGATCGCAGTCGTCCTCGGACATCCCGGCGTACACGGTGTCGTGCCAGCCGTGGTAACTCTTGGCGAACTTCAGGACGCGGCGCCGCCCGGTGGCGGCGCGCGCGAGGCGCAGTGCCACCTGCACCGCTTCGGTCCCGGTGTTGCTCCACAGCAGTCGCTCGCCGTGCGGTACCGCTTCGAGGACCGCTTCCGCCGCGAGGTACTCGAGCGGGTGGCCGGTGCCGACGACCTGCATCTTCGTCGCGACCTCGGCCACCTCGGACACCACGCGCGGGTCGCTGTGACCGAGGACGAGCGGGCCCCAGGCCATCACGTAGTCGATGTACCGGTCGCCGTCCAGGTCCCAGACGTGTGCGCCCCGCGCCTCGCGCACGAAGAGCGGATGGGGAGGCATCGCGGCGCGCAGGCCCGACCCCACACCCCCGCCGACGCTGCGGCGGGCTCGCTCGAAGGCCGAGCGTGATGATTCCAGGGCCATGAGATCGCCCCTGCCTTTCAGTACGTGATCACCGAGCGGATGCCGATGCCGTGCTTCATCTGGTCGAATGCCTCGTTGATGTCCTGAAGACCGATCACGCTCGTCACCAGGGAATCCAGATCGATGCGGTTGTTCATGTAGTGGTCGATCAGCAGCGGGAAGTCGGACGCCGGCTTGCTCGATCCGTAGTTCGAGCCGATGAGCGACAGTTCCTGATCGGACATGACGAAGGGATCGATGGAGATCCTCAGGCCATCCGCCACCTGCCCGGCGACCACCGCCGTGCCGCCCCGGGCCAGGACCTCGTAGGCCGACTCGATGGTGCGGGGCAGCCCGATGGCCTCGATGGCGATCTCCACACCGCGTCCGTCGGTGAGCTGGTACACCCGGCCCGCGAAATCCTCGCGGGCGTTGTTGATCAGGTCGGTCGCACCGAAGACACGTGCCTGTTCGAGCTTCTCGTCGGAGATGTCCGCGGCGATGATCTTCCGCGCGCCGGCGAGCCGGGCCCCCTGGATCGCGTTCAGGCCGACGCCTCCGCAGCCGAGGACCAGCACGGTGTCGCTCGGCCGCACGCCGGCGGTGTTGACGGCCGCGCCGACACCGGTCGTGACGGCGCATCCGACCAGAGCCGACTGCGGGAACGGGGCGTCGTCCCGGATGGCGATCGCACCCGATTCGGGCACGAGGGTGTACTGGCCGAACGTTCCGAGGCCCGCGAAACTGAGGACGTCCCCCCCTTCGGTGGACGTGATCCGGGACCGACCGTCGAACGACAGGTGGTTCGCCGAGTGCCGGCTGACCATGTCGCAGAGGACGGGCCTGCCACTGATGCAGTAGCGGCAGCGGCGACAGGAAGGCGTCCAGGACAGCACGACGTGGTCGCCCTCCTTAAGCGTCGTGACGCCTTCGCCGACACTCTCGACGATCCCGGCGCCCTCATGGCCGAGGATCATCGGCGAAGGAACCTCCCATTCGCCCAGGAGGACGTGGAGGTCGCTGTGGCACACCCCGCTCGCCCGGAGCCGCACGAGCACCTCGCCGGGCGGAGGCGTCGAGGGGATCGTCACTCGCTCGATGGTCAGTGGTTCGTTCGGCGTCCTAAAGACAGCGGCGTCGAATTCGATGGTCATGAAAGGCTTCCCTCCTTGCTCTGGGGCGATCACGTCCGAGCGGTGCGGATGAGCTTCTTGTTGGCGAACTCGTCGATTCCCGCCCGGCCCAGTTCGCGGCCGAAACCGGACAACTTGACCCCACCGAAAGGCAGTTCGGCGCCTTCGAGGCCGACGCCGTTGATGAAGACCATGCCTGCGTCGATCTGGTCGGCGACGCGCAGCGCCTGCTCGGCGTCCGTCGTGAACACGTAGGAGCCCAACCCGTACGGGGTGTCGTTCGCCAGCTCGACGGCCTCGTCCTCGGATCCGGCCCGGTAGACGGTCGCGACCGGGCCGAAGAGCTCCTCGGCGGCCGACGGCGAGGCCGGGGGAAGGCCCGTCAGCACGCCGGGCGGGAAGTACGCCCCTTCGCGCTCTCGTGCGGAGACGAAGGTCGCCCCCTCGTCGACGGCTCGCCCGACCTGTTCCTCGACGTACTCGGCGGCGGCGACCGAGGAGAGGGGCGCCAGGCCGTCGGTCAGGGCGAGCACCTTCTCGGTGAACTTGTCGAGGAAGGCGTCGTAGAGGTCCTCGGCGACGATGAAGCGCTTCCCGGCGTTGCACGCCTGCCCGGCGTTCTCGAAGCGGGTCTCGACCGCAGCCTGGACGGTGGCGTCGAGGTCGTCGGTGGACAGCACGATGAAGGGGTCCGAGCCGCCCAGTTCGAGCACCACCTTCTTGAGGCTGCGCCCGGCCTTCTCGGCGACCTCCGCGCCGGCCCGCTCCGAACCGGTGAAGGAGACGCCCTGCACGCGGGGGTCCGCGATGGCGCGACCGATCTGTTCGCCGGTGGCGTGGACGTTGACGTAACAGCCCTCGGGGAAGCCCGCGTCCGTGAACAGCTGCTGGAGAGCCGCGGACGACTCCGGACACTGCGACGCGTGCTTGAGCACGATGGTGTTGCCCAGCGCGAGGTTGGGTGCGGCGAATCGGGCCACCTGGTAGTACGGGTAGTTCCAGGGCATGATCCCCAGCAGCACGCCGACCGGCTGGCGACGGACGAAAGCGGCGCCCTCTCCCTCCAGGAGCTCGATCGGTTCGTCGGCGAGGAACTTTTCCGCGTTCTCGGCGTAGTACCGGTAGATCGAGGCGCTGAACTCGACCTCCCCGACGGCCTCGTCCACCGTCTTGCCCATCTCCCGGTGGATGATTTCGGCGAGGTGCCCGCTGCGCTCGTCGTGCAGGGTGGCGACGGTGTTCAACAGTTGGGCGCGCTCTGCCACGGAGGTCTGCCTCGACCAGTGCGCGTAGGCGTTCGCCGCCGAGTCGAGCCCCGCCTCGACGACCTCGTCCGTCGCGGTGGGGTACTCCTTGACCAGCTTGCCGCCGGCGGGGTTCACCACCGCGTACACGTGCTTCTTCGCCATACTGACTCCTTGTTGGTGTTCCGGGTTCATGCGAGGGCGCTGGTGGCGCGGGCAGGGTTTGCGTCCGAGGCCGCGTTGCGGTCGTGCAGCGCGCGGTAGGCGCGGAAGTAGACGAATCCCTGGGTGCCCCAGGTCGCCAGCGCGGCGGTGTAGAAGATCGTGCGGTTCGCGTCGTCGAACGGCAGCGGGAAGAAGTCGTACGTGATCGCGATGGTGGTCCCGGCGGCCGTGACCAGTCCCGTCCAGACCGCCGACCACTTCGCGCCCGCCTTCCACAGCCGCTTGGCGAAGTACCCGAGGAAGACCGCCGTGAGGAGATTGGCGACGACGTAGAAGACGGCGACCCAGAACGCGATGCCGCCGGTGTGGAGATCCGCGCCGTGGAACTGCCGGAGGAACAGGCCGGCCACGATGGCGCATCCGAACACGGCGACGTCGACGCGCCGGCTCGGCTTGTAGCGATGGGTGACCTTCATCAGGCCCATGATCAGGATGAACGTGATGCCGACCGACCTGGAGAACGCGTCGAAGAAGTACGCCACGTCGTACAGGACGCTGCCGCTGTCGCCACCGAGCAGTGACCAGAGCAGGAAGTTGCTGCCCGACGTGGCGACGACCATCCATTCGAGACCGAGGAGGTAGTTGCCGTACCGGCGGATGAACTTCCATCCGTAGAAGTAGCCGGCGAAGATCATCCACAGGTCGGCCGGCAGGAACAGCGCCTCCCTCATCGAGACGCCCCCTCTCGGACGTCGCGGGACAGGAGGGTGAGGATGCTCTCGGCGGTGCGCTGGCCGGTCAGGACCGCGCCGTTCATGGTTCCGGCCCATTCGCCGGCGGTTTCGGTGCCGGCCCAGTGGACGCGCCCGTGGGGCTCGGTCAGCGCCTTGCCGTAGCTCAAAGTCGCGAGGGGGCCGGCGGCAGGGTGGGGGCCGCCAGGGGCGAAGGGTTCCGCTCCCCAGCAGTGGTCCAGGTAGTCGATCGGGGTGCGGGCCTGCGGACCGTAGAGGTCGACGAGCTGCCGAACGACCAGGTCGCGTCGGGTCTCAGGGTCGAAGCCGTCGAAGACGCGGGGGTCGCAGAAGGTCATCAGGACGCCCGGTCCGCCGGGGGCGGGGGACACGTCGAAGGTGATGAAGACGGTTCCGGTGTCGGTCACCGCCTCGCCGGAACAGCCGTCGGTCCGCCAGAACGGCTTCTCGTAGGCCACGAACGCCTTGCTCAACACGCCCATGCGCCAGGTGCGCGCGAGCCCTTCGGCCTGCTCGGGCAGAGCGGGCTCGAAGGCGATGGAGGCGCGGTGCTCCGGCGCGGCCGTGACGATCGCGTACCCGGCGTGGATCTCGCCGGAGCCCGTGTGAACGGTGACGCCGTCGTCGTCCTGCGTGACGCGGCGGACCGGCGTGCCCAGGCGCACACGGTCGCCGAGCCGCTCCGCCACCCGCTTGGCGATCTCCTGAGTGGTCTCGACGAACCGGTCCTCGTTCGCTCCGCCCTCCACGTCCAGCATGTGGTTGAGCCCGCCCGCCGCACGGATGTAGCGCAGTACGTGCAGCAGGGAGACGTCCCCCGGGGTGCAGCCCCACTGCACCTTGCTGACGATGGTCATCAGCGCCCGGGTGCTGGGCAGCGCGTTCTTCCGGTCGAGCCACTCGCCGAACGAGATGGCGTCGAGCCTGCCGGCCCCGGGCGTCTCCCATGGGGCGTTTAGGTCGATCGTCGCGACCAGCTTGTTCACCGCCGTCTGCATGCGGGCCATGTCCACCAGGGTCGCGGGGGAGACCTTGGGAATGGTGCCGCTGTAGGTGCGGCGCCGGCCGGCCAGCCACAGCACGTTGCGACCCTGGTCGAACTGCCCGGTCGTGGTACAGCCCATCCGGTTCGCGAGGTCCCGGATGGCGGTGTGGCGTCGTGCCACCCATGTCGCTCCGAGGTCGACCTTCACGCCTGCCACCTCGCCGGAGAGCGAGCGGCCTCCGACCCGGTCGCGGCCTTCGACGACCAGGACGGACCGCCCGGTGCTCACCAGCCGCTCGGCGGCGCTCAGACCGGCGAAGCCGGCACCGACGACCACGACGTCGACCGTGGTGCCCCTGGAGTCGGACTTACGAGATCCGGACATGGTTTCCTCCTTCGCCCACGCGGTTCGCGTGCTGCGCGATGTAGGTCGTGACGGGGTCGACGAGGGTCTCGGGGAGGTGATGGCCCATGCCGGGGATGACCACGTGCTGCGCCGAGCGGATCGCCCGGACGGTCGCGGCGCCACCGCTCGGGTGCACCAGCGGGTCCCGGTCGCCGTGGATGACCAGCGTCGGGGCGGTGATCCTGCTCAGCTGGGCCGTCCGGTCTCCGGAACGCTGGATCGCCTGGATCTGGCGCGCCGTGCCGGCCGCCGGGTCACCGGCGCTGCGGTCCCAGCCGCGAGCCGCGATGGCCGCCTCGGCCGCGTCGTCGATGGGATGCCCCGTCCCCGCGACGTGCCGGGTGAGCCGCAGGTGGGCACGGACCGCCGCCGTTCTGTTCCTCGCGGGCGGGGCGGCGAGGAGCCGGATCGTCGACAGAGCCGGCTGCCCGACCTTGCGCGCCCCGGTGGTGGAGTAGAGGGAGGCCAGCGACAGGACCCGCTCGGGCGCCGAGGCCGCGACCGTCTGCGCGATCATCCCGCCCATCGAACGCCCGACCAGGTGAACCCGCGAGATCCCGAGATGGTCGAGTACGCCGATGGCGTCCTGTGCCATGTCGGCCAGCGCGTACGCGTCGCCGCGCGGGCGCGCGGCGATCTGACGCCAGAGCGCGGGAGGGGGCGCGGCGACGAACGTCGACTGGCCGGCGTCGCGGTTGTCGATCGCGACGACCCGGAAGCCCCTGGTGACGAGGGAGCCGACGAACGAGTCGGACCAGAAGGTGAGGTCTTCGCCCAGTCCCGCGATGAGCAGTATCGCGGGGTCGTCCTTGTCGCCGTGGTCCCGGAAGCAGATCGTCATCCCGGACGGCAGGGTCGCGTACCGGTCGACGCTTTCGACGGCGCTCGTCTCAGGCACGGGCCGCACGCCTTCCGTCGGGCCGCTCGGCCGCCCGGGCGGCGCCGAACTTCAGGTGCTCGTCCGCCACCGGGCCGCGCAGGGCCTTGGAGTCCTCGGGGTAGGACATCGCCATCCGCCAGGGCTTCTCGGGGCCCTGCTTGGGCAGGAGCCTCTCGCCGCGCTTGGCGTACCCGGCCTTGAGGTCCATGACCGGCCTGCGCTTCGTTCCCGCCGGTGCGACCGGAACCACCGTGTCGTATCCGCGGGCGTCCATGTGCCTGACCAGGTCGATGAAGTAGCGACACATCAGGCTCACCTTGAGCGTCCAGGACGAGGTGGTGTAGCCGATCGCCATCGCCCAGTTCGGGATCCCGCTCAGCAGCATGCCGCGGTAACAGAGCGCGTCCGCGATGTCGATCTGGCGCCCGTCGACCACGAGGGGCATGCCGTCGAAGAGCCGCAGGTTCAGCCCCGTCGCGGTGACGATGACGTCGGCTTCCAGTTCCTCGCCCGACGCCAGGACGATTCCGCGCTTGCTGAACCGCGCCACGGCGTCGGTGACGACGGAGGCCTTTCCGTCCTTGATCGCGTCGAAGAAGTCGCCGTCCGGTGCCACGCACAGCCGCTGGTCCCACGGGTCGTACGGCGGGTTGAAGTGCTTGTCGACGTCGAATCCCTTGGGAAGGCGCTTGATGTTCTCGCGCCGGATGAATGCCCGTCCGGCCTTGGGGAAGGTCCGCAGGCCCTTCACGACGGCGTGTTCGGTCCAGATGTTCTTGAACCGCGTCACGGCGTACCCGCGCTCTTCTCCGAGCAGTTTCGTGAGTGCCAGGGCGACCCTGTCGACACGGGGGAGCGCCATGACGTAGGTGGGGGTGCGTTGCAGCATCGTCACGTGCCGGGCGGCGCCCGCTCCGGTGGTCATGGCCGGCGCCAGCGTGATGGCGGTCGCGCCGCTGCCGATGACGACGACCTTCTTGCCGCTGTAGTCGAGGTCCTCGGGCCAGTGCTGCGGATGGACGATCCGGCCCTCGAAGTCGTCCCGCCCCGGGAATTCCGGGGAGAACCCCTCGTCGTACCGGTAGTAGCCGGTGGCGGCGAAGACCCATCCCGCGTGGATCGTCTTGATCCGGGTCGCTCCCGCGCCGGGGACCGACGTCTGGACGGTGAGAGTCCACCGTGAGTCCGCCGTGGACCATTCCGAGCGGAGGACCCGGTGGCCGAGCCTGAGGACGCGCTCCAGGCCGTTCTCCTCGACGGTCTCGTGGAGGTACTCCTTGATCAGGGGAGCGTCGGCGATCGCGGCTTCGTGGCGCCAGGGCTTGAACGCGTATCCGAACGTGTGGAGGTCGGAGTCCGAGCGGATGCCGGGATAGCGGAACAGGTCCCAAGTGCCTCCGATGTCGTCGCGCGCTTCCAGCACGGCGAGCGACTTCTCGGGGAGCTCCCGGCTGAAATAGGTGGCCGCGCCGATCCCGGAGATCCCGGCTCCGATGATCACCACGTCGAATTCCTCGACGGCGTCCAACATCTCAGCTGTCATGGCGTTTCCTCGCTGTTCCTGTGGCGGTCACCTCACTGTCGCGAGCCGCGACCGCCTGCGAGAACGACAGCGGGCACCTGCTTCGCCCGGGCTCGGTGCACGATGCACAGGCGGGCCGGGCCAGTGCGCCCAGGCGGTGTCCGACGTTCGGGCGGAGGCCCCGGCCGAGCCCGCAGCCCGGCCCTTCTGGGAGCAGGGCAGCCGGAGACAGCCGTCCTGCGGCCGGTCGTGCCGCAACCGTTGCGGCAGCAAGACCGGGCGTGATAGAGGTTTGCCCCCGGTGTGTGGTGGTGCTGAACGCCTCGTCGCGGTCGTGCGCAGAGGCCGCCGAACCCGCTGTCGTCACGACCTCGCTGCGTGTCGCGCCCCCGGGTGTATGGAGCCGCGGGGGGATCGCCGCCGTCGCTCTCGCGATCGCGGCCGAGCGGAAGTGGCCGACGAACCGGAACCTGTGCGGGGCCACGTCTTCTCGGGCGGGAAGGTCCGCCTCCTGCCGCTCCGGCTCAGCCACCTGCGAGGGAGCCGCACCCGTTCGTTTGCGCAGGCATACCGCCTCACGCACCCCTTCACCCACCCATGACGAGCCGGTACCGGCCCGTGAGCCGAAAGGTGGTCGCGATGACCGACCTCTCCAAGACAGGGCACGTCGAAGCAGCCGATAGTGAAGCGGGATCGGGCAATCCGCTCAACCGTGGGCTCGGCGTGTCGCAGATCGTGTTCATGGTCGTGGCCGCGGCGGCACCGCTCGGGCTGGTGGCCGGCGGGGTGCCGCTCGCCTTCGCCGTGAGCGGCAGCCCGGGGATGCCGCTGTACTTCGCGCTGTCCACCGTGCTGCTGCTGGTTTTCGCGGTCGGCTTCACGCTGATGGCTGGACAGGTACGCAACGCGGGGGCCTTCTACGCCTATGTCCAGGCGGGGCTGGGCCGGATCCCCGGTCTCTCGGCCGCGACCCTCGCGCTCTTCTCCTACACGCTGCTTCTCGTCGGGGTGAACGCCTACGTCGGCGTCGCGACGAGCAACGTCATCGAGCGGTACGCCGACGTCGGCTCCCCGTGGTGGTCGTGGGCACTCGTCTCGCTGGGCGTCATCGCCTTCCTCGGATACCGCGACATCGAGCTGAGCGCCAAGGTGCTCGGTGCCGTGTTGGTGCTGGAATCCTTGCTGCTCCTGGTCCTGGACCTCGGCATCGTGGGCCACGGCGGCGCCCACGGCCTGACGGCCGAGCCGGTGACGCCCTCGATCGTGGGCACCGGCTCCCTGGGCCTCGGCATCATGTTCGCCATCTTCGGGTTCATCGGCTTCGAGGCGACGGCCGTGTTCCGCAACGAGGCGAAGGACCCCGACGCCACGGTCCCGCGGGCGACGTACGTCGCGATCCTGGTGATCGGGGTCTTCTACTCGTTCACCGTGTGGGCGATCGTGGTGGGTGTCGGCGTCGACGCGGTGGTCGGAGCCGCGCAGGCCGACCCTGCGGGCCTGGTCCTCACGCTGACGCGGAGCTACGTGGGCTCCGTCTGGGCCAACATCATGCAACTCCTCCTGATCAGCAGCCAGTTCGCCTGCGTGCTGGCCTTCCACAACGTCGTGACGCGCTACCAGTTCGCGCTGGCCCGGACCGGGGTGCTTCCGGCGTCGCTGGGCGTCGTCCACTCACGGCACCGCGCGCCGTCGGCGTCCTCGGCCGTCGCCTCGGTGGTCGCGTTCGTCACCACGCTCGTCGTCGCCGCGCTCGGCCTCGACCCGATCGGGGACCTCTACGCCTGGTTCTCCGGCGCCGCCACCCTCGGCGTCGTCCTGCTGATGGCGGCCACCAGCCTCGCCGTCATCGGCTTTTTCCGGCGCGCCGATGGGCGGCAGTCGTTGTGGCGTACGGTCGTGGCCCCGGGCGTCGCCTTCGTCGGCCTGGCCTGTGTGGTCTGCCTGATGGTCGTCAACTTCCCGCTCCTCGTCGGTACCGTCACGGGGGCCTGGGTGATCGGCGGTCTCGTCGCCCTCTCGGCCGTGGCCGGCGTGGTGCAGGCCCTCGCCCTGCGAGCGCGCCGCCCGGCCGTCTACGAGCGGCTCTAGGCGATGCCTTCAAATGATCTTGCTTAGTGGATTACAACGGGGTGATATGTCGCCATGAACTGTCTGATGTCGAGCGGGAGTTCGTCCGGCCGTTGCTGCCCGAGCCGGTGCGGGGGCGGAAGCGGCTGGACGACCTGCTGATGTGGGCCTGACATTCAGCGACAGGGCGTGGTGACCTGTCGGGGAGCTCTCGGCTGAGATGGGTGGCCGCGCCGGTCCCGGCGATTCCCGCTCCGATGGTCACCACGTCGCACTCCTCCACGGCGTCCAACACCGCAGTCGGCATGGCGTTGGCTCGGTCGGCGTACGAGCGCAGGGGCGCGATCGGCCTGTGCGCCATGCACCATCCCCAGGGGAACTAGGTGCCCGGTGTCGTTCTCACCGAGGTCGTGGCTGACGACAGTGAGATACGGGCTTGGGGCGTGCTGCCAAGCATGCCTTGACGCGGAGCATGAAGCAGGACAGACCCCAGCCAAAAGGAGACCAGCGCAGCATGAGGACCGACAGCACGAAATACAGCAACTTCACCGGCTGGATCGACCCGCCGGACGACGTGCAACCCGCGCTGGACGGCGACCTCACCTGTGACATCGCCGTCATCGGCGGCGGCATGGGTGGCATGGCGGCTGCCCTGCGCCTCGCGGAGCGCGACCAGGACGTGGTCCTGCTGGAGGCCGAGTTCTGCGGCTACGGCTCGGCCTCGCGCAACGGCGGTCAGATCGCCGGGGCGCCGGGTGGCGACCTGCGGATGCTCAGCCTCCAGTCCCCGAAGAAGATGCCGGTCATGGCCAAACTGGCGGAGCACGCGGGCCATTATGTGGAAAACCTCATCAAGACGCACGACATCGACTGCGACTACGTGGCGAACGGCCTGGTGTGGGGCGCGGTCTCACCCCTCATGATGCTCAGGGTGCGTACCCAGGCGGCGATCCTGCGCGCCTTCGGTGGGGAGGGGACCGTCGGCAGCAGAGAGGAACTCGGCCTCCCCGCAGGCTTCGTGGGCGGAATGCGGGAATCCATCGGCGGGATGCTGAACCCGGGCAAGCTCGCTCGTGGTGTGCGTCGCGCACTGCTCGCGTCCTCGGCCAAGGTCTTCGAGCAGTCGCGGGTGAGCGATGTCCGGCGGACCGGCAGCACCGTCGAGATCACGACACCGCACGGCACCGTGCGGGCCAACAAGGTGCTGCTCGCAACCAGCGTCTACGGCGGCGAGTGGGACATCACGCCCAAGAACCTCGCGACGCCGCTGTACGTCATCGAGATCGAGTCGGAACCCATCGCGCCGGAGCGGCTCGCCGCGCTGGACTGGACCAGTCGGTCCGGCATCATCACCCAGCACCAGTTGATGACCCACTACCGGCTCACCGAGCGCAACACCATCGTCTGCGGGGTCCGCAAAGCGCAGCGAGGCCAGACCTACCCGCTCCCGGACCGGGTTCCGGACCCCGGTGTCGTGCGGGACATGGGGAAGGATCTGGCCAACCGGTTCCCGTCGCTGTCCGACGTGGCCATCGAGCGGGCCTGGGGCGGGTGGATCGGCATCAGCCCGGACTGGCTGTCGGTCGCCGGGCAGGTGGGTGACAACGTCTTCTACGCGATGGCCTGCAACGGCCACGGCCTCTGTCAGGTGCCGTACGTGACCCATCAGCTCGCCGACTACATCGTCGACGGTGAGATGCCGGAGGACCTCGCCGGCATCTGGTCGGACGCCTCGAAGTACTCGCCGTCGATGTCGTTGCTGATGCAGCCGTTCGTCCTCCGAGCCATCTGGGGACTGGACCGGTTCAACGACTTCTTCAACGGCAGCAGGACGCTGGCCCGGCGGGCGCTCCGTCGTGCCAGGCGCGGGGACTTCTGAAGGTTCGGGTGGCGTCTGCTCTGTGACGACGTGATGTGAGATCGCCACTCGCTACGACAAGACCGCGCCGGTCTCACGAAGCAGCCGTCCGTCGCCCTCGCACCCCTCCTGATGTGGGCCCGACATGTGACGACAGCACCTGGGCGGGTCCTCGCACGGCGCGCAGCAGGGGAGGCGACAGGACCCCGAGGGCCTCGCTCACCGTCGCACCCGGATTGTCGAACTGGTGAAGCGTCTGTCCGGAGAACGAGGTGGACGCCCCTGCCGGCTGCATCCGGATCTCGCCCCCCGACGATCAGACGGGGTCGAGCTGCTCAGCCCCATCGCGAAGATCGTGGCGGTGTCGAGTCGATAGGGGCGCAGCACCTCGCAGACGCGCGGCAACGTCGGGACGGACACGCTGGTGAGCCCACGCTCCGACTGGCTCAGAAAGCCCTTGGTGACCTCTGTCCGGTGCGCGACCTCCGTCAACGACACCCGCGGTCGGGCATGGTAGCCCTTCATCTGTCTGTGACACGGCATGTCGGGAGCCTCGGCTCCCCGAGAGCAGAGGGACACTGAGAACATGGAAGAGCTGTGGCCCCCGCCCTCGCGTGAGGTCGCTGACGCGATCAGGTCACTGTGCCAGCGCCTGCTGACGGAAACGGACGCGCTGGTCGACGCCTTCGCGAGACCCTCTCTCGTCGCCCAGAACGATCCCGCTCTCCTCGCGGACGCATCGCTGGTCGAGGAGGATCGCGCGCTCAACCGCTCTGAGCTGGTCCAATGGTTGACCGCAAACGTTCAGCAACCGGGGCGAAGGGTAGAGCCCTACGTCAGTCCGAGGACCACTGCGTACATCAATGATCTCGTCTCTCGGGGCATCGCGCCCGACTTCGCCGTTGCCTGGCGTGTGGCCCTGGGGATCGGCTGGCGGCGATGGCTGGAGGAATGCGTGGCGGACTGCGCGGACCCCGATCTTCTCGTGGGGATCCTGGACGTGACGGCGCAGTCGCTGGTGCAGTACGCCCTCGACTCCGTCGCGGCCCTGCGGCAAGCCGGCCTCGCCGCGGCGATGGGGAACACGGATGCCGAGGGGATCGCACTGATCCAGCTGATCGCCAGTGGGGCACCGATGGCGGAGGACCTCGCCGAAGGGCGCCTGCGCTATCGGATGGCGCGGTGGCACGTGGGTCTCGTCCTCTGGGTCGACGATCCCCAGGAGGCCGACGCCCTGGACGAGGCGATCGCCGCCGTGCGCTCCTCCGCCGGCGGCCGGAGCACGCTGGTGGCGCGCGCCAGCGCCACGTCGCGGTGGATCTGGCTCTCGGGGGAAGCCGTCCCGGACCCTCACCACGTGGAGAAGGACCTCGCGGCGGTCGACGAGGTCCGCGCGGCAGTGGGAAGGCCGGGACGCGGTCTCGATGGATTCCGCTCCAGCCACCAGGACGCCCTCGCGGCGCAGGCGCTGGTGATCCGGCTGGGGTCCGACCGGCGATTCACCGCATACGCCGACGTCGAGCTGATCGACGCGCTCACGAAGGACCGGCCCGGCGCACGCCGGTTCGTCATCAACACCCTCGGGCCGTTGGCCGAAGCCGACACAGCGCTGCGGCAGGCACTGCTCACCTATGTGCAGTGCGGTTTCAGTGCGACCCGGGCGGCCGCCAACCTCTACGCGCACCGCAACACCGTCGAACGGCGGGTCTCACGCGCCAACGAGCTCTCGGCCGTCAAGGTGGAGGACAACCCGACCCATGTGGCGGCGGCGCTCCTGGTGCTGGACATCGCGCCTGACATCGTGACGATCGCTCCGAGCTGAACTCACATCACGCAGCCGCGGTGTTTGAGCTTCCTTGCCCTGGGAAGAGCCCGGAAGGGCGAGACGGGGAAGGGTGGACGGAACCGCGCGGGCGCCCGGACGGTGAAGACGGTCAGGCGGGCGTTACGGTGGGACACGAAGACCTCCGTTGCGCAATGGGTTCCCAGACAGCTCCCACCACACCGGAGGTCTTCGCCATGTTCAAGACCTACCGAGTGTCAACAACGCTCGTGATCAATACACCTAGACCGGCAGGCCCGTCGGTTCCTTGACGCGCTTCATGATGATCTGGGAGTTGACCTCGGTGATCCCGGACAGCGCGGTGAGCTGTTCGATCCACAGGCGCTCGTAGGCGCGCAGGTCAGCGACCGCGATGCGCAGCAGGCAGCCCGGGCTGCCGAACAGGCGGTGGGCCTCGATGACGTCGGGGATGTCCTGGAGGGCCGCCTCGAAGGCCTCGACCGCCTCGCGGTCGCGCCGCACCTCGACCGAGACCAGCACCTCGAAGCCGCGGCCCACCGCCTCGGGGTCGATGACCGCGCGGTAGCCCTGGATGACCCCGTCCTGTTCCAGCTGGCGCACGCGCCGCATGCAGGGGGAGGGGGTCAGGCCCACGCGCTGGGCCAGCTCCTGGTTGCTGAGGCGACCGTCCTGCTGAAGCTCGCGCAAGATTTCGCGATCGATGGCGTCCATCACGCAATCATCCACCACCCCATGTAACGCGGGGGCCGAAAGTGGCAATCTCATTGCGCGTAGATCTTACTATCATTGCCTTTATCGGAATTGTGTGCGATCAGGTGTGAGGGAAGGGCGGGCATGGGACGCATCGTCGTCATCAGCACCGGCGGAACGATAGCCAGCCGCTGGCAGGGATCCGGCTTCGCGGCCGATGCCGACGGCAGCGAGGTGATGGCCACCGCCCCGCTGCCCGAGGGGATCACCGTCGAGGTGGTGGACCTGTTCAGCGTGAACAGCCCCCGGCTCACCACCGCCCACCAGCTGACCCTGCTGCGCACCGTCCACGAGGTCCTCGCCGACCCCGAGGTCGACGGCATCGTCGTCACCCACGGCACCGACACCCTGGAGGAGTCGGCCTTCCTGGTCGACCTCCACCACCACGACCCGCGCACCGTCGTGTTCACCGGCTCGCAATTGCCCATGGGCTCCGCGGACGGCGACGGACCGGGCAACCTGTACGACGCACTGCTCACCGCCGCCGCAACCCGCGGGCTCGGCGTCCTGATCACCTTCGCCGGACGGGTGCACGCCGCGCGCGGCACCGTGAAGACCCAGGCCGTGGCCCTGGACGCGTTCGCCGACCCCTCGAAGGAACTGCTCGGGAAGATCGGCTTCGGCAAGGTCACCATGCTGCGCACCCCGCAGCGCCCGACGCCGCTCGCCCTGCCCTCGATGCCCGAACTGCCGCCCCGCGTGGACATGGTGATGCACCACGCCGACGGCGACCCCGTGCTCCTGAACGCCGCCGTCGAGGCGGGCGCGCGCGGCATCGTCCTCGTCGGCACCGGGGCGGGCAACGCCACGCCCGAGATCGTGGACGCGGTTCGGGCCGCGGTCGAGCGGGGCGTACTGGTCGCCCTGACCACGCGCGTTCCCGCCGGGCCCGTGACGGAGATCTACACGCACGGCGGGGCGGTGGACCTGGTCGCCGCCGGGGCCGTCCCCTCCGGGACGCTGCGCGCCGGGCAGGTGCGCATCGCCGTGCTGGCCGCGCTCCTCGCGGACGTCGAGCCGGGCGAACGGATGCGGGTCCTGCGGGACGCCCTGGCCTCCGGCGGCCCGGTGCTGGTCGAGGCCTGACCTCCGCGAACCTTCGCGCGACGAGGGGGCGGGTACGGGAATCCCCGTACCCGCCCCCTCGTCGTACGGTCCACGCCCCGCCGGATCCAGGCCGGTCAGGAGGCGTGGAAGGCCTTCAGGATCCGGTCCGCCGCCAGGGTCGGCGTCAGGGTGCCCTCCCGCACCGAGGCCTCCAGCGCGGGCGCGAGATCGCGTACGGCCGGATCGGCGCGCAGCCGCTCCAACAGCTCCTCGCGGACCATCGACCAGGTCCACTCCACCTGCTGCGCGGCCCGCTTCGCGGCCAGCCGGCCGCCCGCCTCCAGCAGCCGGCGATGCTGTTCCAGGCGGTTCCAGATCTCGTCCAGACCCGCCGACTCCCGCGCGCTGCACGTCAGGACCGGCGGGGTCCAGGCCGCGTCGGCCGGGTGCATCAGCCGCAGCGCGCCCGCCAGTTCGCGCGCCGCCGCCTTCGCGTCGCGTTCGTGCGGGCCGTCGGCCTTGTTCACGGCCAGCACGTCGGCCAGTTCCAGGACGCCCTTCTTGATGCCCTGGAGCTGGTCGCCGGTCCGGGCCAGGGACAGCAGGAGGAAGGAGTCGACCATGCCGGCCACGGTCGTCTCCGACTGGCCGACGCCGACCGTCTCGACGAGGACCACGTCGTAGCCCGCCGCCTCCATCACGATCATCGACTCACGGGTGGCCTTGGCGACCCCGCCCAGGGTGCCCGCCGAAGGCGAGGGGCGGACGAAGGCGGCCGGGTCCACCGCGAGGCGTTCCATCCGGGTCTTGTCGCCGAGGATGGAACCGCCCGTGCGGGTCGAGGAGGGGTCCACGGCCAGCACCGCCACCCGGTGGCCCAGCGCCGTGAGCATCGTGCCGAACGCGTCGATGAAGGTGGACTTGCCCACCCCCGGGACGCCGCTGATGCCGATCCGGCGGGCCCGCCCCGAGTGCGGCAGCAGCTCCGTCAGGAGCTGCTGGGCCAACGCCCGGTGGGCGGGCAGGGTGGACTCGACGAGCGTGATGGCGCGCGCCACGAACGCGCGCTTCCCGTCGAGGACCCCCTTCGCGTACGCCTCGATGTCGATCTTCGGCATCGACGCCGCCTACAGCTCGTGCCCGAGATCCGCGGCCAGCCGCGTCACCAGGTCGTGCGCCGCGTCCGGGATCACGGTCCCCGGCGGGAAGACCGCCGTGGCACCCATCTCCAGCAGCGTCGGCACGTCCGCGGGCGGGATGACCCCGCCCACCACGATCATGATGTCCTCGCGCCCTTCCTCCGCCAGCTGCTCGCGCAGCGCCGGCACGAGGGTCAGGTGACCGGCCGCCAGCGAGGAGACGCCCACCACGTGGACGTCCGCCTCGACGGCCTGGCGGGCCACCTCCGCCGGGGTCTGGAACAGCGGGCCGACGTCCACGTCGAAGCCCAGGTCGGCGAAGGCGGTCGCGATGACCTTCTGGCCGCGGTCGTGCCCGTCCTGGCCCATCTTGGCGACCAGGATGCGCGGACGACGGCCCTCCGCCTCCTCGAACCGGTCGACGAGGGCGCGGGTGCGCTCCACGGACGGGGACTCGCCTGCTTCCATGCGGTACACACCCGAGATCGTACGGATCTGGCTCGCGTGCCGCCCGTAGACCTTCTCCAACGCGTCCGAGATCTCACCCACGGTCGCCTTGGCGCGGGCCGCGTCGACCGCGAGCGCCAGCAGGTTGCCCTCGCCGCTGCCGGCCGCGTTCGTCAGCGCCCGCAGGGTGTCCTGGGTGACCGCCTCGTCGCGCTCCTCGCGCAGCCGCCGCAGCTTGGCGATCTGCTGCGAGCGCACGGAGGAGTTGTCGACCTTGAGGACGTCGATCTGCTCGTCGGTCTCCACGCGGTACTTGTTCACGCCGATCACCGGCTGCCGGCCGGAGTCGATCCGCGCCTGCGTACGGGCCGCGGCCTCCTCCACGCGCAGCTTCGGGATGCCCGCGTCGATGGCCTGCGCCATGCCGCCGGCCGCCTCGACCTCCTCGATGTGCTGCCAGGCCCGCCGCGCGAGGTCGTAGGTCAGCCGCTCGACGTACGCGCTGCCGCCCCACGGGTCGATCGACCGGCAGGTGCCCGACTCCTGCTGGAGCAGCAGCTGGGTGTTGCGGGCGATGCGCGCGGAGAAGTCCGTCGGCAGGGCGAGCGCCTCGTCGAGGGCGTTGGTGTGCAGCGACTGGGTGTGCCCCTGGGTCGCCGCCATCGCCTCGATGCAGGTGCGCGTCACGTTGTTGAAGACGTCCTGCGCCGTCAGCGACCAACCGGAGGTCTGCGAATGGGTGCGCAGCGAGAGCGACTTGGCGTTCTTCGGGTCGAACTGCTTGACCAGGCGCGCCCACAACAGGCGGGCGGCGCGCAGCTTCGCGACCTCCATGAAGAAGTTCATGCCGATCGCCCAGAAGAACGACAGGCGCGGCGCGAACGCGTCCACGTCCAGCCCCACGGCCTGCCCGGCCCGCAGGTACTCCACGCCGTCGGCGAGGGTGTACGCCAGCTCCAGGTCGGCCGTGGCCCCCGCCTCCTGGATGTGGTAGCCGGAGATGGAGATGGAGTTGTAGCGGGGCATCTTCTGCGAGGTGAAGGCGAAGATGTCGGAGATGATCCGCATCGAGGGCTTCGGCGGATAGATGTAGGTGTTGCGGACCATGAACTCTTTGAGGATGTCGTTCTGGATGGTCCCGGCGAGCTTGTCGGGGGAGACGCCCTGCTCCTCCGCCGCCACGATGTACAGCGCGAGGACCGGCAACACCGCGCCGTTCATCGTCATCGACACCGTCATCTTGTCCAACGGGATCCCGTCGAACAACTGCCTCATGTCGTAGATCGAGTCGATGGCCACGCCCGCCATGCCGACGTCGCCCGTCACGCGCGGGTGATCGCTGTCGTAGCCGCGGTGCGTGGGCAGGTCGAAGGCGATCGACAGGCCCTTCTGGCCGGACGCGAGGTTGCGCCGGTAAAAGGCGTTGGACTCCTCGGCCGTGGAGAAACCGGCGTACTGCCGGATCGTCCAGGGCTGGTTGACGTACATCGTCGGGTACGGGCCGCGCAGGTACGGGGCCACGCCCGGGTATGTCCGCAGGAAGTCCAGGCCCTCCAGGTCCCGCCCGGTGTACAGCGGCTTGACACCGATGCCCTCGGGGGTCTCCCACAGCAGGTCGGAGGCACCGCTGCCGGTGGACTCCTTGACGGCGGCGCGCCACTGCTCCTCGGAGACACCGGCCGTCGCGTCGCCGTTCAGCGCGAGTTCGGAGAAGTCGGGGATGCCGCTCACGGGGCCACTCCCATCCGGTCGAGTACGGAGGACAGTACGGCGACCGCGTCGCAGCCGGCGAAGACGTACTCGTCCACGGCCTGCCCGGCGGTACCGGGCCGGCCTGCGAGGAACACGGTCGTGGCGCCCGCCGAGCGCAGGGCCGCGGCCACCGCCTCGGCCTGCTCCTCGTACAGCGCGTCGCTGGAACACAGCACCGCCATGCCGTCCGCGCCGCTCGCGGCGTAGGCGGCGGCGGCCGTCTCCGGGGTCACCGACACCGGATCGTGCACCGGCTCGACGCCGCCCGCCTGGAAGAGGTTCGAGGCGAAGGTGGCGCGGCCGGTGTGCGCGGCCGCCGGCCCCAGGGCAGCCAGGAAGATCCGCGGCCGGGCCCCGGTCGCCGCGAGGTGCGCGTCCCCGCGGGCGCGCAGGGCCTCGTACGCCTCGTCACGCCGGACGCGGGGCAGCCCGCCGGTGGGCCCCTCGGGCGCGGGCTCGCGTACGACGGGCTTCTCCGAGAGGTTCGGGAACTCGCTGACACCGGTGATCGGTTCGCGGCGCTTGGCGAGCTTCTTGGAACGCTCGGCCCAGGTCGCCGCGAGGCGCTCGGCGACCAGGCCGGAACGCAGGGCCTCGGGAAGACCGCCCGCCTTCTCCACCGTCTGGAAGAACTCCCAGGCGGCCGCGGCCAGTTCGGTGGTGAGTTGCTCGACGTAGTAGGAGCCGCCGGCCGGGTCGATCACCCGGGCCAGGTGCGACTCCTCCAGCAGGATCGTGGAGGTGTTGCGGGCGATGCGGCGCGCGAACGCGTCGGGCAGGCCCAGGTCGTGGTCGAAGGGGAGCACGGTGACGGAGTCCGCGCCGGCCACGCCGGCCGCCATGCAGGCGACGGTGGTGCGCAGCATGTTCACCCACGGGTCGCGCCGGGTCATCATCACCGGCGAGGTGACGGCGTGTTGACGCTGGGCGGCGGCGTCCGGGACCCCGCAGGCCTCGCCGATCCGGGCCCAGAGCCGGCGGGCCGCGCGCAGCTTGGCGATGGTGAGGAACTGGTCGGCGGTGGCCGCGTAGCGGAACTCCAGCTGATCGAAGGCGAGTTCGGTACCGAGGCCGGCATCCGTGAGGGCGCGGAGGTAGGCGACGCCGGTGGCCAGGGACAGCCCCAGCTCCTCGGCGGCGCTGCCGCCCGCCTCGTGGTACGGCAGGGCGTCCGCGGTCAGGGTGCGTACGTGGGGCCAGCCGGCCGCCGTCTCGCGGGCGAGCGCGGCGGCCTCGGCGAGGTCGAGCGGTTCACCCGTGCGGGCCTCGTGCCCCAGCGGGTCGGCGCCGAGCGAGGCGCGGGCGGCCTCGGGGGACACCCCCCGGTCGGCGTACAGGCCCAGCAGGGCGCGGGCGGCCTCGGCGTACCCGGCGCCCGCGTCGAGCGTGACCGGGGCGAGGTCGAGGTAGACACCGTCCAGGGCGCGGGCGAGCCCGTCCACCGGGAGGGCGGTGGGGCCCAGGGTGAGCCAGAGGGAGGTGGTGCCGTTCTCCAGGTCCGCCAGGGCCGCCTCGTTCACCCGAACGGGGTCGCTGCCGGCGAATCGCTGGCGTACGTCCCAGCCCGACGCGCTGGTGCCCTCGGGCGTGCCGCCGCGGACGAAGGGAGCGAAGCCGGGGAAGCCGGTGTCCTCCGCGTCGGGGCGTGCGGTGTACAGGGGGCGGGTGCGGAGCCCGTCCTCAAGCGTGGTGGACAACGCGTCTTCAGCTGCCTCGCCGGAGGCTTCCTTGCCCGACTTGCGCAGTACGCCTTCAACCAGGCGCTGCCACTGCTCATGTGTCGCGTCAGGAAACTCGGCGGCCAGGGAAAGCCCGTCGTCAGGCAGGACCGTCATGGCTCGAATGCTAGGGGGGTCGCTCAATCGAGACCAGAACCGCCGGATGTGATCTCGCACTCGCAGGTCAGCGGGTGAGTTACCGGAGAGTAGGGGTATGGGGGGCGATGCCCGGCAGGTCGGCGGGGGCGGTGCGGGGTGGGCCGGTGGGGGCGGGGGCGAGGGAGGGCGCGGTGGAGGGCGCGGTGGCCGGGTCCTGGAAGAGCGGCCCCAGCAGGACCGTAGCCGAGGCCTGCGTCAGGACCGCCGGGCCCGCGTGCGGGCCGATGATCCGGGCCGGGTCGTCGCAGACGTGCGACTGGGCCGTCGCCGCCTCGCGGATCTCGGCGAGATACCCCTCGTGCAGGATGCTCGACAGCTCCGAGACCAGCAGGACGGCGGGGTTGAACACGTCCAGCAACAGGGCCGCCGCCCGCCCCACCGCGCGGGCCCGCTCGCGCAGCAGCAGGTCCGCGCGGGGATCGCCCGCCGCGGCCGCGTCCACGACCAGCCCGATGGCGGGCTCCGGAACGATCCCGAGGCGCACGGCCTCGGCGCCCAGGGCCGTGTCGGACGCGGTGGCCTGAAGACAACCCGTACGGCCGCACGCGCACCGGGCCGTCGAGCCGGGGACGGGAAGGTGGGCGACGTCGCCGGCGGCGGAACCGGGGCCCTGGTGGACGGTGCCCTCGATCCCGAAGGCGGCGTCCACCACGTTGCCGATGAACAGGTGCACGATGCTGCGGCGGGCCGACGGGTGCCCGAACAACATCTCCGCGCGGGCGATGGCGCGGGCGTGGTTGTCGAGGTGCACCGGCAACCCCAGGGCGGCCGAGAGCTCGGCCGCGAGGGGCCTGTCGTGCCAGCCGAGCGCCTCGTGCCGTACGACGGTCCCCTCGGCGGGACGGATCCACCCGCCGAGCGCGGCGCCGACGCCGAGGAGGGGGCGGTGGGGGGCCTTCGCCGCCGGGGTGGTGGGGGGTCCGGTGGGGCCTTGTGTTGTGGCGCTGCGGGTTGTGGGGCCTTGTGTGGTGGGGCCGTGGGTGGTGGCGCTGTGGGTTGTGGGGCCTTGTGTGGTGGGGCCGGGTGTTGTGGGGCCGCCTGTGGTGGGGCCGCCTGTGGTGGGGCTGTGGGTCGTGGGGCCGGGTGGCGTGGGGCCGTGCGTTGTGTGGCCGTGCTCGTGGAGGAAGCGGCGCAGTTGCGTCGCGAGATGGGCGGGGGTCGGCGGTCCGCCCGTGTGCGGGAAGGTGCGGTGGGCCACCACCTGTCCGCGGAGATCGACCAGGCTGAAGTGGGAGGAGGGCACGCCGATGTGCAGCCCCGCGACGAGCGGCCCGCCGACGGCCCCCGTGTGCAGGTCCAGCGGGATCCGGGGTCGGCCCGCGGCGCTCGCCCCGCCCGGATGCGGGAGCTCGCGCAACAGGCCGCTGCGGAGCAGACCGGTGGTCTGGCGCGATACGGCGGCCTGGCTGAGACCGCACAGGGTCGAGATTCCGCTGCGGGCGACGGGGCCGTGCGCGAGGACGGTCCGCAGGACGGTGGCGGCGTTGGCGGCCGCGCGGCTGTCGCCGGGGGTGGGGGGCATGGGGCGACGGTAGCCCTGGCCGGGCGGGGGTGGGGGCGTGGGGGCGGCGGTGGCCGGCTGCGGGTGGTCCGGGTTGGGTCCCGGTCCCGGTTGCCGGTTGCTGCGGGTCCCGGCTGCGCCGGGCGCCTCAAGTGCCGGCGGGGCTGGGTGGTGGGGGTGGGGCGGGGGGGGGGGGTGGGGGGCCGGGGGGGGGGGGGGGGGGGGGGGGGGGGGGTTGGGTTGTTTTGTGGGGCGGGGGTCGCGCGCCACAAATCCCACTTCTACGTCCCGGCCGACACCCCACCCCGTCCCCGCCCCCGACCAGACCGTCCACCCCCGGTGGAGTGGATACCGCCGCTCGCTCGGGGTGCCCCCTCCGGTCCGGTCCGGCAAAGTTCAGCCTCGCCGGCGCGGTCGGCCAATCCAGCCTCGCCGGCGTTTGAGGCGCACGGGACCGGGCCGCTCTCCAGGTCCGGTCCGGCGAAATCCCGTTTGAGGCGCGGGGCGGAGCCCCGAAGGCCCGGCGGAGCCGGGGGCGCTTCGCGCAACGGTGGCGCGGCCTTCGGCCATCCCGGCCCCGCCGGCGTTTGAGGCGCGGGGCGAGCCCCGGAAAGCCCGGCGGAGCCGGGGCCGGCGGCCTCGCCCGGCTTTGAGCCCCGTAAGCCCGGCGCAGCCGAAGGGGTGGGGATGGCGGTGGCGTTGCGGGGGTGTGAAATCCGGCCATGGTTTTCGGCCGGGGGCCGGGCCGCGGCGGGGGGTTTCTGGTGGGGGAAGCGGCAGGTCAGCGCTGCTGTGCGGGGTTTCGGCGGCGGGTGGGGCGGGGGCTTTCGGTGGGGGTTGACCCCGGCGGGGGGCGCTGACAGGCTCCGAGCCATGTCCGCGATCGAGCACCTCGCCCCGCGGCTCCACACCCCCGGCGTCTGTACCGCGCCGGGCGAGTGTCAGGGCCGCCTCCCGGCCCCGCGCCGCGCCTGAGCGCCCGCTCCGGGGTCCTGTGACCCCTCGGCCCGCTCGAGGCCCGTTCCGCCCCCACCGTGTCCCGTGTGCGTGCCACTGCCGCGCACCGCGACCCGTTCGCGTACCGGCATTTCTTCCCCTGCGGAAATAAACCCCTGACCCGGGAGTACCCATGACCACTGTCACCGCCCTCTCCGTCGACAAGATCGGCGGCCGCATCGGCGCCGAGATCGGCGGCGTCCGCCTCGGTGGCGAGCTGCCCGCCGAGACCGTCGCCGAGATCCGAAGCGCGCTGCTCGCCCACAAGGTCGTCTTCTTCCGCGGCCAGGACCACCTCGACGAGGCCGGCCACGAGGCGTTCGCGGGGCTGCTCGGCGCGCCGGTCGCCCACCCGACCGTGCCCTCCGCCGACGGCCGCTACGCCCTCGGCATCGACTCCCACCACGGCGCCCGCGCCAACCAGTGGCACACGGACGTCACCTTCGTCCCCGCCTACCCCGCCTTCTCCATCCTGCGCGCCGTCACCATCCCCCCGTACGGCGGCGACACGCTCTGGGCCAACACCGCCACCGCCTACGCGGGCCTCCCCGAGGCGCTCCGGGTCCTGGCCGACGGCCTGCGCGCCGTGCACTCCAACGAGTACGACTACGCCGCCCTGCGGCCGGACGCGCTCCCCGAGGCCCTCGCGCAGTACCGGGAGGTGTTCACCTCCACCACGTTCCTCACCGAGCACCCGGTGGTGCGCGTCCACCCCGAGACGGGCGAACGCACCCTGCTCCTCGGCAACTTCGTCCAGCGGATCACCGGCCTCACCGGCCGTGACTCCCGCGCACTCCAGGACCTGTTCCAGGCGCACATCGAGAGCCCCGAGAACACCGTCCGCTGGCAGTGGCGGGCCGGCGACGTCGCGATCTGGGACAACCGCGCCACCCAGCACTACGGCGTCGACGACTCCGACGACCACGAGCGCACCCTGCGCCGCGTCACGGTCGACGGCGACGTCCCCGTCGGCCCCGACGGACTGCCGTCCCGCCTGATCAGCCCGGAGACCGTGCCCGACCCGGACTTCGGCATCGCCTCCGGCGCCTCCTCCGCCTCGCTCTGACCCGACCCCGCCGCACAAGGAGAGCCCCGTGCCCAAGCTGCTCGCCATCACCGGCAGCCCCTCCGTCCACTCCCGTACCGCCGTGGTCGTCGACCAGGTGTTGCGCCGCCTGTCCCACTCCGGATACGAGACCGCGCACCTGGCCGTCCGGGAACTCCCCGCCGCCGACCTGCTCTCCGCCCGCCGCGGCGAGCCCGAGATCCGCCGCGCGGTGGAGGCCGTGGCCGAGGCGGACGGCCTCGTCATCGCCACCCCGATCTACAAGGCCTCGTACACCGGCCTGCTCAAGGCCTTCCTCGACCTGCTCCCGCAGGACGGCCTGGCCGGCAAGACGGTCCTGCCGATCGCCACCGGCGGCAGCCTCGCCCACGTCCTGACCATCGACTACGCCCTGCGCCCGGTCCTCTCCGCGCTCGGCGCCCGGCACGTCACCGCCGGCCGGTTCGTCCTGGACTCCTCCGTCGAGCGCGGGGAGGGGCCGGACCGGCTCCGGCCCGAGGCGGAACTGGACCTGTACCAGGCCGTCGACGAGTTCGCCGACGCGCTGCGCATCGCCCCCGCGGGCGCCCTCACCACCGCTCACTGACCCCGTACGCACCGACAAGGACCCGTCATGCCCGCAGCCTTCACCACGTCCCCCACCTCCCGGCGCCAGTTCCTCACCCTGCTCGGCATCTCGGCGGCCGCGGTGAGCTGCGGCACGGCCACCGCCACCGGCGGCTCCGGCAAGCAGGTCACGTCCCTCAAGTACCAGGGCTCGGTGGGCGCGGTCACGCTTGCCGAACTGGCGGCCGATCTCGGCTACCTGGGGAACCTCACCCTGGACTGGGTCGGAAACACCATCAGCGGACCCCAGGACATCCAGTCCGCGGCCACCGGCCAGACCCACTTCGGCGGCGCCTTCAACGGCGCGATCGTCAAACTCGCCGCGAGCAAGGCCCAGATCCAGGCCGTCATCTCCTACTACGGCTCCGACAAGGACACCTACCTCGGGTACTACGTCCTGGAGGACAGCCCGATCCGGTCCGCCCGCGACCTGATCGGCAAGAAGGTCGGCATGAACACCCTGGGTGCCCACGCGCAGGCCCTGCTCGACATCTACCTGGAGCGCAACGGCCTCTCCAAGGCCGACGCGGGCAAGGTCGAGTCCCTCGTCGTGCCGCCCGTCAACACCGAACAGGCCCTGCGCCAGAAGCAGATCGAGGTCGGCGTCCTCAGCGGGGTGCTGCGCGACAAGGCTCTCGCGGCGGGGGGGATACGCCCGCTGTTCAAGGACTTCGAACTGTTGGGGGCGTTCAGCGCCGGCAGCTACGTGATGACCCGGCGCTTCATCAAGGAGAACCCCGACACCGTCCGGACGTTCACCACCGGCGTCGGCAAGGCCATCGAGTGGTCGCGCACCACCCCGCGCGAACAGGTCATCGCCCGGCTGACCGACATCGTGAAGAAGCGCGGCCGCAACGAGGACACCTCGACCCTGCGCTACTGGCGCTCCTACGGGGTCGCCGAACCGGGCGGGCGGATCGCCGACAAGGAGTTCCAGCTCTGGATCGACTGGCTCGGCGAGCGCGGCGAGATCAAGAAGGGGCAGCTCAAGGCCGCCGACCTCTACACCAACGAGTTCAACGGGCACGGGAAGGGCTGACCGACTGCCATGGCGAAGATCGTGTTCGACTCCGTGACGAAGACCTTCCCGACGAAGGACAGGAAGAACAGGAGGAACAGGCAGGAGTTCACCGCGCTCGACGGCATCGACCTGGAGATCGAGGCGGGGGAGTTCGTGGTCGTCGTCGGTCCCAGCGGTTGCGGCAAGTCCACTCTGCTCGACCTCCTCGGCGGCCTGACCCGTCCCTCCTCCGGCCGGATCCTGCTCGACGGCGAACCCGTCACCGGCCCCGGGCTCGACCGGGGCATCGTCTTCCAGCAGTACGCGCTGCTGCCCTGGCGCACCGCACTGGGCAACATCGAGTTCGGCCTGGAGGCCACCGGCGTGCCCCGCCGCCAACGGACCGACAGGGCCAGGGAGTTCCTGGACCTCGTCGGGCTCACCGGCTTCGAGGACCGCCACCCCCACGAACTGTCCGGGGGCATGCGCCAGCGGGTCGCCATCGCCCGCTCGCTCGCCTACGACCCCGACGTACTGCTGATGGACGAGCCCTTCGCGGCCCTGGACGCGCAGACCCGCGAATCCCTCCAGGACGAGCTGCGGCGCATCTGGCAGCGCACCGGCAAGACGATCGTGTTCATCACCCACGGCATCGAGGAGGCCGTGTACCTCGGGCAGAAGGTCGCCGTGATCACCTCGCGCCCCGGCCGCGTCAAGGAGGTCGTCCCCGTCGACCTCGGCGACCGGGCCACCGGCGCCACGGGCGAGGACCTGCGCTCCAGCCCGGAGTTCGCCCGTCATCGCCACGAGATCTGGACCCTGCTCCACGACGAGGTGGCCCGCGCTCAGCAACTGGAGAAGGAGGAGGCCGCCGTATGACCACCGGAACCGACATCACCGCCGCCGCCCTGGCCGGCCTGGCACCCCCGCCCGAGACCGAGGACACGGCACGCCCCACGGGACAGTCGCCGGCGACCTCCGGGTCACCCGCGAACCCGCCCGCGCCCGCCGGGGGATCGACCGCGCCCGCCGCGAGCCCGACCGCGCCCGCCGGGGGACCGGCCGCCGCGGCGCCGGCCGCCCGTACGGAGCCGGTGGCGGCGAAGGCACCCGTACGCGGTCCGGGGCGCCGCCTGCTCGCCGCCGTCGGGCGCGGGCTGAGCGCCGCCGTGCTGCGCTCGGCGGCCGTCCTCGCCCTGCTCGCCCTCTGGGAGACGGCGCCCCGGCTCGGCCTGGTCGACGCCACGTTCCTGCCGCCCGTCAGCGAGGTCGCCACGGCCTGGTGGGAACTGCTGGGGGACGGGCAGCTCGCCGAACACACCGGGGCCAGTCTCGTCCGCTCCTTCGGCGGCTTCGGCATCGCGGTCGTGATCGCGGTACCGCTCGGCCTGCTCATCGGCTGGTACCGGCCGGTCGCGGCGCTGCTCGGGCCACTGTTGGAGGTCTTCCGCAACACGGCGGCGCTGGCGCTGCTGCCGGTGTTCGTTCTGTTGCTGGGCATCGGGGAGACCTCGAAGGTGTCCATCGTGGTCTACGCGTGCCTGTGGCCGATCCTGCTCAACACCATCAGCGCGGTCGGCAACGCCGATCCGACCCTGGTGAAGCTGGCCCGGTCGATGGACCTTTCCACACCGAGGCTCTTCCAGAAGGTGATCCTGCCGTCGTCCGTACCGGCGATCTTCACCGGGATCCGGCTGGCGGGGGCGGTGTCGATCCTCGTCCTCGTGGCCGCGGAGATGATCGGCGCCAAGGCGGGACTGGGCTACCTGATCAACGCCTCGCAGTTCAACTTCGCGATCCCCCAGATGTACGCGGGCATCGTCACGATCTCCGCGATCGGGCTGGCGTTCAACCAGCTCCTCGTCACGATCGAACGCCGCCTGAGCCTGTGGCGCGTCCCCGCCTGACACCGCCGCCCCGCCGGGCCGCGCGGGGCCGCCGCCCCGCGCGGCCCGCACGCCCTTCCCACCCCGGCGGTGCCCCGCGCGCGCCGACCCGACCCGAGGAACAGACATGACCGCTCCGCGCACCCTCCACCTCAACGCCTTCCTCATGAACGCCGGGCACCACGACGCCGCCTGGCGACACCCGGACAGCAGCCCCGAACGCGTCACCGACCTGCGCTACTTCCAGGAGCTGGCGCGCACCGCCGAACGCGGACGGCTCGACTCGATCTTCTTCGCCGACGGCCTGGCCCTGTGGGGCAAGGCCCGCTACAACGCCCTCGGCGGCTTCGAGCCGCTGACCCTGCTCTCGGCCATCGCCGCCGTCACCGAGCACATCGGGCTCATCGCGACCGTCTCCACGACCTTCAACGAGCCGTTCCACACGGCCCGCAAGTTCGCCTCGCTCGACCACATCAGCAACGGTCGCGCCGGTTGGAACATCGTCACCTCGGGCACCGTCGACGAGGCCCGCAACTTCAACCAGGACGAGCACCTGGCCCACAACCTGCGCTACGACCGGGCCCGCGAGTTCCTGGACGTCGCCGGCAAGCTCTGGGACAGCTGGGAGGACGACGCGATCGTCCTCGACAAGGAGCGCGGCGTCTACGCGGACACCGACAAGCTGCACCCGGCCGCCCACCGGGGCGAGTACTTCGGTGTCGCCGGCCCGCTCAACGTGCCCCGTTCGCCCCAGGGGCACCCGCTCCTCGTCCAGGCCGGTTCCTCCGAGGACGGCAAGGAGTTCGCCGCGCAGTACGCCGAGGCGGTCTTCACCGCGCAGCAGACCCTCACGGACGGCCAGACCTTCTACAAGGACCTCAAGTCCCGGCTGGCCCGGTACGGCCGCGCCGAGAGCGACCTGCTCGTCCTGCCCGGCATCGCCCCCGTCATCGGTTCCACCGAGGCCGAGGCCAAGGCCCTGGAACAGCAGCTCACCGACCTCCAGGTCCCCGAGTACGGGCTGGCCCAGCTCTCCGGGATGCTCGGTGTCGACCTCTCCGACCACCCCCTGGACGGCCCGCTGCCCGAACTGCCGGAGGAGCGGGACATCAACGGCAACAAGAGCCGGTTCACGCTCGTCGCCGAACTCGCCCGCCGTGACGGGCTGACCCTGCGCCAGTTGATCGCCCGGCTGGGCGCGGGTCGCGGTCACCGGGTCTACGCCGGCACGCCCGAGCAGATCGCCGACCAGCTCCAGGAGTGGTTCACGCAGGGCGCCGCGGACGGCTTCAACATCATGGCGCCGGTGCTGCCGACGGGCCTGACCGCGTTCGTCGACCACGTCGTGCCGATCCTCCAGCAGCGCGGCCTCTTCCGTACGGAGTACACCGGCACCACCCTCCGCGAGAACTACGGCCTGGCCCGCCCGACCAACCGTCACCTCACGCCGAGCGCGTGAACGACCGCGCCGCCCGGGTCCGACGCCCGGGCGGCGTGCCCGTCGCCGTCGTCACACGGTCAGGACGATCTTGCCGCGGGTCCTGCCGGAGGCGCTCAGCTCCCATGCCCGCGCGGCCTCGTCCCACGGCAGGGCGTGCGCCACCTCGACCGTCAGCCGGCCGGTGTCGGCCGGCTCGGCCAGGAAGGTGAGGTCGGCGGTGCCGGGGCGTACCCACGGCTGGTGCGCGCCCTTGGCGGATCTGTACGCCGAGCGAGCCGGTGCCGCCCCGCCGCGGAGTGGATGACGACGGTCTCGCCCGCCCGGGCCCCCACCCGCAGGAGCGACTGGTAGGCGCCGAGGCCGGCCGGCGGGATGCCCGCGGCCTGCTCGAAGGTCAGCGAGTGGGGCTTGCGGGCGAGGGTGCGCACGGGTGCGGACACGAGTTCCGTTCCAGTCCACCGGGTCGACCCCGGCGGCCTTGACCCGGACCAGGACCTCGCCCGGTCCGACCGAGCCGGGGGCCGTCCCGGTCGGCGCCCCCTGGGTTCCGGTGGGGTCTCACGCGGGCAGTGTGTTGCGGTGCGAGCGCCGCCGGGCCGCGCTCAGCAGGGCCTGGATCTGCGCCCCCGACTGTTCGACGTCGTCCAGGGGGGAGGGGAAGGGCAGCCGCACGTCACGGTGACCGCTCGCCTCCTCCAGCCGCAGGGTGATCCCGTACCGGTCCAGCGCCAGCGGCAGCGCGCGCACGACGGAGGCCGTCGGCGCCGGACGGACCAGCCGCAGCAGCAGGGTGACCAACTCGGGGTGGTCGTCGAGCAGATGGGTGAGCATGCCGGCCTCGTACGGGGCGAGCGGGTCGGGCCAGGCCCGGTCCAGCTCCTCCAGCCCGATGTACGAGGTGCCCTCGGCCGTCTCCAGGATCGCCCGGCCGTACTCCACGCAGGTGCTCTCGGCGCCGTTCCCGGTGTACGGGGTGAGCAGGTGCCCGACGACGGTGACCCGGGCGCGCACCCGGTCCCGTACGGGGGTCGGGGCGATGTCGGTGAACTCCAGCCGGATGGCCGGCCGGTCCTCGTCGAGGGCGGCGTCCAGGTGGCCCGCGGCGGGGGCGGCGGGGTGCAGGTGCAGCCGACCGAGCAGGTCTTCGCCCTCCATCTGGTGGACCTCGCTGCGCAGTCCGTCCGTGACCACGGTCATGGAGTGGGCGGCGGCCAGGATCGACCGGACCCGCTCGGCGGCGGTGGGCGCGGGGACGGGCGTGGCAGGGGCACCGGACATGCGCATGCGGATCTCTCCATCGTCCGAAGGTTAGGTATGCCTAACCTAACCCATTGTCCTCCCGGGGAGTACCCCGCGCCCCGGTCGACCCGAAGGCTCGGCGATGTGTTCGGGTGAAGATCCGGGTCCCGCGACGGCGCGACCCGACACCCGCCGTGTCGGTGTTGGGCTGAACGGGTGAAACGCGAGAGGATGGCCCGATGCACATGAAGCGCACGGCCGAGGCGGCCCGGTGAGCAGGTACGACGTCACGGACGAACAGTGGGAGGGACTCGCGCAGGTGGTCCCCCTGCGCAGTCGCAACGAGTGGCCCTCCCGGGTGGACCACCGCACGATCCCCACGGCCCCCGGGGCGTCCGCGGCGGAACAGCGGCGCTTCGTCGTGATCCGGGTCCAGATCTTCGCGGACGCGCGGGAGGTGGCGGAGTATCTGATCGCGCAGATCCCGGTGCTGTTGGACCTCACGGGCGCCGACACCGAGGTGGCCAAGCGGATCCTGGACTTCAGCAGCGGCGTGGTCTTCGGACTGGGCAGCGGGATGCACCGGGTCGACCGGAACGTCTTCCTGCTCGCGCCGGTCGGCACCGAGGTCGAGGGCATCGCCGCGGCGGCCGTCCCCCGATCGTAGGAAGGTCCGCGCGACGGAACGGTTCGCCGGTACCGACCGGTCACCGGCGGCCGTACCGTCCGGCGCATGGAAGCCACTGCGGGCACAGGGTTGGCCGAGGCCCCCGCCGTCGACGCCCCCGTATCCGAAGCCCTCGCTCACGACACCCCCGGGGACCCCGCCCCGGCGCGACCCGTCGCGCACCAGCGTCCCGCCGTCACCGAGTTGCGGCTGTCCGCCTTCGGCCGGCACCGCGCGGCCGTCTTCCCGCTCGGCCCCGTCACCCTGTTCGCCGGACCCAGCGGCAGCGGCAAGTCCCAGGCCCTGGGCGCCTACGAGGCGCTGGCCGGCCTCGCCTCCGGGGCCACGCTGGAGACGGTGTTCCCGGACCCCTCGGCCCGGGTGCCCGAACGGGCCGTGCCCGACGCGCAGCGCCGGCGCGGATTCCGGATCGGCTGCACCGTCGACGGCCCCGCCGGACCGGTCCGGCTCGACCTCGCCGTCCAGGCCGAACCCACGCTGCGCGTCGTCGGCGAACGCCTCGTGCAGGACGGGCAGATCCTGCTCAGCACCGCCCTGCGCGACCCCGGCCGACGCTCCGTGCAGGCGGGCTGGCTGACCGGCGGCTCCGTCGGCGTGACCCGCGCCCCGCTGCCGGACGACCGCCTCGGAACCGCCCTGCTGCCGCTGCGCGTCGCCGGCTCCACGGCCGGACAGCGGCGCGTGCTGAGCGCCGCCGAGCAGGTGGTTGTCGCCCTGCGCTCGGTGTTCCCCTGCGACCCCCGCCCCGAGCGGATGCGGGCGGCCGTGGCGCCCGGGGCCGGTCGGCTCGCCGGCGACTGCGCGAACCTGGCCGACGTCCTGCGCCGCACCCGTGACGAATGCGGCACCCGCCACGCCCTCCTGACCGAGGCGGCGCGCACCGGCTGCGCGGGGCCGGTGGCCGCACTGGCCGTACGGGACCTGGCCGACGGATCCGTCGCGGCGCTGCTGGACCGGGGCCCCGGCCGGCCCGGCACCGGCCTGGACCGCCTCGGCTCGGGCGAGTTGCGCTTCCTCGCCCTGGCGCTCGTCCTGCTGACCGGACCCGGGGTGCTGGCCATGGAGCCGGCCGCCGAACTGCTGTCCGCGCGGCAGGCCCTGACCGTCCTCGCCGACGACTTCGACCGCGGGTTGGACCGGCGCCAGGGCGCCGAACTGCTGCGGCTCGCCCAACTCTGCTGCGCGCGCGGTCAGGTCAGGCTGGTGGCCGCCGTCGGGGAGGGATGCGCGGGAACCGCGCGCGGACTTCCCGGCGTCTCGGTGGTAGACCTGGCCCCATGAGCGACACACAGCCCCCGGAAGAGCGCCTGTACCTGCTGCAGCGCAGACTCGCCGACTTCGCCGCGGCCCGCGACTGGGCCCCCTACCACACACCCAAGAACCTGGCCGTGGCCCTGAGCGTGGAGGCGTCCGAACTGGTCGAGATCTTCCAGTGGTTGACGCCGGAGCAGTCGGCGCGGGTCATGGAGGAGCCGGAAAGCGCGCACCGGGTGGCCGATGAGGTGGCCGACGTGCTCGCGTATCTGCTGCAATTCTGTGAGGTCCTCGGGGTGGATGTGCTGGACGCGCTCGCGGCGAAGATCGAGAGGAACGAGCTCCGCTTCCCGGCGCCGGGCGGTTCGAGCCAGAACCGTCACTCTTCGGAGTGATGGCGTTGTCCACAACCATGTTTGTGTCCATAGATTTCCGAATACCCCTGGCTTTACTGGCTCCTTGCCTTCACTCTGGGTAGTGGAGAACGGTGGGATGTCGTGCGGACGGGGGACGGCATATGGATGCGGTACGGCTCATCGCGGCCGGCCGGCACGCGCTGGCACAGAGTGGGGCTGCGTGGGACATCGTGGGCGAGGCCTGGCAGGCCCAGGCGCTCGCGCAGGGGATAGGGAGCTGGCTGGCGGTCACCGGGCCGCCGGAGCTGAGAGCGGAGGCACGGGGACTGGGAGAAGCGGGAGGCAGAGGCTGCGGAGTGCTCGACCGCGCGGCACTGCGGGGTGAGGGCAGCGCGCCCGAGCTGCCGCCGAGAGCGGCACAACTGGCCGGGGTGGCCGATGTCCGGCAGGCACTGCTGGGGCTTCAGGCACTGCTCGGCGAAGTCGGCATAGCACTGGTCGGGGTGGCCTGCGGGACGGACGACGAGGGTCTGTACTGGCAGTGCATCGAGTCCATCGACGCGGCCGACGAGTCGAGCGACCGGGTGCGGGCGATACTGCGCAAGATATCCGTCCGTGAACGGGGCTCCGCCTCGGGCGTCTCCTGAGCGGGGACGTTCCGGCGGTGACGGGACCCGCTCGGTCGCTACGACCGGTACGAGGCGCCGTGGTTCTCGGTGGCCCGGCCGCCCGGGCCGGCGGACGCGCCGCAACCGTCGGGGCCTGTGGCGACATCGCGGTGGTCGCCGTGGTCGGACCCGGTGCGCTGCGGAGCGCACTGGAGGTCGGCGTCGAGGCGGGACAGGTCGGCGTTCAGCGCGGCCATCAGCTCCTCCATCTGCTGGAGCAGACCCTTCGGCGCCCCGGACTCCTGGCGGGCGGAATCGGGCGCGGCCTGTCCGATCCGGAGTGTCTGTCGGGGGGTCTCCGGCACGGCCTCATGGGTCATGGCGTCCTCCTCGGCTCTGGCCCTTCCGCGGGGGCAGGAGCGGCGGTCGCGCCGGGCGCGAGGCCGGCGGCGCGCGGGCCGGGGGTCCGGCTCCGTCCGAGCCAACGATCCCCATCGGGGCCGGTCACTGGCGGGACCGGGGTGGACCGTCCGGCTGACGGAGATTCACCCGGGTGGGGTGGGAGGGGCAGGATAGGAGCATGGACCTCCGAATTTTCACCGAGCCCCAGCAGGGCGCGAGCTACGAGACCCTGCTGACCGTCGCCAAGGCCACCGAGGACCTCGGGTTCGACGCGTTCTTCCGTTCCGACCACTACCTGCGGATGGGGTCGGCCGACGGCCTGCCCGGCCCCACCGACGCCTGGATCACCCTCGCCGGCCTGGCCCGGGAGACCAAACGGATCCGGCTGGGCACCCTGATGACGGCCGGTACCTTCCGGCTGCCCGGGGTCCTCGCCATCCAGGTGGCCCAGGTCGACCAGATGTCCGGCGGCCGCGTCGAACTCGGGCTGGGTGCAGGCTGGTTCGAGGACGAGCACAAGGCGTACGGGATCCCCTTCCCGGCGGAGCGGATGGCCCGGCTGGAGGAGCAGCTGGCCATCGTCACCGGCCTGTGGGCCACCGCCCCCGGCGCCACCTTCGACTACCGGGGGACCCACTACCAGCTGGAGAAGTCCCCGGCCCTGCCCAAGCCGGCCCAGGCCAAGGTGCCCGTCCTCATCGGCGGACACGGAGCGAAGCGCACACCGCGTCTCGCGGCCCGGTACGCGGACGAGTTCAACATGCCGTTCGCGTCGATCGCCGACAGCGAGCGGCAGTTCGGCCGGGTCCGGGCCGCCGCCGAGGAGGCGGGGCGAAAGCCCGGCGAACTCGTCTACTCCAACGCGCTCGTGGTCTGCGTGGGCAGGGACGACGCGGAAGTGGCGCGCCGGGCCGCGGCGATCGGCCGCGAGGTGGACGAGCTCAAGGCCAACGGTCTGGCCGGTTCCCCGGCCGAGGTGGTCGAGAAGATCGGTACGTACGGGGCGATCGGCGCCTCCCGGGTCTACCTCCAGCTGCTCGACCTCGACGACCTGGACCACTTGGAGCTGATCTCCGCCCAGGTACTGTCCCAGCTCGGCTGAGGGAGGCGGATCCGATGCCCCGTGCCCGTCGCCCGCTCGCGGAAGCCCTGCTCGACACGGCCGTGCTCGACACGGCCGTGCTCCTGGACGGCGGGCTGAGCAACCAACTCGCCGCCCAGGGCCTCGACCTGTCCGGCGGTCTCTGGACGGGCCGGGTGCTCGCCGAGCGGCCGGACCTGATCCGGGCCGCCCACACGGCCTACGTCCGGGCCGGCGCCGAGGTGCTGATCACCGCGAGCTACCAGGTCGGGTACGAGGCCTTCGCCGCCCGGGGGTACGGGCGGGAGCGGACCACGGCCCTGCTGGGCCGCAGCGTGCGGTTGGCCGCCGAGGCCGCCGAGGCCGCCGAGCAGGACGTCTGGGTGGCCGCGAGCGTCGGCCCGTACGGTGCGGTGCTCGCGGACGGCTCCGAGTACCGGGGGCGCTACGGCCTGGAGGTGCGCGAACTGGTCGACTTCCACCGGCCCCGCATCGAGGCGCTGTTGGCGGCGGAACCCGACGTGTTGGCCCTGGAGACCGTCCCGGACGCCGTCGAGGCCGAGGCGCTGCTCACGGTCGTGGCGCAGACGGGCGCCCCCGCCTGGCTGAGCTACACGGTGGCCGACGGCCGGACCCGGGCCGGGCAGTCCCTTGCCGAGGCCTTCGCCCCGGCCGCCGGGGCTCCCGGGGTCATCGCGGTCGGGGTCAACTGCTGCGACCCGCGGGACGTCCTCCCGTCCCTGCGGGTCGCGGCCGAGGTCACCGGGAAACCGCTCGTGGCCTACCCGAACGACGGCTCCGTGTGGCGGGCCGAAACCGGCACCTGGCAGGCCCCGGCCAGACCGGCCCCCTGGCCGGTGGAGGACTGGCGCGCCGCGGGCGCCCGACTCGTCGGCGGCTGTTGCCGGGTCGGCCCGGCCGAGATCGCGGCCCTGGCCGGGCGGCTGCGGGACGGTTAGCCGGCCCGGCGGGCCCCCGGGCGGCTACTCGCAGGCGATGCCGTCGCCGTCCCGGTCGAGGTGACTTCCGTAGCCGGGGTCGCCCCGCCGGATGGGGGCGGCGCCGGCCGCCCGCACGGCGGCGCAGTTCCGGTAGGAGACGCTCGCGCCGCCGGTCGAGGAGGCGGATCCGTCCCCGGTCGAGGAGCCGCCGGTCGTGGACGAGGATCCACCACCGGTCGAGGACGAGCCGCCGCCGGTGCCGGACGAGCCGCCGCCGCTCGTCGAGGAGCCCGAACTCGACGTGGAGCCGGAGCCCGTGCCGTTCGCGTCGTCGTCGGTTTCGGTGGGGGTCGGCTTCGGTTTCGGCTTCGGGCGGAGCGTGGCTCCGACCGATGCCGGGCAGGCGGTGCCCGGCGCGACGAGGTGGACGTCGGCGCCGGCCGTGTTCGCGCCGAGTCGAGTGCCCGCGCCCAGGCTCTGGAAGCAGACGAGCCAGGTCGTGTGGTTCGCGGGGAGGGGGACGTCCGCGTACGCGCTACGAGCGGTCAACTCGCCCTTGACCAGGGCCTCGACCGCCTTCTCCGCCTCGGCGAACGGCTTGCCGACGACCGCCGGCATCACGGGCTCCGCGCTCGGGGTGGGCGTGGGGCTCGGGCTCGCCGTCGAGGTGGGGGAGGGGGAGGCCGTGGCGGTCGCGGCCGCCGCCGGCTTCGCGTCGTCGACGGGCTCCTTCGGCGGGTCCGACAGCATCACGATCAGGAACCACACCCCGGACAGGACGGTGGCGACGATCTTCTGTGTCCGGCTCCACCGGCTCGTCCAGGCCAGTGCGATGCCGGCCGGGGGCAGCAGGACCAGGGCGGTGATGATCAGCGCGGGGTGCTGCCACCACCGTCTGACGGGGTGGGCGGGCGCGTAGGCGTGGGGTGGTGGGTACACGGGTCTCCCGGGAAGCGCGTGGGTCGAATGGCGTTCAAAGTAGCGAGAATGCCAAAACGTGCCGGCCGGTGTACGGGGAATGAGACGGAAAGCGGGCCGAGCGGGGGGAGAGGGCGCCTCCCCCGACCGGAATTCCGTAGTCCGGGGGGCCGCGATCCACCGATACTCGACCGCATGTTCCTGACGATCTCCACTACCGGTACCGCCGCACGTCCCGCCACCGACCTGGGCTTTCTGCTGCACAAGCATCCCGGGAAGGCTCAGGCGTTCTCCACCTCCCACGGCACCGCGCACGTGTTCTACCCCGCGGCGTCCGACGAGGTGTGCACGGCGGCGCTGCTGCTGGAAGTGGACCCCGTCGCGCTCGTGCGCCGCGGGCAGGGCAAGGGGCGCGGCGGAGCGCCGGACGCGGCCCTCGCGCAGTACGTCAACGACCGTCCGTACGCCGCGTCCTCGCTGCTGGCCGTCGCGCTGAGCGGGGTCTTCGGCATCGCCCTCAAGGGGCGGTGCGTGGCCCGCCCGGAGCTGCCGGAGCAGGCCCGCCCGCTGCGGATCGAGATCCCAGCGCTGCCCGCCCGGGGTGGGGAGGAGCTGGTGCGCCGACTGTTCGGCCCGCTGGGGTGGGAGTCCGTCGGCGTGACGCCCGTACCGCTCGACGAACGGTTCCCCGAGTGGGGCGACTCCCGGTACGTGCGGCTCGTGCTGGAGGGTGAGCTGCGCCTGGCGGACGCGTTGCGTCAGCTGTACGTCCTGCTGCCCGTGCTGGACGACGCCAAGCACTACTGGGTGGCGCCCGACGAGGTGGACAAGCTGCTGCGCGCCGGCGACGGCTGGCTGGCCGGCCACCCCGAGAACGGGCTCATCACCGCCCGCTACCTCGCCCGCCACAAGCGGCTCACCCAGGACGCCCTGGAACGCCTGGAGCTGCTGCGCCTCGCCGAGGTGGACGGCAGCGAGGTCGAGGAGATCGACAACGCCGTGGACGAGACGAAGGACACCGAGGAGCGCCCGGTCCCGCTCGCGGTGCGGCGCCGCGAGGCGATCCTCGGCGCGCTGCGCGCCGCCGGCGCGGCCCGCGTCCTCGACCTGGGCTGCGGTCAGGGGCAGTTGCTGCAGGCCCTGCTCAAGGACGTGTCGTTCACGGAGGTCGTCGGGGTGGACGTGTCGATGCGGGCCCTCGGCACCGCCGTCAAGCGGCTGCGACCCGAGCGGATGGGGGAGCGGCAGAGTTCCCGCCTCACCCTCATCCAGGGCTCCCTGGCGTACACCGACAAGCGGCTGGCGGGCTATGACGCGGCCGTCCTCAGCGAGGTCATCGAGCACGTGGACCTGCCCCGGCTGCCCGCGCTGGAGTACGCGGTGTTCGGCTCGGCCCGCCCGCGTACGGTCCTGGTGACCACCCCGAACGTCGAGTACAACGTCCGTTGGGAATCCCTGCCCGCCGGACACGTCCGGCACGGCGACCACCGCTTCGAGTGGACCCGGGCGGAGTTCCGGGCCTGGGCGGACCGGGTCGCCGGGCGCCACGGCTACCGCGTATCCCACGTGCCCGTCGGGGACGAGGACCCGGAGGTCGGAGCGCCGACCCAGCTGGCCGTCTTCACCCGCGCGGACGGCGCCGCCGCCGAGGCCCCGCACGGCCGCACCCCCGGCCACACCCTCACCGACGCCGACACCGACACCGACACCCCGAAGGAGGGCGAGGCGGCATGAGCACCGAACACGGCACCACCACCGCCGCCGAAGACGGCGCCACCACCGACCGGGGGCGCGTGCTCCCCGTCACCGACCTGTCCCTCGTCGTGCTCATCGGCGCCACCGGATCGGGCAAGTCCACCTTCGCCCGTCGGCACTTCAAGCCGACCGAGGTCCTCTCCTCCGACTTCTGCCGGGGCCTGGTCGCCGACGACGAGAACGACCAGAGCGCGAGCAAGGACGCCTTCGACGTCCTGCACCACATCGCCGGCAAACGGCTCGCCGCGGGGCGCCTCACCGTCATCGACGCGACCAGCGTGCAGCAGGAGTCCCGCCGGCAGCTGGTCAGGCTGGCCCGCGAACACGACGTCCTGCCCATCGCCATCGTCCTCGACATGCCCGAGGCGGTCTGCGCGGAACGCAACGCCACCCGCCCCGACCGGGCCGGCATGCCGCGCCAGGTCATCCAGCGGCACCGGAGCGAACTGCGCCGCTCGCTGCGCGGACTGGAGCGCGAGGGGTTCCGCAAGGTGCACGTCCTGCGCACCGTCGAGGAGGTCGAGACGGCCGAGGTGGTGTTGGAGAAGCGCTTCAACGACCTCACCCACCTCACCGGCCCCTTCGACATCATCGGAGACATCCACGGCTGCGCGTCCGAGCTGGAGACCCTGCTCGCCAAGCTCGGCTACGAGGACGGCGTCCACCCCGAGGGCCGCACCGCCGTCTTCGTCGGCGACCTCGTCGACCGGGGCCCGGACAGCCCCGGCGTCCTGCGCCGCGTGATGGGCATGGTCGGCTCGGGCAACGCCCTGTGCGTACCGGGGAACCACGAGAACAAGCTGGGCCGCCACCTCAAGGGGGCCGACGTGCGACGCACCCACGGCCTGGCCGAGACCATCGAGCAGCTCGCCCGCGAGCCGGAGGAGTTCGTCCGGGAGGTACGGACGTTCATCGCCGGCCTGGTCAGCCACTACGTGCTCGACGGCGGCAGGCTGGTGGTCTGCCACGCCGGCCTTCCCGAGAAGTACCACGGTCGCACTTCCGGCCGGGTCCGTTCGCACGCCCTGTACGGCGAGACCACCGGCGAGACCGACGAGTTCGGCCTGCCCGTGCGCCACCCGTGGGCGGAGGACTACCGGGGCAAGGCCGTCGTCGTCTACGGCCACACTCCGGTGCCGAACACGGCCTGGATCAACAACACCATCTGCCTCGACACCGGCGCGGTCTTCGGCGGGAAGATGACCGCCCTGCGCTGGCCCGAGCGCGAACTGGTCGACGTACCGGCCGAGAAGGTCTGGTACGAGCCGGTCAAGCCGCTCGTCGCCGAGACGCCGGGCGGACACGACGGACGCCCGCTCGACCTGAACGACGTCCACGGCCGCCGGATCGTCGAGACCCGCCACCTGGGCAACGTCACCGTGCGCGAGGAGAACGCGGCGGCGGCCCTGGAGGTCATGAGCCGCTTCGCGGTGGACCCGCGGCTGCTCCCGTACCTGCCGCCCACGATGGCGCCCACGGCCACCTCGCGGGTGGAGGGCTACCTGGAACACCCCGCCGAGGCCTTCGAGCAGTACCGCGAGGACGGCGTCGAGCGGGTGGTGTGCGAGGAGAAGCACATGGGCTCCCGCGCCACCGTCCTGGTGTGCCGGGACGCCGCCGCCGCGCGCGAGCGGTTCGGGGTGGACGGTCCCACGGGCTCCGTCCACACCCGCACCGGGCGGCCCTTCTTCCAGGACCTCGAGGTCACCGAGGAGGTGCTCACCCGGATCCGCCGGGCGGTCACCGACGCCGGGACGTGGGAGGAACTCGACACCGACTGGCTGCTCCTCGACGGGGAACTGCTGCCCTGGTCGCTGAAGTCAACGGGGCTGCTGCGCAACCAGTACGCCGCCGTGGGCGCCGCCTCCCGCGCGGTGTTCCCCGACGCCCTCGCCGCCCTGGACGCGGCCGGGGCGCGGGGGGTGGACACCGCCGCGCTGGCCGCCCGTCAGCGCGACCGGGCCGGCGACGCGGCCCTGTTCACCGACGCCTACCGGCGCTACTGCTGGAGCACCGACGGGCTGGACGGCGTACGGTTCGCGCCGTTCCAGGTACTGGCGGCCGCCGGCCGCTCGCTGGCCGCGGTGCCGCACGACGAGCAGTTGGCCCTGCTGGACCGGCTCGTCGCCGCCGACGAGGCGGCCGGCACCGGGCTGTTGCGCCGCACCGGGCGGATCCTGGTCGACACCGGCGACGAGGCCTCCGTGCGGGCGGGCACCGACTGGTGGCTGGAACTCACCGCCGCCGGCGGCGAGGGGATGGTCGTCAAACCGCTCACGGCGTACGCCCGGGACGGCAAGGGGCGCCTGGCCCAGCCGGGGGTGAAGGTGCGCGGGCGCGAGTACCTGCGGATCATCTACGGTCCGGAGTACACGCGCCCGGACCACCTGGAGCGGCTGCGCGGACGGTTCCTCGGCCACAAGCGCTCGCTCGCCCTGCGCGAGTACGCCCTGGGGTTGGAGGCGCTGGACCGGCTGGCGGCCGGGGAACCGTTGTGGCGGGTGCACGAGGCGGTGTTCGCCGTCCTCGCGTTGGAGTCGGAGCCGGTCGACCCGCGGCTGTGAGCCCGTGCGGGCCGAGCCGCCCGCACGGCGCGTAAAGCAAGGGCCCCCGTACGGCCTCGAATTAGGTCGTATGGGGGAACTTTCGCGGAGAACTCCGGGAAAACCACCGGCGGGATCGTTCATCCAGGGCAGCGGAACGTCCGCGACCCCGAAAGGACGGAACCCCACCTATGAAGATGACCGCGCGCGGAAGCATTGCGGCGCTCATGACCTGTCTGGCGGCGGCCGGCGCGACCACCCCGGCCCTGGCCGACGCGGTACCCGTCGCCGTCCCGCTTGAGGCCGTCGAGACCACGCTGGGCGTGGACACCCCGCGTGTGGCCACCGGAGTTCCGGTGCCGGTCGTCGGCGCCCCCGAGGCCCCGCGCCACCACTCGGGAGACCTGCTTCCGACCCCACTGCTCCCGGTGGTCCCGATCGGCACCGACCTCGGCCACACCCTCGTCACCTCCCCGGTGCCGAACCTGGCGGGCAGCCCCGAGACGGACGGCGAGGGTTCGGTGGAGGCCCCTTCGACCACCTTGCACACCAAGAGCCCCGGTGCGGTGATCGGCGCCCCGCTGAGCATGCCGGACGGGAGCAACTACGGGATCCCGCGCCTGACCACCCCGAAGCTGGGTCTGACCGGCCCCGAGCTCACCGGTGCCCCGGCGGCACTTCTCGGCCTGCGCTGAGGGCTTCTCGGCCCGCCCCGAGGCCGCTGGGCCGACGCCAGTTCAAAAGGCCGCCCGTTCTGGGAATGTGTACGGCATGGGATTCCACGTCGACTCCGAGACCGGGCGGCTTCGCCGCGTCATCCTCCACCGGCCCGACCTGGAGCTGAAGAGGCTCACACCAAGCAACAAGGACGCCCTGCTCTTCGACGACGTCCTGTGGGTGCGGCGCGCCCGCCAGGAACACGACGGTTTCGCGGACGTGTTGCGCGACCGGGGCGTCGCCGTGCACCTCTTCGGCGACCTGCTCCGGGAGGCCCTCGACATCCCGGAGGCGAGACACCTCGTCCTCGACCGGGTCTTCGACGAGAAGGAGTACGGGCCGCTGGCCACCGACCACCTGCGGTCGGTCTTCGACGGGCTGTCCGCGCACGCGCTCGCCGAGGCGCTGGTCGGCGGGATGACCAAGCGGGAGTTCCTGGAGGCGCACGCCGAGCCGGTGTCGGTCCGCTTCCACGCCATGGAACTGGACGACTTCCTGCTGGGGCCGCTGCCCAACCACCTGTTCACCCGCGACACCTCCGCCTGGATCTACGACGGGGTGTCCATCAACGCCATGCGCTGGCCGGCCCGGCAGCGCGAGACCGTCCACTTCGAGGCGATCTACAAGCACCACCCGCTCTTCACCTCCTGCGGCGCCTTCCACTACTGGTCGCAGGGGCAGGCCGACTACCCCTCGACGATCGAGGGCGGCGACGTCCTGGTCATCGGCAACGGCGCCGTGCTGATCGGGATGAGCGAGCGCACCACCCCGCAGGCCGTGGAGATGCTGGCCCGCGGACTGTTCGCGGCCGGGTCGGCGACCACCATCGTGGCGCTGGACATGCCCAAGCGGCGGGCCTTCATGCACCTGGACACGGTGATGACGATGGTGGCCGCAGATACGTTCACTCAGTACGCGGGACTGGGCATGCTGCGCTCCTACACGATCGAGCCGGGATCCGAGGCGAGCGAGCTCAAGGTGACCGACCACCCGCCGGAGCACATGCACCGGGCCATCGCGGCCGCGCTCGGACTGGACTCGATCAAGGTGCTGACCGCCACCCAGGACGTGCACTCGGCGGAGCGGGAGCAGTGGGACGACGGCTGCAACGTGCTGGCGGTGGAGCCGGGGGTGGTGGTCGCGTACGAGCGCAACGTCACCACCAACACCCATCTGCGCCGGGAGGGCATCGAGGTCATCGAGATCCCGGGCAGCGAACTCGGACGGGGGCGGGGCGGGCCGCGCTGCATGAGCTGTCCCGTGGAGCGGGACCCGGTCTGACGTCGGCCGGAGGGCGGCGGTGGGCGGTGACCACACCCGGGAATGGGGCTGTATATCAATGCGGAGGATCGTATAGACTTCCAGCATTCCCTGTCAGTGTCACCCTGGAGTGTCCCCATGGCCACCGATCTCGTCGGCCGCAGTTTCCTCAAGGAGCTCGACTTCACCGCCGCCGAGTTCCGCGGCCTGATCGCGCTCGCCGCCGACCTCAAGGCCGCCAAGCGGGCCGGGACCGAGCGGCGCCGGCTCCAGGGGCGCAACATCGCGCTGATCTTCGAGAAGACCTCCACCCGCACCCGCTGCGCCTTCGAGGTCGCCGCCGCCGACCAGGGCGCCCACACCACCTACCTGGACCCCACCGGGTCCCAGATGGGGCACAAGGAGTCCGTCAAGGACACCGCCCGGGTGCTCGGCCGGATGTTCGACGGGATCGAGTACCGGGGCGACAGCCAGGAGATCGTCGAGGAGCTCGCCGCGCACTCCGGCGTGCCCGTCTTCAACGGCCTCACCGACGACTGGCACCCCACCCAGATGCTGGCCGACGCGCTCACCATGACCGAGCACTGCGCCAAGCCGTTGGAGCGGATCGCCTTCGCCTACCTCGGCGACGCCCGCTTCAACATGGGCAACTCCTACCTGGTGACCGGCGCGCTGCTGGGCATGGACGTGCGGATCGTCGCGCCCCGCGCCTACTGGCCCGCCGAGTCCGTGGTGGCCGCGGCCCGCGACCTCGCGACGCGCAGCGGCGCCCGGATCACCCTCACCGAGGAGATCGCCGAGGGCGTGGCGCAGGCCGATTTCGTCGTCACCGACATCTGGGTGTCCATGGGCGAGCCCAAGGAGGTCTGGGACGAGCGGATCGCGGCCCTGGCCCCGTACGCCGTGACGATGGACGTGCTGCGCGCCACCGGCAACCCGGACGTGCGGTTCCTGCACTGCCTGCCGGCCTTCCACGACCTCGGGACCGCGGTGGCGCGGGAGATCCACGAGCGGCACGGGCTGGAGTCCCTGGAGGTGACGGACGAGGTGTTCGAGTCCGAGCGCTCGCTGGTCTTCGACCAGGCCGAGAACCGCCTGCACACCATCAAGGCCGTGCTGGTGGCGACGCTGGGCAAGCCCGGAGCGGATCTCTCCGCATAGTCATGCGGGTCGCGGGTCGCGGGTCGCGGTCGCGGCCGCGTCGGGGTTCGCCGGTAGCCGGTCGTGTGGGTGCGGTGTGCGCCGCCTCGTCACGCGTGCCGGCGGGCGGGCAGCGTGAACCACACCGCCTTGCCCCGCGCGGTGGGCCGGTGGCCACAGGCGGAACTCAGCGTCCGGATCAGCAGCAACCCCCGGCCGTGCTCCTGCCAGGGGTCGGGGTGCGCGTCGTCCCGCCGGGTCACGAGATCGCCGGGCGGTCGCGGGTCGCCGTCGTGCACCTCGACCTGGCAGCCGTTCGCCAGCAGCTCCACGACCAGTTCGATCGGGGTCCGGCCCGCGGTGTGCTCGACGGCGTTGGCGACCAGCTCGGCGGTCAGGAGTTCCGCGGTGTCGCTGTCGGCGGACGGTTCGACGTCGGCGAGGGCGGTACGGACCAGGGCGCGGGCGATCGGAACGGCGGCGGCCGTGTGCGGCAGGGCGATCCGCCAGGCGGATGGGTCGGGCAAGGCGGGGCTGTCCTTATCCATGGGGAGGCGGGCAGGTGGCAGGTAACTCCCGGTTTCAACGATACGAACCCGAAGTGTGGCCCTGTAGGGCACCCCGTCCGAAACGCGGCGGGGCCGGCGGCGGGGGCCGTCGGCGGCCGGGGCGCCGACACGCGTTTCAGATCTGTCGCGTTTCTGTGACGGGAGTCACGAGTCGGTGATACCGTCGGTCGGGTGAGCCCCTTCATCGGTTCCACACCAGCGACCGAACGGTGGCGCCACCTCCGGGTGACCCGGCAGGACGGCGTGGCCACCGTCACCCTCGACCGCCCCGAAAAGCTGAACGCGCTCACCTTCGGCGCCTACGCCGACCTGCGCGATCTGCTCGCCGAACTGTCCCGTGAGCGCTCCGTGCGCGCCCTCGTGCTGGGCGGCGAGGGGCGCGGCTTCTGCTCCGGCGGAGACGTGGACGAGATCATCGGCGCGACCCTCGCCATGGACACCGCCCAACTGCTCGACTTCAACCGGATGACCGGCCAGGTGGTCCGGGCCGTTCGCGAATGCCCGTTCCCGGTGATCGCCGCCGTCCACGGGGTGGCCGCCGGGGCCGGGGCCGTCCTCGCCCTCGCCTCCGACTTCCGCATCGCCGACCCCACCGCCCGCTTCGCCTTCCTCTTCACCCGCGTCGGCCTCTCCGGCGGCGACATGGGCGCCGCCTACCTGTTGCCCCGGGTCGTCGGCCTCGGCCACGCCACCCGGCTGCTGATGCTCGGAGAACCCGTACGGGCCCCCGAGGCCGAGCGGATCGGTCTGCTCAGCGAGCTCACCGAGGAGGGCAAGGCCCACGCGCGGGCCGCCGAACTCGCCGCCCACCTGGCGGCCGGCCCGGCCCTGGCCTACGCCCAGACCAAGGCGCTGCTGACCGCCGAACTCGACATGCCGCTGGCCGCCTCGGTCGAACTGGACGCCAACACCCAGGCACTCCTGATGCACGGCGGCGACTACGCGGAGTTCCACGCCGCCTTCACCGGCAAGCGCCCGCCGCAATGGAAGGGCAGGTAGCTCCCATGGCCGTCGAGAAGACCCTGCGGGTCGCCGTCGTGGGCGGGGGACCGGGCGGACTGTACGCGGCGGCGCTGCTGGCCCGGCAGGGGCATGCCGTGGAGCTCTGGGAGCGCAACGCCCCGGACGACACCTTCGGCTTCGGCGTGGTGCTCTCCGACGAGACGCTGGGCGGCATCGAACGGGCCGACGCGGTCGTCCACGCCGCCCTGAGCGAGGAGTTCGTCCGCTGGGACGACGTGGACGTCGTCCACCGCGGACGACTGCTGACCTCGGGCGGCCACGGCTTCGCCGCCCTCGGACGGCGCCGGCTGCTGGAGATCCTGCACGAACGCTGCGCCGGCCTCGGCGTTCGACTCCGCTTCCGGGCGAAGGCACCGGACGCCCGGGAACTCGCGGCCTCGCACGACCTGGTGATCGCGGCCGACGGGGTGCACAGCGCGACCCGGGAGAGCGACGCCGGACACTACGGCCCGAGCGTCACGCCCGGTCGCTGCCGGTACGTCTGGCTGGCCGCCGACTTCGCCTTCGAGTCCTTCCGGTTCGAGATCGCGGAGACCGAGCACGGGGTCATGCAACTGCACGCCTACCCCTACGCGGCCGACGCCTCCACCGTGATCATCGAGATGCGGGAGGAGGTGTGGCGGGCGGCGGGCCTGGACCTCTGCGACGAGGACGAGTCGGCGGCCCGCTGCGCCAAGATCTTCAGCGAGGCGCTGCGCGGCCGACCCCTGCGCGGCAACCGCTCGACATGGACCCGCTTCCACACCGTCGTCAACGCACGCTGGTCGCAGGGCAACGTGGCCCTCCTCGGCGACGCGGCGCACACCGCGCACTTCTCCATCGGATCCGGTACCAAACTCGCCGTCGAGGACGCGCTGGCCCTCGCGGAGGCCGTGGCGAGCGAACCGGACGTACCGGCAGCGCTGGCCGCGTACGAGGCGGCGCGCCGGCCGGCGGTGGCCAGCACCCAACGGGCCGCGGCCGCCAGCATGCGGTGGTTCGAGGACATCGCCGGATACGTCGACCAGCCCGTGCGGCAGTTCGCCTTCAACCTGCTGACCCGCAGCCGGCGGGTGACCCACGACAACCTGCGGCTGCGCGACGCGCGGTTCACCCGCGCCGTGGAACGGGACTTCGGCTGCCCGGACGAGCAGACCCCGCCGATGTTCACCCCGTTCACCCTGCGCGGACTCACCCTGCGCAACCGGGTCGTGGTCTCACCCATGGACATGTACTCGGCGCCCGACGGGACCGGCGTGCCCGGCGACTTCCACCTGGTGCACCTCGGCGCCCGCGCCCTGGGCGGCGCCGGGCTGGTCATGACCGAGATGGTGTGCGTGAGCGCCGAGGGCCGCATCACCCCCGGCTGCACCGGCCTGTACACCGCCGAACAGGCGGCCGGCTGGCGGCGGATCGCGGACTTCGTCCACACCCGGGCGTCCGGCGTCGCCCTCGGCGTCCAGCTCGGCCACTCCGGCCGCAAGGGATCCACGCGCCTGATGTGGGAGGGCATGGACGACCCGCTCCCCGAGGGCGCCTGGCCCCTGGTCGCGGCTTCCGCCCTGCCCTACCGGCCGGGGATCTCCGCGGTTCCCCGCGCCCTGGAGGTCGCGGACCTGCCGGCGATCCGCTCCGACTTCGCCGCGGCGGCCGTCCGGGCCGCCGACTGCGGCTTCGACCTGTTGGAACTGCACTGCGCGCACGGCTACCTGCTCTCCGGGTTCCTGTCCCCGCTCACCAACCACCGCACCGACGCGTACGGCGGGCCGCTGGAGAACCGGCTCCGCTTCCCGCTGGAGGTCTTCGACGCGGTCCGGGAGGTGTGGCCCGCCGACCGCCCCATGACGGTCCGGCTCTCGGCCACCGACTGGGCCCCCGGAGGCACCACGCCCGAGGACGCCGAACGGATCGCCGCCGCCTTCGTCGCCCGAGGGGCGGACGCCATCGACGTCTCGACCGGCCAGGTCGTGTCGGACGAGAGCCCGGAGTACGGGCGCTCCTACCAGACCCCCTACGCCGACCGGATCCGCAACGCCCTCGGCGTCCCCGTCATCGCCGTCGGCGCGATCTCCTCCTGGGACGACGTCAACTCGCTGCTCCTCGCGGGCCGCGCCGACCTCTGCGCGGTCGGCCGACCGCACCTGTACGACCCGCACTGGACCCTGCACGCCGCCGCCGACCAGGCGTACCGGGGCCCGGCCGCGCCCTGGCCGGCCCCCTACCGCGCCGGCAGCCGCACACCCCCGACGGGCCGGGGCTGACCCGGCGCCCCGTCCCGCGCCCGCCGACGGCGGACCGGGCGGGGCCGCCGCGCCGGGTTCAGCGGGCGACGGCGACCGCCCGGTCCTCGACGGGGACGTACCCGATGCGGAGGTAGACCCCGTTGCTCGTGGGGTTGGCGAGGTCGGTGAACAGGAGGACCTCCGAGGCGCCCCGCGCGGACGCCGCCTCGCTCGCGGCGTGCGTCACCGCCGCGGCGTGACCCCGTCCCCGCGCGCCGGGCGGGGTGTACACCGGACCGACCCGCGCGGCACCGCTCGCCGGGCGCGAGAAGCCCGCCAGGGAGACCGGGGTCCCGGCGTCCTCCCACAGCAGGATCCCGCCGTACGCGAGCCGGTCGCGCACCAGGGCCTCGGAGACCGAACCGGCCGGGTCCGCTTCCACGCGGAACGCCTCCAGCCAGGTCAGCAGCAGCGGGAGGTCCGCCGCGACGGCGGTCCGGACCCGCCCCGAGGGCGCCGGCGACGGCGCCACGAGCCCGCCGAGGCGGTACAGGCGCTGGTACTCGGTCACCACCGGGCGCCCCCACGCCGCCGTCAGCACCTCCACGTCCCGGCGGCGACCGTTGAAGCCGCGGACACCGCTCAGCGACGGCTCCGTCCCCAGCACCGCGGCGAGGTCCCGGACCGCCTCCGGGGGCAGCGCGCCCGTCAGCAGGGGGCGCGGCGGCGTGCACAGCAGCGCCCCGGCGACGACCCCGTCCGGGCCGGTCCACCAGCCGTACAGCGGATCCTGCTCGCCGAAGGCGTGCGGCCCGAGCCGCTCAAGGGCCTCGGTCACGGTCAGGAGCAGGGTGTTCGCGACGGGCCGCGCGGCCACGGCGGGGCGCGCGGCGACCAGGAAGGCCGTCAGGTCGGAGCCGAAGGTCCATGTCATGGACCATCGTGGCGCGCGGCGGCATCGCCCCGCAGCCGGTTTTCCGGCGCCCGGGCCGGGCAGCGCCGTCCTACGGTTCCACGAAGCCCGCGCCGGCGTCCCGCAGCCGGGCGTGCAGTTCGGCGAAGACCGCCGCGGCCCGGTCCCCGGGCCAGTCCGCCGGGAGCAGCTCGCGGGGTAGCCCCGGGTCGGCGTACGGGAGCCGCCGCCAGGTGTCCAGCGCGAGCAGGTAGCCGCGGTAGGCCTGTTCGGGCGTCGGGTCCGGGCCGGACTGGAGGGCCCGCAGGACCGGCTCGTGCAGGTCCAGGAACTCCTCGTGCTGTTTGGCGAGGGCCGACAGGTCCCACCAGCGGGCCACCGCCTCGGGGGTCGGGGCGAAACCCAGGTGCGCGCCGCGGAACAGTTCCACGTACGCCGTCAGGTGCAGCCGCTCCAGCGTCCGCCCGGTCTCCCCGTGCAGGTGCGCGGGGGCGATCCACACGCCCGGCGCGACCGACCCGAAGCCCAGCCGGGCCAGTCGCGAGCGCAACAGGTGACGTTTGTGCCGCTCCTGCTCCGGCACGGAGAACACCGCGACCAGCCACTCCTCCGACAGCCGCGGGGATCCGTAGATCCGCCGGTCGCCGTCCTCAAGGAGCAGGCGGGCCTCCGGGGACAGCTCGTACCCGGCCGACCCGTCGGCGGCGCGCGCGGGCAGCAGGAAGCCGCGCCGCTTCAGCCGGGACACCGACGAGCGGACGGACGGCGCGTCCACGCCGGCCGCGCCCAGCAGGCGGATCAGCGCGGACACCGGGACGGCGCCCTCGAAGGCCCGCCCGTAGGCGCCGTGGAACGTGACGATCAGGGATCGCGGAGTGTGCTGCTCGACCACGGGTTCACTCTAGATCGCGCAGCCGGAACCGCTGAAGTTTCCCGGTCGCGGTCCGCGGGAGGGCGGGCAGGAAGACGAACGAGCGCGGGCACTTGTGCGGGGCCAGTTCCTCGCGCATGAAGGCCCGCAGCGCCTCCTCGGTGAGGATCGCGCCGTCCCGGGCCACCGTGTACGCCACGACGATCTGGCCGCGCCGTTCGTCCGGCCGGCCGACCACCGCGGCCTCCACCACGTCGGGATGGCGCAACAGGGCCTCCTCGACCTCCGGGCCGGCGATGTTGTAACCCGAGGAGATGATCATGTCGTCGGCGCGGGCGACGTAGCGGAAGTAGCCCTCCGGATCGCGTACGTAGGTGTCACCGGTCAGGTTCCAGCCGTCCCGTACGTAGTCCCGCTGCCGGGGGTCGGCCAGGTACCGGCAGCCCACCGGCCCGCGGACGGCCAACAGGCCGGGCACGTCGTCCGGGACCGGCAGGCCGGCCGCGTCCACCACCCGGGCCTGCCAGCCGGGCACCACCCGGCCGGTCGCACCGGGCCGGATGTCCTCGTCGGCGGCCGAGATGAAGATGTGCAGCAGCTCCGTGGCGCCGATCCCGTTGATGATCCGCAGCCCGGTCCGCTCGTGCCACGCCCGCCAGGTGGCGGCGGGCAGGTTCTCGCCGGCGGAGACGCAGCGGCGCAGCGCGGAGAGGTCGTAGGCGCCGGTGTCGTACGGGCCCAGGGTGTCCAGCATCGACCGGTAGGCAGTGGGCGCGGTGAACAGGACGGTGACCCGGTGCTCGGCCAGCGCGGGCAGCAGCGTGCGCGGGGCCGCCTGCTCCAGCAGCAGCGCGCAGGCCCCCGCGCGCAGCGGGAAGACCACGAGTCCGCCCAGACCGAAGGTGAAACCGAGCGGCGGACTGCCCGCGAACACGTCGTCGGGGCGGGGGCGCAGCACGTGGCGGGAGAAGGTGTCCGCCACGGCGAGCAGATCCCGGTGGAAGTGCATGCAGCCCTTGGGGCGCCCGGTGGTGCCGGAGGTGAAGGCGATCAGGGCCACGTCGTCCGCGGAGGTCTCGACGGCCGGGAAGGGCTCGGGATGCCCGTCGACGAGCCGCAGCAGGTCGTCGGGGGACGCACCGCCGTAGGGGGTGATCCGCAGCCCGGGCACCTCGGCCTTCACCAGATCGTCGAGCGCGTCCACGTGGCACAGCGCGTGCCCCACCCGGGCCATCGCGCACACCGTGGCCAGTTCCTGGGACCGCTGCCCGGCCAGTACGGTCACGGCCACCGCGCCCGCCCGCATCACCGCCAACCAGCAGGCGGCGAGCCACGGCCCGGTGGGTCCGCGCAACAACACCCGGTTGCCGGGGACCACGCCGAGATCGGCGGTGAGGACGTGGGCGATCCGCTCCACGCGCCCGCGCAGTTCTCCGTACGACCACACCGCGCCGGACGCGTCGCGGAAGGCCGGACGGTCGGGCCCGAACCGCTCGATGGTGGCGTCGAGCAGTTCGGCGCCGCAGTTCAGCCGGTCCGGGTAGGCCAGCTCGGGCAACTCGAAGAGGAGCTGCGGCCAGGTGTCCGCGGCCGGCAGATGGTCACGGGCAAAGGTGTCGACGTGAGCGGAAGGCATGAGCTCCAAGGCGGGTTCGCCCCCTTGCGACGGTCCGGCCCCGGTGTGGGGGGCCGGCCCCTGCTGTATGGAACCGAATGTATGGAACCGAACGGGGTGGAGCTGTCCGTGCGTGGGCAACACGAGCGTATCGTGATGGTGACGGCAGTCAACAGGACGCGATAGATGCGGGGACATTCGGATGACCGGATTCGCGCTCGAAGCGGAAGACGAGCAATGGTGCGGGCGGCTGCGCGCACTGTCGACCGAGCGGCTGAGGCCGCTGGCCGAGAAGGGGGAGGCGGGCCGGGTGAACCGCCCGCTGCTCGCGGCGCTGGGTGAAGAGGGCCTGCTGGAGCGGGTGTTCACCTCCGGCGCGCTGCACCTGTGCCTGTTGCGGGAATCCCTCGCCTACGGCTGCACGGAGGCGGAGACGGCGCTCGCCCTCCAGGGGTTGGGCGCCCACCCGGTGCTGAGCGCCGGCAGCCCGACGCAGCGGGAGCGCTGGCTGCCCGGAGTGCGGGAGGGTCGGCTCGTGGCGGCGTTCGCGCTGAGCGAGCCGGGGGCCGGCTCGGACGCCGCCGCGCTGACCCTGGCCGCCGAGCGGGACGGCGACGGATGGCGGCTGCGCGGGGAGAAGCGCTGGATCTCCAACGCCCCGGAGGCGGATTTCTACACCGTCTTCGCCCGAACGGGTGAGGGCGCGGGCTCCAGGGGGATCACGGCCTTCCTGGTGCCCGCCGACCGGCCCGGCCTGACGGGCGAGCCCCTGGAGATGCTGTCCCCGCACCCGATCGGCTCGCTGGCCTTCGACGGGGTGCCCGTGGGGCCCCAGGACGTGCTGGGGGAGCCGGGGCGCGGCTTCCGGGTGGCGATGGACACCCTGAACCGGTTCCGGCCGAGCGTGGGCGCCTTCGCCGTCGGCATGGCGCGGGCGGCGCTCGACGCGACGCTGACGCACACGGCCGGCCGGAGCGCCTTCGGCGGGGTCCTCGCCGACCTCCAGTCGGTCGCGCACCGGGTGGCGGAGATGGCGACCCGGGTGGAGGCGGCCCGGCTGCTGGTCTACGCGGCCGCCGGCGCCTACGACAGCGGCTCCCCGGAGGTCCCGCGCCGGGCGGCCATGGCCAAACTGCTGGCGACCGAGACGGCCCAGTACGTGGTGGACCACGCGGTCCAACTGCACGGGGCCGTCGCCCTCCAGCGGGGACACCTGCTGGAACACCTGTACCGGGAGGTGCGGGCGCCGCGGATCTACGAGGGGGCCAGCGAGGTGCAGCGCACGATCATCGCGAAGGAGCTCTACCGGGAGGTGGCGCGATGAGCCTGGAACGCCACAACCCGCAGGAGCTCTCCCCGGCCACCGGCTTCTCGCACGCCGTCGCCATGACGGGCGGCCGGCTCGTCTTCCTGGCGGGGCAGACCGCGCTGGACGGCTCCGGAAAGGTCGTGGGGGAGGACCTGCCGGAACAGTTCGAGCGTGCGCTGTCCAACCTGCTGGCGGCCCTGGCGGCGGCCGGCGGTACCCCCGGGGGGTTGGCCCGGGTCACCGTCTACGCCGTGGACGTGGCCTCGTACCGGGCGCACGCCGGTGAACTGGGCCGCATCTGGCGCCGGTTGGCGGGCCGGGACTATCCGGCCATGGCCGTCGTGGGTGTGGTGCGACTCTGGGACGAGGAGGCGCTGGTCGAACTCGACGGCATCGCCGTCCTGCCGTGATTTTGACAGCGACCGAAAGCCGGGGGAGGGTGGTTAAGACCTTTTTGGCATGCTTCGCCACCAAGACTCGGAGGTGCATGGACATGCGCCGTGGGTTCGTTGCGGCAGCCGTGACAGGGGCGGCCGGGCTCACGCTCGGTCTGATGCCCGTCAGTGGCGCCTTCGCGACAAGTCTTCCGCAGACCGACTGGTGTTCCGACTCGCGCTACGGCGAGTGGTCCGCCTGCTGCGACCCCGCACGCGGCAACTACCGGCCGGGTTGGTGCTGGGACAACAGCGGTCGCAATGACGGCAACTGGCACGACGCCGGTTGGCACGACCCGAACCGGAACAACTGGAACGACGGCCGGTACGACAGCCGGTACGACGACGGTTGGCGCGACGGCGGCTGGAACAACGGCGGCAACGGCGGCTGGAACGACGACTGGCACGGGTACGACAACCAGGGCAACCGGCACGACGGCGGCCACCGGAGCAACTGGCACGACTAGGCCGTCTGGCCGTCGCCCCGGCGACCGGACCTCCGCTCACCCCGCCAGGAGGCGGCCCATCCACTCCTCGATGTCCGCCACGGACCTCGGCAGGGCGCCCGACATCAGTCGGGCGCCCCGCGCCGTCACGACCAGGTCGTCCTCGACGCGCACGCCGATGCCGCGCAGCTCCGCCGGCAGGGTCTCGTCGTCCGGCTGGAAGTACAGACCCGGCTCCACGGTGAGGACCTGCCCCTCCTCCAGGGTCCCGTCCAGGTAGGTGTCGGCCCGCGCCTTCGCGCAGTCGTGGACGTCCAGCCCCAACATGTGCCCGCTGCCGCACAGGGTGTAGCGCCGGTGCAGGTCGCCCTCCGCGTTCTTGAGGACGCCCCACTCGGCGAGTCCGTCCGCGATCACCCGCATCCCGGCCCGGTGGAAGTCACGGAAGCTCGCGCCGGGGCGCAGCGCCGCCATCCCCGCGTCCTGCGCGGCCAGGACCAGTTCGTAGACCTGCCGCTGTACCGGCGAGAACCGGCCCGACAGGGGGAGGGTGCGGGTGATGTCCGCCGTGTACAGGGTGTCCGTCTCCACGCCCGCGTCGAGCAACAGCAGGTCGTCGCGGTCCAGTCGGCCGTCGTTGCGGATCCAGTGCAGGACGCAGGCGTGGGCGCCGGAGGCGGCGATCGTCTCGTAGCCGGTGCCGTTGCCCTCCGCCCGGGCGCGCAGTGCGAAGACCCCCTCGATCCAGCGCTCCCCGCGCGGATGGGCGAGCGCGCGCGGCAGTGCCCGTACGACGTCCTCGAACCCGGCCGTGGTGTGGTCCACCGCCCGTTGCAGCTGCTCGACCTCCCAGGCGTCCTTGACCAGGCGCAACTCCGATAGCGTCGCGGCCAGTTCGGGATCGGAGGAGGCGTTGCGGGCCGGGGGTGAGCCGAGCGTGTCCAGGTGGGCGCAGCGCAGGCCGGTCAGCCGCTCGGTCTCCGCCAGGTCCGGGCGGCGCCCCACCCAGAACTCCCCGTACCGGCGGTCCCGGTAGAACTCCTCGTTGCCGTCCGCCCGCGGCGAGCGGGGGCGCAGGTACAGCACGGCCTCGTGCCCGTGCGCGCCGGAGGGCTCCAGCACCAGGACGTGACCCACCTGGTCCTCGCCGGTCAGGCCGGTCAGCCAGGCGTACGCGCTGTGTGGCCGGAAGCGGTGGTCGCAGTCGTTGGAGCGGACCTTCAAGTCGCCCGCCGGCACGATCAGTCGCTCGCCCGGGAAGCGGGCCGAGAGGCGGGCGCGGCGGGCCGGGGTGACGGCGGAGGCCGGTGCGGGGCCCCGGTCGGGGAGCGGGGTCGCGGTCCAGTCGGCGGCCATGAAGCGGGACAAGTCCGGCGAGACGGGCAGGTCGTGGCTGCCGATGTGGAGGCCGGAGGGGGTGTCGGTCACAGGGGCTCCCGGAAGAAGAAGCGAACTGGTGGTCGCACAGGGCTTGTCAGTGCAATTTCACATTACTATGTTACAGCTCACACCGCGGCACGTTAATCCCCGTCAAACGCCGTGTGACGCAGGGCAGTTCACTGCGGGCAGTTCGCGCACCACTTCCCCCACCTCCCCTCCCCACCAGGAGTCCTCGGTGTCCCAGCACAGAGCTGTGCGTACGTCCCTCCTCTCCGCCGCCGTGGCGGTCACGCTCCTCGCCTCCGCCGGGCAGGCCGTGACCCGGGCGGCCGAGAACGACGCGACGGTTCCCGCGACCTTCGCGGCCGGCGCCCCCGCCGCGGGCGCCCCGGCCCCCGGCCCGAGCGCGCCGAACCCCTTTGACGAGGTCGACCGCCTCGCCGAGGCCCGGGAGCCCGTTTCGGCCCCCGCCACCACGCCCGGCGGCCTCGCCGTCGGCAAGGGCGAGGTCCCCGGCGCGGCGCGCCCCACCCCGTCGCCCCTCGACACGGCCTCCGCCTCGGCCGGCGAGCGTTCGGAGAAGAGCCGCAAGACGGTCGCCGCCCAGGCCGCGCCCACCACCCGGAACATGGCCGTCGCCGTCCCCTGCACCCTCGACGGGATCACCGGCCTCTCGCCGGAACGTTTCGCCGACTTCCTCGGCGACCCGGCCGTCCTCGCCGACGGCTGTCTGCGCGGTCTCGTCTGGACCTGGGACGCCCGCCTCGCGCCCGTCATGTCCGACGCCCACGTCCAGGCCGTCTCCCGTCGGATATCCGCCGCGGCCGCCGGCCACGACGGCCGCAACTCCTCGCACCTGGAGGAGATGTTCACCTACCTGCACGCCGTCGCCTACCACGACTACTCCCGCGACGAGATCGACGTCACCGACGCCCCGACCGTCGACGCCATGCGCCGCGCCGTCGCGGACTTCGGCGCCGCCGCCCGCACCTTCGACGTCACCCCGACGAACGCCCGCACCCTGCGCGAGGCCCTCTACGCCGCGAGCGCCCCCGGCCTGCGACAGCACCAACTCGGCCTGATCAAGAAGGTGCTCGCCGCGATGGACCCGGCGCACCCCGCGACCAGCCAGGACGCCTCCTGGGGCGGCGCGGCCCTCGCGGCGCTCTCCGTCAACTACCTCGGCGTCTACCCGGGCAACCAGGACACCGCCTTCCAGGCCGCGGTCTCCGCCGACCCGGCCTACCGCGCCGCGTTCAAGGCCTTCGGCGGCTACGTCCACCTCAAAGGCGGCGGCAACGCGTGGGTGGCCCGCGACGCACTCGGCGAGTACGGCCGCTTCGGCCAGATCGACGCACTCAAGAGCCAGGTCGTCGCCGACCTCGGAGCCCTGCTGGAACCGGTCAGGTCGGGCTTCGGCAACGGCAGCGAGCAGTGGGCCAAGATCGTCTCCTGGCTCAACTTCTACGAGGCGTGCAAGCCGTACGGGGTGTGCAAGGAGGACATCGAGAAGCAGCTCTTCCCCTACACCTACTCCTACGACAACGGCGCGATCAAGGTCCGCACCGCCCTCGACCGGGCGACGGTCGACCAGCTCTACTACGCGAGCAAGCAGGTCAAGTCCCAGTACCACCGGGTGCTCGGCACCGAACAGCCGCTCGCCGGCGACCCCAACACCACGCTGAACATCGTGCTGTACGCCTCCCGGGCCGACTACGAGAACTACCACCCCATCCTCACCGGCTACGGCACCAACAACGGCGGCATCTACATCGAGAACGGCGCCACCTTCTACACCTACCAGCGCCGCGTCCCCCAGGACTCCTCCCTCACGCTGGAGGAACTGTTCCGCCACGAGTACACGCACTACCTCAACGGCCGCTACGCCGTCCCCGGCTTCTTCGGCGAGGGCCCCTGGTACGAGGGCGACCGCACGACCGCCATGGACGAGGGCACGGCCGAGTTCTTCGACGGAGCGACCCGGGACAACGGCATCGCCGTGCGCAAGTCCCTGGTCAAGAGCGTCATCGCCGACACCGCGGGCGGCGGCCCCCGGATGACGGTGGAGCAACTGCTCAACGCCACCTACGACGGCGACGGCTTCCGCTTCTACAGCTACGCCGGGACCTTCTTCGAGTTCCTGTGGACCGAGAAGCCCACGCTGCTGCGCGAGATGTACACCCACCTGCGAAACGACGACGTCGCCGCGTACGACGCCTGGCGCCACCGGACCGGCGCGGACACCTACCTCCAGCGCGACTACAACCGCTTCCTGGACGCGCAGATCGCCAAGGTGGACCAGCTGTACGTCCCGAACACCACCTTCACCGCCAACGACCGGCTGCGCGACTCCGCGCTCGCCTCGGTGAAGTCGAGCTTCGCGACGGCCACCTACAACACCCCGGACTGCGTGGAGAACGGCGAGCCCGGCAAGCGCCGGTTCACCTGTACCGGCCGGATCACCGCGAACCTGAAGAACTGGCGCAGCGACGACCAGAACTTCAATGACATGTCCGAGACGGTGGACTACTTCCTCCTCGACCGGGCGGGCGCGGCCTCCAACAACCTGGCCGACATGAACTGCTCCTTCGGCCCGGTGGAGATCTGGACCAACAAGGTCGCGGGCAGCTCCTCCTACAGCTGTGAGGGACCGCTGCGCGACTGACCGACACCGGTGGTCGGTCCCGTCGAGAACGGGGGGCGGGACCGGCCCCGGAGTACCTAGGCACCCTAAGAAGAATGTGACATATTACTGCCGTGCCCCAGAGACACCACTCCCTGGACGTCGTCGTCATCGGCGCCGGCGTCGTCGGCGCCGCGTGCGCGTACCACGCCGGCCGCGCCGGACTCTCCGTGGCCGTCGTGGACCGAGGCCCCGTGGCCGGCGGCACCACCGGCGCCGGCGAGGGCAACCTGCTCGTCTCCGACAAGGAGGCCGGGCCCGAACTCGACCTGGCCCTGCTGTCGGCGACGCTGTGGCGCGAACTCGCCGAGGTCCTCCCGCACTCCGTGGAGTACGAGGCCAAGGGCGGGCTGGTCGTCGCGCCGGACGACACCACGCTGAAGGCCCTGCGCGGCTTCGCCGAGGGCCAGCGCCGCGCGGGCGTCGACGCCGTCGAGGTGGGCCCGCGGGAGCTGCGCGAACTGGAGCCCCACCTGGCCCCGGGCCTGGCGGGCGGCTTCCACTACCCGCAGGACGCCCAGGTCCACCCCGCGCAGGCGGCGGCGCGCCTGCTCGCCGCCTCCGGCGCCCGGATCCACCTCGGGGAGGAGGTCACCGGCCTGCTCACGGAGGGCGGCCGGGTGTGCGGGGTGCGCACCCCCCGCCGGGAGCTGCGGGCGCCGGCCGTGGTCAACGCCGCCGGCACCTGGGGCGGGAGGATCGCGGAACTCGCCGGGACCACCCTGCCGGTGCTGCCGCGCCGCGGTTTCGTCCTGGTGACCGAGCCGCTGCCCAGGGTGGTCCGGCACAAGGTGTACGCCGCCGACTACATCGCGGACGTGGCCAGCGGATCGGCCGCCCTCCAGTCCTCGGCGGTGGTCGAGGGCACCCCCTCGGGGCCGGTGCTCATCGGGGCGACCCGGGAGCGGGTCGGCTTCGACCGGGGCCTGTCCACGGCGGCGCTGCGCCGGCTCGCCGCGCAGGCGGCCGCGCTGTTCCCGGTCCTGGCCGACGTACGGGTGCTGCGGACCTACCACGGCTTCCGGCCCTACCTGCCCGACCACCTCCCGGCCATCGGCCCCGACCCCCGGGCCCCCGGCCTGCTGCACGCCTGTGGCCACGAGGGCGCCGGGATCGGCCTGGCGCCGGCCACCGGGCTGCTGATCGCGGCGGCCCTGACCGGGGCCGAACCCCCGCTGGAGACAGGCCCGTTCCGCCCGGACCGGTTCGGGCCGGGCGAACCGAAGGAGACCACGCGATGACCAGCCCCGCCGACCCGGACCGCCCGCCGCGTCGTCTCGTCCGCCGGCTGCTCCGCGGCCCCGCCCGCTCCCCCCGGGACCTGGTCGGCGGCGCCCCCCGGGCCACGTACACCCTGCGCTTCGACGGCCGTGAACTGCCCGCGCGCGCGGGCCAGAGCATCGCCGCCGCACTGTGGGGCGCGGGCATCCTCGCCTGGCGCACCACCCGGGACAACGGCGCCCCGCGCGGGGTGTTCTGCGGGATCGGAAGCTGCCACGACTGCCTCGTCACCGTCAACGACCGCCCGAACCTGCGCGCCTGCCTGACCCCGGCCCGCCCCGGGGACACCGTCACCACCCAGGAAGGGACCGGCCGTGCCGAACTCGGCGTCTGACGGCGTGCCGTGCGACCTCGCCGTCGTCGGCGCGGGCCCCGCCGGGCTCGCCGCCGCCGTCACGGCCGCCGGCCTCGGACTGCGCGTCACCCTGCTGGACGCGGGGGAGCGGCCGGGCGGCCAGTACTACCGGAGCCCCGCGCCCGCGCTCGGCGCGGACCGCCCCGAGGCCCTGCACCACGACTGGGCCGCCTTCGCCTCCCGCGAAGCAGCCCTGCGCGCCCACGCCTCGGCGGGCCGGATCACCCACCTCCCGCTCCACCACGTGTGGACCGTCGTCCCCGCCGGCGCCGAACTGCTGCTGCACGCCGTCGCCGGCCCCGAGGAGGAGGCCGTCGCCGTCCGGGCCCGCGCCGTGCTCCTCGCCACCGGCGCTTTCGAACGGCACCTGCCCTTCCCCGGCTGGACGCTGCCCGGGGTGATCGGGGCCGGCGGGGCGCAGGCCATGCTCAAGGGCGGGCTCGTGCTGCCGGGCCGGCGGATCGTCGTCGCCGGGAGCGGGCCGCTGCTGCTCGCCGTCGCCGGGTCCCTCGCGGCGGCGGGCGCCACCGTCCCGGCGGTGGTGGAGGCCTCCGCGTACACCGCGTACGCCGGCCGGCTCCCCGCCCTGCTGCGCAACCCCGGCAAGCTCGGCGAGGCCGCCACGTACGGCGGGGCCCTGCTGCGTCACGGGATCCGCCTGCTCACCCGGCACGCCGTCACCGAGGCCCACGGGACCGACCGGGTCGAGGCGGTGACCGTGGCCCGGCTCGACCGGCAGTGGCGGCCGATGCCCGGCACGGACCGCCGCGTCCCCTGCGACGCCCTCGCCGTGGGCCACGGGCTGGTGCCGCAACTGGAACTGGCCACCGGCCTCGGCTGCGCCACCCGGCTCGGGGCGGACGGAGCAGTCGCCCTGGAGGTGGACGCCCGTCAGCGGACCTCCGTACCCGGCGTCTGGTCGGCGGGGGAGACCGGGGGGATCGGCGGCGCCCGACTGGCCCTGATCGAGGGCGAGATCGCGGCCCGCGCGATCGCCGGCCGGCCCGTCCCCGCCGTGCTGGTCCGACGCCGCGCACGGCTGCGCGCGTTCGCCGAGGCGATGGGCGCCGCCCACCGTCCGGGGGCGGGGTGGTCCGGCCGGCTGCGGGAGGACACCGAGGTGTGCCGCTGCGAGGAGGTCACCGTCGGCCGGATCCGCGAGGCGGTGCGCGACCTGGGCGCGCGCGACGCCCGGACCGTCAAACTGCTCACCCGGGCGGGGATGGGCTGGTGCCAGGGCCGGATGTGCGGACCGGCCGTCGCCGCCCTCACGGGGCGGGACCCGGACCCGGACCGCAGGCCGCTGTCCTGCCCGGTCCCGCTGCGCCGGCTCGCCGAACTGCCCGTCGAGGACGGCTGATCGACCCGATCCGGGATCCCGGGACCCTTGTGGGCTCCCCACGCCCACTAGTAAAATGTCACACACCACTCTAGGGAGCTCTCATGACCCACGCGCACACCCCCGCGCCCGCCCGCACCCGCCCCTGGCACGGAATCATGGTCGCCACCGCGCTGCCCCTGCGCGACGACCTGACCGTCGACCACGACGCCTACGCCGAACACGTGGCCTGGCTGATCGCCAACGGCTGCGACGGCGTCGTCCCCAACGGCTCCCTCGGCGAGTACCAGACCCTCACCGACGAGGAGCGGGCCCGGGTCGTCCGTACGGCCGTCGAGGCGGCCGGCGACGGCGAGCGGGTCATGCCCGGCGTCGCCGCCTACGGCAGCGCCGAGGCCCGCCGCTGGGCCGACCAGGCCGCGGAGGCCGGCGCGGGATCCGTCCTGCTGCTGCCCCCCAACGCCTACCGCGCCGACGAGCGGGCCGTACGCGACCACTACGCGCAGGTCGCCCGCGCGGGCCTGCCCGTCGTCGCGTACAACAACCCCATCGACACCAAGGTGGACCTGACCCCGGCCCTGCTGGCCCGGCTGTACGCGGACGCCAGCATCGTCGCCGTCAAGGAGTTCTCCGGCGACGTCCGCCGCGCCTACGAGATCGCGGAACTCGCCCCCGGCCTCGACCTGCTCGTCGGAGCCGACGACGTGCTCCTCGAACTCGCCCTCGCCGGGGCCGTCGGCTGGATCGCCGGCTACCCCAACGCCCTGCCGCGTTCCTGCGCCACCCTCTACCGGGCCGCAGTCGCGGGCGACCTCGACACCGCGCTGCCCCTGTACAAGTCCCTGCACGGCCTGCTGCGTTGGGACTCCAAGACCGAGTTCGTCCAGGCCATCAAGCTCTCCATGGACCTGGCCGGACGCCCCGGCGGCGCCACCCGCCCGCCCAGGTTCCCGCTGACCGGCGAGACCGAGGCGGCGGTCCGGGCCGCCACCGAGAAGGCCCTCGCCGAAGGCCTCAACTAGCCCCCGCGGGAGTCCCCATGCGTACGCGCAACATCTACCACGCGGTCGACTCGCACACCGAGGGCATGCCGACCCGGGTGATCACCGGAGGCGTCGGGGTGATCCCCGGGGCCACCATGGCGCAGAAGCGGCTGCACTTCATCGAGCACCTGGACCACGTCCGCACCCTGCTCATGTACGAGCCGCGCGGACACTCCGCGATGAGCGGCGCGATCCTCCAGCCTCCCACCCGGCCCGACGCCGACTTCGGCGTGCTCTACATCGAGGTGTCGGGTCTGCTCCCCATGTGTGGGCACGGCACCATCGGGGTCGCCACCGTGCTGGTCGAAACCGGCATGGTGCCGGTCGTCGAACCGGTCACCACCGTCCGCCTCGACACCCCGGCCGGGCTGGTGAGCGTGGACGTCCGGGTCGAGGACGGCGCGGCCCGCGCCGCCACCTTCACCAACGTTCCCGCCTTCAGCGTCGGCCTCGACCTGAAGACCGAGGTACCCGGCCTCGGCACCGTCACCCACGACCTCGCCTACGGAGGCAACTTCTACGCCTTCGTCGAACTCGACGCCCTCGGACTCCCCTTCGACCGGGCCCGCGGCGACGAACTCCTCGCCGCCGGGCTCGCCGTCATGGACGCCATCAACGCCTCGGACGACCGCCCCGTCCACCCCGAGGACCCCTCCATCGCCGGCGTCAAGCACGTCTACCTCGCCGCCCCCGGGTCCGACGCCCGCCGCTCCCGGCACGCCATGGCGATCCACCCCGGCTGGTTCGACCGCTCGCCCTGCGGTACGGGCACCAGCGCGCGGATGGCCCAACTGCACGCCCGCGGCCTGCTGGAGCAGGGCGCCGACTTCGTCAACGAGTCCTTCATCGGCACCGAGTTCACCGGCAGGCTGATCGGGGAGACCACCGTCGCAGGAATCCCGGCGGTCGTCCCCACCGTCACCGGTCGGGCGTGGATCACGGGCACCGCCCAGTACTTCCTCGACCCGTCCGACCCCTTCCCCGGGGGGTTCCTCCTGTGAGCACCGCGCCCCGCCCGGTCCACACCGTCGACTACCACACCGCCGGCGAACCCTTCCGGATCGTCTGCGACGGCCTCCCGCAGATCCCCGGCGACACCGTCGCCGAGCGCTGCGCCACCGCCGTCGGGCCCGGCGGCTCCGGGACGGCCCCCCGCCGGGGCGCGCTGGACGACGTACGGCGCCTGCTGGTGCGGGAGCCGCGCGGGCACGCGGGGATGTACGGAGGTTTCGTCGTGCCCCCGGACGACGACGGCGCCCACTTCGGGGTGCTGTTCTGGCACAAGGACGGCTACTCCACTGCCTGCGGGCACGGCGCCATGGCCCTCGGCGCGTGGGCCGTGGACAGCGGCCGGGTCCCCGCCCCGGACACCGGTGACGCGCACGTCCGCATCGACGTGCCCTCGGGGCGGGTCGGCGTCACCGTGCACCGCGAGGCGGGCCGCACCGCCGGGATCACCTTCCGCAACGTCCCGGCCCGGATCGGCGCCCGCAAGGTCCCGGTGGCCACCACCCTCGGCCCGGTCGAAGTGGACCTCGCGCACGCCGGCGCCTGCTACGCCGCGGTCCGCGCGCGCGACCTGGGACTGGAGGTCTCCCGCGCCGCGCTGCCCGAACTGGTCCGCGCCGGACGGGAGATCAAGGCCGCCCTCGCCACCCACCCCGGGACCTGGCACCCCGACGGGCCGCTGCTCTCCGGGGTGTACGGGGTGATCCTCCACGAGGAGCTGGCGGACACCCCCCGGGGGCCGCACCAGCGCAACGTGACCGTCTTCGCCGACGGGCAGGTCGACCGCTCACCCTGCGGCTCCGGAACCTCGGCCCGGCTCGCGCTGCTGGCCGAGGACGGGCGGCTGGGCCCGGGGGAGGAACTGCTGCACGAGTCCGTCGTGGGCACGGTGTTCACCGGCCGGCTCCTGCCCGCCACCGCCCCCGACGCACCGGTCACCGAGGTCACCGGCACCGCCCACCGCACCGGCGAACACACCTTCACCGTCGACCCGTACGACGACCTGGGCACCGGGTTCCTGCTGTGATCCCCCAGTGGACCGCCGCGCGGATGGCCGGCCTGCTCACACCGGCCGCGGCGGCGGACGCCCTGGCCGACGCGCTGCGGGCCGGGTTCGACCCGGAGACCTGCCCGCCCCGAACCGCCCTGCCCGTGCCCGGCGGGGAGTTGCTGCTGATGCCGGCCGCGTTCGGGGGGTACGCCGGGGTGAAGGTCGCCGGGGTGGCGCCCGGGAACCCCGTACGCGGCCTGCCCCGGATCACCGGCTCGTACCTGCTCCTCGACGGGTCCACGCTCAGCCCGCTCGCCCACTTCGACGGGGCCGCCCTGACCGCCCTGCGCACCCCGGCGGTGTCGGCGCTCGCGCTGCGGTACCTCGCCCCGGGGGACCGGCCGCCGCGCATGGTCCTCTTCGGGTCGGGCCCGCAGGCGTACGGGCATCTCGAAGCCGTCCTGGCCGTGCGCCGGCCCGCGGACGTCGTCGTGGTGGCCCGCGATCCCGCGGGCGCCGGGAAACTGGCCGCGCACGCCCGGGACCTGGGGCTCACGGCCCGGACGGGCACGGCGTCGGCGGTGGCGGACGCCGACCTGATCGTCTGCTGCACCACGGCCCGCGAACCCCTCTTCGACGGCCGGCTCGTCGCCCCGGGCGCCACCGTCGTCGCCGTGGGCTCCCACGAGCCGGACGCCCGGGAGACGGACAGCGCGCTGGTGCGGCGCGCGGTCGTGTACGTGGAGTCCCGCGCGGCGGCCCTGCGCGAGGCGGGGGACCTGCTGGTCCCGGAGGCGGAAGGCCTCCTGGGGGCCGGCCACGTCGCGGGCACCCTGGCCGACCTGGTCGCGGGACGCCTCCCGCCGCCGGGGCGGGCGGATTCCCCGCGACTCTTCAAGAGCGTGGGCATGGCCTGGGAGGATCTTGCCGTGGCGGTCGCCCTGTTCCGGGCCGCCGGGGCGGGCGGCGCAACGTGACATTGTACGCTGGCCTCTGCTCGCCGCTGGTGTAGTGGTCTCGGAGGAAACGCAATGGGTGACCTGAAGCAGCACAGTCTCATCAAGGCCCAGGAACGACTCCGGGACCAGGTCGGCCATGCCCTGCGAGCGGCGCTCATCGCGGGCGAACTGCGCCCCGGGAGCGTGTACTCCGCCCCCGGCCTCGCCGCCGAACTGGGCGTCTCGGCCACCCCGGTGCGCGAGGCCATGCTCGACCTGGCCCGCGAGGGGCTGGTCGAACCGGTCCGCAACAAGGGCTTCCGGATCACCGAGGTCAGCGAACGCGACCTCGACCAGTACACCGAACTGCGCACGATGATCGAGGTCCCGACCATCGGCCGGATCACCGAGATCGCCACCCGCGAGCAACTGGAGGCGCTGCGCCCCGTCGCGCTGGAGATCGTCACCAACGCCCGGGAGCACAACCTCATCGGCTACCTGGAGGCGGACCGCCGCTTCCACCTGGGCCTGCTGGCCCTCGCCGGCAACGACCGGCTCGTCGAGACGGTCGGCGACCTGCGCAAGCGCTCCCGGCTCTACGGCCTGACCGGCCTGGACGAGGCCGGGAAGCTGGTCTCCTCCGCCGAGGAGCACATCGAGCTGCTCGACCTCATGATCAGCGGCGACGCCGAGGCCGCCCAGGCGTGCATGGTCCGCCACCTCGGCCACGTGCGCTCGCTCTGGGCGCAGGGCCGCGACGAGCCGGTCGGGCGCACGCCGGGCCGGCTCGGCTCGGGCGTCTGAAGCCGCCCGGAGCGGGCCGCCCCGCACGGTCCGGTCCGTCCCCCGCCGCCGCGGTCAGGAGCGTGAGCGACCGCTGGTGACCCGGCTCCACAGGGAGCGGGTGGCGCCGAAGCCGCTCTCGTGCGCCCAGACGTGGGTGCAGGCCGGGCACTGCAGGTGGAGCAGGCTCCCGTGGTTGGAGAGCAGGTAGCGCCAGTGGGCGGAACACGTCCGGCGCTGCCCGCACGGCGCGCAGTCGCGGTCGTCCGCACAGCTCGGGCAGGGCACCCAGGCGCGGCGCCCGGGATCCGCCTGCGGGTCAAGCGGCAGCACGGCCGCCCCCGCGCGGGGGGAGGACGCCGGCCGCGACGAGCCGGTCGTGCACGCGCTGCTGCTCCTCGTCAAGGCCGGAGTAGAGCAGGTCGTACGCCGCCTCCTCGCCGCGGAGCACCTCGACGGGGTCCCACGCGTCGCCGAGGGCGTCCAGGACGTGGGCCCGCCGGAGCACCTCGTGCGAGGTGAGGTCGACGTCGAACCCGACGAGCGCCGGCGCGTCCGGGTCGGTGAAGGGGGTGGGGTCATGTGGGGGCATACGGTCGAACTTAGGTAACCCTTTCTTCTCGCGGCAAGAGGGGGTGGGGCATGTCACAGCGGGCCGGCGGGGCTCTGGGGGACCCGTCGTCCGCTCCTTTTGAACACGGCTGGGTAACGGCGTGACCGAACCCTTGTCAGTGCAATTTCACATTACTATGTTACCGGTCACATCGTAGCGAGCGCCCCTCACTGGAGTGACCCATGACCAAGCGCACCCAACTCGCCCTCGCCACCGCTCTGGTGGCGGCACTCGCCGTCGGCGCCTCGGGGTGCTCCGACGCCGGCGGGAAGGGCTCCGCCGGGGGGCCCGCCGCCAACCCCGCCGCGGCCAACGAGGGCAAGACGCTCGGCGGCACGCCGAGCAAGGGCGGCACCCTGACCGTCCTGTCCAACCAGGACTTCTCCCACCTCGACCCGGCGCGCAACTGGACGATGCCGACCATGGACTTCGGCACCCGCCTGCTCTACCGCACCCTCGTCACCTTCAAGGCCGAACCCGGCAAGGCGGGCAGCGAGTTGGTGCCCGACCTCGCGACCGACCTCGGCACCCCGTCCAACGGCGGCAGAACCTGGACCTTCACCCTCAAGGAAGGCGTCAAGTACGAGGACGGAACCCCCGTCCGGGCCCAGGACGTCAAGTACAACGTCGAGCGCTCCTTCGCCCCCGACCTCACCGGCGGACCCGACTACGCCGCCCAGTACCTGGCCGGCGGCGAGACCTACAAGGGTCCGCTCCAGGGGAAACACCTCGACTCGATCAAGACGCCCGACGACCGCACGATCGTCTTCGAACTGAGGCGCCCAGTCGCCGACTTCTCCGCCACCGCCACCCTCCCGACCTTCGCACCGGTCCCGCAGTCCAAGGAGGCGGGCACCCGCTACGACGCGCGCCCGTTCTCCTCCGGGCCCTACAAGATCGAGTCCTACGACCGCGACAAGAAGCTGGTCCTGGTCCGCAACGAACACTGGGACGCCCGCACCGACACCGTCCGCAAGGCCTACCCCGACCGCTTCGTCGTCGTGATGGGACTCAAGGGCGGCCAGATCGACGACCGCATCATCGCCGGCGAGGGCGCGGACGCCTCCGCCGTCCAGTACTCCGACATGCGGCCCGAGAGCGCGCCGAAGGTCCTGCCCAAGCCGGACGTCAAGGCCCGCCTGCTCGCCGAGTCCCAGGGCTGTACGGAGATGCTCCACCTCAACAACTCCCGCGCCCCCTTCGACGACCCCCGGGTCCGCGAGGCCATGCAGTACGCGGTCGACAAGGAAGCCGTGGTCACGGCCGGAGGCGGGCCCGCCCTCAACGAGGTGGCCACCGCCTACCTGCCCCCGGCCCTCTCCGGCGGCCGGCAGGCCGACACCCTCAAGATCCCGCCCGCCGGCGACCCGGCCAGGGCCAAGGAACTCCTCAAGGCCGCCGGGAAGGAGAAGCTGAAGGTGACCTTCGCCGTCTCCACCGGCGACAAGGGCAAGGCCGAGGCCATCCAACAGGGCCTGTCCCGGGCGGGCGTGGAGGTCGTCATCGACACCATCGACCCGGGCGCGTACTACGACGTCATCGGCGACCTGTCCACCACCCCCGACATGACCCTCGCGGGCTGGTGCCCCGACTACCCCTCCGGCTCCACCTGGATCCCCTTCGTCTTCGACGGACGCACCGTCAAGGACAAGGGCAACCAGGGCAACTACAGCCAGTTCCGCGACGGGGCGACGACGCAGCGGATCGACGAGATCAACGCCATGGCCGACGCCGGCCAGGCCGAGCGGGCCTGGATCGCACTCGACGCGGAGATCATGAAGAAGTCCCCCTCCGTCCCGGTCCTGCTGGAACGCAAGCCCCTGCTCGTCGGCACCAACATCGCGGGCGCCTTCGGCCACCCGGTGTGGACCGGCACCGTCGACTACGCCGCGATCGGCCTCAAGGACCCCTCCAAGAGCCGGGGCTGAGGCCCGACGGACACCCGGAAAGCCCGCCGAGCCATGACCGAGAACCACGCCACCGACCCCCGACCCACCGCCCCCCGACCCACCGACTCCCGACCCGCCGACCGCCGACCCGCCGCCGACAGTCGGCCCGCCGACCTTCCGCCCGCCGACCCCCGATCCGCCGCGGTCAAGGACGTTCCCCCCGGCAGCAGCCCCTGGCAGCTCGCCCGACGCGAGCTCCGCCGCCGCCCCGCCGTGCGCGTCAGCCTCTGCGTCGTCCTCCTCTTCGTCCTGATGGCCGTCGGAGCCCCCTGGCTGGGCTCGCTCGGTGGCTGGTCCCCGAACGAGTTCGACAAGAGCGCCATCGACCCCTACCTCGCGGGACAGCCCCTCGGCTCCTTCGGCGGGATCGGTTCCGCGCACTGGCTGGGCGTCGAACCCGTCACCGGCCGCGACCTGTTCGCCCGTGTCGTGGCCGGCGCCCAGGTCTCCCTCCTGATCGCCTTCGCCGCCACCGCCATCGTGGTGGCGGTCGGCACGGCCGCCGGCATCGCCGCCGGCTTCTTCGGCGGCCGCGTCGACGCGGTGCTCTCCCGCCTGATGGACCTCACCATGTCCTTCCCGTCCCTGATCTTCATGATCGCCATGCTCTCGGTGGCCAAGGACGTCAACCGGATCGTGCTCATGACGGCCGTCATCGGCCTCTTCGGCTGGCCCGGCGTCGCCCGCGTGGTCCGGGGCCAGACCCTCTCCCTCAAGCACCGCGAGTACGTGGACGCCGCCCGCGTCGCCGGCGCCGGCTCCTGGCGCATCCTGACCCGCGACGTCCTCCCGGGCGTCGCCGGCCCGGTCATCGCCTACACCACCCTGCTGATCCCCGGAATGATCAGCACCGAGGCCGCCCTCAGCTACCTCGGTGTCGGCGTCCGTCCACCCACCCCGTCCTGGGGCCAGATGATCGCCGAGTCCGTGGCCTACTACGAGACCGACCCCGTGTACTTCGTCATCCCGAGCGTCTTCCTCTTCCTCGCCGTCCTCGCCTTCACCCTGCTCGGCGACGCCCTGCGCGACATCCTCGACCCGAGGGGCGGCCGGACGTGATCCTCTACCTGGCCCGCCGGCTGCTCGCTCTCGTGGGCGTGCTCCTCGCCATCGCCGCCGTCACCTTCGTCATCTTCCAGGTCCTGCCCTCCGACCCGGCCGCGGCCGCCTGCGGCAAGACCTGCGGCCCCGAACGGCTGGCCGACGTCCGCGCGTACCTCGGCCTCGACCAGCCCCTCTGGAGCCGATTCCTCCACTTCCTCACCGGCATCTTCACCGGCCGCACCCTCGGCACCGGCCCGTACGCCGTCCGGTGCGACTTCCCCTGCCTGGGCTACTCGTACGAGAACTCCCTGCCCGTCTGGGACCTGTTGATGGACCGGCTCCCCGTCTCCGCCTCCCTCGCCGTCGGCGCGGCCGTCCTGTGGCTGGTCCTCGGTCTGGGCGCCGGGGTCACCGCGGCCCTGCGCAAGGACACCGCCACCGACAGGACGTTGATGGTCGGAGCCGTCGCCGCCGCCTCGCTGCCCGTGTACTTCACCTCGGTGATGCTGATCTTCGGGGTCATCCGCGTCGCGGGACTGTTGCCCTACCCGACCTACCGGGCCCTCGCCGACGACCCGCTCGGCTGGGCCTCCAACCTGCTCCTGCCCTGGACCGCGCTCGCCCTGCTCTACGCGGCCATGTACGCCCGCCAGAGCCGGGGCTCGATGATCGAGGCGATGGCCGAGCCGTACATCCGTACCGCCCGCGCCAAGGGGATGCCCGAACGCACCGTCGTGGTCAAACACGGACTGCGCTCCGGGATGACCCCCCTCCTCACCATCTTCGGCATGGACCTCGGCGGACTGCTCGCCGGCGCCGTCATCACCGAGTCGATCTTCGGGCTCCCCGGTGTCGGGCGGCTCTTCTACGGGGCGCTCGTCAGCTCCGACCAGCCCGTGGTCCTCGGGGTCACGCTGCTGGCCGCCTTCTTCATCGTCCTCGCCAATCTCGCCGTGGACCTCCTGTACGCCGTCGTCGACCCGAGGGTGAGGTACTGATGGACGCCCCCGCACCACCGCCACCACTGCTCGAAGTGCGCGACCTGCGCGTCACGTTCACCACCCCGCGCGGAGTCGTACGGGCCGTGGACTCGCTCGGCTTCACCGTCGAGGCCGGCCGCACCCTCGGCATCGTCGGGGAGTCCGGCTCGGGCAAGTCCGTCACCTCCCTCGCCGTCATGGGTCTGCACCGCGGCGCCGAGGTCGGCGGCTCCGTCGCCCTCGACGGACAGGAACTCACCGGGATGTCCGAGAAGCGGCTGTCCCGGATCCGCGGCCGCCGGATGGCCATGATCTTCCAGGACCCGCTGAGCAGCCTGCACCCCTACTACACCGTCGGCGAGCAGATCGCCGAGCACGTCCGCGTGCACCTGCGCTCCGGGCGGGCCGCCGCGCGCAAACGGGCGGTCGACATGCTCGGCGAGGTCGGCATCCCCGAACCGGCCCGGCGGGCGGGGGAGTACCCGCACCAGTTCTCCGGCGGCATGCGCCAGCGCGCCATGATCGCGATGGCCCTGGCCTGCGAACCGGACCTGCTGATCGCCGACGAGCCGACGACCGCGCTCGACGTCACGGTGCAGGCCCAGATCCTGGAGCTGATCGCCCGGCTCCAGCAGGACCGGGGCCTCGGCGTCGTGATGATCACCCACGACCTGGGGGTGGTGGCCCGCGTCGCCCACGAGGTGCTCGTCATGTACGGCGGCCGGGTCGCCGAACACGCCGGGGTGGACGCGCTGTTCGCCGATCCCGCGCACCCCTACACCCGCGGGCTGCTGGACTCGCTGCCCCGGCTGGACGACCCGGACGACGCCCCGCTGCGGGCCATCGCCGGGTCCCCGCCCTCCCCGGCGGCCCAGGCGCCGGGCTGTGCCTTCGCCCCGCGCTGCCCGATGGCCACCGCGCTGTGCACGGACGTACGACCGGACCTCGTGCCGCACGCCGTCGGGCGGACGGTGGCCTGCCACCACGCCGGGGCCCGGTACGCGAAGGAGGTGGCCTGATGGCCGCGCGCACCACCCCGCCCGCCACCCCGCCCACCGCCGCCGACGCCCTGCTGTCCGTACGCGACCTGACCATGACCTTCCCCGGCAGGCGGTCGGTGACCGGGCGCCGGGGGGCGCCCGTGCGCGCCGTCGACGGGGTCTCCTTCGACCTGGCGGCGGGCGAGACCCTCGGGCTGGTCGGGGAATCGGGCTGCGGGAAGTCCACCACCGGCCGGATGCTCGTGCGGCTCCTGGAGCCCACCTCCGGCAGCGTCACCTTCGACGGCCGGGACATCAGCCGGCTCTCCCAGGGAGCGCTGCGTCCCCTGCGGCGCAGCCTCCAGATGGTGTTCCAGGACCCGCACTCCTCCCTCAACCCCCGCCAGACGGTGGCCCGGATCATCTGCGACCCGCTGCTCGTGCAGGGCTGGTCGGCGGCCGATGCCAGGCGCAGGGCGGTCGAACTGATGGAACTGGTCGGCCTCGTCCCCGAGCACGTCGACCGGTACCCGCACGAGTTCTCCGGCGGTCAGGCCCAACGCGTGGGGATCGCGCGGTCGTTGGCGACCGCACCCCGGCTGGTCATCGCGGACGAGCCCGTCTCCGCCCTGGACGTCTCCGTGCAGGCGCAGATCGTCAACCTGCTGGAGCGGCTGCGCGCGGAGCTGGGCCTGGCGTACGTGTTCATCGCGCACGACCTCTCCGTGGTCAAGCGGATCAGCGACCGGGTCGCCGTCATGTACCTGGGCCGGATCGTCGAGATCGGCGACAAGCGCGCCCTGTACGAGAACCCCCAACACCCCTACACCCGCGCCCTGCTGTCCGCCGTGCCGCTGCCGGACCCGGCCGCCGAGCGGCGGCGCGAGCGGATCGTGCTCCTCGGCGATCCACCGAGCCCGGCCGCCCCGCCGGCCGGCTGCGCCTTCCACCCGAGGTGCCCGAAGGCGCGGGAGATCTGCCGTACGGAGAGGCCTCTGCTCCGGGCCGCCGCCTCGCGCGAGGTGGCCTGTCACTTCCCGGGTGACTGACGGGGATCCCAGGGAAGGGAGAACGAAGGGCCCCGGAGCCGACACGATCGACTCCGGGGCCCTTCGCCTCGTCACGGTCCGTTCGCCCCCCGTCCCGTTGCCGCCGGTCCGCCTGTCACCGCCGCAACTCGGCGCGGAAGAAGGCGAGTTCCTGGGTCATCACCTTCTCCCGGGTGCCCCCGGGGGTCATGTGGGTGACTCCCGGCAGCGCGAGCAGCCGGTGCGGGCGCCCCGCGTCCGTCAGGGCCCGGGACAGCCGCAGCGTGTGGGAGGGGTGGACGTTGTCGTCGGCCAGGCCGGTGATCAGCAGCAGCGGACGCCGCAGCCCGGGGGCGTCCGCGATCAGCGAGTCGCGGGCGTACGCCTCGGGGCGCTCCCGCGGGAGTCCCAGGTAGCGCTCGGTGTACGCCGTGTCCTAGTGCCGGAAGTCGGTGGGGGCGGCCCCGGCGGCGGCCGCGTGGAAGACGTCCGGACGGCGCAGCACCGCGAGGGCGGACAGGTAGCCGCCGAAGGACCAGCCGCGGATCCCCACCCGGGTGAGGTCGAGGTCGCGGTGGCGTGCGCCGAGGGCCCGCAGGGCCGCGACCTGGTCGTCGAGGACGATCCGGGAGAACCCGCCGTGCACGGCGTGGGTGTGGGCGGGCGAGACGTGGGCGGTGCCCCTGTTGTCGACGGTCACCACCGCGAAGCCCTGGTCGGCCCACCACTGGCGGTGCTGCCAGCGGCGCGGTTCCGCGCTGACGTCCTGCGCGCAGGGGCCGCCGTAGCCGTCCACGAGCACGGGCAGTCGGGTGCCGGGCACATGGCCGCGGGGCAGGACGAGCGCGGTGGGGAGGCCGTGCTCGGTGACCCGTTCCAGCACCGGGACCACCCGGTACGGCAGCGGCTCGGACAGGTCGCCGGGGGTGCACTCCCGTCCGTCCGGGGCGCGTACGGTCCGCCGGATCCCGTCGGCGTCGGCGGACGTCAGCAGCAGGACGCCGGCGGACGCCTGGACGCCGTGCACCCCGGGCCCGTCCGCGACCGGGGTCACCTCGCCCGTCGCGGGGTCGATCAGCAGCACCCGTTGCCCGGCGGGGTCCTGCCCGCCCGCCTCGATCAGCAGCCGGTCCCGGTGGAACCCGGCCACCCGGCGGACCTGGAGCCCGTCCCCGGTGAGCAGCCGTCCGTCGACGGCGAGGGCGCGGGCGGTCCCGCCCGGGGTGTCGGCGGCGGTCAGCATCCGTCCGTCGGGCAGCCGGCCGGGCGTCCCGGGCAGCGGGTCCACCCACAGCGGGTGCGTGGTGCGGGACAGCTCGCGGGTACGGCCGGTCACGGGGTCCGCGCCGAGCAGCAGGACTTCGCGCTGGAGCCGGTCCTGGACGGTCAGCAGGATCTCCTCGGCGGACTCCCAGCCGGCGTCCGAGACGTACGGGTGGGCGACGGCGTCCCAGTCGAGCCGGACGCGCCCCCCGTCCGGCCGGAGCACCCAGAGCGCGACGTCCGCGTTGGGGCCGCCGGCCTCCGGGTACGCGAAGTCCTCGGCCGGCAGCTCCGGGTGTTCCGGGTCCGTGAACCAGCGCCGCCGCAGCGCGGACTCGTCGACCCGGGCGGCGAGCAGGGTGACCCCGTCGGGCGACCACCAGTGGCCCCGGGACCGGCCGAGTTCCTCGGCGGCGGCGAACTCGGCCACGCCCCAGCGGGCGCCGTCGTCGGGGCTGACCCGGCCGCCGGGGGTGACGTACAGGGCGTCGTCGGCGACGTACGCGGTGCGGGAGCCGTCCGCGTTCGGGCGCGGGTCCCAGGCGGGCCCGGCCGCGGGGACCTCCCGCGGCCCGCCGGCGTCCCCGGCGTCCCCGGCGTCCGGGTACGCGACCTCGTACAGCCGCCCGCGCAGGGCGAAGGCGGCGCGCCGGCCGTTCCCGGAGAGGGCGAAGGAGCCGATTCCCGCGGCGACGAGCCGGGTGCGTTCGCGCAGGCGGCGCTCGGCGAGCGGGAGTTCGCCCGGCCCGGTGGATCCCTCGGGGGACAGGGCGCGCGGGTCGGCGAGGAGGGTCTCGGCGCCGGTCGTGGTGTCGAGGGCCCACAGGCCGTCGCAGGCGTCGGTGGGGCCCGTCGAGCGCAGGAACCACAGGAGCCGGCCGTCGTCCCCGAAGGAGAACGCGCGCGGGGCGCCGTGGGTGTACTGGGCGGTGGCCGCGGAGAGTTCGAGGAAAGGGTCATCCATTTCCGTAGTGTGACATGTGAAATATCACACCCGCTAGGCCGTTCGAGTGGTGACCCCCGACATCCGGGCTTAGCGTCGAGAAGGTGGACCCGAACCAACAGCCCGGCGGCGCCGGGACCGACGGCAGGCTCCGAAGCGGGGGGCACACGATCGCCCTGCTGGTGATCGCCTCGTGCCAGCTCATGGTGGTTCTCGACATCACCATCGTGAACATCGCGCTGCCGCACATCCAGACGGCCCTCGGCTTCTCCACCGAAAGCCTCTCCTGGGTCGTCAACGCCTACACGCTGACCTTCGGCGGACTGCTGCTCCTCGGCGGACGCGTCGGCGACATCCTCGGACGCCGGCGCGTGTTCGTCTTCGGCGTGCTGCTCTTCGGCCTGGCCTCGCTCCTGGGCGGATTCGCCCAGAACGAGGGGCAGTTGATGGGCGCCCGCGCCCTCCAGGGCGTCGGCGCCGCAATCGCCTCCCCGACCGCCCTCGCCCTGATCACGAGCACTTTCCGCGAAGGCCCCGAACGCAACCGCGCCTTCGGCGTGTTCGCCGGCGTCTCGGCCGGCGGCGGCGCCATCGGCCTGTTGGCCGGCGGCATCCTCGTGGAATGGCTCAACTGGCGCTGGGTGCTCTTCGTCAACGTCCCCATCGCCCTGATCATCGCCCTCGTGACGCCCCGGGTCATCCGCGAGTCCGAACGTCACGCCGGACACTTCGACCTGGCCGGTGCCCTGCTGTCGACCTTCGGCATGGTCGCGCTGGTCTACGGGTTCATCAGCGCGTCCCAGGAGGGCTGGTCGGCTCCGGTGACGCTGGGTTCCTTCGGGGCGGCCGTCGTGCTGTTGACCCTGTTCATCGCCAACGAGCGCCGCTCGCCCCAGCCGATCACCCCGCTGCACATGTTCGCCGACCGCAACCGGGCCGGAACGTACGCGATCATGCTCTTCTTCGCCTGCGCGATCTTCGGCATGTTCTTCTTCCTGACGCTCTTCGTGCAGAACGTGCTGGGCTTCAGCCCCCTGCGGGCCGGCCTCGCCTTCCTGCCGGTCAGCGCGATGATCGCGGTAATGGCGGGGGTCACCTCCCAACTCCTGCCCAAGTACGGGCCGAAGCCGTTCATGGTCACCGGCTCGCTGTGCGCGGCCGGCGGGCTGGCGTGGCTGACGCAGGTCGACATCGACTCCACCTACCTGGGCAGCATCCTGGGCCCGATGCTGCTGTTCAGCGCGGGCATGGGCATGCAGTTCGTCTCCCTGACCCTGATGGCGCTCTCCAACGTCCCCAACCGGGAGTCGGGCGCGGCCTCCGGACTGCTGAACGCCATGCAGCAGGTGGGCGGTTCGCTGGGCCTGTCGATCCTCGTCACGGTCTTCGGCACCGCCGGCCGCAACGAGGCCAAGGACCAGGTGGGCTCCTTCCTGAGCACCGCCACCCCGCAGCAGAAGGCCCTCTTCGCGCGGACGAGGCAGTTCCCGAAACCCTGGAGCGACCAGGTACTCACCTCGGGCGTGAGCGCGGCCTTCGTGGCCGCCGCCGCCTTCACCCTGCTCACCGCGCTGATCGCGCTCTTCGTCATCCAGGTCCGCCCCTCGGACCTGGCGCGGCTCCAGGGAAAACACGCTCCGACGGCGGTCTGAGCACCGCCGCGCTCCCGGTCGAATCCGCTACCCGGCCGCCCTGCGGATCCGGCAGCGCACGGGCCCCCGCGTCCGCAGCGTGATCCCGGCGCTCACCGGCACCACCTCGTCCACGGCCTCGAAGGTGTACTCGCGCAGGACCATCGCCAGCGCGAGCACCGATTCCAGCATCGAGAAGTGCTGCCCGATGCAGGCGCGCGGGCCGCCGCCGAAGGGGAACCAGGCGTAGCGCGGCCGGGCGGCCTCCGCCTCCGGGGTGAACCGCTCGGGGTCGAAGCGGTCCGGGTCCGTCCAGTAGGCGGGGTGGCGGTGCGTCACCCACGGCGCCAGGATCACGTCGGCGCCCGCCGGCACCACATGGCCCCCGACCTCGGTGGCGGCGACGGCCCGGCGGCCGATGACCGGGGCGGCGGGGTAGAGGCGCATGGCCTCCTTGAGTACCCGGGTCAGGTACGGGAGCCGGTCCAGGTCGGCGGCCTGCGGCGTACGGTCGCCCAGTACGCGGAAGATCTCCTCGCGGGCCCGCGCCTGCAGATCGGGGTGGAGGGCCAGCAGGTGCAGGGCGAAGGCGAGGGAGGTCGCGGTCGTCTCGTGCCCCGCGAGCAGGAATATCAGTACCTGGTCGCGCAGTTCGCCGGCGTCGAAGGCCCCGTCGTGGGCACTCTGCGCCGCCGCGAGCAGGGTCAGCAGATCCTCCGCCTCCCCGCCGTCACCCCCGGCCGGGCCGACGCGCCGGCGCTCCGCGATGATCCGGTCGCAGACCCCGTACAGCTCGTCCATCGCGGCGGCGGCCCTCCGGTTGCCCGGAGTGGGCCACGAGCGCGGGATGTTGGCGGGGGAGTAGCCGCGGCGCAGGACGTACTCCGTGATGATCGGGAAGCTCCTGTCGACCACGTCGACGGTGGCGTCCACGTCCGCGCCGAACAGGATGCGGGCCACCGCGCGCAGGGCCAGGTGGGTCATCTCGTCGCAGACGTCCACGATCCCGTCGGTGGCCTCCTCCCAGGAGGTCAGCGTCGAGAGGGTCTCGGCGGCGACCGCGTGCGCGTAGCCGTCCACGCGGCGCCGGGTGAACAGCGGCTGGACCAGCCGGCGCTGGCGCAGGTAGTCCTCGTCCTGACTGGTCAGCAGACCGTTGCCGAAGGATTCCCGGACCTCCTGGTAGAAGGAGTTGTCCTTGCGGAAGTTGGCCGATTCCGACGCCAGGACCTGCTGGGCGCCCTCCGCGGAGAAGACGCAGTACAGCTCGGCGCGCAGCCCCGGGGGACCGGCGGTGATCCGTACGACGTCGCCCTCTTCGCGCCGGGCGCGCAGGTAGGTGCCCAGCGAGTCCGCCTTGAGGTCCGCCAGCGACCCCAGCAGCGGCAGGCCGGCGAGTCCCGGAGGAGCCGTGCCCGCCCCCGCGTCCGCACCGGTGCCCGCGATCTTGTCCGTAGCCATGGTCGGCCCCCGCCCCCTCGACGCCTGCACGAGCAACCGATTCTGCCGGGCCCCGGCCGTCACGGCGAGGGCCCGCACGGCATCAGGCCAGGCGGGACTTCCCGACGACCTGGCGCTCCATGTAGACCACGGTGCCCGCGCGCCGGGCCGCGTCGATCTCCCACAGGCGGTCGAAGTTGACGGGCGTCATGGTCGCCCGCCACTCCTCCATCGTCCGTACGCTCACCTCGGTGTGCTCCGAGGGATCGAGGACGAAGGCGTCGATCTGCTCGTCCGTGAGCGTTCCCCCGTCGAAGACGAAACCGATGTGGTTCGCGGGCCAGGCCGCCCCCTGATGGGAGATGAAGTGCGCGGCCAGCAGGCGCGGCTCGCCCTCGAAGATCATGCCGGTCTCCTCCAGGCACTCGCGCACCGCGCACTGCCAGGGCGTCTCGCCGGGATCCATGTTCCCGCCCGGCCACTGCCAGGTCTCCGTGGCGTACGTGGCCCGCAACTGCACGGGGCGGCCGGCGGTGTCGGTGAAGTAGAGACAGGCGTAACTGGTCGCCCGGGCGATGGTCTCGATGTACTCCGCGGGCGGAAGCCAGACGTTCGCCATGCGGACCCCTTTCACGGCTTGCGGCGTGGACCCCGATTGTCCCGCCCCCGCCCACCGCGTCGGGGCCTCTCGCGAAACCGGCCACCGGTACGGGCGACAACGGCGCAAGAACGACCGGGCCCCCGCTCCTCCACCGACGGAGGAACGGGGGCCCCGGCAAGATCCGGAAGAGACGGCCTAGATGTCCCGGAAGATCTCGATCTGGGCGCCGACCGAGTTGAGGCGCTCGGCCAGTTCCTCGTATCCGCGGTTGATGACGTAGACGTTGCGCAGCACCGAGGTGCCCTCGGCGGCCATCATCGCCAGCAGGACGACCACCGCCGGGCGCAGGGCCGGCGGGCACATCATTTCCGCCGCCCGCCAGCGGGTGGGGCCCTCCACCAGGACACGGTGCGGGTCCAGGAGCTGGAGGCGGCCGCCGAGGCGGTTGAGGTCGGTCAGGTAGATCGCCCGGTTGTCGTACACCCAGTCGTGGATCAGGGTCTGGCCCTGCGCGACGGCGGCGATGGCCGCGAAGAAGGGGACGTTGTCGATGTTCAGCCCGGGGAACGGCATCGGGTGGATCTTGTCGATGGGGGCTTCGAGCTTCGACGGGCGGACCGTCAGGTCCACCAGGCGGGTACGGCCGTTGTCGGCGGTGTACTCGGCGGAGCGGTCGTGGTCCAGGCCCATCTCCTCCAGGACCGCGAGCTCGATCTCCATGAACTCGATCGGGACCCGGCGGATGGTCAGCTCCGACTCCGTGACCACGGCGGCGGCCAGCAGGCTCATCGCCTCGACCGGGTCCTCGGAGGGGGAGTAGTCCACGTCCACGTCGATGTTCGGGACGCCGTGGACGGTGAGGGTGGTGGTGCCGACGCCCTCGACCTTGACGCCGAGCGCCTCCAGGAAGAAGCACAGGTCCTGGACCATGTAGTTGGAGGAGGCGTTGCGGATGACGCTGACACCGTCGTGGCGGGCGGCGGCCAGCAGCGCGTTCTCGGTGACCGTGTCCCCGCGCTCGGTCAGCACGATCGGGCGGTCGGGGGAGACCCCTGCCTCGACCTGCGCGTGGTAGATGCCCTCGGTCGCGGTGATGTCCAGGCCGAACCGGCGCAGGGCGATCATGTGCGGCTCGATGGTGCGGGTGCCGAGGTCGCAACCGCCGGCGTAGGGCAGCTTGAAGTGGTCCATCCGGTGCAGCAGCGGGCCCAGGAACATGATGATGCTCCGGGTCCGGCGGGCCGCGTCCGCGTCCATGGCGTCCATGTCCAGGCGGGTCGGCGGGACGATCTCCAGGTCCACGCCGTCGTTGATCCAGCGGGTGCGCACACCGATGGAGTTCAGCACCTCCAGGAGGCGGTAGACCTCCTCGATGCGGGCCACGCGCCGCAGTACGGTTCGACCCTTGTTGAGCAGTGTGGCGCACAGCAGCGCGACACACGCGTTCTTGCTCGTCTTGACGTCGATGGCGCCGGACAGCCGCCGACCGCCGACGACCCGCAGGTGCATCGGTCCCGCGTAGCCCAGAGAGACGATCTCGCTGTCGAGAGCTTCACCGATTCGGGCGATCATCTCAAGGCTGATGTTTTGATTGCCGCGTTCGATCCGATTCACGGCACTCTGGCTGGTGCCGAGAGCATCGGCAAGCTGACTCTGTGTCCAGCCCCGGTGTTGCCGGGCGTCACGGATGAGCTTGCCGATGCGTACGAGGTAGTCGTCTGCCATGGGTGCACGGTATCTCAGATATGAGATGGTGATCGTGTCGGGTGCGGCAGACGGGTGTCACCGACCGTCAGATCGCATCCCCGCGAGGGGATGCGCGTGGTGCGCGTGGGGTTCGGCGGACCGCCCGGAGGGGATCGCCGAGGCGCTCGGCTCCGGGGCCTGACCGTCAGTGCCCGCAGGCGTGGTGCCGGCCGCCGTGCACCGCCGCGTACGAGGCCGGGCGCGGGGCGGTCCGCGCGCGCGAGGCCCGCGCGGTGGCCGCCCGTCCCGCCGAGGAGTCCGCGTCGTGCACGACGCGACCCCCGACCAGGGTCATCCGTACGCCCGTTCCGCTGATGTCGGCCACCGGGCAGCGGGTCACGTCCCGGTCCAGCAGCACCAGGTCCGCCGCCCTGCCCGCCTCGACCGTGCCCGTCAGGTCCTCCTGGCGCAGTTGCCACGCCGTCCCCGAGGTGTGCATCCGCAGGACCGTGTCCCGACCGAGGCCCTCCAACCGCCGGTACAGCTCGCCCGTGCCGTGGGCGCCCTGCCGGTCGATCGCCGTCCGCAGCTGGTTCCACACCTGGAGCGCGTCCACGGGCCAGTCGGAGCCACCCGTCAGGCGGGCCCCCGCCTTCTCCAGGCTGCGCGCCGGGTACATCCACCGGTGCCGCTCCGGCCCGATGTACGGCAACAGGGCCTCCATCGTCCAGGTGTCCTTCGCGGCCCACTGGAGCTGCATGCAGGCGGCGACGCCGAGCCGCGCGAAGCGCCGCAGGTCCGCCGGGTCGACGAGCTGGAGGTGCGCGATCGCGTTCCGCGGGTCCCGTCGCCCGGTCGCCCGCAGGGCGTACTCGTACCCGTCCAACGCGGTCCGCACCGCCCGGTCCCCGAGCCCGTGGGCGTGCATCTGCCAGCCGGCCGAGTTGAAGGCCGCGGTCAGCCGGCCGTACTCGGCCGCGGAGGTGTACAGCTCGCCCCGGTTCGCCGTCGGCCGGCCGTCGCCGTCCAGGTACGGCTCCAACAGCGCGGCCGTCTGCGCCGGGTGCTCGATGACCCCGTCCAGGAACACCTTGACCATCCCGAACCGCAGGCCCCGCACGCCCTCGAACTCCCGGCGCAGCCCGCGCGCGTACGCCAGGGCGGCCGCGGGATCCTTCGTGTGGCCCACCTCCAGGCGGATGGCCGCCGTGATGCGCTGCGGCAGTCTCCCCGCGTCGGACAGGGCCCGGTACAGCTCCAGCTCGTGCCGCCCGACCAGGGCGTCCATCATCGTCGTCACCCCCGAGGCCGCCGCCAGCCCCAGCACCTCGGCGCAGGCCGCGACCAGTTCCGCGCGCGAGGGCTCCGGCACGTGCCGCTTCACCAGCACCTGGGCGTCGTCCTTGAGCACGCCCGTCGGCCGCCCGTCCGGCCCCTTGACGATCCTGCCGCCGACCGGGTCGGGGGTGGCGGCGGTGATCCCGGCGATCTCCAGGGCCCGCCCGTTGGCCCACAGGTTGTGGCCGTCGCCGCCGACCAGCGCGATCGGCCGCCGGGTGGGCAGGGCGTCCAGCAGCGAGTGGTGCGGGGCGGTGCCGACGGGCAGCAGCCCGACGGGGTTCCAGTCCTCCACGACGAGCCAACCGTCGGGCTCCGCGCCCGGGCCGCCGGTGTCGGCGAGGAAGCCGCGCAGGATCTCGGTGAGTTCGGCCACGGTGGTCTCGGCCCCCTCCAGCGAGGGCCGCAGTGACCGTTCCCCGGCGCCCAGCGGGTGGGTGTGACCGTCGTGGACGCCGCTCATCACGGTGTTCCCGCGGGCGTCGACGACCTCGGTGTCCCGGCCCACGTGACGCCGTACCACCGCGTCGCGGCCGGTGGCCAGGATCCGCCCGTCCCGTCCGACGGCCACCGCCTCCACCGGCGCCCCGCCGGACAGACCGGTGAACACCCGGGCGTTGTGGAACACCAGGGCCGCCGAGCCGCGCCGGGCGGACGGCGCGTCGGCGGCCGAGGCCGGGCCGGCCCCCAGCAGGCCCGCGGCGCCGGCGGCCCCCACGGCGGAGAGGAGTCCCCGGCGGGACAGGGGTGAAGAGGTCATGGCCACTCCCAGAGTCGGTAGGTGGCCTGGACACTCGGTGGTTAACCCCTTAACCGGAACCCGCCCCCGACGACGGAATCCGCACCCGGCACCCGTACCCGGCGTCGGTACCCGGCACCCGGGCCCGGCACCCGCACCCGACGTCGGCAACCGGCACCCCGTCCCCGGCAACCGGCAACCGGCACCCGCACCCGACGGCCGTTCCCTGTACCCGCCGCGCCCCGATCCGTACGATGAACGCGTGCCAGGCCCCGGACCGACCCTCGCCGACATCGCGCGCGCCGCGGAGGTCTCCACCGCGACCGTCTCCCACGCGCTCGGCGGCACCGGCCGGCTCGGCGAGGGCACCCGGCGTCGGGTCCGCGAGGTCGCGGCCGCCCTCGGCTACGGCACCCGGCGCGGCCCGCTCACCCGCTGCCTCGGCATCGCCGTCACCACGTACGCCGGATCTCCCTGGGACTTCGCGGGGGTCGCCTACTTCTCCCGGTTGCTCACCGCCGCCACCTCGGCCGCGCACGCCCGCGGCTACGCCCTGACCACCCTGCCCGCCGCCCGGGGCGGCGATCCCCTCTGGCACACGCTCGCCGTCGACGGGATGCTGCTGCTGGACAGTCCGGCCGGGGACCCGGTGCTCCGGGCCCTGCGGGCGCGCGGCCTGCCGGTGGTCTTCGACGGCCGGCCCGCCGACCCCCGGCCCGGGGACGTGTGGGTGGACAACGACCACGTCGCCACCGCCCGCGAGGTGCTGGACCACCTCGCGGCCTCCGGCGCCCGCCGGATCGCCCTGCACGCCGGGTACGGCCGGGAGTTCTACACGGGGGCCGTCACCGCGGCCTACGCCCGGTGGTGCGCGGAGCGGGGCGCGCCCGAGCTGGTCGTCCCCTTCGATCCCGAGGACGCGCCGGGCCACGCCTTCGACGGCGCCTTCGCCGGCCGTGAGCGGCCCGACGCGGTCTACACGGTGTACGACCCCGGCGGCAGGCAGGTGCTCGCGGCGGCCGCGCGCCACGGCCTGCGGACGCCCGGCGACCTGTTGCTGGTCTGCGCGAGTGAGGATCCCGTGTACGGGGAGAAAGAACTCTCCGTGACCACCGTCACGCTGAATCCCGAGCGGATCGCCGCATGCGCGGTGTCCTTGCTGGTCAAGCTGGTGGAATCCGGACATGCGGAATCCCCCGGCCAACGGACCGTGCCGGCGGGCATGCGGGTGCGCGCCTCGTCCCTTCCCCCGGACATGTACTAGAGTTATCTCGACATCGAGATATCTGCCGAAGGCGTACCGCAGCCGCCCCCGCTGGTAAGGGTTACCTAACTTAGCCTTACCTTAGCGGATTGGCCCAGGGGCGTGGCGGCAGGATTGCGGTAATACGCGCGAATTCATGCATGAAGGAGACTGTCGTGTCGGCGAACAGCTTCGACGCCCGCAGCACGCTGCAGGTGGGCGACGAGTCGTACGAGATCTTCAAGCTGGACAAGGTCGAGGGCTCCGCCCGCCTTCCCTACAGCCTGAAGGTCCTGCTGGAGAACCTGCTCCGTACCGAGGACGGCGCGAACATCACCGCCGACCACATCCGGTCGCTCGGCAACTGGGACTCGCAGGCCCAGCCCAGCGAGGAGATCCAGTTCACGCCGGCCCGCGTGATCATGCAGGACTTCACCGGTGTGCCCTGTGTCGTCGACCTCGCCACCATGCGCGAGGCCGTCAAGGCGCTCGGCGGCGACCCGGCGAAGATCAACCCGCTCTCGCCCGCCGAGATGGTCATCGACCACTCGGTCATCGCCGACAAGTTCGGCACGGCCGACGCGTTCGCCCAGAACGTCGAGCTGGAGTACGGCCGCAACAAGGAGCGCTACCAGTTCCTGCGCTGGGGCCAGACCGCCTTCGACGACTTCAAGGTCGTCCCGCCGGGCACCGGCATCGTCCACCAGGTCAACATCGAGCACCTGGCCCGCACGGTCATGGTCCGAAACGGCCAGGCGTACCCCGACACCCTCGTCGGCACCGACTCGCACACCACGATGGTCAACGGCCTGGGCGTACTGGGCTGGGGCGTCGGCGGCATCGAGGCCGAGGCCGCGATGCTCGGCCAGCCGGTCTCCATGCTGATCCCGCGCGTCGTCGGCTTCAAGCTGACCGGCGAGCTGCCCGCCGGCACCACCGCCACCGACCTCGTGCTGACCATCACCGAGATGCTCCGCAAGCACGGCGTCGTCGGCAAGTTCGTCGAGTTCTACGGTGAGGGCGTCGCCGCCACCTCCCTCGCGAACCGCGCCACCATCGGCAACATGTCGCCGGAGTTCGGCTCCACCGCCGCGGTCTTCCCGATCGACGGCGAGACCCTGAAGTACCTGCGCCTGACCGGCCGCGACGCCCAGCAGGTCGCCCTCGTCGAGGCGTACGCCAAGGAGCAGGGCCTGTGGCTGGACCCGGCCGCCGAGCCGGACTTCTCCGAGAAGCTGGAGCTCGACCTCTCCACGGTCGTCCCCTCCATCGCCGGCCCGAAGCGCCCGCAGGACCGCATCGTCCTCGCCAACGCCTCGCAGCAGTTCGCGCTCGACGTGCGCAACTACGTCAACGACGACGAGGAGGCCGGCAAGGAGTCCTTCCCGGCCTCCGACGCCCCGGCGTCCAGCAACGGCGTGCCGACCAAGCCCACCCCGGTGACCCTGGCCGACGGCACCTCCTTCGAGATCGACCACGGCGCCGTCACCGTCGCCGCGATCACCTCGTGCACCAACACCTCGAACCCCTACGTCATGGTCGCCGCGGCGCTCGTGGCGAAGAAGGCCGTCGAGAAGGGCCTCGCCCGCAAGCCGTGGGTCAAGACCACCCTGGCCCCGGGTTCGAAGGTCGTCACCGACTACTTCGACAAGGCCGGCCTGACCCCGTACCTGGACAAGATGGGCTTCAACCTCGTCGGGTACGGCTGCACCACCTGCATCGGCAACTCGGGTCCGCTGGAGGAGGAGATCTCCAAGGCGATCAACGACGCCGACCTCGCGGTGACCTCGGTCCTCTCGGGCAACCGCAACTTCGAGGGCCGCATCAACCCCGACGTCAAGATGAACTACCTGGCCTCCCCGCCGTTGGTCGTCGCGTACGCCATCGCGGGCTCCATGAAGGTGGACATCACCCGGGACGCCATCGCCACCGACTCCGAGGGCAAGCCGGTCTTCCTCGCGGACATCTGGCCCTCCGAGGCCGAGGTCAACGACGTCGTGGCGAACGCCATCGGCGAGGACATGTTCAACAAGTCCTACCAGGACGTCTTCGCGGGCGACGCCCAGTGGCAGGCGCTGGAGATCCCGACCGGCAACACGTTCGAGTGGGACCCCCAGTCCACCTACGTCCGCAAGCCCCCCTACTTCGAGGGCATGACGATGGAGACCACCCCGGTCTCGGACATCGCCGGCGCCCGCGTCCTGGCCAAGCTGGGCGACTCGGTCACCACCGACCACATCTCCCCGGCCGGCGCCATCAAGGCCGACACCCCGGCCGGCAAGTACCTCACGGAGCACGGCGTCGAGCGCCGCGACTTCAACTCGTACGGTTCCCGTCGAGGCAACCACGAGGTCATGATCCGCGGCACGTTCGCGAACATTCGCCTGCGCAACCAGATCGCCGCGGGCACCGAGGGCGGCTTCACCCGCGACTTCACCGTCGACGGCGCGCCGGTCGCCTTCATCTACGACGCCTCGCAGAACTACCAGGCCGCCGGCATCCCGCTGGTCATCCTGGCGGGCAAGGAGTACGGCTCGGGCTCGTCCCGCGACTGGGCCGCCAAGGGCACCGCGCTGCTCGGCGTCAAGGCCGTCATCGCCGAGTCCTACGAGCGCATCCACCGCTCGAACCTGATCGGCATGGGCGTCCTGCCGCTCCAGTTCCCCGAGGGCGCCACGGCCGCCTCGCTGGGCCTCACCGGCGAGGAGACCTTCGCCTTCACCGGTGTGGAGGAGCTGAACAACGGCACCACCCCGCGCACCGTCAAGGTGACCACCGACACCGGTGTGGAGTTCGACGCGGTCGTCCGCATCGACACGCCGGGCGAGGCGGATTACTACCGCAACGGCGGCATCATGCAGTACGTGCTCCGCAACCTCATCCGAGGCTGATGGCGCGCCGGGCGGAGCGATCCGCCCGGCAGCCGGCACCACAGGGCCGTATCCCCGTCAAGGGGGTACGGCCCTTCCGCTTGTCCGGGCGGTCGGGTATCGGCCAGGCAGGTGACGGTGAGGTCTCAACTCGGAAAAGCCGGGGCAGATACTTGTGCACGATCTTGCTCACCCGAGCGGAAGTGGACTATACCTGTGCCCGTCCGGACCACCGCGAAACGAGCGGCCCCGGACCGGGGGACGGCGGGGACCTGCGGCGATGCCCGCATGCACGGCTACCGCTTGCGGCTGTCGTTTTCCCTCCCTCCTTCACACTCCTGACGAAGGCGAGGACTTGAGCATGGGATCCACCTCCGCCCACGGCGAGAACAGCACCGGTGACGGCCTCGGCCGCCGGGACCTGATCAAGCGCTCCGCGGCACTCGGCCTGATCGCCGTTCCGACGATGAGCTTCCTGTCCGCCTGCGCCTCCGGCGGTGAGGAGGCCCCCAAGGGCGGCGCTCCCAAGGGCGCGGTCACCAAGGAGAACCCCTTCGGCGTGGCCAAGGGCAGCAAGCTGGACGTCGTCGTCTTCAAGGGCGGGTTCGGTGACGACTACGCGAAGGCCTGGGAAGCGGCCTTCGACAAGAAGTGGGGCACCGCCAGCACCCACCTCGGCACCCAGGAGATCACCGCCAAGCTTCAGCCCCGCTTCAACGGCGGCAACCCCCCGGACGTCGTCGACGACTCCGGCGCCCAGCAGATCAAGATCGACGTGCTCGCCAAGGGCGGCCAGCTCGCCGACCTCACCCAGGTGCTCGACTCGCCCTCGCTCGACGACCCGAGCAAGAAGGTGCGCGACGTCCTCATCGCAGGCACCGTCGAACAGGGAACCCAGGGCGGCAAGTTCGTCGCCCTCAACTACGTCTACACCCTGTGGGGCTTCTGGTACTCCGGCAAGCTCTTCAAGGAGAAGGGCTGGACCGAGCCCAAGACCTGGGACGAGTTCCTCGCGGTCTGCGCCAAGGCCAAGGAAGCCGGCATCGGCGGCCTCGCCCACCAGGGCAAGTTCCCGTACTACATCAACGTCGTCATCATGGACCTGATCGCCAAGAAGGGCGGTCTGGACGCCATGAAGGCGATCGACAACCTCGAACCGAACGCCTTCGAGGGCAACCCGGCCGCCCTCGCCGCGGTCGAGGCGGTGTACGAGGTGGTGGAGAAGGGCCTCCTGATGCCGGGCACCAACGGCCTCACCCACACGGAGTCCCAGACGGCCTGGAACCAGTACAAGGCCGCCTTCATCCCCTCCGGCTCCTGGCTGGAGAACGAGCAGCTCAAGCAGACCCCCGAGGACTTCGACATGAAGTTCCTCCCGGTCCCGGTGCTCGCGGACAGCAAACTGCCCTTCGAGGCGATCCGCGCCGGCGCCGGCGAGCCGTTCATCGTCCCGGAGAAGGCCGCGAACAAGGCCGGCGGCCTGGAGTTCCTCCGCTCGATGCTCTCCCGCGAGTGGTCCACCCTCTTCGCCCAGCAGGCCAACTCCCTCACCGTCGTCAAGGACGGCGTGGACCCGAACGTGAAGCTGCGTCCGGGCACCCAGTCGGCCGTCGGCGCCCTCAAGGGGGCCGGCACCAACACGTTCAACTACCTGTACCCCGACTGGTACAGCGAGATGGACTCCGAGATCCAGAACGCCTCCAACGAGCTGATGGCCAAGCGCATCCAGCCCAAGGAGTGGATCAAGCGGGCCCAGGCCGCGGTCGACAAGGCCGCCAAGAGCCCGGACGCCAAGAACAACAAGCGCAGCTGACCCCGCGTCCACCGGTCACCCGGCACCTCCAGGGACGGACACCATGAGCCAAGTAGCCCAGAGCAGGGGAAGGCTCGGTTTCATCACCGGCTTCCTCGTCCTGCCTCTCGCGCTGTACCTGACCTTTGTCATCTGGCCGTACATCCAGACGTTCGGCTACTCCTTCACCGACTGGTCGGGCCAGTCGCCGACGTTCCGGTTCGTCGGCGTCGAGAACTACACGGCCCTGATGAAGGACGAGGTCTTCCGAGGCGCCCTGTGGCACAACCTGCTGCTCCTGGTGTTCGTCCCGACGATCACCATCCTGCTGTCCCTGTTCTTCGCCTTCATGCTGAACGCGGGCGGACGCGGCGGGGCCGGCGGGGTCAAGGGAGTCCGCGGGTCGGCTTTCTACAAGGTGGTCTACTTCTTCCCGCAGGTCCTCTCCCTCGCCATCCTCGCGGTGCTCTTCGGCGCCGTGTACCGAAGCGACGAGGGCGGCCTCCTCAACGGCTTCCTCGCCAAGGTCGGCCTCGTCGACGCGGCCCACCCCGTCGAGTGGCTCAACGAACCCGACCTGGTGCTCTGGTGCCTGCTGATGGTGGTCGTCTGGCACGGCGTCGGCTTCTACCTGGTGCTCTTCTCCGCGGCCATGCAGTCCGTGCCGAAGGACATCTACGAGGCCGCGCTCCTCGACGGCGCGGGACGCGCGCAGACCTTCTTCAAGGTCACCCTGCCGCTGCTGTGGGATTCTGTGCAGACCTCCGCGGTCTACCTGGGCATCGCCGCCATGGACATGTTCGTCCTCGTGTCGACCATGACCTCGGGCCAGTTCGGCGGCGGGCCCGACCACCACAGCGAGGTCATGGCCACGGTCCTGATGCGCAACTTCCTCTACTTCGGCAAGAGCGGATACGCCTGCGCCATGGGCGTGGTCATGCTGATCCTGACCATGATCCTTTCTCTCATCACGCTGCGCGCCACCCGCCGCGAGCGCATCGAGTTCTGAGCGGGAGACACGATGACCACAGTGACCAAGACCGCCGGCACCACCGAGGCCGAGCGGTCCGGCGCAGGCCGCCGCGTCAAGAAGGACGGCGGGAGCCCCCCCTCCGAGGGCGTGGCGCTCAATGTCTTCTCGCACGGCTTCCTGGCCGTCTGGGCGGTGCTGATCGTCCTGCCGCTGGGCTGGCTGATGCTCGGTTCCTTCAAGACCGACTCCCAGATCGGCGGATCGGCGCTCAGCTGGCCCTCCAACTGGCACCTCGACGCCTTCTCCCGTGCCTGGGACAAGGGCATCGGCGACTACTTCGCCAACACGATGATCGTGATGGTGTTCTCGGTCCCGCTGACCATGCTGCTCGGCTCGATGGCCGCGTACGTACTGGCCCGTTACCCCTTCCGGGGGAACCGGGTCATCTACTACTTCTTCGTCTCCGGGGCGATGTTCCCCGTGTTCCTGGCGCTGGTACCGCTGTTCTTCATGGTCAAGCGCCTGGACATGCTGAACACCTACCAGGGCCTGATCATGGTCTACGTCGCCTACTCGATGCCCTTCACCGTCTTCTTCATGTACTCGTTCTTCCGCACCCTGCCGACGGCGGTGCACGAGGCGGCGGTCATCGACGGGGCCTCCGACACCCGGATCTTCTTCCAGGTGATGCTGCCGATGGCCAAGCCCGGCCTGATCAGCGTCGGGATATTCAATGTCCTGGGCCAGTGGAACCAGTACATCCTGCCCTCGGTGCTCATGCAGCCCCAGAGCGGATCGGACCCCGAGCGCTACATGCTCACCCAGGGCCTGATCCAACTCCAGTACCAGATGGGCTACGAGACGGACCTGCCGGTGCTGTTCGCCGGCGTGACCATCGCGATGATCCCGATGCTGGTGGTCTACCTGTCCTTCCAGCGACAGATCCAGGCCGGCCTGACCTCCGCCACCCTCAAGTAGCGGGGTCCGGCGCGGTCGAGCGGATTCGCGCGGTCGTGTCGATCAGAGCCAGGTGCCGAACCGGCGGATGTACCAGGTCTTCACGACCTGCGTGAGCGTGCAGTAGGCGAGGAGTACGCCGACCAGCCAGGGGAAGTAGCCCGCCGGCAGGGCCACGAAGCCCAGCGATCCGGCCGCCGGCGAGAAGGGCAGCCAGAGCCCGGTCAGCACCGCGAGGACGGTCATCACCATCACCGGCCACGAGGCGCGGGACTGGATGAAGGGGATCTTCCGGGTACGGATCATGTGGACGATCAGGGTCTGTGACAGCAGTCCCTCGATGAACCAGCCGGACTGGAAGAGCGCCTGCCCGGCCTCGCTGTTCGCGCCGAAGACGTGCCACATGATCAGGAACATCGCGATGTCGAAGATCGAGCTGACGGGGCCGATGGTCACCATGAAGCGGCCGATGCCCCTGGCGTCCCAGTTGCGGGGCTTGCGCAGGTACTCCTCGTCCATCCGGTCCCACGGGGTCGCCAGCTGCGAGATGTCGTAGACCAGGTTCTGCACCAACAGCATGATCGCGAGCATCGGCTGGAAGGGGATGAACGCGCTCGCCACCAGCACCGAGAAGACGTTGCCGAAGTTCGAGGACGCGGTCATCTTGATGTACTTGATCGTGTTGCCGAAGGTGGTCCGGCCCTGGATCACACCCTGCTCCAGGACGGTCAGGTCCTTCTCCAGCAGGATGATGTCCGCCGACTCCTTCGCGATGTCGACGGCGGTGTCCACCGAGATGCCGACGTCGGAGTCGCGCAGCGCGGCGGCGTCGTTGATGCCGTCCCCGAGGAAGCCGACGGTGTGGCCCTGCGACTGCAGGGCCCGCACGATCCGGGCCTTCTGCACCGGGTTGACCTTCGCGAAGACCGTCGTACGGGCGGCCGTCGCGCGCAGGCCGGCCTCGTCGAGCGTGTCGATCTCGGTTCCGAGCACCACGCGCCCGACGTCGAGACCGACGTCGGCGCAGACCCGCGCCGCGACCAGGTCGTTGTCCCCGGTGACCACCTTGACCGCGATGCCCTTGTCGGCGAGGGCCCGCAGGGCCCGGGCGGCGTCGGCCTTCGGCGGGTCGAGGAAGGCGAGGAAGCCGACCAGGGTCGACCCGTCCTCGTCGGCGACCGTGTAGGTGTCGCGCGGGTCGGCGAACGTACGGGTGGCGACGGCGAGGACGCGCAGGCCCCGACGGTTGTTCTCCTCGGCGATCCGGGTGACGTGGGCGCGCAGCCGTTCGGTCAGCTCGACCCGCTCACCGCGGTCCGTCATGTGGGTGCACAGGGAGAGGACCTCCTCGACGGCGCCCTTGGTGACCATGACGTGCTCGGAGCGGCCGCCGCCCACGACGGCGTCGCGGTTCAGGACCACGGACATCCGGCGCCTGGCGAAGTCGAAGGGGATCTCGTCGACCATCGAGAACCGTGCGTCGACGACAACCTCCTCGGCCTCGTCGACGCGGTCGATGACCGCCCGGTCCATGAGGTTGCGCAGGCCCGTCTGGAAGTGCGCGTTGAGGTAGCCGTACTCCAGGACCTCGTCGTCCTCGTCGCCGTGCACGTCGAGGTGGCGGTCCAAGGCGATCCGGTCCTCGGTGAGGGTGCCGGTCTTGTCCGTGCAGAGCACGTCCATCGCGCCCAGGTTCTGGATCGCGTTGAGCCGCTTGACGACCACCTTGCGCCGGGACATGGCGAGCGCGCCACGCGCCAGGTTGGCGGAGACGACCATCGGCAGCATCTCGGGGGTCAGACCCACCGCGACGGCGACGGCGAACAGGAACGCCTCGTCCCAGTCGCCCTTGGTCAGACCGTTGACCATGAAGACCACGGGGACCATGACCAGCATGAAGCGGATCAGCAGGAAGCTGACCCTGCGCACCCCGGTGTCGAAGTTGGTCTGCGGGCGCTCGCCGACGAGCGAGCCGGCCATCGAGCCGAACCAGGTGTCGGCGCCGGTGGCGACGACGACCCCGGTGGCGGTCCCGGAGGTGACGGAGGTGCCCGTCAGGACCAGGTTGTCGGCCTCGACGGGGTCGCGCGTCAGTGTCTGACCGGGGTCCTGCGCGCGGGTGTCGGCCTTGGCCACCGGCAACGACTCGCCCGACAGGGCGGCCTGGGAGACCGTCAGGTCCTTGGCGGTGACGATCCGCAGGTCGGCCGGGACGAGGTCGCCGGCGGCCAGCCTGACCAGGTCGCCCGGGACCACCCGGTCCATGGGCACCTCGAAGGTGGTCGGCGCCGAGCCCCCGCCGGCGCGGCGCTGCACCGCGCAGGTGGTGGTGACGAGCCCCTTCAGCGCGTCGGCGGCCCGGCCCGAGCGGAACTCCTGCCAGAACCGCAGCAGTCCGCTGATGCCGATCATCACGGAGAGGATGACGACGCCCGGGTCGGCCGGGTCCTGCCAGTACATGATCCCGGCCAGGAAGACCAGGACGGCGATGAAGGGGTTGGCGTACGCCTTCGCCAACTGCGCGTACCAGCGCGGGGCGCGCTCCCGGGCGACCACGTTGGGTCCGTGGCGCTCCAGGCGCAGGGAGACCTCGTCGTGGGTGAGGCCGTGGCGGGTGGCGCGGAGGTCCCGCAGGACCTGGTCGCCGGGGCGGGCGCTGAGATCGGCGAGCCGCTCGCCGACGAGCCGGGTGCGCGCCTCCAGCTCGGCGCTCTTGCGTTCGCGGCGGGTCCGACCCGGCGGTGCGAGCTTCGTCGGGGTGCGCGGGGTGAGCAGGGTCATGGCACATACCTCCCTCCACGGCGTCCGGGCAGCACGAAGCCGCGCGGTCACGTGGAGTGATCACGGGTCGGCGCGCGGCGGCGCGAAGCGGCCGCGGGCACGCCGACGGGCATGGATGACGCACGTCCGTCGGGGGATCCGGGGATCCCGGACGTGCGGAGGAAAAGGTCGGCGGGTCGAAAGGGCCGCCGGGACACACGGCGGCGACGTGGGGGCCGCGGTCGTGCGTGTACGGAGAAGTGGATCAGTCGAAGGGCTGATCAGCCGGCGAGGGCGCGGCAAGGACTTCGGTCGGGACTCATCCCGAACACCTCCTTGCGCAGCGCCGTCACGTTAAGGCGCCCGGTCCGGCCGGAAAGGCCGCAGAGGATCGGCGCCTCGCCGACCGTAGCACGATGTGGAGGGGGTTCTTTCATACTTATGACCGGTAGTGGCCGTTTCGTGCTGTGTCAGCCTCTTGACGTGTGGGGGGCCAAAGGCTCGACTTAAGGTTCACAAGTTGGAGAGACGCCGGTGTCTCGGAGCACACAGCCGCGACTGCCGGCCGGGGGGCGACGGCTGGCCGTCGCTTATGGGCAGGAGTGGATGAGTCGTGCAGACTCCCGGATCGCAGTCCTCGCTGCATCGCGCGAATCTTGAACGGGTCGTGCGGGCGGTGCGCCTCGCGGGTTCACTGACCCAGGCGGAGATCGCCCGTACCACCGGACTGTCGGCGGCCACGGTCTCCAACATCGTCCGCGAGCTCAAGGAGGCCGGGACCGTCGAGGTCACCGACACCTCGGCCGGCGGCCGGCGCGCGCGCAGCGTCTCGCTCAGCGGTGACGCGGGCATCGTGATCGGCGTGGACTTCGGTCACACCCACCTGCGGGTGGCCGTCGGGAACCTCGCCCACCAGGTGCTGGCCGAGGAATCCGAGCCGCTGGACGTGGACGCGTCCTGGGTGGAGGGCTTCGACCGGGCGGAGGCGCTGGTCGGGCGGCTCATCGCGGGGATCGGGGTGGGTCGGGACAAGGTCATCGGGGTCGGACTCGGCGTACCCGGTCCGATCGACGTCGAGTCCGGAACCCTGGGCTCCACCGCGATCCTGCCGGGCTGGGCGGGCATCAACCCCCGCCAGGAGCTCTCGCAGCGGCTGGGCGTGCCCGTGTACGTGGACAACGACGCGAACCTCGGCGCCCTCGGGGAGCTGGTCTGGGGCAGTGGCCGCGGGGTCAAGGACCTCGCGTACATCAAGGTCGCGAGCGGCGTCGGCGCGGGCCTGGTGATCAACGGCCAGATCTACCGGGGCCCGGGCGGCACGGCCGGCGAGATCGGGCACATCACCCTGGACGAGTCGGGTCCGGTCTGCCGCTGCGGCAACCGGGGCTGCCTGGAGACCTTTGCGGCCGCCCGGTACGTGCTGCCCCTCCTGCAGGGCACCCACGGACCGGAACTGACGATGGAGCGGGTGGTCGAGCTGGCCCGCGAGGGGGACCCCGGCTGCCGGCGGGTCATCACCGACGTGGGCCGACACATCGGCAGTGGCGTGGCGAGCCTGTGCAACCTCCTGAACCCGAGCCGGGTGGTCCTCGGCGGCTCCCTCGCCGACGCCGGTGAACTGGTGCTGGCCCCCATCCGTGAATCAGTGGGGAGGTACGCGATCCCCAGTGCGGCCCGGCAGTTGTCGGTCCTCACGGGGTCGCTGGGCGGACGTGCCGAGGTGCTGGGGGCGCTGGCCCTGGTCCTCAGCGAGATGGGCGATTCGACGCTTTTGGCGGAGAACGGGATGGGTCTGCGCACGCTCACCGCCATGTCTTCAGTTAGATAACGGATGGCACCGTTGTCATCTCGTTAAGGATTCACTCCTTGACGGCAAAACGCGGCCGGGGTTGACTCACATCCACCTCGGCCGCAGTGTTGCGGCCTCGTCAGGGAGGTTCAAGTAATGAACACTCGTATGCGTAGAGCCGCCGTAGCCGTCGCCGCCGGTGCCATGGCCGTATCGCTTGCCGCTTGTGGCAGTGCGAAGGAGGCCGGCGACAAGCCGAAGGACTCGGGCGCAGCCCAGGGTGACGCGATAAAGATCGGCCTGCTCCTCCCGGAGAACCAGACCGCGCGCTACGAGAAGTTCGACAAGCCGCTGATCGAGAAGAAGGTCGCCGACCTCACCGGCGGCAAGGGCAAGGTCGTCTACGCCAACGCCAAGCAGGACGCGACCACGCAGAACTCGCAGGTCGACACGATGATCACCAACAAGGTGAACGTCCTGATCATCGACGCCGTGGACGCCAAGGCCATCGCCGGTTCGGTCAAGCGGGCCAAGGACGCCGGCATCCCGGTCGTGGCGTACGACCGCCTCGCCGAGGGCCCGATCGACGCCTACACCTCCTTCGACAACGAAGAGGTCGGCAAGGTCCAGGGCAAGGCGCTCCTGGAGGCGCTGGGCGACAAGGCCAAGGACGGCCAGATCGTCATGATGAACGGCTCCGTCACCGACCCGAACGCCGCCCTGTTCAAGAAGGGCGCGCACTCCGTCCTCGACGGCAAGGTGACCATCGGCAAGGAGTACGACACCAAGGAGTGGAAGCCGGAGAACGCCAACACCAACATGGCGGGCGCGCTCTCCGCGATCGGCAAGGACAAGGTCATCGGCGTCTACTCCGCCAATGACGGCATGGCCGGCGGCATCATCACCGCCCTCAAGGCGGCCAACCTGTCCCCCCTGCCCCCGGTCACCGGTCAGGACGCCGAACTCGCCGGTGTGCAGCGCATCGTCGCCGGTGAGCAGTTCATGAGCGTCTACAAGCCGTACGCCCCGGAGGCCGCCGCCGCGGCCGAGATGGCCGTCGCCCTCGCCAAGGGCGAGAAGATCGACGGAATCATCAACCAGAAGGTCGACAGCCCGACCACCAAGGGCGTCCCGTCCGTGCTGATCCCGGTCGTCTCGCTCACCAAGAACAACATCAAGGACACCGTCGTCAAGGACGGCGTCTACACGGCCGACGAGATCTGCACCGAGAAGTACGCGGCCAACTGCACCACCCTCGGCCTGAAGTAAGGCCCCGTCGCTCCCCTCGCGAGTCGTTCGAGGCGAGCCGACCCCCACGCCTGTCCGGCGCCCCGCCCCTCTCTTCCCCGCCACCGCGGGGCGCCGGGCAGAAACGTTTGCTCAACGCTCCACCCCACGCTCAACCCCTTGCTCCACCCCGCTCCACCCCCATTCGCGTTCCTGCTCTTTTGCACGACATCCCCGCCGGTCAGGCGGCGAAGGAGATGGTTCATGTGTCCGCTGCGCCCGTGCTGGCGTTGCGAGGGGTCTCGAAGCGGTTCGGCGCCGTTCAGGCCCTGACCGACGTAGAACTCGAGATCCACTCCGGCGAGGTGGTCGCCCTCGTCGGCGACAACGGCGCCGGCAAGTCCACGCTGGTCAAGACCATTGCCGGCGTGCACCCCATCGATGACGGCGTCATCGAGTGGGAGGGCCGCCCGGTCTCCATCGGCAAGCCCCACGACGCCCAGAACCTGGGCATCGCGACGGTCTACCAGGACCTCGCGCTGTGCGACAACATCGATGTCGTCGGCAACCTCTTCCTGGGCCGCGAGCTCAAGCGCCGCGGCATCCTCGACGAGGTGGAGATGGAGCGCCGCGCCCGCGAGCTCCTGACCACCCTGTCGATCCGGATCCCCAGTGTCCGCATCCCGATCGCCTCGCTCTCCGGCGGTCAGCGCCAGACCGTGGCGATCGCCCGCTCGATGCTCGGCGAGCCCAAGCTGGTCATCCTCGACGAGCCCACCGCGGCCCTCGGCGTCGAGCAGACCGCACAGGTCCTCGATCTGGTGGAGCGACTGCGCGAACGCGGTCACGCCGTCATCCTCATCAGCCACAACATGGCCGATGTGAAGGCCGTCGCCGACAAGGTGGCGGTCCTGCGGCTCGGCCGCAACAACGGCGTCTTCAGTGTCGCCGACACCTCGCAGGAAGAGATCATCTCCGCCATCACCGGTGCCACGGACAACGCCGTGACCCGCCGGGCGGCCCGCACCGGGGAGGCCCGCAAGTGAGCACCCAGAACCCTGCCGCCGGACCGCTGGACAAGGGCCCGGCCGACCGCGTCGGGCACGTGGACCCGGTCAACCCGGCGGCGGCCGCCGACGCCATCCCGGCCGTCGACCCCCGCCTGCTCGTGCGCGAGCAGGGCCTCGCCGGCTACCTGAGCGAGTTCGGCCGCAAGATGAAGGCGGGTGACCTGGGATCCCTCCCGGTCGTCGTCGGCCTGATCGTCATCTGGAGCATCTTCCAGAGCCTGAACTCGAACTTCCTCGGCCCCGAGAACCTGACCAACATCGCGATCACGATGGTCGCCACCGGCATGATGGCCGTCGGCATCATCTTCGTGCTGCTGCTCGGCGAGATCGACCTCTCGGTCGGCTCGGTCAGCGGTGTGTCGGGAGCGATCGTCGCCGTCCTCGCCGTCACCCACGGCGTGAACGAGTGGCTCGCGATCCTCGCGGCCGTCGCGGGCGGCGCCCTCATCGGCGCGATCCACGGCTTCTTCTTCGCCCGGATCGGTGCCCCGGCCTTCGCGGTCACCCTGTCGGGCCTGCTGTTCTGGTCCGGCGCCATGCTGCAGATCCTCGGCAGCAACGGCACCATCAACCTCGACTCCGAGGGCGTGGTCGGTCAGCTCACCACGTACTTCTTCTCGGACGTGGCGGTCGGTTACGGCCTCGCGGCCCTGGCCGTGGCCGGGTACTTCCTGGCCACCTACTTCGACAACCGGCGCCGGCAGGCCGCGGGCGTCCCCGCGCGGCCTCTCACCGAGATCCTGCTGCGCACCGGCGTGCTCGCGGTGTTCACCTTCGGTCCCGCCGTCGTGTTCAACCAGTACAAGGGCCTGCCGCTCGCGGTGGTGCTCTTCCTGCTGGCCCTCGTCGGCACGGACTTCCTGCTGCGCCGTACCTCCTTCGGCCGCCAGGTGTTCGCGCTCGGCGGCAGCGTCGAGGCATCCCGTCGCGCCGGCATCAACGTGAACCGGGTGCGGATCACGGTCTTCGCCATCGCCGGCACCTTCGCCGCCGTCGGCGGGCTCTTCTGGGCCTCCAAGATCGCGGCCGCCAACCAGAGCGCCGGCGCCGGCGATCTGCTGATGAACGTGATCGCGGCGGCCGTCATCGGCGGCACCAGCCTCTTCGGTGGCCGGGGCCGGACCTGGAACGCCCTCCTGGGCGTCATGGTCATCACCTCCATCCAGTACGGTCTGGCCCTGGAGGGAATCGCCACGCCGATCCAGTACATGATCACCGGTGCGGTCCTGCTGGCCACGGTCGTGATCGACTCGGTCACCCGCAAGACCCAGAAGACGGCCGGACGCGCCTGACCGCGCGCCCCCCGGCAGTACCCGGCGGTAAGACCCGTCACAGTGCCCGGTGCCACGTCCAGTGGCGCCGGGCGCTCGTGCGTACATTCATGGGTACACCTGTGCGGGTATACACCCGTTTGGGATGTGTGATTTGGCGATGAGGTGTACAGGTATGACAAAGGCGTGACCGACCCGGTACCGCCCGATGACGCTCGCCGCGAGCGGAACATTAGACTCGACAGACCAGCAAGCAACTGCAAGGAGGCACGGGTGCTGCTGCCCCGCATCAAGGGACCGCGCGATCTGGACCGGCTCAGCCAGGAGGAGCTCGAACAGCTCGCCGCCGAGATCAGGTCCTTCCTCGTCGACGCCGTCTCCAAGACCGGCGGGCACCTCGGCCCCAACCTCGGTGTTGTCGAGCTGACGATCGCCCTGCATCGGGTCTTCGACTCGCCCAAGGACAAGGTCCTCTTCGACACGGGCCACCAGGCCTACGTGCACAAGCTGCTCACGGGCCGCCAGGACTTCGGCGGCCTGCGCACCAAGGGCGGCCTGTCCGGCTACCCCTCGCGCGCCGAGTCCGAGCACGACGTCATCGAGAACTCCCACGCCTCCACCGTGCTGGGTTGGGCCGACGGCCTGGCCAAGGCCAACGAGGTGCTGGGCCGCGAGGACCACCACGTCGCCGCCGTCATCGGCGACGGCGCGCTGACCGGAGGCATGGCCTGGGAGGCGCTGAACAACATCGCCGCCGCCAAGGACCGCCCGCTGGTCATCGTGGTGAACGACAACGAGCGCTCGTACGGGCCCACCATCGGCGGCCTCGCCAACCACCTGGCCACCCTGCGCACCACCGACGGCTACGAGCGCTTCCTGGCCCGCGGCAAGGACCTCCTGGAGCGCACGCCGGTCGTCGGCAGGCCGCTCTACGAGACCCTGCACGGCGCCAAGAAGGGCCTCAAGGACTTCATCGCCCCGCAGGGCATGTTCGAGGACCTCGGCCTGAAGTACATCGGCCCGATCGACGGGCACGACATGGAGGCCCTGGAGTCCGCGCTCCAGCGCGCCAAGCGCTTCAGCGGACCGGTCATCGTGCACTGCCTCACCCAGAAGGGCCGCGGCTACACCCACGCCGAGCAGGACGAGGCCGACCGCTTCCACGGCATCGGCCCGATCCACCCGGACACCGGCCTCTCGATCAAGACGGCGGCCGCCAGCTGGACCTCCGTCTTCGCCGACGAGATGGTCAAGCTCGGCAAGGAGCGCGCGGACATCGTCGCGATCACCGCGGCCATGCTCCAGCCCGTCGGCCTGAAGAAGTTCGCGGACGCCTACCCGGGCCGCATCTTCGACGTGGGCATCGCGGAGCAGCACGCGGCCACCTCGGCGGCCGGACTGGCCACCGGCGGGGCCCACCCGGTCTTCGCCGTGTACGCCACCTTCCTCAACCGCGCCTTCGACCAGGTGCTGATGGACGTCGCCCTGCACAAGTGCGGGGTCACCTTCGTACTGGACCGCGCGGGCGTCACCGGTGACGACGGCGCCTCCCACAACGGCATGTGGGACATGTCGATCCTCCAGGTCGTGCCCGGCCTGCGGCTCGCCGCGCCGCGCGATGCCGAGCAACTGCGCGCCCAACTGCGCGAGGCCGTCGAGGTCAAGGACGCGCCGACCGTCGTGCGCTACTCCAAGGGTGTCGTCGGACCGGCCGTGCCGGCCGTCGGCAGGATCGGCGGCATGGACGTGCTGCGCACCCCGGCCCCCGAAGTCACCCGTCCGGACGTACTGCTCGTCTCCGTCGGCGCCCTCGCCCCGATGTGCCTGGAGATCGCCGATCTGCTCGACAAGCAGGGCATCTCCACGACCGTGGTCGACCCCCGATGGGTCAAGCCCGTCGACGAGGCCCTGGCCCCGCTCGCGGAGCGGCACCGGGTGGTCGTCACCGTCGAGGACAACGGCCGCACCGGCGGTGTGGGCGCCGCCGTCTCGCAGGCCCTGCGGGACGCGGGCGTCGACGTACCGCTGCGGGACTTCGGCATCCCGCAGCGCTTCCTCGACCACGCGCTGCGCAAGGAGATCCTGGCCGAGATCGGCCTGACGGCCCCGGACATCGCCCGGCAGGTGACCGGCCTGGTCGCCAAGCTGGACGGGCGCTACGACAGCGAGCCGGCCGCCACCGTCGACTAGTCGACGGGGCATCGAGTCCCCGACGCGCGGTTGCGTCCCACGGGCCGGGAGATCACCCTTGGAGGGTGGGCCTCCCGGCCCGTTTCGCGTACGCGTCACCTTTCGGAGGTGCGTCGGTGAGCACGGATCGCAACAGTCCCTTCCGCACCAAGTCGGTGGAACAGTCCATCCGCGACACGGAGGAGCCCGAACACGCCCTCCGCAAGTCTCTCTCCTCCTGGGACCTGATGGTCTTCGGCGTCGGTGTCATCATCGGCACCGGCATCTTCGTCCTCACCGGCAAGGTCGCCAAGGAGAACGCCGGCCCGGCCACCGCCCTCGCGTTCGTGGCCGCCGGTATCGTGTGTGGGCTCGCCGCCCTGTGTTACGCCGAGTTCGCCTCGACGGTCCCCGTCGCCGGTTCGGCGTACACCTTCTCCTACGCCTCGATCGGCGAGCTTCCCGCCTGGATCATCGGCTGGGACCTGGTGCTGGAGTTCGCGCTGGGCACCGCGGTCGTCGCGGTCGGCTGGTCCGGGTACGTCCGGTCGTTGATGGACAACGCCGGCATCCATCTACCCGCGGCCCTGTCCGGGCCCGACGTGCCGGGCGGCACCTTCGACCTGCTCGCCTTCCTGCTGGTCCTGGTGCTGACCGCGGTCCTCGTGATCGGCGTGAAACTGTCGGCGCGCATCACCGCGATCGTCGTCGCGATCAAGGTCACGGTGGTCCTCATCGTGATCATCGCGGGCCTGTTCTTCATCACGGGCAGCAACTACAAGCCGTTCATCCCCAAGGCGGTGCCCCAGGAGGGCGGCGCGGGGTTCGACGCGCCCCTGGTCCAGCTGCTGTTCGGGTACGAGCCGACCAACTTCGGCGTCATGGGCATCTTCACCGCGGCCTCCGTCGTGTTCTTCGCCTTCATCGGCTTCGACGTGGTCGCCACCGCCGCCGAGGAGACCAAGATGCCGCAGCGCGACATGCCGCGCGGCATCCTCGGCTCGCTGCTGATCTGCACGGTGCTGTACGTGGCGGTCTCCCTCGTGGTGACCGGCATGCAGCACTACACCGAGCTGTCGGTGAGCGCGCCACTGGCCGACGCCTTCAAGTCCGCCGGGCATCCGGTGTACGGAGGCATCATCAGCTTCGGCGCCGCGGTGGGCCTGACCACCGTGTGCATGATCCTGTTGCTGGGTCAGACCCGCGTGTTCTTCGCGATGAGCCGTGACGGCCTGCTGCCGCGCTTCTTCTCGCGCACCCACCCGAGGTTCCGCACCCCGTACCGGCCGACGATCCTGCTCGGTGTGATCATCGCGATCGTCGCCGGATTCACCAGCATCAACGAACTCGCCACCCTGGTGAACATCGGCACCCTGTTCGCCTTCGTGGTCGTCGCCCTCGGCGTGATCATCCTCCGTCGGACCCGGCCGGACCTGCACCGGTCCTTCCGGACCCCGTGGGTGCCGTTCGTGCCGATCATCTCGATCGCCGCCTCGGTGTGGCTGATGCTCAACCTGCCGGCCGAGACCTGGCTGCGGTTCGTCGTCTGGATGGTCATCGGCGTCGCCGTGTACTTCCTGTACGGGCGCAAGCACAGCCGACTGGGCCTGGGCGAGGGCGTGGGCCTCCACCCGCACCACGAGGAGCGCTAGGTCGTCTCTTTCAAGATCTTGCCGGGGTCGCGGCGCCCGGTACCGCCCCTGGCGGCGTTGTCGGGGCACCCGAGTACGTCCAGTACACGGGTGCCCCTCCGCCTTGCCAGGCAAGATCCGAAAGAGACGACCCGGGCCGTGCGTCGTCGCACGACCTGTCCGGCGGCGCCCCCCCCGCGGCCACAGCACTAGCCTGGGCGCCATGGTGATCACGCTGGAACCCTGGGCGGAAGACGACTACTGGCTGCTGCTCCGCAAGAACGAGCCGGTCATGACCGAGCACCTCGGCGGGCCGGAGACCGAGGCCAAGCTCCGGGACCGGCAGCGCCGTTACCTGGCGCTCAGCGCGCGGGAGCCGGCGGCCGGCGGGATGTTCCGCGTCGTCGCCGACGGGGAGAGCGTGGGCAGCATCGGCTTCTGGGAACGCCTCTGGAAGGACGAGGAGGTCTACGAGACGGGCTGGGGCATCCTGCCCGAGCACCAGGGCCGGGGCCTGGCCGCGGCGGCGGCCCGGGTCCTGGTCGCCCACGCGGCCGAGCACGGCACGCGCCGCCACCTGCACGCCTTCCCGCCCGTCGAGCACGCCGCGTCGAACGCGGTCTGCCGCAAGGCCGGCTTCGTCCTGCTCGGCGAGGTCCCGTTCGAGTACCCGCCGGGCCACTGGGAGGCGAGCAACGACTGGCGCACGGTGCTGCGGTAGTGGCCCGACGGGTCCTACTGCTTGGTGGACGTGCCGCCCTTGGCGGGGGACTTCTTCGCGGAGGCGGGGACCTTCTGGTCCGTGCGCAGGGCCTCCCACAGCTGCCCGGCCTGCGGCTCGGCGGCGACCACGCGGTTGCGGTCCACCTTGTCGTAGGCCACCGGCAGCATGATGGTCTCCATCGTCGCCGGGTCCACGGCCTTCATGCTGCGGGCGAAGTCGGACAGCGCGGTCAGCGAGGCCAGATCGGAGTCGGTGGTCAGCGACTTGGTTCCCGCGTCGGCCAGCTTGTACAGCCGGGCCGGGTTGCCGAGGGCGTCCTGCTTCTTGATCTCCGTCAGCATGGCGAGCATGAACTGCTGCTGGAGGCCGATGCGTCCGAGGTCGCTGCCGTCCCCGTAGCCGTAGCGGGTCCGTACGAACTTCAGCGAGTCGGTGCCGTTGAGCCGGTGCGTGCCCGCGTCGAGCTTGAGGCCGCCCTTCGCGCCGCTCATCGGCTGGTCGAGGGTGACGGTGACCCCGCCGAGGGCGTCGACCAGGCCCTTGAAGCCGGCGAAGTCCACCTCGACGAAGTGGTCCACGCGCACGCCGGACATCTGCTCCACGGTCTTCACGACGCAGGCGGGGCCGCCGAGGGAGTAGACCGAGTTGAACATGACCCGCTTCGCGGCGGGCGCGGTGCCGCCGTCGTTCTCCTTGCACTCGGGCCGGCTGATCAGGGTGTCGCGGGGGATGCTCACCGCGGTGGCCCTGGAGCGGCCCTGGGGTATGTGCACCAGCATGGCGGTGTCGGAGCGGGCGCCGCTGACGTCCCCGTGGTCGAGGTCGCCGTTGGCTCCGGCCCGTGAATCGGACCCGAGGACCAGGACGTTCTGGGCGTTCTCCACCATCTTCTTCGGGCGGTTGTCGCCGATCGCCTGGTTCAGGTCGACGCTGGAGATGTTCGAGTTGAGGTGGCTGTACGTCCACCAGCCGGCGCCGCCGACCGCGAGGACGAGCAAGGCCGCCACCGAGAGCACGATCCACAGGACGCGCCTGCCGCGCCGCGGCTTGCGCCGGGAGACAGGGGAGGGGGCCGGGGCCGATGCCGAGGGCCGGTCAATCATGGAGGCGGAGCCCTTCTATTATAGATGGGGTGAATCATAGGACACGCTTTCGAGTGGCTGGTCCTCATCGGTGAAAGGCCGTCGACGCAGCGACGGACAGCACTCGACCGAAGGGCGGATGGACGGCGTGATGCGAGGCAACGGCGCCGGTCGGACGGCATCCTTCACGCGCCGGACGGCGCCCTCCGGGTCGGACGCACCGGCCCCCCCGCCCGTGCGACCCGCGGCCGGAACCTGGCTGTTCGCCGGTGGCGACGGCCGGCTGACCGCCTACGCCTGCGGGCCGGACGGACTGCTGCGCTGGACCGAGGCCGCCGCCCCCGCCGTCGGCTGGACGGGCCCGGAGACGTTCGAGGTTCCCGGCTGGACCGGCTCCGTGGCGATGGCCCGAAGTCGCGAGGGATACGTGCACTTCGCCGCGCCGGTCACCTCCCGGGACGGTTCGGGCAGACCGGAAATCGCGGTGTGCACCCAGTTCCAGTCCGGCCGCGCCCTGACCGATTGGCGCGGCCTCGGCGTTCCCCACGTACGCGGCGGCCCCGCCGACGACCGGCCCACCGGCCCGCCCCGCGTCGCCGTCAACCAGCGCTCCGGCTCCGTGCACGTGCTCGTGTCCCTGCGCGAGGGCGGCGTCCTGCGGTGCAGCCGCAATGCCGAGGGCGTGTGGGGTGGTTGGAAGCAGCTGTCCCCGCACCCCTACGAGGGCGACGTCACCCCGCTGATGCCCGCGGGCGGCCCGCTGGAACTCCTCGCCCTCGGTCCCGCCGGCGCCGACCGCTGGACGGGCGCGGGGCAGGGCCGGTTCCGGCTCGCCGACCGGGTGCCGTCCCCCGTGGTCCCCGGCACGCCCGCGGCGTGCGAGACGGGCCCCCGCCGGGTGACGTACTTCTGGCGCTACCCGGGCGACGGCTCACTGGTCGCCTGGCGGGCCGGCGAACCGGGGCTCGGGGAAACCCTGGTGGGCCTCGGCGACGCGGGTGGACGGGGCGCGCCGGGCGTGGTCCGGGCCTCGCTCGGCGGCTACGACTGCACGGTCTTGACGCACATCGGCGCGGACGGCGGCGTCGAACTCACCGCCTACGTCACCGAGAACGAGAGGTACGGCACCTGGCGGGTCTCCCTCGGCGGACACGGGGCGCGGGCCCCGCAGCCCGCCGTCGACGCGGCCGGGCGGATCGTGGTGGCCGCCTTCGACCGGGACGGGACGCTGGTCTGCACGCGGCAGGACATCGCCCAGGGGCTGGTCTTCGGCCCCTGGGACACCGCCGGATCGCCTCAGTCGCGACCCGGTACCGGGAACCGCTGAGAGACCTCGACGCACAGCCCGCCCGACTCGGTGTAGAAGGGCGTCGCGACCAGTTCCGTCTCCGGGGCGTCGGGCGAGGCGGCGATGCGGACCGGCATCCGGGCCGTCGTGTCCACCTCGGGCGCCCGCTTCGGGCCGAGCCGCACCTCCCGGGAGACCCCCTCGAAGCTCACGGAGAGGTGGACCTCCCAGATGCCCGGCGGGAGCGGCCGGCCGACCGCGGTCTGGGCCAGGTTGATCCGGGTCGAGAAGCGACCCATCGCCCGCGCGTTGCCCTTGGCGTTGGTGAGGGTGTCGTCCCGCCGCGCGGTCACGGCGTACGTCTCCTGGGCGCCGCCGGTGCGCTCCCGCAGCACCACGCGGGTGGCCCGCTCCTTCGTCGACAACTGCTCGAAGAACCCGTACCCGTCGAGCAGCAGCATCGGACCGTCCCAGCGCACCTTCTGCAACTGGTGACTGACCGTCATGTCCTCGGTGATGTCAAAGAGTTCGTCCGGCAGGCCGACCTGCGGATCGCGGAAGAACGGCAGCCCGGTGTACACCCGGCCGCCCTCCACCGTCTTGCGGACGCCCGGCCGGTCCTTGTCCGCCTCGAAGGCGGCCATCGACCGGGCCTCGGCGATCCGGCCCTGCGCCAGCAGCGCGAACCGTACCGCGAGCATGCGCGGCAGCAGCGCGAGCGCCCCCGGGCCGGCCTGGGACCGCAACACCTCGGCCGCCGCCCACAGTGCCCCCTCGGCCTCCGTCGGGTCCGTGGCGGACAACAGCGCGACCGCGGTCGCCTTGCCGAGCTCCACCTCGAGGTGGCGGGAGTGCAGCCGGTCCCGGCGCGGGCCCTGCGGCACCTGCGCGTCGACCAGCGCCAGCATCCGCGAGACCAGGGCCACCCGGTCCGCGAGCCCCGCCGAGGAGGCGGGCGAGGGCCCCTTGACCACACAGGTCGCGTCGCCGACCACGCTGACGTTGTCCGCCCCGATGAACGCGGCGGCGGTGAAGGCCTGGTCGTCACCGATCAGCATGTCGGTGGGGAACGCCAGCCCGCGCCGTTGGATCATGCTGGTGCGGAACAGCTTGTCCGGGGTCAGCGACCAGTAGACCCGGGAGGTGTCCACGTCCGTGTGGGCCAGGTTCTTGCGGAACATCGACGTGGCGACCGTGTGCCGGCCCGAGCTCTCCAACTTCCCGAGCACGACGTCGGCCTCGTTCGTGTCCGCCGCCGCGACCATCCGCTCCAACGCGTCGGGCGCCAGCCGGTCGCAGGCCTCCAGGAAGATCACGTATCGTCCGCGCACCTGGCTCAGCGCCCAGTTGCGGGCGGCCGCCGGGCTCAGCCCGTGAGTGACCAGGCCCATGCGCAGGAAGGGGTACTGGTGCGCGGCCCTGGCCAGGACGCCCCCGCTGTCGTCCGTGGACCCGTCATCGACGGCGATGATCTCCAGCCGGTCCGTGCCGATCGACTGGCCGACGAGGGAGGACAGACAGGCGTCGAGCTCGGCGGCCTGATCGCGGACCCGGAGGGCGACCGTCACGTCGATGACGTTCACGACGGCTGTGTTCATGGTCGAGTGATCCTCTTCAGTTCTGCGCGGACCGCTGGGGCGCGGGCACGGGCCACGGCATCTCGCCGGACAGTTCGGGCCACTGCCAGGGACGGAAGGCGACGTCCGTCGTGTGTTCCGGGAACGCGCCCGGCGTGGCGGCGAGCTCGCCGACGAAGACGTTGACGTGCGAGGTCTGCTCGCCCGCCCCGGGAGTGCCCACCACGTACGCGAAGCGGTCGTATCCGACGAAACCCGGTTCGGGCGTGTAGGTCACCCACCCGTCGTACGACAACTGCGCGTCGCCGTGGCCCGGCCGGGTCACGGAGATCGCCGCGGATCCGGCGGGGGCGCCGGACAGCACGTGCACCGAGCCGGGGGTGTTGGGCTCGGTCGCGATGCGCAGACCGCGCGCGGCAGGCCGGCGCAACGGCAGGGCCTGCGTGTCGAGTCGCCCCGTACGGACCATCTTGCGCCCGGAGGCGTCCGGGACGCCCACCATGATCTGGGGGCGGATCCGGGGGGCGTCGGCGGTCTCCGCGGCCCGCAGGTGCAGGACACCGGTACCGGTCTCACCCGCCTCCGCGCGCACCCGGAACCAGCGCTGCCGGGGGAAGTACTCCAGCCCCTGGAGGCCGACGATCTCACCGGCGGCGGTCAGCGGGGCCGCCAGGAGGTACGCGCAGCCGCGCGGGGCGGCCCGGTCCACGGCCACCGAGAGGCCGAACTGGACGACCTCGCCGGGGGCCACGCCGTGTCGCGGGTCCGCCGAGGAGTACAGGCCCGCGTAGGCGGCGCCCAGGGAGGGATCCGCGCCGAGGGCCCGGCCCCGGCCGAGGAGGTGGTTCACGCGCCGGACTCCTTGTTCGCGGGGGCGGTGCCGGCCGGGGGCATGCTCGACACACGGGTCTTGGTGCGGTGCCAGAACGTCTCCTCGTCCAGCCAGCCCAGCTCCTCGTACGAGAAGGCGGTCCGGTCGAGGTCGCGGCCCCAGTGCGCGGGGATCACACCCTGCTCCAGCATGCTGCGGGCGATGAACCGCGCGCACTCGATCGCGCCCTCGGCCCGCAGGTGGACGTTGTCCCCGTCCAGCACGTGCTCCTGGAGCGGCTCGCCCGGTCGCAGGTAGGTGAAGACGGCCTTGGAGGCCTCCGGCCCGAGCTCCTCCCACCACTGGAGGCTCTGCTCGTACAGGTCGACGACCGGCACGTGCTCGTCCTCGGCCAACTGACGGGCGGCGACCGGATAGTCCCCGAGGAAGCGCGCGACGTTGCCGTGCCGGTCGATCCGACGCCGCTCGTACGGCAGCAGGATCACCGGGTGCGCACCGCGCTCGCGGGTCCCGTGGACGTACGCCGCCATGTGCTCCAGGAAGGTGGAGAAGGGCTCGGTGTGCAGGCCGGGGTCCGGCTTCCAGTCCGTCTGCCCGAAACCGAAGAGCAGGTAGTCACCCGGCCGCACGGTGTCCAGGATCCACTGGAGCCGGCCGCGCTCGCGGAAGCTCTTGGAGCTGGCCCGCGCCCGGGAACAGTTGACCACCTCCACCGCCTCGTGGAGGAACAGCGGCAGCGCCTGGGTCCAGCCCGCCATCGGCAGGAAGCTGTAGGGCCGGCTGACCGCGTTCGAGCCGCCCGCCACGAAGATCCTCGGGCGGTGCTCCTGTCGCGGTCCGGGTGCGTACGGCACGCCTAGACCCCCTCGTCCCCGGCCGTCTGGGCCAGTACCGCCGCCAGCGCCGCCTCGAAGGCCGATCGCTGCGCGGGGTTGGCCGTCGGGTCCTGCCGGCGGACGTCGACGACGTGTCCGGTCATCGCGGACAGCAGGACGTCCAGCGAGGTCAGGGCCACCGCCTCGGAGCTCAGCAGGGTTCCGGTCGGCTCCTCGCCGAAGGCCTTGACGCGCATCGGGGTGGCGGTGCGCTCCGGGTTCACGCAGTTCACGCGGATGTGGTCCTCGGCCCACTCGTCGGCCAGTGCCTGCGTCAGGTTGACCATGGCGGCCTTCGCCGACGAGTACAGGCTGTAGTTCGCGCGGCCCCGGGTGTAACTGCTGGAGGTGAAGAGCAGCAGCTGCCCCTCGGTCTCGCCGAGGTACTTGTGGGCGGCCCGCGCGATCTGCACGGGGGCCAGGTAGTTGACCTCCAGCGACTGCCGGATCGTGTCGTCGTCCGTCTCGTCGAGGCGACCGACCCGCAGCACGCCCGCGGTGTTCACCACGTGGTCGATCCGGCCGGTGCGCGCGTACGCGTCGGCCAACGCGGCCTCGACGTGGGCGGGGTTCTCCACGTGGGTGCCGGTGGTGGAACGCCCCAACGCGAAGACCCGGGCACCGAAGCTCTCGGCGATCCGCGCGATGTCGGCGCCGATCCCGTACGAGCCGCCGAAGACCACCATCGTCTTGCCGGACAGCTGCTCGCGGTAGGCGGCCTCGTCGGCGTGGGCGGGCGCGGCGTGCGAGGCGAGCTGGAACAGCTTGTCCGCGATGAACACGTCGACCGGCTGGGTGACCTTCATGTTGTACTCGTCGCCCGCGACCACGTGGACCGGAACGTCGGGCAGGTACTTGACGACCACGGAGCAGTCGTCGGTGGCCTGGAAGAACGGGTCGGCGGCCGCCCGCTCGTACGCGCCGCGGATCGTGGACAGCCGGAAGCCCTGGGGGGTCTGGCCCCGGCGCAGCCGGGAGCGGTCCGGGACCTCGGTGATGAACTCGCCGTCGTCCCCGTGGGTCCGCGTCACGATCACGGTGTCGGACGACGGGATGGCCACGTCGACGGCCTGGTAGCGCTCCAGGGACTCGACGCACTCGCGGACCACGCGCTGCGAGAGCAGCGGGCGCACGGCGTCGTGGAAGAGCAGGTTGATGTTCTCGTCCGCCTCCCGCCCCTGCGAGGCCGCGGCGATGGCGATGCGGGTGGTCTCGCTCCGCGTCGCTCCGCCGGCCAGCACCCGGGAGACCTTGGTCAGGCCCGCGCGCTCGACGATCCGGCGGGCTTCCTCCAGGTGGTCGGGCGTCATGAGGAGGAGGATCTCGTCCACGTCGGCCGCGGTCTCGAAGATGTGCAGCGTGTGCTCCAGGATCGGCTTGCCGGCGATCTTGAGCAGTTGCTTCGGTATCTCGAGCCCGATGCGTTGGCCGGTCCCCCCTGCGAGAACAACGGCGATGGTACGGCGGGGGGTGGTACTGGACGGCACGGTCTCCTTCTTCCTCTGAGCTGGGGGTGGGGACCACGGCCGGACGGATGCGGTCGGCCGTGGGTGGGGCGCCGGCTAGGCGGGGAAGGGCGCCGGCTCCGGGTACTCGATCGGGAAGTCGAGGACTCCGCGACGGTAGAGGTCGTTCGCGGCGTCGTTGAAGCGAACGGCCGACGGCGGGTACTCCGCGCCGAGGAGGTACTCCTTGAGCTGCTCCCGGTAGGGGGCCATGTGGTCCTCGGCCGGGTTGAGCATCGCCTCGATCGCCTCGGACAGGCCGTTGCAGTCGGCGTCGAGCAGGTACGAGGCGTACGCCGTGCGCTGCTCGTTGCGGAACTCCTGGTCGGGCAGACCGTCGAGGTTGAAGATCGCGTACGGCTTGAGGGTGGCGACGAAGTCGGACACCACGCTCGACATGTCGCCGATGAGCAGGTCGGAATGGTTGAAGCAGTCGTACAGGGCGGGGATCCGGCCCGTCACCACGTGGTGCGCGGCGTCGGGCATCGCGCTCCAGTACAGGGTCCCGGCCTGGTTGCGGCTGCGCCGGATGCGGGCGGTCCGTTCCTCTTCGCTGAGGTCGGGGTACGGGGAGCGGACACCGCGCTCGGAGAGGTCGGCGATGCGCTGGTCGAGGCGGGCCAGCTTCCGGCTCGCGGCCTTGGAGTCGCTCACGTTGCGGCCGAAGCGCCGGGCGTTGTCCTCCTCCAGGAGGGCGATGACGCGTCGGTGCGCGGCGGCGGCCTGGGGCGAGCGGGAACCGGTCAGCGGGTGCGGCTTGTAGATCACCCGGATGTCGAGCTCGTGGTCGAGCAGCGCCTGGATGAGCTTCTCGCCGGCCGGCAGCACCGAGGTGTAGCAGGCGTCGTCGGTCCAGCCCTCCCAGGTGGGGGCGTAGATGACGGTGGGCACGGGGTTCGTCGCCCGGCCGGTCCAGCGGTGCAGGGGCATCAGCTGGGGCCGGCCGACCTCGACGATCTGGTTGTGCGTCACCGCGTGCTTGATGCGCTCGTAGCGGTCGCGGCCGGCCCGGCCGGCCACCCAGATCTCGTCGAAGACCTTGCTGACGCGGTTGCTGCTGGCGAGCTTGTCGCTGTCGCCGTGGCCGATGAAGACGTGCTTGACCTCGGCGCGCTGGAGCATGTGCACGTTCTTGCCCGCGTTGCCGGGATAGAGGGCGACCCGGAGTTCGTGCATCTCGACGCGCGCGAGGTTGTCCGCCTTGGGCACGCAGATGACGGGAACCGACGTGGCGTCCAGGTACCGCAGGGTGGCCCGCTCGCGCAGCACGATGATGGGCCGCAGCTCCAGGGACTCCAGGGACTCCAGCCACATGTTGACCTGGTACATGAAGTCTTTGGAGATGGCGGCGAAGGTGAAGTAGAGCGCGACCTGGGGGCGGTATTCGGCCAGCTGGCGGTTCAGCTCGTCGAGGGCCTCGTCGGTGGTGGGCAGCTTGAGCGCGTTGCGCGCGTCGGGCAGCAGCACCAGGAGGGAGAGGTAGGCGAGGAAGACCGTGATGATCATGCCGTACGTGACCCAGCGCCAGTTGTCGGTCGCGATGGTGGCGAGGGCGCCGGCGACCAGGGGGATGTCCAGGTGCAGGGTCTTGCGGACGTGCTTGTCCACCAGGAAGGGGTGCGGCATGCGACGGATGCCCAGCGCGTCCAGGTCCAGCCCTCGGGTGGTGAACGGCAGTTCGTTGCGCTGCTTGCGGACGTGCTTGAGGAGCGCGCCGTAGGCGAGTTGCAGGATGAACAGGAGGAGCAGGCCGATGGTCGTCATCTGCGCCACGAACGACTCGATGTCGGCGATCGCCCCGCACAGGCCCAGCAGCAGGAACTGCCGGATCAGGAAGCGCATGGTCAGGCCGAAACGCGAATCGCGCAGCCGCTCCAGGGTCGTCGACTCCGTGGTGTGGAGCATCAGGTCGGCCGCGTAGCTGAGGGCCGCGCAGTACGCGAACATCGGCAGGGAGACGGTCGCCACCGCCGCCATCATCCCGAGGAAGCTGAGGATGAGCCCGGCGCTGATCAGAACGCCCGTGAAGGCGTGCAGTCGTTTGGGGCCCATCGTGGGAGGCCTCCCCGTGGAGGTGTTGAGATTCGGCGGAAGTGTCGCAGTAGTATAAGCAGCCGTATGGAGGAGTTAAGAACACGAGGTGACGCTCGGGCCAATGGTTGGTGGCCCTTGTGGGCGCACGTGTGGCCTTCGTCCCCCAAGGTCCGATTGCTCACCCTGTAAAGCGATACACCGTCAGCTCGCGCCGGTCCTCGGCCTTGACGGAAAAGCCCACGCACAAAGCGGGGCGGGAATCCGCGGTGCCGATCGCCATTCCCTCCGGCTCCCGGAAGGGCAGATCCGGTGCCACAGTCACTTTGTGTCGACCCTGGGCCCGGCCCGTACGGACGTCGATCGCCGAGACGTGCGTGTTCCCGCCGGACTTCCGGGGATTGTTCCCGTCCTTGGTCGTGTACGGGCGGCCGGTGAGGATGTAGACGAAGTTCCCGTGCAGGGCGCAGCCCTGGAACCACTCCTCTTCCTTCACCTGCACACCGGCCCGCACGACGTGCACGGGGTCGAAGCGGCCGGCGAGGAAGTCCGCCATCCGGTACACGGAGAGCCGGTGCTCCCCGTCGATCTCGTGGCTCACCAGCACGCGCCCACCGGCCAGGTCGAGCGCGGGGGACACGTCGGACGCGCCCGGGACCGGATCGTAGTGCGGAACCCGCCGGTCGGACCCGTCGACCACGCCACCGTCGTCGAACAACACGCGGGCGACCGCGGTCCCGTAGCCGCTGTCCTCGTCGGGCCTGCTCTCCACCCAAATGTAGGTGTGCTTCCCTACGGGCTCGACGCCGAAGGAAATCCCGTGGCCGAAGCCGCGCAGATACATGTGCCCGAGGGATATTCCCGTACTGCTCAGCCGGGTCAGGCACATATCGCCGGCGGTCTTTCGGTCGCCGGAAGTGAGCGGCGCCGACTCGTCCTCCAGTTGAATGCCGCTTTGAATGGTCTGAAGGGTATAGACCAAACCGTTGGCATCGTCGAAGGCGAACGACTGCGGACCCGTCGTATTGAATAGCGGCGTCGCCGCCAGCAGTTCGGCGCCAGTCCGCATGTCGAAGTCGCCGGCCGTCGGCTGGGGGTCGGGTTCCTCCCGGGCGGGCTCGTCCGGTTCCGGTGCGAGCGCCCACGTCAGACCGGCCGCGGCCAACCCGGCGGCGACCGCGCCACCGCCGAACATCAGGGTCCGGCGGCTGAAAAGTATCGTGTCATCCGCCATGCCGATATTCTGCCGGCCCCCGCGCGGGCCGGCGCCGCCGCCCCCGCGCAAGACCGCGCACACGCCCCCGCAGGGCCCCGCCCCCACCGGCGCGGACGCCGGAAACGGCGGACGCCCGCCCCCGCTCGGGGGACGGGCGTCCGTTCGACACGTCGACGACGGCCGAGGGTCAGACGGGGATGCTCGCCAGACCCGGGGCGAGGAACTTCTTGCCGTTCACCCGCTCCGAGACGCCCTCACGGTCCAGGTACGGCGTCACGCCGCCCAGGTGGAAGGGCCAGCCGGCGCCGGTGATGAGGCAGAGGTCGATGTCCTGGGCCTCGGCCACGACACCCTCCTCCAGCATCAGACCGATCTCCTGCGCCACCGCGTCCAGGACGCGGTCGCGGACCTGCTCCTCGGTCAGGACGCTGTCGCCCTGGACCAGGAGCGCGGCGACCTCGGGGTCGAGCTCCGGCTTGAAGCCGTTCTCCGCGTTGTAGACGTAGAAGCCGCGCTTGCCCGCCTCGACGACCCGCTTGAGGTTGGGGGAGACGGTGAAGCGCTCCGGGAAGGCGCGGTTCAGGGTCTCGGAGACGTGCAGGCCGATGGCCGGACCCACGAGCTCCAGCAGCACCAGCGGGGACATCGGCAGGCCGAGCGGCTCGATCGCCTTCTCGGCGGTGGCCACCGGGGTGCCCTCGTCGATGACGTTCTGGATCTCGCCCATGAAGCGGGTCAGGATGCGGTTCACCACGAACGCCGGGGCGTCCTTGGTGAGGACCGCGGTCTTCTTCAGCTTCCGCGCGACACCGAAGGCCGTGGCCAGCGAGGCGTCGTCGGTCTGCTCACCGCGGACGATCTCCAGCAGCGGGAGGATCGCGACCGGGTTGAAGAAGTGGAAGCCGACCACGCGCTCCGGGTGCCGGAGCTTCGAGGCCATCTCGGAGACCGACAGCGAGGAGGTGTTGGTGGCGAGGATCGCGTGCGCCGGGGCGACCGCCTCGACCTCCGCGAACACCTTCTGCTTGACGGACATCTCCTCGAACACGGCCTCGATGATGAAGTCCGCGTCCGCGAAGCCCTCGGCCTTGTCCAGGACACCGCTCACCAGGGCGGTCAGGCGGTTGGCCTTGTCCTGGTTGATGCGGCCCTTGCCGAGCAGCTTCTGGATCTCGGCGTGGACGTAGCCCACGCCCTTGTCCACGCGCTCCTGGTCGATGTCGGTGAGGACCACCGGCACCTCCAGGCGACGCAGGAAGAGCAGCGCCAGCTGCGAGGCCATCAGACCCGCGCCGACGACGCCGACCTTGGTGACCGGACGGGCCAGCGACTTGTCCGGGGCGCCGGCCGGGCGCTTGGCGCGCTTCTGGACCAGGTTGAAGGCGTAGATGCCGGAGCGCAGTTCGCCGCCCATGATGAGGTCGGCCAGGGCCGCGTCCTCGGCGTCGAAGCCCTTCTGCAGGTCGCCGTCCTTGGCCGCCTCGATGATCTCCAGCGCCCGGTAGGCGGCCGGGGCCGCACCGTGCACCTTGGAGTCCGCGATCCCGCGGCCGCGAGCGACCGCCGCGTCCCAGCCCTCGCCGCGGTCCACGTCGGCCCGTACGACCTCGGTGGCGCCGTTCAGGACGTTCGCCGTCCAGATCAGCGACTGCTCCAGGAAGTCGGCACCCTCGAACAGGGCGTCGGCGATGCCCAGTTCGAAGACCTGCTTGCCCTTGAGCTGGCGGTTCTGGTTCAGCGAGTTCTCGATGATCACCGAGACCGCGCGGTCCGCGCCGATCAGGTTCGGCAGCAGGGCGCAGCCGCCCCAGCCCGGTACCAGGCCGAGGAAGACCTCGGGCAGCGAGAAGGCCGGGATGGCCTTGGAGACGGTGCGGTAGGTGCAGTGCAGACCGACCTCGACACCGCCGCCCATGGCCGCGCCGTTGTAGTACGCGAAGGACGGGACGGCCAGCGCCGACAGGCGCTTGAAGACGTCGTGGCCGCCCTTGCCGATGGCGAGCGCGTCGTCGTGCTTCTTGAGCAGCTCGACACCCTTGAGGTCGGCGCCGACCGCGAAGATGAACGGCTTGCCGGTGATGCCCGCGCCGACGATGGAGCCCGCGAGGGCCTCCTGCTCGACCTGGTCGATCGCCGCGTTCAGGTTGGCGAGGGACTGGGGGCCGAAGGTGGTCGGCTTGGTGTGGTCGAAGCCGTTGTCCAGCGTGATGAGCGCGAAGCGCCCGGCGCCGAACGGCAGGTCCAGGTGACGGACGTGCGCGGACGTGACGACCTCGTCCGGGAACAGCTCGGCCGCGCCCTTCAGGAGCTCAGCGGTGGTGCTCACTTGGAGTCTCCCTCGGCGTTGAAGTTCGGGTTCTCCCAGATGACCGTGGCGCCCATGCCGAAGCCGACGCACATGGTGGTCAGGCCGTAGCGGACGTGCGGCTGCTCCTCGAACTGGCGGGCCAGCTGCGTCATCAGACGGACGCCGGAGGAGGCGAGCGGGTGGCCGAAGGCGATGGCGCCGCCGTACTGGTTCACGCGGGAGTCGTCGTCGGCGATGCCGTAGTGCTCCAGGAACGCGAGGACCTGGACCGCGAAGGCCTCGTTGATCTCGAAGAGACCGATGTCGTCGATCGTCAGGCCGGCCTGCGCCAGGGCCTTCTCGGTGGCCGGGATCGGGCCGTAACCCATGACCTCCGGCTCGACACCGGCGAAGGAGTACGCGACCAGGCGCATCTTGACCGGGAGGTTGTTCTCCCGGGCGAAGTCCTCGGACGCGATGATCGCGGCGGTGGCGCCGTCGTTGAGACCGGCGGCGTTGCCCGCGGTGACCCGGCCGTGGGTACGGAACGGGGTCTTCAGGCCGGCCAGGTTCTCCAGCGTGGTGCCCGGACGCATCGGCTCGTCGGTGGTGACCAGGCCCCAGCCCGTCTCGCCGGCGGCCTCGTTGGTGTTGCGCACCGAGATCGGGACCAGGTCCTGCTGGATCTTGCCGTCGGCGTACGCCTTGGCGGCCTTCTCCTGCGAGCGCACGGCGTACTCGTCGGCGCGGAGCTTGGTGATCGTCGGGTACCGGTCGTGCAGGTTCTCGGCGGTCATGCCCATGAACAGGGCGGACTCGTCGACCAGCTTCTCGGAGACGAAGCGCGGGTTCGGGTCGACGCCCTCACCCATGGGGTGACGGCCCATGTGCTCGACGCCGCCGGCGAGGGCGACGTCGTACGCGCCGAAGGCCACGCCGCCCGCGACGGCGGTCACGGCGGTCAACGCGCCGGCGCACATGCGGTCGATGGAGTAGCCGGGCACGGACTGCGGGAGGCCCGCCAGGATGCCGGCGGTGCGGCCCAGGGTCAGACCCTGGTCACCGATCTGCGTGGTCGCGGCGATGGCGACCTCGTCGATCTTCGCGGGGTCCAGGTCCGGGTTGCGGCGCAGCAGCTCCCGGATCGCCTTGACGACGAGATCGTCGGCGCGGGTCCCGTTGTAGATGCCCTTGGGGCCCGCCTTGCCGAACGGGGTGCGGACGCCGTCGACGAAGACGACGTCCCTGACGGTACGAGGCACGTTGGCTCTCCTCCAGGTGCGGGTGTGCGCTGCTGCGCGGGGGCGCGGTCGCGTTGTTTGCTGAGCGCCCGCTCACCTGCCCCATGCTACTTGCGGGTAACCAATGTGCACACCCTCTCCGTGAGGAGCGGCGAAGGTCACACTCCCACGGCCGGCCTCCCTCGGCGGCGGGGACGCGGGAAGCCCTCCGGCCGGGGGGCCGGGGGGCTTCCTGTGGGGTGGAGGGGGTCAGTCGGTGGCGGCGAGCGCCTCGACCAGCGCCGGGGTGACCTGCTCGATCTGCCAGGGGCGGGCGCCGTGGGCCGCCAGGGCCTGCGACACCGTGTCCGCCTCCAGACGCTGCGGCGGCTCCCAGCACAGCCTGCGGACCGTGTCGGGGGTGATCAGGTTCTCCTGGGGCAGGTTCAGCCCCTCGGCCAGCGCCGTGACGGCGGTCCGGGCCGCCGAGAGCCTGGCGGCCGCGGCCGGGTCCTTGTCCGCCCAGGAGCGCGGCGGCGGCGGGCCGGCCGGGGTGGCGCCCGGCTGCGGCAGTTCGTTCTCGGGCAGCGCCTTGGCCCGGTCCACGGCGGCCATCCACTGTTCCAACTGGCGCCGGCCCATCCGCTGCCCGTAGCCGGGGAGGGCGGACAGCGCGCTCGCGTTGAGCGGCATGGCCAGGGCGGCCTCGACGATCGCCGTGTCCCCCAGCACCTTGCCGGGCGACACGTCCCGCCGCTGCGCGATCCGGTCGCGGGACTCCCACAGTTCCCGTACGACGGCCATCTGCCGGCGCCGGCGCACCTTGTGCATGCCGGAGGTGCGGCGCCACGGGTCCTTGCGGGGGGGCGCGGGCGGGGCGGAGGCGATGGCGTCGAACTCCTGGTGGGCCCAGTCCAGCTTGCCCTGCCGGTCCAGTTCCTTCTCCAGGGCGTCGCGCAGGTCCACCAGCAGTTCCACGTCGAGCGCGGCGTAGCGCAGCCACGGCTCCGGGAGGGGACGGGTGGACCAGTCGACGGCGGAGTGGCCCTTCTCCAGCGTGTAGCCGAGCACGCTCTCGACCATCGCGCCGAGTCCGACCCGGGGGAAGCCCGCCAGGCGGCCCGCCAGTTCGGTGTCGAACAAAGAGGTGGGGGCCATGCCTATGTCACGCAGGCACGGCAGGTCCTGGGTGGCGGCGTGCAGGATCCACTCGGTCCCGGACAGCGCCTCGCCCAGGCTGGAGAGGTCGGGGCAGCCGACCGGGTCGATCAGCGCCGATCCCGCGCCTTCGCGGCGCAGCTGCACCAGATAGGCGCGCTGCCCGTAGCGGTAGCCGGAGGCGCGCTCGGCGTCGACGGCGACGGGGCCGGTGCCCGCGGCGAAGGCCGCGACCACCTCGGCGAGGGACTCCGCGTCGGCGACCACCGGGGGGATGCCCTCGCGGGGCTCCAGCAAGGGAACGGGCAACCCATCGGACGAAACCTCTTCGTCCGGGGGGCCGCCCCCGGTGGTGGTGCGCAGGTGTGCTGCGGTCTCTTGGGCGTCGGTCACCGGTCAAGGGTATCCGTGGATGTGGCGCGCCCGTCGCCGGAACGTTCCGGCGACGGGCGCGAGGGTGGGACGGGGTGGGGACGGGGAGCGGCGGGAGGGAGGGGACGGGGTGCGGCGCGAACGGGTCCCGGCGGTCTTCCCGGGACGTCCCCCGGGAGCCACCGGGCGCGGTCAGTGGATGATTCCGGTCCGCAGGGCGACGGCGACCATCCCGGCCCGGTCGCCGGTGCCCAGCTTGCGGGCGATCCGGGCGAGGTGGGACTTCACGGTCAGTGCGGACAGGCCCATCGAGACGCCGATGGCCTTGTTGGACTGGCCCTCCGCGACGAGGCGCAGGACCTCGACCTCGCGGCCGGAGAGCTCTCGGTAGCCGCCCGGGTGGCTCGGGGCACCCGGGGGGCGGCGGTGCATGCGGGCGGCGGCGGCACCGATGGGGGCGGCGCCGGGCCGGGTGGGGAGTCCGATGTTGGTCCGGGTGCCGGTGACGACGTAGCCCTTCACGCCGCCCGCGAGGGCGTTGCGCACGGCGCCGATGTCATCGGCGGCGGACAGGGCCAGGCCGTTCGGCCAGCCGGCGGCGCGGGTCTCGGAGAGCAGGGTGAGACCGGAACCGTCGGGCAGGTGTACGTCGGCCACGCAGATGTCGCGCGGGCTGCCGACGCGGGGGCGGGCCTCCGCGATGGACGACGCCTCGATCACATCACGTACTCCGAGGGCCCACAGATGGCGGGTCACGGTGGAACGGACGCGCGGGTCGGCCACGACGACCATGGCCGTCGGCTTGTTCGGGCGGTAGGCGACCAGGCTTGCGGGCTGCTCGAGAAGAACGGACACCTAGGCCTCCTGGGGGAGTGGCGGAAACGTCTCGGCCGGGGGAAGGAAGCCGGTGCGCTCCGTGCTGATGGTCATTGACTCCTTCGGCACGTCACCCGCCCGGCTTTAGGGAATGATCACGATTTGGTGAGTAACAATTCGGGCAATTCGGACGCACGATCGATCAATGGATGATCAGAAGCCCGCAACGAATGCACGTTCTGGCACTCCGATGCGGGCTCGATCGGTCGGTCCGACCCGGCGCCCCCCTCCCGGGGAGTCCCCGGGAGGGGCGCGCGGTGCGGCCGAGCGGCCCCTTGACTACGGGTGGTGCGGACCGCGCCGCTGTGGCAGGGAGACCACACCGGTGACGGTGTCCGTGGGCCCGATCGGCGGCAGCCCCGCGATTTGACACAGCAGCTCGCACCAGGCCGACAGATGGGCCGAGGTGTCCGGCACCCCGCCCACCCCCTCGCGCGGCGTCCACGAGGCCCTGATCTCGATCTGGGTGGCCGGCCGCCGCTCCGAGAGCCCGCCGAAATAGTGCGAGCTCGCCATGGTCACCGTCCCGCTGGGCTCCCCGTACGTCAGCCCGCGCGCGTCCAGGGCCCCCGTCAGCCAGGACCAGCACACCTCGGGCAGGAGCGGGTCCGCGGCCATCTCCGGCTCCAGTTCCGCCCGTACCAGCGTCACCAGGCGGAAGGTGCCCTGCCAGGCGTCGTGCCCGGACGGATCGTGCAGCAGGATCAGCCGGCCGTCGGCCAGATCGTCCTCGCCGTCGACGACCGCCGCCTCCAGCGCGTAGGCGTACGGGGCAAGTCTCTGCGGCGGCTTCGTGGGGTCGATCTCGATCCCCTGCCGCAGCCGCGCCTTCTTCAAGCCGTCGACCGCCCGCCGGAACGGGAGCGGGACGGAGCTCTCCTTCGCGCTGTCCACACCGTCAGCGCCATCTGAAAATCGTCCCTGAGCCGCAGCCATGCGGGGAAGACTAGGCGGAACGAGCGGCCGGACGGCGCAGGGACACCCGCGCCGGGTCGGGCACTTCTTCGTACGTGCGAGGATTTGAGTCGTGAGCGCCAACGACCGCCCCAAGGGCCAGCCGAGTCAGACGTACGATTCCGCCTTCTTGAAGGCGTGCCGGCGGGAGCCGGTTCCGCACACCCCGGTGTGGTTCATGCGGCAGGCGGGGCGCTCGCTGCCGGAGTACCGCAAGCTGCGCGAGGGCACGCAGATGCTGGAGTCCTGCATGCGGCCCGACCTGGTCACCGAGATCACCATGCAGCCCGTGCGGCGGCACGGCGTGGACGCCGCGATCTTCTTCTCCGACATCGTGGTCCCGCTCAAGGCGATCGGCGTCGACCTCGACATCAAGCCGGGCATCGGCCCCGTCGTCGCCCAGCCGATCCGCCGCCGCGAGGACCTCGCACAGCTGCGCGACCTCACTCCGGAGGACGTCTCGTACGTCACCGAGGCGATCGGCATGCTCACGGGTGAATTGGGCTCCACGCCGTTGATCGGCTTCGCCGGCGCGCCTTTCACCCTCGCGAGCTACCTCGTCGAGGGCGGCCCCTCGAAGAACCACGAGCACACCAAGGCCCTGATGTACGGGGACCCGCAGCTCTGGGCCGACCTGCTGGACCGCCTCGCCGAGATCACCTCCGCCTTCCTCAAGGTCCAGATCGAGGCCGGCGCCTCCGCCGTCCAGCTCTTCGACTCCTGGGTCGGCGCGCTGGCCCCCGCGGACTACCGGCGCTCGGTGATGCCGGCGTCGGCGAAGGTCCTGGAGTCCGTGGCCTCGTACGGGGTCCCGCGCATCCACTTCGGCGTGGGCACGGGCGAGCTGCTCGACCTGATGGGCGAGGCCGGCGCGGACGTCATGGGCGTCGACTACCGGGTCCCGCTGAACGAGGCCGTGCGTCGCGTCGGCCCCGGCAAGGCGCTCCAGGGCAACCTGGACCCGGCCGTCCTCTTCTCCACCCCGCAGGCCGTGGAGGCCAAGACCCGTGAGGTCCTGGACGCCGCCGCCGGCCTGGAGGGCCACGTCTTCAACCTCGGTCACGGCGTCCTGCCGACCACGGACCCCGACGCGCTGACCCGCCTGGTGGAGTACGTCCACACGCGGACGGCGCGCTAGCCGGTCCCCCGCCGAGCCGCTTCCCCGGGCCCACGGCCCCGGGAAGCGGCTCGCGCGGTTTCAGACCCCCGCCGAGCGGACCGCGGTGACGGCCTTGCGGGCCGCCACCAGGATCGGGTCCCAGACCGGGGAGAACGGTGGGGCGTAGCCCAGGTCCAGGGAGACGACCTGGTCCACCGTCATGCCGGCCGTGAGGGCGACCGCCGCGATGTCGACCCGCTTCGCGGCGCCGGCCCCGCCGACGATCTGCACGCCCAGCAGCCGGCCCGTGCGGCGTTCCGCCAGCATCTTCACCGTCATCCCGGTCGCGCCCGGGTAGTAGCCCGCGGTGTTGGTGGAGCGGATCGTCGCCGTCACGAAGCGCAGCCCCGCCTCCCGCGCGTCGCGTTCGCGCAGCCCCGTGCGGGCGATCTCCAGGTCGCACACCTTGCTCACCGCGGTGCCGACCACCCCGGGGAAGGTGGCGTAGCCGCCCCCCACGTTCGAGCCGATGACCTGACCGTGCTTGTTGGCGTGGGTGCCCAGGGGGATGTGCCGCGAGCGACCCGCCACCAGGTCCAGGACCTCCACGCAGTCACCGCCCGCCCAGACGTCCTCGTGGCCGCGGACCCGCATCGAGAGGTCCGTCAGCAGACCGCCCGACTCGCCCAGGGGGAGGCCCGCCGCGCGGGCCAGGGCCGTTCTGGGCTCCACGCCCATGCCCAGGACCACCACGTCGGCCGGGTACTCGTCCCCCGCCGCCGTGGCCACACCGCGCGCGCGACCCTCCTCGTCCGTGAGGACCGCCGTCACCTCGGCGCGGGACACCGTACGGATGCCCATGCCGTTCATCGCGGTGTGCACGAGGCCGCCCATGTCCGGGTCCAGGGTGACCATCGGCTGTTCGCCCCGGTGCAGGACGGTGACCTCGAAACCCCGACCGACCAACGCCTCCGCCATCTCGACGCCGATGTAGCCCGCGCCGACCACGACCGCCCGGCGGCCCCGCGTACGTTCCAGGTCGTCCATCAGACGTTGCCCGTCGTCCAGGGACTGGACGCCGTGGACCCCGTGCGCGCCGATGCCGGGCAGCCGGGGTCGGATCGGACGGGCGCCCGTCGCCAGGACCAGCTTGTCGTACGCCGTCCAGGACTCGGCGCCCGAATCGAGGTCCCGGGCACGCACGCGCCGGCCCGCGAGGTCCAGCCCCACGACCTCGGTGCGGGTGCGCAGGTCGATGTCCCGCGCGCGGTGCTCCTCGGGGGTGCGGGCGATCAACTCGTCCCGGCCGGCGACCTGTCCGCCGACCCAGTAGGGGATCCCGCACGCGGAGTACGAGGTGAAGTGCCCCCGCTCGAAGGCGGTGATCTCCAGCTCCGCCGGGCCCCTCAGCCGCCGGGCCTGCGACGCGGCGGACATCCCCGCCGCGTCGCCGCCGATCACCACCAGTCGTTCCGCCGCCATCGTCCGCACCGTCCTCCACCGCCGCCGTCAGGTGGGGGACACGCTACGGGCCGCCGCCCGAAAGGGTGTTCCCTCAGCGGTCGGAGTCGACCCCGGCGTCGGAGTCGGCCGCCCCGCGGGAGTCCGCGGACCGAGACGGCTGCCCCGGCACCGTCGCCCACTTCCGGGTCAGGCCCGTCTTCGGCGTCGCCGGGCGGAACCTGCGGTACACCCGCACGCCCGCCACCACCAGCGCGGCCGCCAGGGCGAACGGCAGGACGGCGCCCACCGCCAGGGCCAGGTACCGCACCAGCGTCGTGAAGACGTCCCAGCCGCCGCGCAGGGCGTCCGTGAACGCCGGCTCGTCCTTCTCCTTCTTCTCCGGGGCCGCCCGCTTCGTGGCCGGCTCGGAGACCTCCAGGGTGATCGTGCCGAGCGCGGTCCGGTCCTTCAGCGCGGACTGCTGGGCCAGCAGCGACTCCAGGTCGGACTGACGCCGGCTCAACTCGCTCTCCAGCATGACCACGTCGGAGAGCGCCGAGGCCTTCTCCATCATCTCCCGCACCCGCGCCACGCTGGCCTGCTGGGACCGGACCCGGCTGTCGACGTCCGCGACCTTCTCCGTCACGTCCTGCGCCTCGACCTTCCGGTTCAGCAGCTTCCCGCCGCCCTCCAGCGCGCCCAGGACGGAGTCGAAGCGCTCGCCCGGCACCCGCAGGGTCACCGACGAGGTCATGCGGCCGTCGTCGTCGCGCCGCGTGGACTCGTTGCCGACGTACCCGCCCGCGTTCTCGGCCGCCGTGCGCGCGGCGGAGAGCGCCTTCTGCGCGTTCGTCGTCTCGATCGCCAGGGTCGCCGTACGGATGATGTGCGGGCGGACCGTCACCGGCTCCCGACCCGCGTCCGCCCCCGCCGAGGGGGCCGCCGCCCCGGGCTTGCCCTGGGCCGCGCCCTGCTGGGGGGCGGCCTCGCGCGGGCCGGCCGCGGCCTTGTCGGCGGACGAGGACCGGGCCTCGTCGCCGGAGGAGGCCGAGCAGCCGGTGAGCGCGAGGGTCCCGGCCAGGGAGAGGGCGGCCAGGGTCGCCGCCGTGCGGTTCCCGGCCGCGCGCCGGCGGGTCGTGCGGTGGCCGGCCGTGCCGTGTCCGTGCGTGGTGCCGGGTGTGGTGCCCATCAGTGATACCCCCGAGGTTCGGCCGTCGTTGCCCGTTCGACGTCCAGGGTCCGGCCGCGGGTTTCGCTTCCTCGGTCCCGAGGTGATCCCGATGCGGTCACGGTCCGGCCTCGTTGATCGATCTGAGACGATGTGTCCATGCACGAAGCGGACACGCGTACGGATCGACCGGCCCCCACCGGTCACGTCGTCGTCATCGGCGGCGGTATCGCGGGCCTCGCGGCGGTCCACCGACTCCTCGCCGACGGGCTCCGCGTCACCCTCCTGGAGGCCGGCCCGCGCCTCGGCGGCAAACTGCGCGCCGGCGAACTCGCGGGCCTGCCCGTCGACCTCGGCGCCGAATCGGTGCTCGCCCGCCGTCCCGAGGCGGTCGACCTCGCCCGTGCCGTCGGGCTCGGCGAGGCCCTCCAGCCTCCCGCCACCGCCACCGCCCACCTGTGGACCCGGGGCGCGCTGCGTCCCATGCCGCGCGGCCACGTCATGGGCGTGCCCGGCGACGTGGGTCCCCTCGCCGCCTCCGGGGTGCTCTCCGCCGAGGGCCTGGCTCGGGTCGAGGCCGAGCACGCGCTGCCACCCACCGAGATCGGCGAGGACGTGGCCGTCGGCGAGTACGTCGCCGCGCGCCTCGGTCGCGAGGTCGTCGACCGGCTGGTGGAACCCCTTCTCGGCGGGGTCTACGCGGGCGACGCCTACCGCATCTCGATGCGCGCCGCCGTCCCCCAGCTCTTCGAGGCGGCCCGCGCCCACGCGCTGCTCGGCGACGGGGTGCGGGAGATCCAGCGCCGGGCGCAGGCCCGACCCGGCCCGGCCGGACCGGTCTTCGCCGGCATCGAGGGCGGCATCGGACGGCTCCCGCTCGCCGTGGCCGACGCGTGCCGCGCCGCCGGGGCGCGGATCTCGCTCGACACCCCCGTGCGCGAGATCGTCCGTACGCCCGAAGGCTGGCGGGTGGCCGCCGGATCCGAGGTCATCGAGGCCGACGGCGTGGTCCTGGCCGTCCCGGCCGGCGCCGCCGCCCGACTGCTCGACGACCTCGCGCCCACCGCGGCCGTCGAACTGCGTGACGTCGATTACGCCTCCATGGCCCTGGTCACGATGGCCTTCCGGCGCTCCGACCTGCCGGCCGCGATCGCCGACGGCGGCGCCAGCGGCTTCCTCGTACCGCCCGTGGACGGCCGGACCATCAAGGCCTCCACCTTCTCCTCCAACAAGTGGGCGTGGGCCGGGGCCGATCCGGACCTGTTCCTGCTGCGGACCTCCGTGGGCCGGCACGGCGACGAGGGCGACCTGGCGCGCGACGACGCCGACCTGATGGAGGTCTCGCTGGGCGACCTCGGCGCCGCCGTGGGCCTCGCGGCCCGGCCCGTCGCCTCCACCGTCACCCGCTGGGACGCCGGACTGCCGCAGTACCCGGTGGGCCACCTCGACCGGGTCGCCCGGATCCGGGCCGCCGTGAGCGCCCTGCCGGGCCTCGCGGTGTGCGGCGCGCTGTACGACGGGGTCGGCATCCCGGCCTGTGTCGCGAGCGCCGGCAAGGCCGCGGACACCGTGCTCGCGGGACTTCGAACGCGTTCGGGACCCCTGGCGAAGACCACTGATCAGCACACGGGACAATAGGCACATGACTGCACCAGAGAAGATTCCCAACGCGGGGAAGAAGGCGAAGGACCTGAACGAGGTCATTCGCTACACCCTGTGGTCCGTCTTCAAGCTGAAGGACGTCCTGCCCGAGGACCGCGCCGGTTTCGCCGACGAGGTCCAGGAGCTGTTCGACCAGCTGGCCGCCAAGGACATCACCGTCCGCGGCACCTATGACGTCTCCGGCCTGCGCGCCGACGCCGACGTCATGATCTGGTGGCACGCGGAAACCTCCGACGAGCTGCAGACCGCGTACAACCTGTTCCGCCGCACCCGGCTGGGCCGCGCCCTGGAGCCGGTCTGGTCGAACATGGCCCTGCACCGCCCGGCCGAGTTCAACAAGTCGCACATCCCGGCGTTCCTGGCCGACGAGAACCCGCGCGACTACGTCAGCGTGTACCCCTTCGTGCGCTCGTACGACTGGTACCTGCTGCCCGACGAGGACCGTCGCCGCATGCTCAAGGACCACGGCATGATGGCGCGCGGCTACCCGGACGTGCGTGCCAACACCGTCGCGTCCTTCTCGCTGGGCGACTACGAGTGGATGCTGGCCTTCGAGGCCGACGAGCTGTACCGCATCGTCGACCTCATGCGTCATCTGCGTGCCTCCGAGGCCCGTATGCACGTCCGTGAGGAAGTCCCCTTCTACACCGGACGCCGCAAGTCCGTCGCCGATCTGGTGGCCGGGCTCGCCTGAGACCTCCCCTGGGGGGAAGGAACCGGAGGAGCGCACCCCTGACACAGGGGCGGGCCTCCGGTGGATCGGGAGGCCCTGCCCCCGAATCGACGCAGCCGGAGATCCGCCCGGAAGTTCAGACGACAGGCGGCAGCAGGGCCCTGGGAGCATTCCCCGGGGCACGTGTTGCCCGGTCGTCCAGCGACACCGGTGCGGGCTCCGGATGCGGCGCGCACGTGCGACGCCAACCCCGGGTCTCACCCCTCAGCAAGTACCGCTCCACATGGGCGTCGACGCACTCGTTGCGACCGCCGGCCACCCCGTGGGCGCCCGCGCCCAGCTCCGTGACCAGGGCGGCCCGCGCGCCGAGCCGCCGTTGCAGCTCCAGAGCCCCCGCATGGGGAGTGGCCCCGTCCCGCTCCGCCGCGACGATCAGGGTCCGCGGGAGCCGGGAGCCCGGGCGCTCGCCCACCTCCACCGGCTGTTGCCGCTCCCGTACCGGCCAGTTCGCGCACGGCAGGTTCAGGAACGCGTTCGCCCAGGTCTCGAAGGGCGCCCGGCGCGCCAGCTCCGTGTGGTCACGGTCCCAGGTCGCCCAATCGGCGGGCCAGGAGGCGTCGTTGCACAACACCGCCGTGTACACGGCCGTCGCGTTCCGCGCCCCGGCGGCCGAGGCCTGGTCGGGGTCCGGTCCGGCCTGCTCCACGAGCGGGCCGGGGTCGCCCCGCAGGAAGGCCGCCAGGGCGGCCGCCCGGTCCGGCCAGACGTCGTCGTAGTACGCGGCCCGCAGGAACGCGGACTGCAACTCGCCGGTCCCGACCACCCCGCCGGCGGGCACCCGGGCCACCGCGCCGCGCACCCGCTCCCAACTCGCCCGCACGGCCTCGGGGGTGGCGCCCAACCGGTAGGTGGCGTGGTGCCGGGCCACCCAGGCGCGGAAGTCGTACCAGCGCCGCTCGAAGCCGAGGGCCTGGTCGAGGTTGTTGCGGTACCAGACGCGGCGCGGGTCCGGGTCGACCGCCGAGTCGAAGACCATCCGCCGGACGTGCTCCGGGTACAGGGTGGCGTAGACCGCCCCCAGGTAGGTGCCGTACGAGGCGCCCAGGAAGGTCAGCTTCCGGTCGCCGAGCGCGGCGCGGAGCACGTGCAGGTCCCGGACGTTGTTCAGCGTCGTGTAGTGCCGCAGGGCCTCGCCGGAGCGGAGCGCGCATCCCCGGGCGTAGGACCGGGCGGCGGCGAGGCGTTCCGCCTTGTAGGCCGCCGAGGGCTCGACCGGCACCCGGGTGGGGCCCTCCGGCCGCCCGCCGGGTCCCCGACAGGACAGCGGGGCGGACCGGCCGACACCGCGCGGGGCGTAGCCGACCAGGTCGTAGGCGGCGGCGAGTCGCCTCCAGGCGGGCAGCCCGGCGACGAGGGGGAAGGACATCCCGGAGCCGCCCGGGCCGCCGGGGTTGAAGACCAGCGAACCCTGTCGGGGGGCCTTCGCCCGGCCGGTGGCGGCGGCCCGGCCGACGGTGAGGGAGATCTGCGGGCCGTCGGGGCGGGCGTAGTCGAGCGGCACCCGAAGGGAGGCGCAGCGGACCGGGTCGGACAGCTCCTCGACGGCGGGACAGGTGCGGAAGACGAGGGGGCTGCGGGAGGCGCGCCCGGCGACGAGCGCGGCGCCGGCCGCCGCGGCCGGATCCCCACCGAGGGGCGGGGCCGACCCGGCGGCCGGGGCCGGCGCGGGTGCGGCCAGGACGAGGGAGAGTGCCACCGCGGCGGCGGCCCCGTGGCGTGCGAGCGTCGTCCGCATGGCGGCCCCTTCATCTCATCGGCTGGTCCGATCAGATGCCGTCGCGCGCCCCCTGTAAAGGATCACCCGCCGGTGTCGGGTCCCGTGCCCCCGTTGCCGCGCCCGGCGCCCCCCGCTTGCCGTACGGGGTGCGCCGTCGATCGGGTCGTCAGGAGCTGCTGGAGCAACTGGACCCGGACGAACTGCTGCAACTGGAACTCGACGACGACGAGCAGCTCGAACCCGACGAGGACGAGCAGCTCGAACCGCCGCCGCCCCCGCCGCAGCCGGACCCGGAGGACCCACAGCCCGAGCCGCCGCCGGAGCAGCTCGCACCACCGCCACCGCCACCGCCACCGCCACCACAGCCGGAGCCGGACCCGGAGGACCCGCAGCCCGAGGTGCCGGTGGCGCTGCTCGCGCACCACACGAGGACGGGCAGCACGTCGTCCCCCGACCCCGACGAGGCGTGCGACCGGTACGGCCCGGTCCTGGCCCGGGACTGGGCCGCGGCCAGCCGGGTGCTGCGGGCCGCCGGCACCAGCTGTTGGCGCAGGAACGGGTCGCGCAGGCCCCGCAGCCCGAACAGCGCGGTCTGGACGTGCGGGGTGTGGTCGTTGAGGTAGTGGGCCCGGAACTCGCCGAGCGCGGCCTGTCCCGGGGCGGTGATCCGCCGTCCGGCCCGCCTGGCCAGGACGGCGCCGAGCACGATCCCGGCCGCCAGGACGGGGAACACCTTCACGACGAACGGCACCTGGGGGCCCGCCACCAGGCCCCAGGAGACGATGGTGAGGGGCAGCGACAGCACCAGCAGCCCCCCGCACACGGCGGCCTGGACGATGCCCCACCGCCGCCAGGTGCGTCCCGTACCCGGCGGGGAGAGCAGCCCCCGGTGGGCCAGCGCGTCCCCGATCTCCTGCACGGACGGATCCGACATGGCGGCGTACCGCACCTGGTACAGCCACCCTGAGGGGGCCGACCGGAGCGCCAGCAGGACCGCGCGCTCGGCGGCGTCGTTGGCGCGGGCGCCGGGCCGGGCCTGGACGATGCCCGGCCCGCCGACCACCAGACGGCCGTCGCCGAGCAGCGCGACGAGGGCGCTGTCCACGACCACGCCGGGGCCGCCCGCCATGAACGCGGCCTCCGACAGGTCGTGCAGGCGCTCGGACGGAGCCGCGGCCCGGGGCCGCGAGGCCCGCAGCCCCCGCAGGAGCAGCACGGTGGAGACGATGACGCCGATCCAGACGGCGACGGCGAGGACGTTCACGCGGCCCTCCCCAGCAGGGTCCGGGCCCAGCGCACGATGCGGCGCGGCGGTCGCGTCCCGGCCCGGTCCCGCCACCACAGGGTCAGCCGCCGGCGGGCGGCCGGGTCGGCCGGCAGGTCCTGGATCAACAGGTGTTCGGCGAAGTCCAGGGCGTCCCGGCGGTACCCGTCCGTCATGGGGCGGTGGCGCGCGTAACCGAGGAAGGCGGTGCGGTACGCGTCCTCCCCGCCCAGGATCGCGGGCAGTTCGGGCGCCACCTTCGCCACGACCGACGCCCGCTTGGCGGCCAGCGCCCGCCCCTGCACCCGGATCCGCTGCCGGTCGAAGCCCTCGGGCAGCGGCGTGCCGGCGACCAGCGCCGACAACAGGGCGGCCTGCTGCAACCCGACCCGCGTCCGCGCCTGCTCCGGCGGGGTCTGCTCCGGCGGGGTCTGGGTGGTGCTGTTCGAGCGGGTGGTGCGGGTGGTGCGGGCGCCGAGGTCTGCGGGGCCGCCGTCCAGCACGGCCCGGATGGCGGACAGTTCGCCCTCCAGCTCACCCTCGGGCGGGAAGTCGTCGTCCCGTTCCAGCAGCACGCCGGCCGGCTCGACCCGCCGGCGGAGCTCCGCCAGCACGTCCAACACCACCGGCGGCACGGGGTGCGCGTGCGTGTCGTGCCACACCCCGCCCCGCTCCACGCCGCCGGCGACGTGCACGTACGCGAGCGCGTCCAGCGGGATCGCGTCCAGCACCGCCGCCGGGTCCTCGCCGCGGTTCACCCGGTTCGTGTGCAGGTTCGCCACGTCGATGAGCAGCCGTACCCCCGTCCGCTCCACCAGCTCCGTCAGGAACCGGGCCTCCGTCAGCTCCTCCCCGGGCCACGAGAACAGCGCGGCGATGTTCTCCAGCGCGAGCGGCACGGGCAGCGCGTCCTGGGCGATCCGGACGTTCTCGCACAACACGTCCAGCGCGTCGCGGGTGCGCGGCACCGGCAGCAGGTGTCCGGCCTCCAGCGCCGGCGAGGAGGTCCGTACGAAGGCGATGTGCTCGGTCACCAGCGGCGCCCCCAGGGCCACCGCCCGTTCCCCGAGCGCGGCGAGCTTCCCGGCGTCGGGGCGATCGGCCCCGCCGAGGCCCAACGAGACCCCGTGCGGGACCACGCGGACGCCCCGGTCCAGCAGTCGGTGGAGCGAGGCGGGCAGATGGCCCGGGCAGATGTTCTCGGCCACCACCTCGACCCAGTCCAGGCCCGGCAGCCGTTCCACCGCGTCCGCGATCTCCGGCCGCCAGCCGATGCCCACCCCCAGGTGTGCCATGGGCTTCATGTCCCCCGCCCCCTCTCCTCGGTCCCTCTGCCGGTGTCATGGCCCCGACGGAGTCGCGCCAATCCGCAGGAGGGGACGTTCAGAGCAACATTTGAGGTTCCCCGCGGACGGCGGGCGTCCGGATGCCGGGACGGGGGGCCCGGGCGGTGCGCCCCTACAGCCGCGCCCGCAGGGCCGGATGGTCCGACACCACCGTGCAGGACCCCGGCGCGATCTCGGTGAAACCGGCGTCCCGGACCACCGGCAGCCCGCTCCCGCTCAGCTCGGCCCACCGCTCGCGCGGGGCCGTCCGTACGGCCAGCCGGAAGCCGGAGTCGCGCCACGCGGCGCGGTCGGCGGGCGCCAACTCCCACCACGCCAGCTGGGCGGCGTGCCCGGCCTGGGCCATCGCCTTGCCGGCCGACATGTCCAGGTCCGGGTTGAGCCACAGCACCGGTACGCCGGGCGCGGCCGGGGGAACCGGCTCCGGGTCGTCCAGGTCGGTGCCCGACACCTGGAGCTTGGCCAGTTCCTTGGGCCAGCCGTCGAGCGGCACCGGCGGGAAGACCCGCACCTCGGCCTCCGACGAAGCCTGCGGGGACGCCAGCGGGGACGCCGGGGGAGACGTCTGCGCGGGATCCCGCGCGAGAACCTCGGGCGACACCTCGGGGGAGGCCTGCGGCGGTGCCTGGGCGGGCGGCGCCTGGGCGGGCGGTGTCTGAGCGGTCGGTGTCTGAGCGGTCGGTGTCTGGGCGGAGGTCCGCGGGGGCGCCTCCCCGCGTACCGTCACGCCCGGCAGGGTCCCCGCCTTGCGCCACTCCGCCCCGCGCGCCCGCCGGACCACCTTGCGGATCCGGGCGTCCTGCCAGTCCCGCACGGCCGCGGCCCATTCGCCGTCGCCGTGCGCCCGTTCGTCCGTCAGCAGCACCAGCACCGCGCGGGCCGCCGTCTCCAGCGCGGCGGTCCGCGTCGGCGGCGCCGCCTTCTCGATCCGCACGACGAGCGGCAGCACGAACTGCGGGGCCTCGTCGCGGGTGGCGTGCTCCCGCCGGAAGGGGCTGTCGGCCCCGACCGCGGGCACGGGGGTGGGGGCGGGGTCCCGGAGGGCGTCCCGCGCGGGTCCCCGCGCGGCCTGGGTGTCGTCGGTGCTCATCCGGTCAAGTTTGCCGGCCTCCGCCTCCAGGAGGATGCCGCAGGGGTCCCGGTCGGGTGAGGATCGGACGCATGAAGAGCGATCTTTTTGCGTCCGAGAACCTGGCCCAGCCCGCAGCCGTCCCCGGCATGACCCTGCAGAACGCCAAATCCGTCAAATACGTCGTCAACGGCGAGATGCTGGCCCGCCAGGGCTCGATGGTCGCGTTCCGCGGCAACCTCCAGTTCGAGCGCAAGGGCCAGGGCATAGGCGGCATGCTCAAGCGCGCCGTCACCGGCGAGGGCCTCGCGCTGATGTCCGTACGCGGCCAGGGCGAGGCTTGGTTCGCCCACCAGGCCAACAACTGCTTCATCGTCGACTTCGAGCCGGGTGACGCGCTCACCATCAACGGACGCAACGTCCTGTGCTTCGACCCGGGTCTGTCCTACGAGATCAAGATGATGAAGGGCGCCGGGATGACCGGCGGGGGCCTCTTCAACAGCCTCTTCACCGGCACCGGCAAGCTCGCCGTCGTCTGCGACGGCAACCCGATCGTCATCCCGGTCACCGCCCATGCACCGGTGTTCGTCGACACGGACGCGGTCGTCGGTTGGAGCGCCTCCCTCGACTCCGGGCTGCACCGTTCCCAGTCCGTCGGTTCGATGATCCGCGGCGGTTCCGGCGAGGCCGTCCAACTCAAGCTCAGCGGCGAGGGCTTCGTCATCGTCCGCCCGAGCGAGGTCACCGAGGCGGCCGCGGGACATTGAGTCGGCGGGGCGGCGCGCGGGTCCGACGGCGACACCTCGCGGCGGATCCGGCGCCGCCCGGAGCACCTCCGCGCGAATCACCCGGACGGAACGGACCGGCGCACAGGGCGCTCCGGCCGCATCGGCCAGTCTGCGGGGATGGGAACGTTCAGAAGTACCGTGCGATGGGTCCTGCTCGCTGCCGGCCTGTGCGCGACCGCGATCGAACTGGGCGTGTTCGGGTCGGCGGACGTCTCGAACGCGCTGACGTACGTGGGAAGGATCAACGGTGTCGTCTTCCTGGCGGCGGCGATCCTGGAGGTGACGGCCCTCGTCGCCCTGATCAACCTCCGGCGACACGGCACGGCGAAGTATTGCGCCGCGCTCGTCCTCGTGGGTGTCCTGGTGTCCCTGCTGGCGAACCTGGTCCTGCTCATCCTCCAGATCGACGGCTGGAGCTACACGCACTACCTGTGGCTCTGGGCCCTGCTCCTGCCCTGGTCCCTCTGGGCCCTGTGGCGGCTGCACCGCATCGAGATCTGGAGCCACGTTCCCCACGCCCGGGGCATCGCGGCGGGCGTGGCCGTCACCGGCGTCCTCGCCGTCGCCAACTTCACGTACACGCAGATCTACCAGCCCTACACCTCGACGGCCATGCTCACGAACTCCGTGGAGTTCGGTACGGCGACAGTGACCGGCGCCGGCGTCAGCCTGCCGGTGCGCCTGCGGACCCGGAACACGGGTCAGGTGGGTGTGTACGTGCTCGGCTCCCTGTACCAGGTGAGCGGGCGCAAGACGTCCTTCGTGTCGACCCCGAGGAAAGCGCGGGAGTGGCTCCAGGACATCGGAAGTCTGCAGCGGGACCTCATGCGGTACACGAATGTCAGGAACAAGGGGTACGAACTCTTGGCGCAGGGCCAGTTCATCGGCCGGGCGGGGCCGGTGCACGTACTGGAGCCGGGCTCGGAATCGGTGACGGAGAAGATCGTCCAGTTCCCGGCCGGAGCGAGTTACGAGTTGATGAGCGCCACCGCGAACGTGACGTACCTGAGAAAGGACCGGGCCAAGATCGTCGACAACTACGCGAGATCGGGTCGGAGTTCCTGGACCAGGACGTACGAGTACGGATCCGATGCGGTGGCGCCGCCGTGGGTCGCCGAAAAGGGGGTCAACACCTTCCGCTTCCGGTCCCACATCACGCACAGCAACGCCGTCCTGGAGAACACCAGGGCTCCGCACTACGTCACACTCTGGTGGGTGCTGAACGAACCCGGATCCGAATCCCCCTTCGGATCGGACCTGGTGGCCATGATCGGGCCCGAGGACGCCCAGAAGAGTCGGCCGACCCCTGCGGAGCTGCGTCGGATGACGGACAGATACGGGCTGGCCCACGCTCCCAGCGGGACCGTGCAGAAGAGCATGGCGGAGTTGCTGGAACCGAAGTCGTGACGTCGGCGTGCCCGAGTGGCGGCCCGCCGGTGGCCTGCCGTGTCGCCGCGCGGCGCGCCTGAGTACGCTCGAAGGCATGGACCAGCCCCAGCAGGAGACCTCGTACTGCCCCGCCCCGGCCGCGCCCGCCGAGTCCGTCGTGGTGGCCGGGCCGCCCTACGCGGACTGCCTGGAGTGCGGCGAGCCCACCGAGTACGGGGTCGCGACCCCGGGCGTGGTGCTGTGCCCGGTGTGCGAGTGGCAGGAGGCGCAGCGCAGCGCCTGCTCGGGCTGACCCCGGACCGGGACCCGAGAGCGGGACCCCGGACCGGGACCCCGAACCGGGATCCCGGACCCGGGCCGCGCGCCGGGTCCCGCGTCCGCAGCCGGCTCGTGTTCCGCTCACTTCCCGATGAGCTCGGACACCTTCACGAACCGGTAGCCGCGTTTGCGCAGCTCCGGGACGATCGTGTGGATGGCCTCCTCGGTGACCGGTGCCGCGCTGCGCGTGCAGTGCATGACCACCACCGAGCCGGGCTTGACCCCGGCGAGCACCTGCTCGGCCACCGCGTCGGGGTCCTTGGCGAAGGCGTCCCCGCTGACCACGTCCCACTGGACGGCGGTCACCTTGGCCGTGGCGATGGCCCGCAGCGCCTGGTCGTCGTAACAGCCGCCGGGGAAGCGGAAGTACGGGACGGTGTTGACGGCGCCCGCCGTGCGGAAGGCGGCGAAGGCCCGGTCCACGTCGGCCCGGGCGGCGGCGCCGTCGAGCGTGGGCAGTCCGTAGCAGGGGGACTTGAAGGCGTGGTGGCTGTACGAGTGGTTCGCGATCTCGAAGTTCGGGTCGGTGCCGATCGACTTCGCCTGGTCCGGGTACTCCTCGGCCCAGCGTCCCGTCATGAAGATCGTCGAGGGCACCTTGAGGGTGCGCAGGGTGGAGATCAGCTCGGGGTTGTCGAACCGTTCCCCCGAAGCGGCGCGCGGCCCCTGGTCGGAGGTCATGTCGGCGTCGAACGTCAACGCCACCGTCTTGTCGGCCTGCCGCTTCGCCCGTTCGAAGACCGGGGTCAGGCCGTTCGGGCCGGGGGCGATGGTCGGGGCCTTGCCGGGCGCGCCGGGCCGCGGGGCCGACGAGGAGCCCGGGAGGCCGGGGGAGGCGGAGGGGGAGGCGGGGGTCGTCGCCGCGTGGGTGCCCATACGGGCCTCGCCGCCGGACTTCGACGTGCCGGTGCCGCCCCCGCATCCTGCGAGGGCGGCACCCAGGGCGGTCACGGCCGCGACGTTGCGCACTGAGACTGAAATGGTCACATGAGCAAAATATATGACTATGTGGCAAGTAGTCGTTTGCGGCACTCGTCCACGTCGAAGTCACCCTTCGGGTACCGGGGCGCCAGGCCCTCCAGGTGCTCCAGCAGCAGGGTGCTGATCGCCCAGTCGCGGTACCACTTGCGGTCGGCGGGGACGACGAACCACGGCGCGGCGTCGGTGGAGCAACGCTCCAGGGCCAGCTCGTAGGCGTGCCGGTACTCGCGCCACAGGAGGCGCTCCTCGATGTCGTCCCGGCTGAACTTCCAGTGCTTGTCCGGATCGTCGAGACGCGCCAGGAGCCGCTCGCGCTGTTCCTCGTAGCCGAGGTGGAGGAACACCTTCACCACGGTCACCCCGTCCTCCACCAGGGACTGCTCGAACCGGTTGATCTGGGCGTATCGGCGGCCCAGCCGACTGCGCGGCACGAGTTCGTGGACCCGGGCGATCAGGACGTCCTCGTAGTGCGAGCGGTCGAAGATGCCGATCTCGCCCGGTTGCGGGAGAGCCTTCATGATCCGCCACAGGAACGGGTGGTTCTGCTCCTCGGGAGTCGGCGCCTTGAACGACCTGATCCGGCAGCCCGACGGGTTGAACTGACCGATCACGTGTTTGACCGTGCCGCCCTTGCCGCTGGTGTCCATGCCCTGGAGCACGAGCAGCACCCGCCGACGGTCCCCGGCGGTGGACGCCGCGTACAGCCGTTCCTGAAGGGAGGCCAGCGGCTCGCCCATCCGGGCGATCGCCTCCCGTCCGGCCGCCTTGCCGGCGGGACCGCCCGGGGTACCGGAGGGGTCGAAGCGGCGCAGGTCGAGCCGCTCGCCCGCGGGGACCCGCAGCACCTCCCGCAGCGGCGGGACGCTCCGCGCCCTCGCGTCGTCCCCGCGCCCGTGCCCGCGCTTCTCCTTATTCCCCTTCCCCTTCCCCTTCTCCTTGGCGCCGGCCCCGGTCCCGTTCTCGTCCTCGGCTTCGGGCGTGCTGCGCTTCCTGGCCACCTCTACCCCAATCGCGTCGGCTCCGTCCGATGGTGCAACACATCGAACGCGCTCGCGATGCGAGGTCGCGGGCTCAGTGCCAGGGGCCGGTCACCGCGAACGTGGTCCCCGGGGCATAGGCGTTGACGTACATCGTCCGCCGGTCGGGCGAGAAGGTGACCCCGGCGAACTCCCCCCACGCGGGGGCCCCGGGCCCCCCGATGTCGTCGGCGTTGCGGGCCATCGGGTAGACCTCCCCGGCGAAGGTCACGCCGAAGACGTACTGGGCGCCGCCACCGTCCTCGCACACCATCAGGCCGCCGTCCGGCGCCAGGCAGATGTTGTCGGGGGAGTCCCCGGGCAGTTCCACGTCGGAGGCCGGCCCGAAGAGCACGTCGAGCCGGAGCCGGGCCCGCAGCGGGTCGTAGAACCAGACCTGCCCGTGGTGATCGGCGCCGGCGCCCTCCCCGGCGCGGGCGTAGCTGGAGACGAAGTGGACGCCGCTGCCGCCCCAGTAGCAGCCCTCCAGCTTCTGGGCGTGGGTGATCCCGCCCCGGCCGAAGTCCTGGAGGCGGATCGGGGTGTCGGCCGCCGAGGGATCCGGTACGGGCACCCACTCGACCGGGAACTCGGCCCCGGGCTCGTCCACCACGGCCAGGTCCGGGAGCCCGCGGACCCGCAGCGCCTCCAGCGTCCCGCCGGCCCGCAGGGACCCGAGGCCGCCGAGGGGGCGGGCGGGGCGGAAGCGGTAGAAGAGTCCGAAGGGCCGGACGAAGGCGTCCTCGGTCTCGTAGACCACCCCGGTGTACGGGTCCACGGCGACGGCCTCGTGCGCGAAGCGGCCCAGGGCGGTCAGGGGGACCGCGCCCGAGCGGAGCGGGTCGGCGGGGTCCACCTCGAAGACGAACCCGTGGTCCTCGGTGTACCCGGAGGTGCCGGCCCGGTCCTCGGTCTCCTCACAGCTGAGCCAGGTGTTCCAGGGGGTGCGGCCCCCCGCGCAGTTGACGGCGGTGCCGGCGAGGGCGACGCGTTCGGCGCTCACCCGGCCGGCGCGGTCGAGTTCCAGGACGGTGCAACCGCCGAGCGCCCGGGGATCGTAGGTCAGCCCTTCGACGGCGGGGACCCGGAGCGCGGCGGTGGTCCGGTTCTCGTGGTTGCGCACGAGGCGGACGGCTCCGCCGGGGCCCGCGGCGAACGCGGCCATGCCGTCGCAGTTCGCGGGGACGGGGCCCTCGCCGGAGCGGAGGGGTTCGCCGGCGCGCGAGAGGACCCGGTAGGAGAATCCGGCGGGCAGGTCGAGCAGCCCGTGGGGGTCGGGCACCAGCGGCCCGTACCCCCGGGTCACCGGGTCCGCCCCGGCGGCTCCGGCGAACAGCGCGCCGAGGGATCCGCTGAAGGCGATGCCGATGCCGCCGGCGGTGAGCAGGCTGCGGCGGGTGACGGACATCGGCAACTCCCGGCGGTGGCGGCGAAGACGTGACCGGGCCGTGTTACCACGGGCCCCGCCCCGCACCCGCCCGACGCGGCTCCGGCCGGCGGGGCGTCACCCCACCGGGCGCCCGCCGCCGTCCGCCGATGTCCACGCCGCACCCCGGCCACCGGCATCGGTGGTGGTGCGCCGGGCCGGAGGGAGCCGGGGGCGGCCCGGTCGGGCCGCGCCCCGGGGCGCCGGGAATCAGATCAGATCAGATCAGATCAGATCAGATCAGATCAGATCAGATCAGCTCGGCGGAGAGGGTGATCGTCGTACCCGTCAGGGCCTGGCTCACCGGGCAGTTCTTCTTGGCGTCCTCGGCAGCGGCGGCGAAGGCCTCGGCGTCCAGACCCGGGACCTCGGCGCGCACCGTCAGGTGGATGCCGGTGATGCCCTCACCAGGCTGGAACGTCACATCGGCCTTGGTCTCCACCCGGGTGGGGGGAGTGCCCGCGCCGTCCAGGCCGTGCGAGAGCGCCATGGAGTAGCAGCTGGAGTGCGCGGCGGCGATCAGCTCCTCCGGGCTGGTCTTGCCGTTCGCGGCCTCGGCGCGCGAGGGCCAGGAGACGTCGAACGAGCCCTGACCGGAGGAGTCGAGGGTGACGACGCCGGCGCCCTTGAGGAGGCTGCCCTGCCAGTCGGTGTGGGCGGTACGCGTGGTGGCCATGGTGGATCCCTTCGCAGAGGTGACAACGACCGGGCCGACCCGCACGGGGATCCGCGGACGGATCCCCACGGGGCGGGGCCCGGCGTTCCCCAACCTACTGGGCCACCAGTGGCTTCGCGTCGCGCGCCAGGGCGGTGAGCCGGGATATGGCCCGGAAGTACTTCTTCCGATAGCCGCCGTTGAGCATTTCTTCACTGAACAGCCGGTCGAAGGGCAGTCCCGAGGCCAGTACCGGGATCTCCCGGTCGTACAGCCGGTCGGCCAGGACGACCAGGCGCAGGGCCGTCGACTGGTCGGGGATCGGGCCGACATCGGTCAGGCAGACCGCCGACACCCCGTCCGTGAGCGCCCCGTAGCGGCTCGGGTGCACCTTCGCCAGGTGCTCCAGGAGTCCGGGGAAGTCGTCCAGGCTCGCGCCCGGGGTCGCGTACGCGGCCTTGGTCACCTGCTCGTCCGAGAACGGCGCGGGCGCCTCGGGCAGGCCCCGGTGCCGGTAGTCCTGACCGTCGATGCGCAGCGGCCGGAAGTGCGAGGACAGGCCCTGGATCTCCCGCAGGAAGTCGGCGGCGGCGAACCGGCCCTCGCCGAGCTTGCCGGGCAGCGTGTTGGAGGTGGCGGCCAGTGCCACGCCCTGTTCCACCAGCCGGCTCAGCAGCGAGGACACCAGCACGGTGTCGCCCGGGTCGTCGAGCTCGAACTCGTCGATGCACAGGAGCCGGTGACCGCCCAGCGTCCGCACGGTCTGCTGGAAGCCGAGGGCGCCGACCAGGTTGGTCAGCTCCACGAAGGTGCCGAAGGCCTTCAGCGCGGGTTCCGCGGGGGTCGCGTGCCACAGGGAGGCGAGCAGGTGGGTCTTGCCGACCCCGTAGCCGCCGTCGAGGTACACCCCGCGCGGGGCGGCGGGCGCGGCGGGCTTCTTCGCGAACCAGCGACGCTTGCCGGAGCCGCTCGCGTGGGCACCGCCCAGCCCGGCCGCGAAACCGGCGAGGACGGTGACGGCCTCGGACTGGCTCGGCTGCGTGGGGTCCGGGTCGTACGTCTCGAAACGCACCGAGTCGAAGCGCGGCGGCGGCACCATCTCGGCGACGAGCCGCTCGGCGGGCACGTGCGGGGCGCGGGCGCACAGCGCCTGGGGGCCCCCATCGGCTATCGGCGGCTGCCCGGCGGCGGAACCAGAGGTCGAGACAGAGGTGGACACAGCCCTTAACTCTACGGGGCGTGCCACACTGCACCGATGCGACGCCTGTTCCCTGTGACCGATCAGACACCGGCAGCCCGGAGCGACCGCGAATGGTCGTTCGACGAGCTCGCGGAGGCGTACGCGTACCCCGCGCTCGACGCCGGCGCCCACTGGCTGCGGGCCAACATGGTCTCCACCCTGGACGGGGCCGCCCAGCACGACGGCCGCTCGCAGCCCATCTCGGGCGAGACCGACATGCGGATCTTCGGCACCCTGCGGGCCCTGGCCGATGTGGTGGTCGTGGGCGCGGAAACGGTTCGGCAGGAGGGGTACCGGCCCGCGCGCGCCCGCGAGGCGTTCGCGGCCCGCCGCAGCGCCGCCGGCCAGGGCCCGGCCGCCGCGATCGCCGTGATCACCGCGTCCATGGACCTGGACTTCTCGCTGCCGCTCTTCACCTCCCCCCTGGTGCCCACGCTGGTGCTGACCGGCGCCGGGGCGCCCGCGGAGCGGGTCGCGGAGGCCACCCGCTCCGGGGCCGAGGTGGTGGTGGCGGGTGACGGGTCGGCCGTGGACCCCGCCCGGGCGGTACGGGAACTCGCGGACCGGGGGCTGCGCCGCCAGCTGACCGAGGGCGGGCCGAGGCTGCTGGGCCAGTTCGTGGCCGCCGACGTGCTGGACGAGCTGTGCCTGACGATCTCCCCGACGCTGACCGCGGGGGACGCCCAGCGGATCTCCGGAGGGCCTTCCGTCACGGTTCCGCACCGGCTCGCGCCCGCGTGCGTACTGGAAGAGGCCGGGTTCCTCTTCACCAGTTACCGTCGGATCTGACAAGGGGCGGAATTTATCGTTCCGCTTAGCTTCCGCTGGGCACACTACCTGCGCGGCCCCGTGTGACAGCGGGGCAGGATGGTTTCCGCAGGGGCCGGCTCGACCGGCCTCGGCCCATGAAGGAGAGGGCGTCCGTGTTCACGAGCGTATTGATGATCGAGCAGCCGCTGACCACGGTGGACGTGGACTTCGTCACCACCCTGCACGGAGACGACCAGGTCTCCTTCGTCGTCCTCATGCAACCCCGGGGCGACCAGGACCGACTGCTCCGCGCCATCGACGACGTCGCGCTCGGTGAACTGCCCGAGGCCGTCCACGAGGGCGAGGAACCCGAGGGGGAGGCCGCCCGCGGTCCCGCCGCGCAGGCCCTGGCGCACTCCCTGAACGCCCTGCGCCAGAAGGGCGCCAACGCCACCGGACAGATCATCGGGGCCCACCCCCTGGACAAGCTGAAGGCCGTCGTGGAGGAGACGAACGCCGACGAGGTGATCGTCTTGACCGCGCCGCACTTCGTCGAGGAGTTCTTCCACCGGGACTGGGCCTCCCGCGCACGGCACAAGGTCGGCGTTCCGGTGCTCAAGCTCTTCGCCCACAACGAATAGGCTGGGCCCGGTTCACCTCTCGTACTCGATTCCTGGAGCGACCTGAATGAAGCCCGGCCTGCCGACCGCCATGGAACGGCCCCACTTCATCGGCATCGGCGGCGCCGGCATGTCCGGCATCGCGAAGATCCTCGCCCAGCGCGGCGCCGAGGTGGCCGGAAGCGACTCCCGTGACTCCGAGACCGCCCGGGCGCTGCGCGCCCACGGCGCCACGGTCCACATCGGGCACGCCGCCGAGCACCTCGCCGACGACTCCACCTGCGTGGTCGTCTCCAGCGCCATCCGGGCCGACAACCCGGAGCTGGTCCGCGCCGCCGAACTGGGCATCCCCGTCGTGCACCGCTCCGACGCCCTCGCCGGCCTGATGGACGGCCCGCGCGCGATCGCCGTCGCGGGCACCCACGGCAAGACCACCACCACCTCGATGCTCGCGGTGTCCCTCTCCGCCCTGGGCCTGGACCCCTCGTACGCCATCGGCGGCGACCTGGACGCCCCCGGCTCCAACGCCCACCACGGCGCGGGCGACATCTTCGTCGCCGAGGCGGACGAGAGCGACCGCAGCTTCCACAAGTACACCCCGCAGGTCGCGATCATCCTGAACGCGGAACTCGACCACCACGCGAACTACGCGTCGATGGAGGAGATCCACGAGTCCTTCGAGACCTTCGTCGGCAAGATCGTCCCCGGTGGCACCCTCGTCATCGCCCACGGTCAGGAGGGCGCCGCCGAGATCGCCCGCCGGGTCGCCGACCGGGACGGTCTCACCGTCGTCACCTACGGCGAGGAGCCCGAGGCCGACGTCCGGATCACGAAGATCACCCCGCGCGGCCTGACCAGCGAGGTCACGGTCGTCATCGACGGCCGGATGCTGACCTTCACCGTCTCCGTGCCCGGCCGCCACTACGCGCACAACGCCGTCGCGGCCCTCGCCGCCGGTGTCGCGCTCGGCGTCCCCGCGCACAACCTGGCCTCCGCCCTCGGCAAGTACACCGGGGTCAAGCGCCGGCTCCAGCTCAAGGGCGAGGAGGCCGGCGTCCAGGTCATCGACTCCTACGCGCACCACCCGACGGAGATGACCGCCGACCTGGAGGCCATCCGCGGCGCCGCCGGGGACTCCCGCATCCTGGTGGTCTTCCAGCCCCACCTCTTCTCCCGCACCCAGGAACTCGGCAAGGAGATGGGCCGCGCCCTCGCCCTCGCCGACGCCTCCGTGGTCCTGGACATCTACCCGGCCCGCGAGGACCCGATCCCCGGCATCACCAGCGAGCTGATCATCGCCGCGGCCCGCACCGCGGGCGCCGACGTCAGCGCCGAGCACGACAAGGCAGCCGTCGCCGACGTCATCGCGGGAATGGCGAAGCCCGGTGATCTCGTTCTCACCATGGGCGCGGGCGACGTCACGGACCTGGGGCCCCAGATCCTCGCCCGGCTGTCGAACTGAGGGAGCGGGAACGTCATGGCGTACGAGGTCGAGAAGACGGACGAGCAGTGGCAGGCGGAGCTGACCCCGTCCGAGTACCAGGTGCTGCGCCTCGCCGGCACCGAGCCCGCCTTCCGCGGTGAGTACACCGACACCAAGACGGAAGGCGTCTACTCCTGCCGGGGCTGTGGCTCCGAGCTGTTCCGCTCGTCGGAGAAGTTCGAGTCGCACTGCGGCTGGCCGTCCTTCTTCGACCCGAAGGACACCGAAGCGGTCGAGCTGATCGCCGACACCACGCACGGCATGGTCCGCACCGAGGTCCGCTGCGCGAAGTGCGGCTCGCACCTGGGCCACGTCTTCGAGGGCGAGGGGTACCCCACCCCGACCGACCAGCGGTACTGCATCAACAGCATCTCCCTGCGGCTGGCCCCCGAAGGGTCCTGACGCACCACACCCCGTGCCCGTGTCGACACCCCGGTGACGGCGCGGGCACCGGCGTGTGCGAGCGAGCGCCGCCAACTCCGCGACACGGCAAGCCCGTTTACGTACAGTGGGGCGACGGCCACGGGGGAGGTCACATGGTGACGGGTCAGGGCTTGCCCGCCCTCGCACAGTACGGGGACGACGCGACGAACCGGTGGCTGAGCGCCGCCGCCCACCTCGACGCGGCATACGCCCGGGACACGGACCACGAGCTCACCAAGGACCGGCTCACCGCGCTCGGCCCGTCGCTCGGCGTGGACCTCGTGGCGGTCGCCCGACACGTACGGCTGGCCGTCCGGAGGTCCGACCACCGCGACGCGCTGCTGAGCGTGCTCCTCGCGGCCTGGGCGGGCGCGGCCGTCTCGCTCGTGTACGGCCTCGTCCGGAACATGGCGACCCTGACCGACCTCGCCCTGTACGCCCTGGTGGCGGCCCTGGGCGGGGCCTGGATCCTGGTACTCCTGTTCGAACACCGGGCCCGGACGCTGGCCCTGCGGGTGGTCGAGGCGGACGACCCGCCGGACACCCTCGCCCCGCCGCTCGACAAGGACCTGGAGGCGGGGCTGCGGGCGCAGGAGCGCACCAACGTCGTCCCGTACGAGGAGGAGGCCGAGTTCAGGCACCCGTTCGTCGGCAGCGGCGACGCGTTCCAGGAGAGGGTCTGGCAACCCATCGACATCGGCACCCCCGCCGCGTCGCCCACCGGCGGCACGCTGAGCGTCATCCCCTTCGACGTCGTGGACCTGCACACCTACGTGGCCCGCGAAATGGGCAAGATCGCCGGGCTCCAGGGCCTGCGCGCCCGCAACCGGCTCTACGTGCTGGGCACCCGGGTGCGCCACGCGGGCGAGGAACTGCTCCCCGACCGGCTCAACCCGCCGCGCGCCGTGCTCCCGAAACAGATGGTGCAGGCGGGCCTGGTCCGCTCCGGCGGCGGCATGCGCACCTACCTGTGCCTGGAACGGGTCGGCGAGGGCGGCCGGGTCATCGTGTCCATGCACCTGCGCGCCCGGCTCCAACACCCCAGCCTCACCTGGGAGGTGGGCGTCTACCTGATCCCACCGCTCCACCCGCGCTTCGAAGAGGTGCGCACGCTGCGGCTCGACGCCTTCGGGCACTGGTGGACGCTGGGCACCTTCAGCACCCGCACCTTCCTCCCCGCGCTGTTCGGCGCGCCCTCCCGGCTCGCGCGGCACGCGTACGCGTGGGCGGCCCACCGGTGGCGGATGGGACACCTGCGCCGGGACATCGGCCGCCGCCACGTCGAGTTCGACTACGGCGCGTCCACGAGCGTCCGGCAGCGGGCCGCCGACTGGGAGCAGTGGCGCTACTCGGACCGCACCGACGCCCAGGACTTCGCGCAACGCCTCCAACAGGGTGTCCTGACGGCCACTGAACACTTCCTGAAGGCCCACAACGTCGACACCAGCTCCTTCGACCAGGCGCAGCAGGTCATCAACCACCACAGCTACAACTTCGCGGGCCCGATCAAGGGACCCAGCATCTTCGGCGCCCACGGCACCGTCAACGTCCCCGCCGGCGGCGCCGGCCCCGGGCAGCCGCCCGCCGCACCCGCCCAGCCCTGACCGGCGAAGTCCCGACCGGCGAAGTCCCGCCCGCACCCGAAGGAGACCGGCGCATGAGCACGTACAGCTTCCACGGGGACATCAACGGCCCCGCCGTCTACGGCGACCACGCCACCCTCAACATCGGGGACCCCGAGACCGCCGCCCGCACCCTGCGACTGGCCGGCGAACTCGCCCTCTGGCTGAAGTCCGAGGGCGCCCCCCAGGACCGGATCGACGCCGCCGAGACCCTCCGCGCCGAACTGGACCGCGCCGCACGCGAACGGCGCACCGTCGAACCCGGGTTGGTCCGCCGCTGCCTGGAGACCGTGACCCTCGGACTCGGCGCCGGCAGCACCGGCCTGGTCCTCGCCCAGGAGATCACCCGGCTGTTCGCCGGCTGACCTCCCGGGCCCCGCTCACCTCGCCCGTACGACGGCCCGCGCCCCGCCGAAGTCCAACTCCAGTCCGGAACGCAGCGGAACGGTCTGCCCCGGGGCGATCTGTTGCGTCCCGCCGTCGGCCCGGGTTCCCGTCCAGGTCCCCGACGACCGGTTCGCCAACCCGAACCGGCCCGGCTTCTGCGGGTGTTCGGTCAGCAGCGCCACCAGCGTCCCGTCCCCGTAGTCGTGCCGGGACGGCTCCGCCGCCAGGTGGTGCGCCTGCACCCGCGAGTCCCGGTGCAGCAGGATGTGGTGCTCGGTGCGCGGCGGGGGAGTGGTCAGCACCAGCCGGGGCGGCGACAGCAGCGCGCTCCCGCAGCTCCAGCAGTCGCCCGCGACGGCGCTCCGCGGCTCGGTCATGTTCTGGCGCCCGCAGTGCGCGCACACCACCACCGAGTCGAGCACCGCCCGCAGCGTGTCACGCCACTCCGACTCCCGGACCCGGGCCGCCGGATCGATCAGACCGACCGTGAAGTTCCGGGTGAACAGGGCGTGCAGGGAGGCAGGCGCCGCCGCCCAGGTGGCGAGCACCGTCGCGTGCTCCCCGGGGTCCGGGGCGTTGGCGCCGTCCCGCGGATCGAAGACGAACAGCGGCCGCTTCCCGTACAGCCTGCGCTCGGCCGCCTCGTCGAGGCAGCGGATCTCCAACTCCAGCTTGCCCTTGAGCGGGTGATGGTTCATCAACAGCATGAACAGCAACACCGACAGGGAGTGCAGATCGCTCTGCGTCCCCGGTCGGGCCCCCGGGTCGCCGCGGACCAGTTCGGGCGCCATGAACTCCATGGTTCCCGAGATGCCGGTGCTGTCCCCCTCCACCACCGCGTTGTCGTTGTCGCAGACCAGCACGTCCCCCGTCAGCGGGTCGAAGAAGATGTTCCCCCAGGAGATGTCCCGGTACGCGATCCCGCGCGAGTGCAGCGCCTGGTACGCCTCGACGGTGTACAGGCAGGCGACGAGCAGGGCCCGGGGGGTCGTGCGCAGCGCCCGGCGGAACAGCAGCGGCAGCCCCTTGAACCGTTCGGGCCGGATGTCCATCAGGTAGCCGAAGCCGCCCCGGTGGTCGGCCACGAACTCCCGGGGCCACAGGAACCGGTCGTCGTCGAAGTCCCGTTCCACCAACTGACGGACGATGGCCTGCTGTTCCGGGGTCGCGCAGGACGGGTAGTACCACTTCAACGCCTGATCCCCGGCCGGCGTCCGGACCCGGTACACCTCCCCCTGGCCGCCCGAGCCGAGCAGGTCGAAGACCTCCAACCCGATGCCGCTGTCCGTGGTCAGCAGCGTTCCACTGTCGAGCATGCCGCTCATCGATCACTCCCGTGCGCTTGCGTCGGTACGTCGTGCGGCGCCGGGTGCGGCACCGGACGGGCGGCCGGAGACCAGGCGGCCACCAGCGTGGTGTCGTCCCCGGAATGCCGCGATGCCTTGCCGAGCCACTCCGGCAGGACGGCCCGCACGCGGGACGCCCCGTCCTGCGCCAACCGGTCCTCCAGCCCCGCGATGAACTGGCGGAACCCCCGGTCGTCGGTGAAGCTCTTGGACAGCCCGTCGGTGGAGCAGGCGATCAGCAGGGGCAGCCGCGCCGGCTCGGTCACCGGATCCCAGTGCGTGCGGACCCGCAGCCAGGCGCGCGGCGTGCACAGCGACTCCGTCTCGTCCCCCAGATCGGCCTCGGCGGGCGCGAGGGGCACGCTCACCGATCCGGCGTCGGACATCACCGTCAGCTCGCCGTCCCCGAGCTGCCAGGCGGCGAACACCCGGGGGGTGAGGACCGCGCCGACGAACGTGCTCCCGTACAGCAGCACCTTGTCCTGCTCGGACACCCCGGGCTCCTCGTGGGTGCTGTGCCGCTCCCAGTGCCCCAGTACCTTCTCCCGCCAGGCGTGCACCAGTTGGCGCGGGAAGGTGTGCTGCGCGTAGTGCATCAGCCAGGCCAGGCTCGGCGGACGGTCGTCGCCCGGCGGGTGGGCGAGCCGGCCGAACCGCCGGGCCTCCGCGACGAAGAGGTCCACCGCGTAGTGGGAACCCTGGTGGCTGCGCGCGTGCACCGCCGAGCCGTGGCCGTCGGCCACCGCCATGATCAGCGGCTCGTGCGCGCTGCCGGTCCCCTCGACCTCGCAGTAGTCCTGGTTGCGCGCCTTGTGCACGCCCTGGACGCTCTCGCGGAACGTCTCCCAGTACGGTGCGGGGGCCGCCGGCGGCCCCGGCGGCGGCCCGGGGTCGCTCACCATACGTCGCCCTCGTCGTCGTCCAGCACCAGCGGGGCGAACGGCGGCTGCTTGGCCAACGTCACGTCCCCCGGGCCCGCCATGGGCTGGGAGGCGGCCTTCACCGCGGCCGTGGAGGCCCAACGGATCGCCGCGGCCAACTGCTTGGGACTGTTCGCGTCCAGCGGCTGGAGCTCGGGGTTGCCCAGGAACTCCTGGAGGACCGTACGGTCGGCGTCCGCGCCGATCGCGATGGCCACCCGGACCGCCTTGCGCCCCCACGGGGTCGCGTCGACGGCCCGCAGCCCCGACTTCCAGTCGTCCGTGGGAACCCCGTCGGACACCAGCGCCAGCACCGGCTTCAGGGCCCGCTGCGGCATCGGCGGCGTCTCCAGCTCGCGCGCCGCCAGGTGCAGCGCCTCACCCAGGTTGGTCATCCCGTCGACCTGGACGTCCTGCCAGGTGAACTGCTCCACGGGCACCGGGTCCTGGTGGTGCCACCGGGCGGTCGTCGCGAACGTCATCGTGCGCAGCATCAGTTGGGCCGCCGGATTGTCCTGCGCGACCGCGCGCATCTCCGGAACGGCCTCTCTGATGGCGTAGTTGAGCTGGCCGATCTTCTCACCCTGCATCGAGTACGAGCAGTCGAGCAGCCAGATGAAATGGACGGGCCGGTGCGCCATGGCCCCGCCGGGGATGTCACTCACCACATACCTCCCTCGAACCTCAATCGAGACAAACGACAAGGACCACGATCGCGGCGGCCGCGGCCACCGCGACCGCCACCCCGAGCAGGGCCAGCATCAGGCGCCGACCCCGAACGATCTGCGGTGTCACCGTCACCCGGCTCCACCTCCCCCCTCGCGCGCGGCGAGCGCGCCCACGCGCAGCCCGGTGCGGGACAGCAGCCACAACACCGGCTCCGCCGCCCGGCGTTGCTCGGACGCAAGCGCCCCCGCGCCCGTTGCCGCGCGGGCACTCACCGCCCAGTACCGGGCGGCCGCGAAGTCGTGCCCGAGCGAGCTGACCAGGTCGTCCAGGCCTATCGCCCGGAGCCAGGCCCCGACTGGGGGCGTCGGCGGCGGCAGCGAGGTGAGCGAGTCCAGTACGTCCCGCTTGGTCACCACCGTCGCGACCGCGAGCCTCGCGCGCCGGCCACCGAGCCCCTGGAGTTCCCCGGTGACCCCCGAGTACGTCTCCACCGGGCCCAGGTCGGCGGGCCGGGCGGCCGCCGCCAGCTCCTCGTCGCCCGCCCGCAGCGAGCGGCGCACGACCGGCGAGGCCAGCACGTCCGCGACCAGGACCACGCCGTCCGCGTGGGCGAGGTACCCCTGGCGGCGGACGACGTCGGCGTCGCGCAGGGACTCGCCCATCGGGTCGTACAGGTACAGCAGTCGGCGACGGCGGCCGAGGCCGATCAGCAGCATCAGCGCGCGCGGCTGCCCGCCCTGGGTCTTCAGGGCCCAGCCGGACGCGTCCAGGCGCGTGTGGGACTCGTGCCGGTCGGCGGGCGTGGCGTACTCCACCGTCAGGGCGGACTCGTACGACCAGGACCGCAGTCCGTCGAGCATCGCCGCCATCAGCATCGTCTTGCCCGCCGAGGTACCGCCCACCAGCGGCAGGTGGACCACGCGGGTGGTGCCGATCGCGGCCGGGAGCGACTGGTCGCAGTACGGGCAGCGGGTGGCCAGCTTCCGGCGCCCGGTCAGGGCGGTCGTGGGCAGCCCCCGGCCGCACCGGCAGACGTGCCGCAGCGCGCCGAACCGGCCCGGGCGCAGTTCGCGGTGGGCCGCCCGGCAGTCCGGGCACACGTGCACGGCCAGCGGGAACGGGCGGTAGCAGTCGGGGTAGGGGCAGGTCATCCGGATGCCCCGGGTCAGCCGCCACACCGTGTCGGCGGCCCGCCCGGCCAGTACGCCGCACAGGGCGACGAGCGCGACCAGGGCGAGCTGCACGGCGAAGACCAGGGCGACGCCCAGCAGGAACACCCCGGACACCACGGCCGACAGAACGGCGGCCACGGTGTAGCCCGGCGCGAGCAGCCGGAAGAAGAGCCGGCCGAAGGCACTGTCGGCGAGCTCGTCGGTGCCGCCGTGCCGGCCCTGGAGCAGCCGGTCGCGGATCACGATGCCGAGCCAGTGTCGGACGAGGAGGTACCAGACGGTGAGCGCGGCCTCGTTCCCGGCGGCCCGGGAGTCCCGCCACATCTGGCGGGCCCAGTAGGCCGGCCTGGCGGGCTCGTCACCCGGGGCCGTGAAGAGGCGGGCATCGGCGACACCGGGCGTGCGCGGCCCGAAGGCGGCGGCCGCGGCGTCGCGCAGCGCCAGGGCGAGGAACTGCCACAGCGCGTACCCGAGGCACACCGCGCCGCCGATCACCCCGGTCGCGACGAGGAAGACCCGCAGGATCGAATCCGTCACCCCGGACCACCCCCCGCGGCGCCGTCCACGGGGTCGCCGTCGGACCCCCCGGGGCGCACCGGCCCGCCCGTCGCGGGCGGCCGGCTCGGCCGGGCCGGTACCGCCGACCCCGCGGCCCGGGGGGTGACGCCCGCCCAGTCGCCCCCCGCCGGGCCGTCCGGGCGGGCGGGGGCGTCGGGCGGGGACGACGGGGCCGGGCCGGCCGGATCGGGCGGCGGCGGCCGGCGCCGGGAGGACGGCTTCAGCCGGTCGCGCAGCCGGCCGAACGCGCCGGGGCGCTGCCAGGCGCGGAACTCCTCGGCCCAGCGGCCGCCCAGCCGGTTCAGCTCCTCCTCGACCGCGGCCGACTCCGCGGGCCCCAACCCCCGCACGACGGGCCGCAGCACCCGGTCGAGCAGGTCCGTACGGGCCTCCTGCCAGACCGGGCCCGCCTGCGGCTGGGAGGACCAGGCGGTGAAACAGTCCGCGAGGTAGCGCGGGGAGCGCCGCAGCCGGTTCAGCACCGCCGGATCGCGCGCCAGCCGCCGGTACGCGGCCAGCAGCTCGACGTCGTTGCTCTCGATCAGCGCCCGCAGCTCGCCCTCGGTCCGGTCCTCGCCGAGCAGCCGCGCCGCGACCGCCGCGTACGCGTGGTCCCTCGGCCCCGGTTCCGGGTCCAGGCTGCGCAGGTCCAGCGCCATCCGGACCCAGCCGGGACCGGCCGTGCCCGCGCGCAGGTTCCGGGCCAGCTCCAGCAGCAGCAGCGAGGGCCGCAGCGGTTCGGGCAGCTCGGTGCGGAACTGCTCCAGCAGCTTCGGCGCGAGTTCCGCCGCCGCCGCGTCGTCGGCCGGCGCCCGCACCGCGGCCCGCGCGAGCGTCCCGCAGGTGCCGGCCTCCACGTGCGGCGCGGCCCCGGTCGTCGACAGCAGCAGCGCGGCCTCGGCCGCGCTCGGCGGCTCCCCCTCCCACACCAGCCGCATCCCCGTCCGCAGTACCAACGGGTCGGCGTAGACGGTGGATCCGCTGCGCTCCACCAAGGCGTGCAGGGCCGCGACCCGGTCCGTCGCCGCACCCAGCACCTCGGGGGCCGCCGCGCACATGTGCAGGTACTGCACCGGATCCGCGGCCCGCAGGCGCAGCCCGGTCCGGGCGAACACCCGCACCCCCGCCGCCGGATCACCCACCGCGAAGGCGTTCAGCCGGTTGAGGAGCAGGTGCCGCAGCGCGGGGAGCTCCGTCAACGCGGCCCGCGCGCCCTCCCCGTACGCCCGCTCCGGCTCCGCGAGCAGGGCCAACGCCAGCTTCCGTGCCACCTCGGGCATCAGGTCGGTGGCGTCCACCCCGATCGCGGCGGCCACCCGCAACAGTCCGGCCCGCTCGCCCGGCTCGCGCTCCGGGTCGGCCAGGGCGGCCCGCAGCTGCGGTCCCAGTTCCGCCGCGAGCCGGCCGCGCGTGGCCGCGCCCAGCGCGCCCACCGGCGGCGGGGCGCCGGCGCCGCGGACCGCCTCGGTCAGGGCCAACGCCACCAGCGACTCGTACGCGGCGGGCCGGCCCCGGCCGTCCAGCGCCGCCAGCAGCCGCCCGCAGGCGGCGGTCTCGGCGGGCGAGCGGTCCCCGACCGGCCGCGCCAGGGCCTCGGCCAGCGCGTGCAGGCGTCCCTCGTCCAGCGCCGTCCGGTGGTCCGCCGCCCACTCGGCCGCCGCCGTCCTGCCCGCCGAGTCCAGGGTGATCCCGGCGGCCAGGGCCAGCGCGGCCAGTGGACCCGCGTCGTAGGGCCGGCCGGGCGGCAACCGGCGGACCTCCGCGAACAGTTCGTGGCGTCCCGCCGGCCACACCCGGGCCGCGGTGTCGGCCCACACGTCGCCCGAACCGGTGCCCGCGTCGGAACCGGTGCCCGCGCCCGGGTCCGCGCCCGGTCGCGGGTCCGCGTCGGGTGCGCGCGTGCTGTCGTACAGCCGGTACCGGTGGTCCTGCCCGCCCAGGCCGGCCCCGTCCTCCGGCAGCACGCCGATGATCCGGTGCCGGGCGAGCAGGGGCCGCCGGGTGTACGTGGTGAAGGTCAGCCACTGTCCCCGCTGGTGCGGCAGCACGCTGCAGGCCAGCATGATCCAACGGGCCACGGCCGTACTGTCCCGCTCCACCAGCACCACCTGCGGGGCCGCGGGGTCCTCCGCGAGCCGCCGCACGTCGGCGAAGAAGCCGGCCAGCCAGGGCCTTCGCGCGGCGACGAACTCCGCCAGCCCGGCCGCGTCGTACCGGCCCGGCGCGGGGACCTTCTCCAGCGGCGCGGGCGGCCCGCCGGGCGGGGTGTCCGAGGCCCACTGCGGCGAACCCCAGGAGGTGATCGGCAGGGCGCCCCTGGCCGGCCCGGAATCGGCGGGTTGCGGCAGGTGCACGGCGTGGGTGTGGAAGTTGCCCCAGCGGCCGCTGTAGTCCGCGCCCGTGTACACCGAGCGGGCCAGCAGCCGGCTGCCGTCCGACAGCACGCTCAGGCTCAAGGCCTCTGGGAACGAGGCCAGTTGCTCGTCGGTCGGACGGTCGGGCGCGTCCCGGGGCGGCTCGTACCCGATCAGCTGCTCCGCCTCCCGCAACAGCGACACGGGCGCTCCCGGGCTGACCGCGGTGAAGCGGAAGCCGGAGCCGTCGGGTCCGGGCGGGGCGGAGGTGTAGTGGAGCTGTGCGAGGTTCACGCGCCCGCCTCCGAGCCGGCCGGGCCGGCCGGGCCCGACGAGCCCGCCGGCGCCGCGCCGCCGGAGGCGCTCGCCCCGCCCGGCCCGCCGGACGCCCCGTCACCGAACGCCCCGCCCGGCCCCGAGGCCCTGTCACCCGGCGCCCCGCCCGGCCCCGAGGCCCCGCCGACCCGCGCCCCGTCCGGGCCCCGCGCCCCGCCCTCGCGCCGGGGCAGCAGGCCGCCCAGTCCCAGCAGCCACAGCAGCGGATCCTCCACGCGCCACGGTTGCGGCCCCGACCGCGGCGCGTCCGCCGGCGCGTGCGCGGGCGGCGGCGAGCCGAGCGCCGACAGACCGAACAACGAGAACCGCGCGAAGTCCCGGTCCAACTGCCGGGTCAACGCCCCCGAGTCCCAGCCCTCCAACAGGTCCCGCACCTCCTCGTGCACCGCCAGCCGGTCGTCCTCGTCCACCGCGCCGCCCGCGTGCTCGCCATTGCGCAGCAACGGCGAACGCGGATCCAGCAGCGGGAGCAGGGAGTCCGTCTTGGTGACGGCGACGGCCACCGGCGTGGTGACCCGGCCGCCCGTGCTGCCCCGCCCGTGCGCCCGCAACTGCGCCGCGAGGTCGGCGGCGATCTGCTGTGGCGGCGTGTGCAGGGCGGGCAGCGCCGTGCCCGCGTCCATCGGCAGCCGGTCGCGCACGGCCCGACTCTGCAGGGGGTCGACCAGCACGATGATCCCGTCGGCGGCCGCGAGGTAGCTGGTGTAGCGGTTCATCGCCTCGGCGTCGGCGAGGTCCTCGCCCGCCGCGTCGAAGAACACCAGCGCCGTGTGCCGGCTGCCGTCCGCGCGCATCCGGCGCGGCCGCGGCAGGCTCAGCCGGTAGAGCAGCGGATCGTTGAAGCCGAGCGCCACCGGCCTGGTGGCCTGGGGCAGCCGCAGCCGGTCGTACAGGTCCTCGGCCATGTCCCGGTCGCGGCGCTGCGTCTCGCCGCCCATCGGGGTGAGCGAGGCCCCGTACGCCCGACCCACGCGACCGCGCAGTTCGTTCACGAGCACCGACACGTACGTGCTCTTGCCGGACGCCTTCGGGCCGAGCAGGGCGATGATCCGGGTGTCCTGGTCGCAGTAGTCGCCGGGGAAGTCGCTGTGGCAGCGCAGGCACACCCGGACCGAGCTGGACACCCCGCAGTGCGGGCAGTCCGCGCGCGAACCGCGTCGGCCGCGGAACGCGCGGGAACCGGCGCCGCCGCCGGCGAGCCGGGAGACGAGGTCGCGCGGCGCCTCGAAGACCGGGCCGCGGGCCGCGCGGCCCGGCGCCACGCCGGGTCCGACGAACTCGGCCCACACCGTGTCCTGTTCGGCGGTGCACGGTCTCCCCCCGCGTACGCCGGTGGCCGACATCTGGCAGCGGAAGGCCAGCCGGGACGCCGGTGACCGGTCGAAGCAGTAGGGGCAGACGACGGACGTCATGTCAGCGGACCACCAGGGAGGTGAGGGGAGGCTCTTCGAGCCGGACGGTGGCGGCGCCGCCGCCCAGGAGAAAACCGCGCAACGCGTACGTGGGGCCCCGCGCCCCGAGGTGGATGTCCTGCTCCACCGTCCCGGAGGCGGCGAGTTCGGCCCCGCCGACCCGGCACACGGGCGTGCCGTCGGACGGATCGCGCGGCCGGGCGGGGTCGCGTTCCCCGGCGCCCCGGGCGATCAGCACGAACTCGGGCAGTTCCGCGCCGACGGGTCGCCCGCCCGGCGCCGAGAGGGTCAGGAGCAGGCGGGCCGGTCCGCGCCGCAGCCCGCGCCGTGCGCCGGGCCGCACCCGGTAGGCGATCGACACGTCGGCCGGCAGCTCGATCCGCTCGCCCGGGTCCGGTGCGGCGACCACCGAGCGGGCGTGGCGCGGCGCGGCGTACGCGGTGATCCGCAGGGCGCCCGGCCCGACCGGGAGGTGCAGGCCCTCGCGCAGGAACACGCTGCGCGCCACGGGGAACTCCGCACGCCCGCCGTCCTGTTCGGCGACGACCACCACCTGTCCCGTGTCGGCCGGCCAGTCGAAGGTGACCCGGGCCCGGCCCCCGGGCGTGCGCCGGACGGCGAGGCCGGCCACCGGCTCGGGCGTCTCGACGAGCACGCTCGGCCCGGCCAGGGCCCGCTCCCCGAGCACGGCGACGGCCGTGACGCGCACCGGAGCCCCGCCCGGCGGCCTGCTCCCGTCACGCGGCGCGGGCAGCGCCGCCGCGACGAGTGCCGTCCCCGGCTCAGGGGCGTCGCCGGGCCACTCCACGAGCCGTACGTCGGCGCCCTCGCCCCCCGTCCAGGCGAAGGACAGCCCGCCCGGCTCGCGGGCGTCGGCGGTCAGGGTGCGCACCGGCGCGGGCCACGGGTGCACGGTGACCCGGGTCTCGACGCCGGGGGAGAGGACCTCGGGCAGCCCCGGCGGCCGGTAGCGGGCCCGTACCCGCACCAGGTGGTCGCCGACGGCCAGCCCCTCGGCGCGGCCGTCCCGCAGCTCGCGGGTGTTCCCGTCGGGCCCGGTCAGCTCGGCGCGGGCGCCCGCCGCTCCCGCCGGAACCGACCAGGACGCCGCGATCCGGCCCGGCCCGTCCTCGCAGCGAAGCCCCGTGACCTCGGGCGCGTACAGCAGCGCCGGGGAGATCAGGGGCGGTCCCGCCGCCGGCAGCGCCACGTAGCGGACCTCCCGGCCGAGCGGCGCCGACGGATCCGTCAGCCGGCCCCCGCGCGGGGATCCGGGCAGTTGCGTGAGGGGTTCCCCCGCCGGCGCTCCGCGCGTCAGCCGGAGCACCCGCCCCCAGTCCCCGGCGGGCCCGGCGCCGTCATCCGCCGTCGCCACCGGCGCGTGCGCCGCCGTCCGCCGCAGCTCGACGCCGCCCGCGACGAGCCCGACCTCCAGCGCGGTCCCGGCCGCCGGCGTCGTTCCCGTACCGTCCCGCGCCGACGCGGCCCCGTCCGACCGGTGGGCGCGCACCAGGCCGCGGATGGCGCGCGGGCAGTCGCCGGTCAGTCGGGCCGCCTCCAGGTACCGGGCCGCGGCCCGCTCCCGGTCGCCCCGCTCCTCGCAGCGCCGAGCGGAGTCGATGAGGGCGTCGGCGTCCCGGGCCCGGCGGGTCACCCCGTCGATCCGCAGGGCCAGTTCACGGTCCGGGCCGGCCGGGGGCAGTGCGGCGGCGAGTCGGGCGGCGGCCCGCACCCGCGACGCCCGCCAATGGTCCTCCAGCGCCTCCGCGGCCGCACGTTGACCCTCGCCCAGCCGGGCCCGGGCGGCGGCCGCTCGCACCAGGGCCGGCGCCTCGTCGGGGTCCACCCCGTACGCGCACGCGGTGTCGGGATGCTCGCCCCGCGGGTGTTCGTGCAGCAGCCGGGTCAGCTGGTACAGCAGGATCCGGCGCAGGGCGGCGGGATCCGCCCGCTGGATCCGCGCGAGCCGGCGCAGCAGCGCGGCGGCCTCGGGCTCGGTGCCGGCCGCCCGCCGGGCCGCCAGCGCCTCCAGCACGTCCGCGCCCACGTGGCGGCGCCGTCCGTGTCCCTCGACGGTGAAGATCCCGTCGAGCACCCGTAACCGGCCGTCGGGCGGTACCAGCAACTCACCCAAGTGTCGTAAGCCGAGGCCCTGTTGCACGGCGAGGAGTTCCCCGTACCGTGCCACCAAGGGAGCCAGTGGCAGGCCGAGAAGGGCATGGGAGGGCCCGAGGGCATGCCCGAACTCCGTCCCCGCCATCCGTCTGCGCCCCCCGTGCAGTGTGTGGGAGGTCATTTCAGCAGATGTACGGCTGCTTCGGGAGGGCTTTCCACAGGGCTTTCCGTTCGCCCGCTGTACGGCACAAGGTCAGACAGGGATCTCCGTCCGGTACCCCGGGACCGCTGTCCTTGGGGCGCCCCTCGACTTCCCCTCACCCCCAGAGGACCCCACCCCATGGCTGAACTCAACCGTCGCAGGTTCTTGCAGATCGCGGGCGGTACGGCCGCCGCCACGATGCTGAACGAGAGCATCGCCCGGGCCGCCGCCATCCCGGCGCAGGGCGGCACCGGAACGATCCGGGACATCGAGCACATCGTCGTCCTCATGCAGGAGAACCGTTCCTTCGACCAGTACTTCGGGTCGATGAAGGGCGTCCGCGGCTTCGGCGACCCGCGCCCCGTCCTCCAGGACAACGGGAAGTCGGTCTTCCACCAGTCGAACGGGACGAAGGACGTCCTCCCCTTCAACCCGCAGGTGGACGACCTGGGCATGCAGTTCGTCGAGGGCCTCAACCACGACTGGGCCGGCGGCCACGCGGCGTACAACAACGGCAAGTACGACAAGTGGGTTCCGGCCAAGACGGCCACCACCATGTCGTACATGACGCGGAACGACATCCCGTTCCACTACGCCCTCGCCGACGCGTTCACCGTCTGCGACGCCTACCACTGCTCCTTCATCGGAGCCACCGACCCGAACCGCTACTACCTGTGGTCGGGCCACACGGGCAACGACGGCACCGGCGGCGGACCGGTCCTCGGAAACCAGGAAGCCGGCTACGGCTGGAAGACCTACCCGGAGCGGCTGGAGGCGGCCGGGGTCTCCTGGAAGGTCTACCAGGACGTCGGCGACGGCCTGAACGCCGCGGGCCACTGGGGCTGGATCGGCGACGCCTTCCGCGGCAACTACGGCGACAACTCGCTGTTGTACTTCAACTCCTACCGCAACGCCCAGCCCGGCAGCGCCCTGTTCGAGAAGGCGCGCACCGGCACCGACGCCAAGGCCGGCGAAGGCTACTTCGACCGGCTGCGCGCCGACGTGGTGAACGGCACCCTGCCCCAGGTCTCCTGGATCGCCGCGCCCGAGGCCTTCAGCGAGCACCCGAACTGGCCGGTCAACTTCGGTGCCTGGTACATCTCCCAGGTGCTCGACGCGCTGACCGCTGACCCGGCGGTGTGGGCGAAGACGGCCTTCTTCATCACCTACGACGAGAACGACGGCTTCTTCGACCACGTGGTGCCCCCGTACCCGCCCACCTCGGCCGCCTGGGGCCTGTCCACGGCGGACGTCACGAAGGACCTCTACGCGGGCGGCGGGGGATACGCCGCCGGCCCCTACGGGCTGGGCCCCCGCGTCCCCATGATCGTCGTCTCCCCGTGGAGCAAGGGCGGTTACGTCTGCTCCGAGACCTTCGACCACACCTCGGTGATCCGCTTCATGGAGAAGCGCTTCGGGGTGCGGGAGCCCAACATCTCGCCGTGGCGCCGCGCCGTCTGCGGGGACCTGACCTCGGCCTTCGACTTCACCAAGGCGGACGCCTCCCCGGCGGCCCTGCCGCCCACGGCCGGCTACCTCCCGCCGGACCACGACGCCCACCCGTCCTACCACCCGGTGCCGCCGGCCACCGGCACCCTGCCGAAGCAGGAGGCGGGCTCCAAGCCGACGCGCGCCCTGGGCTACCAGCCGTACGTGGACGGCAAGGCCACCGTCTCCACCGGCAAGTTCACCCTGACCTTCGCCTCCGGGCCGACCCTGGGGGCCCACTTCCACAGCACGTCCGGCAACCGCACGGACGGGCCGTGGCCCTACACGGTCGAGGCCGGCAAGACCCTCTCGGACACCTGGAGCACCAGCGCCTCCACCGGGAACCAGATCAACCTCACGGTCTGGGGCCCGAACGGCTTCCTGCGCACCTGGAAGGGCCCGGCCAAGAAGGCCGGCCCCGAGGTCACGGCCCGCCACGGCGCGAGCGCCGGCAACCTCGCGCTGACCCTCTCCAACGCGGGCACGGCCGCCGTGAACCTCGCCGTGACCAACGCCTACGGCGGCGCGCCGCAGACCTTCAAGGTCAACCCCGGCGCGACGGTGACCCACTCGGTCGACCTGCGCGCCACGGGCCGCTGGTACGACGTGAAGGTCGTCTCGGACGCCGACGCCGGCTTCCTGCGCCGCTTCGCGGGCCACGTCGAGACGGGCGCCCCGGGCGTCTCCGACCCGGCGATCAAGACCGTGTGACGCGGTCGCCCGCCGCGTGCGGCAGTCGCCGCTCCGGGGCCGGCAGGCCCCGGGGCCGGTGGCCGCCCACCCTGCGGGATGTCGATTTCACGGTGTGATGGTAGGTCCGGTGGGCAGAACGTAGGGCGTCGGCATCCTCACGTTCCGTCATCGAGGGAGAACGCATGGCCATCGCCCACCGCAGGATCGGCACCGGACCCGTCCGCGTGATCGTGTTGCACGACTGGTTCGGCACGTCCGCCAACTGGGGTTCGGTACTGGACCACTTGGACCCGGGCGAGTTCAGCTACGCCTTCCTCGACTACCGCGGCTACGGCGACCGCCGGGACGTCGCCGGCCGGTACAACCTCGCCGAGATCGCCGACGACGCCCTCGAACTGGCCGACCAGCTCGGCTGGGACACCTTCTCCCTCCTCGGTCACTCCATGGGGGGCAAGGCCGCCCAGCAGGTGCTGGTCCGCGCGCCCGAGCGGATCGAGAAGCTGATCGGCGTCAATCCGGTCCCGGCCGGTCCCTACCCGATGGACGACGCCACCCACGCGCTCTTCCACGGCGCCGCCGCGAACGAGGACAACCGGCGCACCATTCTCGACCTCGTGACCGGCAACCGCGCGAGCCGCCACTGGATCGACAAGATGGCCGCCCACTCGATGGCCGTCTCCCTGCCGGAGGCCTTCGCCGCGTACCTCGTGAGCTGGCAGTCCCTCGACCTGTCCGCGGCCGTCAAGGGCAACACCGTCCCGGTGCTGGTCCTCGTCGGGGAGTACGACCCGGCGCTGAGCGTCGAGGTGATGCGCGCCACCTGGCAGGTCTGGTACCCGCACTGTCGGATCCAGCCGCTCCCCGGAGCCGGCCACTACCCGCCGCACGAGACGCCGGTCGCCTTCGCCTCCGAGGTCGAGGCCTTCCTGCGCGCCTAGCGGGGTCGTCTCCGCCGCCGGAAACGCCCGTGAGGGGTACGAGGAAACCTCGTACCCCTCACGGGATCCAACAGGGTGAGTGACGGGACTTGAACCCGCGGCCACCTGGACCACAACCAGGTGCTCTACCAACTGAGCTACACCCACCACGAAGGGCGGCGGACCACCCGTTCGATGTGCAAGCACAGCATAGCCGATCAGCGGGGTGCTCCCGCGACGCCATATTCCCGCCCGGCCGCCCACCCCCGGGCGCCCTGTCCGCCCCGCCGCGGCCGCCCTGCCCCACCCCCGCCCCGCCTCGTGCCCGCCCCGACCCGGCGGCCGTGCGCGGCGCGGCCCCTGCCGCCGCGGCCCGGCACACGGCAGGATCCCCGTATGGACCTCGACCCGCTCCTCGCCGACACCGAGCCCTTCACCACCGCCGACTACGCCGCCCGGATGGCCACCGCCGCGCGGGCCGCCGCCGAGGCGGGGCTGGCCGGTCTGTTGATCGCCCCCGGGCCCGACCTCACCCACCTCACCGGGTACCGGCCCGTCGACACCGAGCGGCTGACCCTGCTCGTGCTCGCCGCCGACCGGGAACCGGTGCTCGTCGTGCCCGCCCTGGAAGCCCCCGACGCCGCCAAGGCCCCCGGCGCGGGAGCCCTGACCCTGCGCGACTGGGCCGACGGGAAGAACCCGTACGACGCCACCGCGCCCCTGCTGGACGCGTCGGGCCGCTTCGGGGTGAGCGACAACACCTGGGCCCTGCACCTGCTCGGTCTCCAGCGCGAGTTGCCCGGGACCGCGTACGCCCCGCTCACCGACGCCCTGCCGATGCTCCGCGCCGTGAAGGACCGGCGGGAACTGGCCCGGCTGGCTGCCGCCGGGGCCGCGGCCGACGCCGCCTACGCCCAGATCCTGCACGTCCCCTTCGCCGACCGCAGGGAGAGCGACGTGGCCGCCGACCTGGCCGCGCTGCTGCGCGTGCACGGTCACTCGCAGGTGGACTTCACCGTCGTCGGCTCCGGCCCGAACGGCGCCAACCCGCACCACGAGGCCGGCGACCGCGTCATCCGGCACGGGGACATGGTGGTCCTCGATTTCGGCGGCCTCCTGCACGGGTACGGCTCCGACATCTCCCGCACCGTCCACGTCGGCGAGCCCACCGCCGAGGAGCGGCGGGTCCACGACGTCGTCCGCGAGGCGCAGCGGGCGGGCGTGGCGGCGGTCCGGCCCGGCGTCGCCTGCCAGGAGGTGGACCGGGCGGCCCGCGCGGTGATCACCGAGTTCGGCTACGGGGAGCGTTTCATCCACCGCACCGGCCACGGCATCGGCGTCACCACCCACGAGCCGCCGTACATGGTCGAGGGCGAGGAACAGCCGCTGCTGCCCGGCATGTGCTTCTCCGTCGAACCGGGCGTCTACCTGCCCGGCCGCTTCGGCGTCCGCATCGAGGACATCGTGACGGTGACCGAGGACGGCGTCCGCCGCCTCAACAACGCCCCGCGCGAGCTGGCGATCGTCGAGTAGCCGGGCGCCGTCGCGCGCCGGGTCCTACGGGCCCAGGACCACCGCCGACTCGCCCGGCACGTGGACGCGGCCGTCGGGGCCCGGGTGTTCGACGGGCTCCCAGGCGGCCAGCACCCGTACCCCGTTGCGGCCCAGCGCGATGGTCACCGGCCCCGGCGAGAAGTTCACCGCCACCCGGACCTCACCGCGCCGGAACGTCATCCAGCGGCGCTCCTCGTCGTGCGCGACCCGCACCGCCGCGAGGTCGGGGTCGCGCAGGTCCGGATGGGTGCGCCGCAGCGTGATCAGGGTCCGGTACCAGTCCAGCAGCCGGGCGTGCGCGGGCTGTTCGGCCTCCGCCCAGTCCAGGCAGGACCGGTCGCGGGTCGCCGGGTCCTGCGGGTCCGGGATCTCCTCCGCCTTCCAGCCGTGCGCCGCGAACTCCCTGCGGCGGCCCGTCCGCACGGCCTCCGCGAGCTCCGGGTCGGGGTGGTCGGTGAAGTACTGCCACGGCGTGTCCGCTCCCCACTCCTCGCCCATGAACACCATCGGGACGAAGGGCCCGGTCAGCGCCACCGTCGCGGCGCACGCGAGCAGGCCCGGGGACAGGGAGGCCGACAGCCGGTCGCCCAGGGCGCGGTTGCCGATCTGGTCGTGGGTCTGGGTGTAGCCCAGGAACCGGTGCGCCGGGGTGCGGCGGCGGTCCACCGGCCGGCCGTGCGTGCGGCCCCGGAAGGAGGACCAGGTGCCGTCGTGGAAGAAGGCCCGGGTCAGGGTCTTGGCCAGGGCGCCGATCGGGGCCTCGGCGAAGTCGGCGTAGTACCCCTGGGACTCGCCGGTCAGCGTGCAGTGCAGGGCGTGGTGGAAGTCGTCGTTCCACTGTGCGTGCAGCCCCAGGCCGCCGGCGGACCGCGCGGTCGTGACGCGCGGGTCGCACTGGTCGGTCTCGGCGATCAGGAACAGCGGCCGGGCGGTCTCGGCCGCCAGGTCGTCCACGGCCGCCGCCAACTCCTCCAGGAAGGTGAGGGCCCGGCCGTCGGCCAGCGCGTGCACGGCGTCGAGGCGCAGACCGTCGATCCGGTAGTCCCGCAGCCAGGCCAGGGCGCTGCCGATGAAGTACGCGCGGACCTCGTCGGATCCGGGCGCGTCCAGGTTCACCGCCGCGCCCCAGGGCGTGTGGTGGGTCTCCGTGAAGTACGGCCCGAAGACGGGCAGGTGGTTCCCGGAAGGCCCGAGGTGGTTGTGGACCACGTCCAACACCACGCCCAGGCCGGCGGTGTGCGCCGCGTCCACGAACCGGGCCAGGCCCGCCGGGCCGCCGTACGGTTCGTGCACCGCCCAGGGGGCCACCCCGTCGTACCCCCAGCCGTGCCGGCCCGGGAACGGGCACACCGGCATCAGCTCGACGTGCGTGACGCCGAGCCCCGCCAGGTACGGCAGGCGGGCCGCGGCGGCGTCGAAGGTGCCCTCCGGGGTGAACGTCCCGACGTGCAGCTCGTACAGGACCGCGTCCTGGAGCGTGACGCGGGGCGCCGGCGCGGTCGGGTGCAGCGCGGCGACGTCGACCACCGCGCTGTGGCCGTCCGGCCCGTGGGGCAGCCGGCGCCCACGCGGGTCCGGGCGCACCACCGGGTCGTCACCCAACTGGAACCCGTACTCGTCCCCGTCGGCGGCCGGCGCGTCGACCACCCACCAGCCGTCCCGGCCCGGTCCCGGGTCGGGTGTCATCTCGTAGGCGGTGTCGTTCAGTCGCATGGCGACCCGACCTGTCAGCGGTGCCCACACCTCGAACTGCACGGACGGTCCCCTCGTCTCCGGCGATGCCCAGCCTGCGTCTGGCGCCCATCATCCCGGCCGCGGCGGGGGAGTTCTGGACACTTCGTCCCCGACGGGCCGACAATCACCCTGTGACGTCGAGTTTCGAGTACCCCGGCTTCCCCGCGCCCCGCGTCTCCGATGCCGAGCGCGACCTGGCGCTGGGCAGGCTCAGGGAGGGCGCGGCCCTGGGAAAGCTGTCCCACGACACCTTCCTGCGGCGCATGGAACTGGCCCTGGTGGCCCGCCGGGCGGAGGACCTCGCGGTGCTCACCGCCGACCTCCAGAGCCGGCGGGGCACCGAAAGCCCCTGGACGCGTCGGCTGTTCGGCTGGGTGGGCCGGGCCTCTGCCGTGAGCGTCGGCGTCCGCAAGGCCTGGCACGCCGAGCGGCTGCCCAAGCTGCTGCTGCCGCACCCGAGCGCCCTGCCGCTCGCGATCGGGCGCGACCCCGGCAACGGTCTGCGGCTCACCCACGAGACGGTGTCCCGGGCGCACGCCGAGCTGAGCCTGCGCGACGGCCTGTGGGTGCTCAGGGACCTCGGCTCCGCCAACGGCACCACCGTCAACGGGCGCCGGGTGACCGGCTCGGCCGTGGTCCGGGAGGGCGACGAGATCGGCTTCGGCCGGATGACCTTCCGCCTGTCCCTCGACTGAGCGGCCCGGACGGGGCGGAGCGGCGGGGCCGGGGCACGCGGGGTCAGCGCCGGTGCCTGGCGAGCGCCAGCAATCCGGCGAACCCCTCGCGGGTCAAGGACAGGTGCGGGCCGCCAGGGTTTTTGCTGTCGCGGACGAGTACGGCACCGGGAGCGGTGCCGAGCGCGTCGGCGACTTCCACGCAAGCGCCGCCGTTGTCGCTGTAGCTGGACGTGAACCAACGGGGGGTCTCGGTCTCGGTCACGACGTGCCCTCTCGTATCTGCCTGATCACGGCCACGGAGTCTGGTTGCGACAACGCGTTGGCCTGCAACTGGTAGTAGGTACCCGGTACGGGCGCCACGGATGTCCATCAGCCGTGAAAGTTGCGCGTCCCACTCGGCGCCCGGCGTACGTCGCAGCGCCTCATGACGTTCGGCGATGACGGCGACCCGCTCGCGTGCTTGCTCCCTCGCGATGGTGCCGCGCCTGGCCGTGCTCTGTGCCAGGGCTTCCGCGTACGCCTCGGTCTGAAGCAGGCCCGAAATGATGCCGGTCTCGAAGCAGCGGACTTCTGCCGCGCGTCCCTCGGACAGCACGTGCTCGGGGACGCCTTCAAGCAGTGATCCCCTCTTCGGCCGGGTGACCTTCCGCCTGCCGCTCGACTGAGCGGTTCGGACGGGGCGGAGCGGCGGGGTCGGGTCGCTGTAGACGGTTCAGAGTCTGGGATCAGACCGCACCGAACTCTTCGGTCTTGATCCCTTCGACGAGCGAGGCGAACGCGTTGGCGGCGAAGCGCAGGACGGGGCCGTCCGGGGCCTTGGAGTCCCGCACGGGGACCACGCCGAGAGCGCCGACAGCGTTGGTGGCGACCTCGATGCACTGGCCGCCGTTGCTGCTGTAAGAGGACTTGTACCAGTGGGGTTCGGTCGTCACGGGGCGCCCTTTCGTACCTCATGGATCAGGCCCACGGATGCCGACTGCGGCATCGATTCGGCTTGTAGCTGATGGTAGGCCGTAAGCATCGGCTGAACGAACCTCATATCGCGCTCCAGCCGGCCCTGCTGTGCGGATTCGGCATACGCGATCTGGGACCTGTCGGTGCGGGTCAGCAGTGTCACAGGCAGGTCGAAGGACCGCCGTTCGCCGAGGTCGTAGGGGGCGACCTGGACGATCGTGTTCGGCAGCTCGGCAAGCTCCACCAGGCGCGTCAACTGGGCGTTCATGACCTCGGGGCCTCCGACCGGTCGCCGGATGCAGCTCTCGTCCAGGATTGCGTGGACGAGAGGGCGAGGAGTGCGTTCTATCGATGCCTGCCGCCGCGCGAGGAGCGTAAGGCGCTCCTCTGCCTGCTGCTCCGTGATGGCTCCCCGACGTACCGCCCCCGATGTGATCGCGACCGCGTACTCCGGAGTCTGTAGGAGGCCGGGGATGATGCCCAGCTCAAAGAGGCGGATCTCGGTCGCGTCCGACTCGATCTGAACGTATTCGGGGAAGCCTTCGAGTAGTGCCGTATGCCGAACGGCCCGGCCATGCCGTTCGAACTGGTCCCCGGTGCCGAAGACCTTGTCAGCACTTGCCGTGAAGCGCGGAGTTGGGGAGCGACGGCCGGTTTCGATAGCCGAGATGTGCGTCCCTGTGTATCCCATTTGGACTGCCAGCTCATCTTGGGTCCAGCCACGCTCATCCCGCAGCCTGCGCAAACACTCACCGAACGCCGCACCCGGCGATTCTTCGGGGTCCAACCTCTTCCGGTTCAACTGCCATCACCCAACTATCCGTGCAACCAACGCAAGTTGAGGACATCCCGACGCTAGGCCACGCTGAAGCCGCTTGGTAGTGGAACGGCTACGGAGAGGAGTCGCGGTGCCCGAGAGCGCAGAGTCCCCGCAGGACGCGTTGGCGGAGCCGGCCGCCGCAATGGCACGCGATGAGGCCCGGCCGGACTGGGGTGACCTGCCCCTGATGCATCGCTGCCCGGCAGCGCTCGCACTGGCCACCGCGTCGATGAAGGAGCGCGCGGGGGGAGCACGTCCGGTGACCGAGGACGACGAGCACCAGGACCGGGCGAGAAGGAACAAGAGGAGCGCGCTCGCCGTCACCCTCGGGGCGGTCGCGTGGATCGCCGCGGTGGCGTCCATCGTCGCTCAGGGGTGGGGCGCGTGACGCCCGAGCGGTACGTGTGCGACGCGCGCATCCACGTGAGCGTTCCGGCACTCCTGATGCTCCTGCTCCGGCTCGGCGCCGATGACGGCACCGTCCGAGACGTGGCGTCGTCGAACAACGGCGGGCTGCGCTGCACATTGGAGACGCATGAAGGCCCCCATGCCGACATGCTCTGCGAGAACGCGGAGGGATCGGCCCTCTGGGCGCGCTGGACGGGCCAGGGTCCGCTCGACGAACTGATGTGGTTGCCGGACTGCCCCGCCGGTGATGACACCCCCGGTGCGACCGGCGACGGGTGCTGCCAGTTCCTCGGCCACCCGGGCGGCCACATCTGGGAGGTCACCGATCCCGAGCTGGAGCGGTTGCGGGCCGTCCTTCCCGCGCTCCACGACCTGACGTTCGGCCACTCCCCCGACTCGGTCTCCACCGGGCCGAGGGGCGCCGCCCGGCGGGTCTTCGCCCGCGCCCGGAACGGGGCGGAGGATGTGGGCATGGAACACACGTCTGTGGTGCGCCCCGCGCGCCCCGAGGATCTGCCGCGGCTCGTCGAACTGGTACACGAGCACATCGCCTACGAGAAGTCCGCGCCCCGCCCGCCCGGTCTGGCCGACCGCCTCGGCCCGCAGTTGTTCGCCGAGGACGCACGGCTGTGGGTCCTGCTGGCCGAGACCCCGGCGGGCGAGGTCGCGGGGTACGCCGCCTGCTCGACGGAGTACGCGTTCTGGGACGCCCGGCACCACCTCCACATGGACTGCCTCTACCTCGCCGAGGACGCGCGCGGTCACGGCCTCGGCGCCGCGCTGATGGAGGCCGTGGCCGCCCTCGCCCGGAGCCTGGGCCTGGACCACGTCGAGTGGCAGACCCCGGACTGGAACGAGGGCGCGATCCGCTTCTACGACCGGATCGGCGCGACCGGGATGCCCAAGCGCCGGTACGCCCTCCCGGTCGCCCCGCCGGTGCCCCCGCCGGTGAGGCCGCCGGTGGGGCCCGCTACCGGTTGACCGCCGTGAGCCGTTCGTAGGTGGCCAACACCGTGCGGGCCTGGTGCTCCACCTGGGTGGCCACCGGGATCCAGCGCGCCTGGAATCGGGCCGCGAACTCCTCGCACCACCCAGTGACCAGGCGGTCCAGCCCGGGCGCCGCCGGATGCCCCTGCGCCCGCAGTACGCGCAGCAGCATCGCGGCGGCGCGCAGCGAGAGCCGCCGCCCGAACGCGTCGATGCTGCCGATGTGCGCCGTGGTGGCCTCGGTGGGGGCGCCGGGGCCGGTCCACTCGACGGTGATCCGGGGGATCAGGGCGAGCGTCCAGTCCACCGCCCGCAGCAGCGGCGCGGCGTCCGGGTCCACCACGTGCACCCCCTCGCGCACGGCCGCCACCCGGTCGGCGTCCCCGGTGAGTCGCCCGGCCAGCATGCGCAGCGCGCGCCGCGGATCCGGGTGCGGGGCCGGGTCGTCCACCAGGTCGGAGGCCCACATGGGCACTTCCACGATCGCGGTGGTGCCCGCGTACCGGTGGGCGTGGTACCAGGTGCTCAGCCGGGTGTCCTCCGGGTGGAAGGCCCCCGCGGCCTCGGTGCCCGGCTCGGGCATCACGAAGATCCCGGGCCCGGGGGAGGGCCACCCGGTGGCGTCGGAGGCTCCCGTCTCCACCGGGATCCGCAGCTCGGCCGCCGATTTGGTGAAGGGCTCGGAGAGCCCCGGTATGTCTTGGGTGAGCTGGACCCAGGAGCCGCCCAGGTCGGTGCCGTGCAGGGAGATCTGGAGTACGGGGCGCAGTTCGTCGATGAGGGCGGTCAGGGCCCGGGTCTCGGGCGGCAGCCGGTCCGGGGGCAGTAAGGACGGTGCCCATTCGGGCTGTTCGGGTCCGGGGGGCCGGAAGAAGTTCCGGTGGTAGTCCAGGAGGGAGTGCGGGCGGGGCGTCAGGTGCAGGGCCGCCCCGTCGGGGTCGGCGCAGAGCAGGAAGTGCCAGCCGCACTCGGCCCGGGCGCCCTGGTCGCGGATGACGCGCCGGGCCAGGGAGAGGGCCGTGGGGCCGCCGACGGGTTCGTTGGCGTGCGCGCCGGCCACGACGAGCACGTTGCGGCCCGGCGTGCCCGCCCCGTCGCGCGCCCCGCCGACGGAGAGCAGCCACAGCGGCCGGCCGGCCCGCGAGGTGCCGACCTGACGGAGCCGCACCAGAGCGGGGTGTTCCTCCGCCAGGGCGCGGGCGGACAGGGCGAGTTCGTGCGGAGTGGGGTAGCACATGTCTCGTAGGAGGGTCACACGTCATGCCATGCCCGCCGCGCACGCCCCCTACTGCTCCGCGCGCCCCGCACTTCACCGAAACCCGAGGAAAACCCCTGGCCAACGCCTCGCCCCTCGACACCCCGCGCCGGTCAGTCCATGCCGACCAGGCAGTAGACGTACTCGTTGAGGGGGATCCCGTTGCGGGTGTAGCTGTACGAGAAGGCGTACTCCGTCTTCGGATTGTCGTTGCAGCGGTCCAGGTCCGAGGTCATCGGGATGCTCTCGATCACGCGGTAGTGCGCGTCGGACGCCGAGCAGGGCACCTCCCGCACCCCGGTGACCCGTTGGGCGGTCGTGGAGTCCGGCAGCGTCCCGTTGAGGCAGGTGCCCCGGTCGAACGGGCTCGGGGCGGCCTCGGAGGGGGACGGCGTGGGATCGGGCGGGGAAGCGTCGGTCGACGTGGTCGACGTGGTCTCCGTGGGGAGGGCCACGGGGGGCGGGGCCGGCGCGGGGGACCAGGAGCTGACCGTGGGCGTGGCGGTGGGCGTCGAGGAGGCCACGCCCTTGTCGTCGTCCCCGCTGTTCAGCAGGACCACGCCGGCGACCGCGGCGGCGAGCAGCCCGACCGCCACCAGACACCCCTTCTTCGAACCGGACGTGCCGGACGTGCCGGACGTGCCCGACGTGCCCGAAGCCGCGGGCTGCCCCGGGACCGTGCCGGCGACCGGGCCAACCCGGATGCGCAGCAGTACATCGGTGTCCCCGACCCTGGCCCGGATGAGTTGGCCGTCCGTGCAGGAGGGAATCCGCAGGCGGGCGGGCCCCGATGCCAGGGCCACGGTGAGGATCACGCCGTGGGCGGCCTGCTGCGGGGTGATCGTGAGGGGGATCTCCTGAGGCGACACCGGCTGCTCCCAGAGTGGTGGTGGTGCGGACGCTGTCTGACGAACCCGGGAAATTCTGCCCGCCCCGCGTGCGGTGACGCAGGTATTCCGCGTGAAGTGCGCCCGAACGTACGTCCGTTGACCCCATCGGGTCGTGGCCGCGCCTGCCCCCGCCCCGGGACCGGGGCGGGCCCGGTCGGGGCGGGGGAGGGTCGGTGCTACTCCGCCGGGTCCGCGCGGAGCAGCACCACCGCCGGACGCGCCGCCAGCAGCTCCGACAAGGCGACCTCGCCCTCGTACGCGTCCCCGTACGGCAGGGACGTCCAGCGCCCCGCCGGCAGGGGCAGCACGGTGTCGCGCCACCCGCCCGCGCCCGCGAGCCGGTGCGAGAGCCGGGTGGCGACCGCGATCAGGCCGGCCGAGCGGACGAAGGCCACGCAGTGGTCCGCGGCCGGGCCCCTCGCGACCAGCGGCGCGTACCCGGTGAACAGCTCGGGCCGCGAGCGCCGCAGCCGCAGCAGCGCGGTGGTCAGGGCCAGCTTCTCCTGAGCCGCGCCCCGCGGGGTGCCGCCCGCGTCCAGCAGGGCCGCGGCCTCGCGCGGATGGACGGCCGGACGCCGGTTGTCGGGGTCGACCAGGGCCCGGTACTCGCTCTCCTCGCCCTGGTACACCTCCGGGACCCCGGGCATGGCCAGGTGCAGCAGGGTCATCCCGAGGAGGTTGGCCCGGGCGGCCTCCCGCAGGTGCGGCGGGAGGTCCGCGGGGAGCGCGCCCGGGCGGGCCGCGGACTCGGTGATCCCCGCCTCGTACCGCTCGTCCGGTTCCGTCCAACTGGTGTGCAGCCCGGCCTCGCGGGCCGCCTTCAGCAGGGCCGCCGACAGTCGGGGCCCGCGCTCGGGGACCTCCCCGAGGCCCAGGGCGCTCTGCCGTGCCACCCACGCGGCCCGGGGGTCCGGGCCGCCGTCGCCCGGTCCGGCCATGTACTCCGGGGCCTGCGAGAGGGTCGAGATCCGCGCCCGGACGTCCGCGCTCCGCTTGGTGTCGTGGGTGGACAGCACCGTTCCCGAGGCGGGCCAGTCCCGTTCCAGTTCGGCGCAGTACGCGTGGAACCCGGCCACGGACACCGCCGGTCGGCCCGGCTCCCCGCCGACCTCCGTGGCCGACAGCAGCGGGGCCCAGCGGTAGAAGGCCCGGTCCTCCAGCGACTTCGCGCGCAGCGCGGCCGAGGTCTGGGCGAAGCGGGCGGCGAAGGCGGGGTCCCGCGCCACCAGGTCCCGCACCCCGGCCACCGCGTGGGCCCCCGCCCGGGCGGCGGCCTGCTCCAGAGCCCGCGGCGGCATGTCCGGCTCGCCCGGGTACGGCCGGTACACCGGGTAGGCGATCAGCAACTCCCGTACCGCAGCCGCCAGATCGGCGCCGGCCAGCCGCTGGAGCGTCGCCAGCTCGGCCGCCAGATCGCCGGTCAGCACCTCCCGGGTGGACGCCGCCGCGGTCTCCTCCCAGGAGGGCGCCCCGGTGGACTCCCGGTACAGGCGGGCCAGTTCGCCGACGCCGACGGGATCGGTGAACACGCCGTCCACCCGGTGCAGCGCGTCGTACCCCGTGGTGCCGGCGACCGGCCAGCCGGGGGGCAGCCGCTCCTGGGGGGCGAGGATCTTCTCCACCACGATCCAGCAGCCCTCGCCCACGGCCGCGCGCAGCCGCCGCAGGTACTCCCCGGGATCCGCCAGCCCGTCCACGTGGTCGATCCGCAGCCCCGACACCACCCCGTCGCGGACCAGCTCCAGCACCTTGGCGTGCGTGGCCGCGAAGACCTCCGGGTCCTCCACCCGCACGCCGATGAGATCCGAGATGGTGAAGAAGCGGCGGTAGTTCAGGGCGGTCCGGGCCTCACGCCAGCACGCCGGTCGGTACCACTGCGCGGCCAGGAGCTCCGTGGTCGCCAGTGCGGCCGTTCCCTCCCGCAGCGGGAACTCGTGCTCTCCGACGCGCAGCACCCCGCCGACGACCTTCACCTCGGCCGGGTCGAGCGGTTCGGCGAGCACCGGCAGCAGCGCCTGCCCGTCGCCCGCCGCCCAGTCGATGTCGAACCAGGCCGCGTACGGCGACGTCGGCCCCTCCCGCAGCACCTCCCACAGCGGCCGGTTCAGCCGCAGCGGCGACGGCACCGCCATGTGGTTCGGCACGATGTCGAGCACGATGCCCAGCCCGTGTTCCCGGGCGGTCGCGGCGAGCGCCCGCAGCCCCCGCTCCCCGCCGAGCTCGGCCCGCACCCGGGTGTGGTCGGTGACGTCGTACCCGTGCGTGGAGCCGGGCACGGCCTCCAGCACCGGCGACAGGTGCAGGTGCGACACGCCGAGCGAGGCGAGGTAGGGAACCACCGCCCGCGCCGCCGCGAACGGGAACTCGGGGCACAGCTGGAGACGGTAGGTGGACGCCGGAGCGACGGATGTCGGAACATCGGTCTCCGCTTGGCTGCTCAAGTACTCCTGGGTCATGAGAACGTACGTACCCAGCCTGCGGGATTCCGTGCCATGACCCAATGCATCCGGGTGACTGCGCCGGGTTAACGTTCCTCAAGTGTTTGGAACCGTCGACACCTATCGCAAAGTCATCGCCCTGACCGGGCCCCTTCTGCCGCTCGTCTCCTTCCTTGCCCGACTTCCCGTCGCGATGTGCCAGTTCGGCAGCGTGCTGCTGATCGCGGAGACCACCGGCTCGCTCGCCACCGCCGGGATCGTCGGTTTCGCCCTCTCCGCCGGACAGGTGGCCTTAGGGCCCGTCCTGGGCCGGCTCGCCGACCGCCGCGGGCAGCGCCCCGTCGTGCTGGGCGCCGTCGCCGTCAACGCGGTCGCCACCGGCGCCCTGGTCGCCGGCGCCCTCGGGCACCTCGACACGTTCCCCCTCGCCGCGATCGCGGTGGTCGCCGGCGCCTCCATCCCCCTGATCGGGCCCCTCGCCCGCAGCCGCTCGGTGGCCCTGGCCCGCCGGGCCGACGCCGACGAGAGCGTGGTGGGGGCCATCCACTCGCTCGAAGGCACCCTGGACGAGGTGTCGTTCGTCATCGGTCCGGCCCTCGTCGGCACGGCCACGCTCATCGCGCACCCGGCCGCGGCCCTCGCCGGCGCCGCCGGACTCGTCGCCGTCTTCGGCAGTGTCTACGCGCTCCATCCGACGGCCGCCGTCACCGCGGGCGCACCCGCCCCGCTCCGCCCCGGGGGCGGCCGGCCCCGGCCGCCGGGCGTCGTGTACTCCGTACGGGCCTCCCTCGCCCTGCAGGGAGCCGTGTTCGGCGCCTGCCAGGCCGGGATCGCGGCGCTGACCCTGCGCCTGGGCGTCCCGGGACAGGCGGGCATCGTCTACGCCTCCATGGGCGTGGTCAGCGCCGTCGTGGGCCTGGCCATGGGGGCGCTGCCGGCCCGCTTCGGGCTGCGGCTGCGCTGGAGGCTCGCCACCGCCGCGGGACTGGCCCTGTCGGTACCGCTGGTGTTCACCGACAGCCTGCTCCCGCTGTACGCGGTCGTCACCGTGCTCGGCGCCGCCTGCGCCCCGCACCTGATCACCGCGTTCGCGCTGACCGAGCGGCACGTGGAGCCCGCCCGGCTCGCCGAGGCGATGGCCTTCGCCGCCAGCTCGCTCGTCGCCGGCCAGGCCCTCGCGTTGGGGATCAGCGGCCAACTGGCCGAGTGGCACGGGCCCGCGGGCCCCTTCGCGCTGGCCGTGGGCGCGGCCGCGCTGTGCCTGGTCCTGGCCCTGTCCACCCGGGTGCCGGCGGCGCGCCCGCACCCCGGGGTCGCCATCCCCGCGCAGGCGACGGCGCCGAGGATCGGGGCGGCCGCCGAGGAGGGCGCGGCCGCCACCGGGCGGACCTCCTACGCCGGCCGCTGAAGCACCACCATGCACCGCCCCGCCAACGCCACCCGGTCACCGGCCGCGAACTGCGGCCCGGTGCCGGGTGGCAGCACGTCCGACCGGGCCGTGTCCACGATCAGGCGCCACTGGGCGCCGTGCCCGGCCGGGACGGTGAAGTCCTGGCCCTCCGCGCCCGCGTTGAACATCAGCAGGAACGAGTCGTCGGTGATCCGCTCGCCCCGGGTGCCCGGCTCGGAGATCGCCTCGCCGTTGAGGAACACCGTCAGCGCGCGGGCGTGCTGTGCCTGCCAGTCGCGGGCCCGCATCTCCTCGCCGTGCGGGGTGAACCACGCGATGTCCGAGAGCTCGTCGTGGGTGCCCTCCACCGGCCGGCCGTGGAAGAACCGGCGCCGGCGGAACACCGGGTGGTCGCGGCGCAGCCACACCATCTGTCGGGTGAACTCCAGCAGTCCGGGTGCCGGTTTGCCCGGCTCCGGCCAATCCACCCAGGACAGCGCGTTGTCCTGGCAGTAGGCGTTGTTGTTGCCGCCCTGGGTGCGGGCGAACTCGTCGCCGTGGCTGAGCATCGGCACGCCCTGCGACAGCATCAACGTGGCCGTGAAGTTGCGCATCTGACGCTCGCGCAGTTCCAGCACCTCCGGGTCCTCCGTGGGACCCTCCACCCCACAGTTCCAGGACCGGTTGTGCGTCTCCCCGTCCCGGTTGCCCTCCCGGTTGGCCTCGTTGTGCTTCTCGTTGTAGGAGACCAGGTCGTTCAGGGTGAAACCGTCGTGGCAGGTGGTGAAGTTGATGGACGCCAGCGGGCGCCGCCCGTCGTCCTGGTAGAGGTCCGAGGAGCCCGTGAGCCGTCCCGCGAACTCCGCCAGCGTGCGCGGCTGCCCGCGCCACATGTCCCGCACGGTGTCGCGGTACTTGCCGTTCCACTCGGTCCACAGGGGCGGGAAGTTGCCCACCTGGTAGCCGCCCTCGCCCAGGTCCCAGGGCTCGGCGATCAGCTTCACCTGGCTGACCACCGGATCCTGCTGGACCAGGTCGAAGAACGACGACAGCCGGTCCACCTCGTGGAACTGCCGGGCCAGGGTGGCCGCGAGGTCGAAGCGGAAGCCGTCCACGTGCATCTCCGTCACCCAGTAGCGCAACGAGTCCATGATCAACTGGAGTACGTGGGGGGACCGCATCAGCAGGGAGTTCCCGGTGCCGGTGGTGTCCATGTAGTGCCGGGGGTCCTCCGTCAGCCGGTAGTAGGACGCGTTGTCCAGGCCCCGGAAGGACAGCGTCGGCCCCAGGTGGTTGCCCTCGGCGGTGTGGTTGTAGACCACGTCCAGGATCACCTCGATCCCGGCCTCGTGCAGGGCCCGCACCGCGGACTTGAACTCCAGCACCTGCTGGCCGCGGTCACCCGAGGCGTAGCCGTTGTGCGGGGCGAAGAAGCCGATGGTGTTGTAGCCCCAGTAGTTGCTGAGCCCGTCGTCCACCAGCCGGTGGTCGTTGACGTACTGGTGCACCGGCATCAGCTCCAGCGCGGTCACCCCGAGCTTGGTCAGGTGCCCGATGACCGCCGGGTGCGCGAGGGCGCCGTAGGTGCCGCGCAGTTCCTCGGGGAGGTCCGGATGGCGCATCGTCAGACCCTTGACGTGCGCCTCGTACAGCACCGTGTGGTGGTACTCGTGGCGCGGCGGCCGGTCGTTGGCCCAGTCGAAGTACGGGTTCACCACGACCGAACTCATCGTGTGCGGGGCGGAGTCCAGGTCGTTGCGGGAGTCCGGCCGACCGAAGTGGTAGCCGTACACCTGTTCGCCCCAGTCGATGCTGCCGCTGATGGCCCGCGCGTACGGGTCGAGCAGCAGCTTCGCCGCGTTGCAGCGCAGGCCGTGCTCGGGTTCGTACGGGCCGTGGACCCGGAATCCGTAGCGCTGGCCCGGCATGATGCCGGGCAGGTAGGCGTGCCGGACGAAGGCGTCCGTCTCGCGCAGTTCGACGGCGGTCTCCGAGCCGTCGTCGTGCAGCAGACACAGCTCGATCCGTCGGGCGGCCTCGGAGTAGACCGCGAAATTGGTGCCGGCGCCGTCGTACGTGGCACCCAGCGGATACGCCTGTCCCGGCCAGATCTGCATGGATAACGACTCTTCCCTCGATGTCGGTGGATGCCCCTGGTGATCCGGCGTACACCACGTCACTGCCAGATCTTCCCCGAAAGGGCGCCGCCAAGCGGGGACTTGGGATGGTCCTACCGGGTGACCCGGAGAGCTGATATGCGGGTCAGTGGACTGTGTGGGCATCGGATAATGGGTCAACGGGCAGCCGGTGTACGGGCCATCGGGCTGCAACCGGCCGCGCGCGCGGAGTACCCTTCCGTGATCACTGGAGACGGGCGTCCAGACGCAGAAGGCGGTGCACGGGTGAGCTCGGGAGGTCTGGAGCTGCCCCCTGGTGACGGCGGTCACGAGGGTGGCCCGGCGGACACCGCGGGGGGCGGGCCCGCGGGAGCGCCGGCCGGAGCGGTCTCACTGGCCCCGCCGGAGGCCGCGGGCACTCGGGCCGGAGCCGAACTGGACTGGAGCGCGGAGGCCTGGAGCGAGGTCCGCGTCCGCACGCAGCGGGCGGGGCGCGCGTACATCTGGCTGAACCTCATCGAACAGCGGCTGCGGTCGGTGGTCGGGGCCGTGCTGCGGCCGGTCTACGAGCCGGCGCACGGCGGCGACGACTGGGTGGTCGCCGCCGCCGGGCCCGCCGGGCAGGAGTGGGTGCAGCGGGCGGTGGCCGTGCGCGAGGTCAGCCGGCGCAAGGGCTACCTGCTGGACCCGGCCGACGACAACGTCCTCAGCTTCCTGACGCTGCCGCAGCTGCGGGAGCTGATGGTCCAGCACTGGCCCTGCTTCGAGCCGTACTTCGACGACCGGCGGGAGATCGAGCTGGCCCTGGACGAGCTGGAGGTCACCCGGAACGTGGTCTCCCGCAACCGGGCCCTGTCACGGGCGGTGCTGGAGCAGGCCGAGCGGGCCTCGGCGCGACTGCTGGAGGTGCTCGGCGGCGGCTCGGGTTCCCCGTCGGCCGACCGGCTGCCGATCGACGCCGTCGAGGACCTGGTCGGGGACCGGTACGCGGACGTCATCTCGGTCCACCCGGACCGGGTGCGGCTCCAGCGGCAACTGCCGGCGGAGGACCTGTTCGGCGGGGCGCGCCGGCTCGACGCCATCGGCATAGGCCTCAACCTGCTGGTCCAGAACTTCTCCGGGCGAAGACTCGTGCGGCTCACCGAGGCGGGCTGCCGGGTCCGCCTGCTCTTCCTGAACCCGGCCAGCAGCGCCGTCAAACGGCGCGAACGGGAACTGGGGCTGCGCAAGGGAGAGCTCAGCCGGTCGGTCGAGATGAACATCCTGCACGTGCGGCGGGTCCGGGCCGGCCTGCGGGACCCCTCGCGCTTCGACATCCACGTCTTCGACGAGACGCCGCGCTTCACCGCGTACCTGGTGGAGGGCGAGTCCTCGGGGATCGCCGTGGTCCAGTCGTACCTGCGCCGGGCCCGGGGCATGGAGGCCCCGGTGCTCGTGCTGCGCGGGGGCGGTCGGGGCGTGCCCAAGGACGCCGACCACGGGCTGTTCACGACGTACCGGGAGGAATTCGAGTCGGTGTGGGAGGACTCCCGGCCGGTGTCGTGACCCCCGCGCCGCCCGACGGGAACCGACCCGGCGGCCGGGCTGTCAGTACCCCGTGGCAGGCTGAAAGTCGTTGACCGGAAGTTTGTACGGGGGAGGGGCGCCGTCATGGTGGCGTGGCACGGGGGAACGTTGGTCGGGTTCGACCTGGAGACGACCGGCACGGAACCGGGGGAGTCCCGGATCGTGACGGCCGCGGTGGTCGAGGTGTGCGACGGCGAGGTGCGCGAGCGGCGCGGCTGGCTCGCGGACCCGGGCATACCGATCCCGGAGGGGGCCTCGGCCATCCACGGGATCAGCACCGAGCGGGCCGTCGCGGAGGGCCGCCCGGTGCCGGAGGTCGCGGACGAGGTGGCCGCCCTCCTGGTGGAGCACTGGCGGCGGGGCGCGGTGGTCGTCGCGTACAACGCGGCCTTCGACCTGACCCTGTTGTCGGCGGAGCTGACGAGGTACGGGCTGCCCTCGCTGGCCGACCGGCTCGGCGGCGCCGCGACCGGCCCGGTGGTGGACCCGCTCACCATCGACCGGGCGGTGGACCGCTACCGGCGGGGCAAGCGCACCCTGGAGGCGGTCTGCGGGGTGTACGGGGTGACCCTCGACGACGCGCACGACGCGGGCGCCGACGCGCTGGCCGCGGTCCAGGTGGCCCGGGCGATAGCCGCCCGCCACCCGCAGGTGGCCGAACTCACCCCCGCCGCCCTGCACGACCGCCAGGGCACCTGGCACGCGCGCTGGGCCCGGGACTTCCAGTCGTACCTGCGGGGCCAGGGCGCCCCGGACGCGGTGATCGACACGGCGTGGCCGCTGCGCGGCCTGTTGGCGGCCCGCGCCTGAGCCCGCCGGCCGCGGGGCCGTCAGAAGGGGTGCCAGCGCGTCTCGGTGTCGCCGTCGCGCAGTGAGGCCACCCGGCGGCGGAACTCCGCCAGCGCCTTCGGGTTGTTCGGCGCGTGCTGGGAGACCCAGGCGCAACTCGCCGTCTCCCGGGCGCCGCGCAGGACCGCGCAGCCCTCCCACTCGCGCACGTCCCAGCCGTACGCCGTCACGAAGGCCTCGTACGACGCGGCGGGCAGCCCGTAGCGGTCGCGGGACAGTGCCATCACCACCAGGTCGTGTTCGCGCAGGTCGCTCGACACGGTCTCCAGGTCCACCAGCACCGGGCCGTCCGGCCCCACGTGGACGTTGCGCGGCAGCGCGTCGCCGTGGATCGGGCCGAGCGCGAGGCGCGGGGTCAGCGCGGCCACCTCGCCCGCGTACGCGTCGCGCCGGGCCCGCAGGTACGCGGCGTCCGCCGGATCGACGGCCTCGCCGGCGAACCGCAGCCAGCGCTCCACCCCGCCCAGCAGGTCCCGTGCGGGCAGGGTGAACGGCGGGGCGGGCAAGGCGTGGATCAGCCGCAACAGCGCCGCGAGGTCCTCGGCTCCCGCCGGCCGGACCGCCGCCGGCAGTCGGTGCCACAGGGTCACCGGGTGTCCGGCCACCAGCCGGGCCGACGGCTCGGCGGCGCGCACGGCGGGAACCCCGGCCCCGGCGAGCCAGCCCGCCACGGCCAACTCGCGCTCGGCGCGCTCCAACAGGGCCGCCTCGCGGCCCACCTTGGCCACCAGGTCGCCCACCGCGAAGACGGCGTTCTCGCCGAAGGTCAGCAGTTCGGCCCCACCGGTGAGACCCGCCGCCGTCAGTACGTCCCTGGCCTGCGCCTCGTCCATGCCTGCTGTCCGCCGTCTCTCGGATCGTGGTGAATCCGCCAAGTCTGTCATCCCGGCGCCCGGGCCCTCCACGCGCCGCCGCCACTTCGGGGGCGCGCCGGGGCGATGGTCCGCGGTCGCCCCGCCGGCCACCGGCGGGAAACTCGTTGCACGAGACGTATCGTCTCGTTAGGGTCGGGGCATGACCTCAGTCAAGCCCGCGCACATCGCCATGTTCTCCATCGCCGCCCACGGGCACGTGAACCCGAGCATCGAGGTGATCCGGGAACTCGTCGCCCGAGGCCACCGCGTCAGCTACGCCATCCCCGCCTCCTTCGCCGAAAAGGTCGCCGCGACCGGCGCCACCCCGGTCATCTGGGACTCGATCCTCCCCACCGAGGACAACCCCGAGGCCTGGGGCACCGAACTCATCGACAACATCGAGCCCTTCCTCGACGACGCCATCCAGGCCCTGCCCCGGCTCGCCGCCGCCTTCGAAGGGGACGAGCCCGACCTCGTCATCCACGACATCACCTCCTACCCGGCGATCGTCCTGGCCCGCCGCTGGGGCGTCCCCGACGTCTCCCTCTCCCCGAACCTGGTCGCCTGGACCGGCTACGAGGAAGAGGTCGCCGCACCGATGACCGCGCGGCTGCGGACCTCCGAACGCGGCAGGGCGTACTACGCCCGCTTCCGCGCCTGGCTCGACGAGAACGGCATCCCCGAGGACTGCGACCGCGTGATCGGCCGACCCCGGCGCAGCATCGTCCTGATCCCCAAGGCCCTGCAACCCCACGCCGACCGGGTCGACGAGTCCGTGTACACCTTCGTCGGCGCCTGCCAGGGCGACCGGGCCGCCGACCAGGGCAGCTGGAGCCGCCCCGCCGAAGCGGCCGGCAAGAAGGTGCTCCTGGTCTCGCTCGGCTCCGCCTTCACCGACCGGCCCGCCTTCTACCGGGCGTGCGTCGAGGCCTTCGGGGACCTGCCCGACTGGCACGTCGTCCTCCAGATCGGCAAGAACACCGACACCGCCGCGCTCGGCGCGATCCCCGCCAACGTCGAGGTGCACCGCTGGGTACCCCAACTCGACGTCCTGCGCCAGGCCGACGCCTTCATCACGCACGCGGGCGCCGGCGGCAGCCAGGAGGGCATGGCCACCGCCACCCCGATGGTCGCCGTCCCCCAGGCCGTCGACCAGTTCGGCAACGCCGACGTGCTCCAGGCGCTCGGCATCGCCCGACACGTCCCGATGGAGGAGGCCGACGCCACGACCCTGCGCGGGGCGGTCCTCGCACTCGTCGCCGACCCCGAGGTCGCCGCCCGGGCCGAGGCCGTCCGGGCCGCGATGGCCGCGGAGGGCGGCACGCGCCGGGCCGCCGACCTCATCGAGGCGGAACTGTCGGTGCCCCGCCCTATCGTTCGGGCATGACTCCTCGCAAGTACGCCGCACTGCTGCGCGGCATCAACGTCGGCGGGACCAAGAAGGTCCCGATGGCCGAACTGCGCCGGATCCTGGAGGACCTCGGCCACGGCGAGGTGCGCACGTACCTGCAGAGCGGCAACGCCGTCTTCAGCAGCGCGGAACAGGACACCACGAAACTGGCCCGCGCGCTGGAGGCGGCCATCGAGGCCCACTTCGGCTTCACGGTGGCCTGTCTGGTGGTGGACGGCGACCACCTGCGGGCCGTCGTCGCCGCCTGCCCCTTCCCGGCCGCCGAGTTGGAGGGCAGACAACTGCACGCCACCTTCTGTTCCGGGCAACCCGGCGAGGAGCGGTTCGCCGCCATCGACGCGCCCGCCTTCCTCCCCGACGAGTTCCGGATCGGCGACCGGGTCCTCTACCTCCACACCCCGGACGGCCTCGGCCGCTCGAAACTGGCCGAGGTCCTGGCCAGGCCCGCCGTCGTGAAGGGCCTCGACGTGACCACCCGGAACTGGAACACGGTCGTCAAGCTCGTCGAACTCACCGAGGACTGAGCCGGCGCGGACGCCCCGCACGGCCGCCCGTCGCCGCGAGCTACACCACCAGGGCGTCCAACAGGGCGAGTTCCCGCGGCGCGAGCCGGATCGCCGCCGCGGCCAGGTTCTCCGCGAGATGCGCGGACGAGCCCGTACCCGGCGTCGGGCACAGGACCGGGGAGTGGTGCAACAGCCAGGCCAGGGCGATCTGACCCGGGCCCGCCCCGTGCTCGGCGGCGACCGCGCTGACCGCGGCCGCGCTCTCGCGGGTGAGCGCGCCGCCGCCCAGGGGGTAGTAGGGCAGGAAGGCGATCCCCTGCGCCTCGCACAGCGCCAGCACATCGGCCGAGGAGCGGTCCAGCAGGTTGTACGGGTTCTGCACCGACGCGATCGGCATCAGCTCCAAGGCCGAGGCCAACTGCGCGGCCGTCACCGTGTCCAGGCCGACGTGCCGGATCTTCCCCTCGGCCTGCAACTGGGCCAGCAGACCGAGCTGTTCCACCGCGGGCAGGGCCGGATCGAAGCGGTGCAACTGGTACAGGTCGATCCGCTCCACCCGCAGCCGGCGCAGGCTCGCCTCGCACTGCTCCCGCAACCGCTCCGGACGGCCCGCCACGTGCCACCGGTCCGGGCCGGTGCGCACCACCCCACCCTTGGTGGCGATCACGAGCCCCTCGGCGTACGGGTACAGGGCTTCGGCGATCAGCTCCTCCGCCAGGTCGGGCCCGTAGTTGTCGGCCGTGTCGATCAGGGTCACCCCGAGCTCCACCGCCGTGCGCAGCAGGGCCGACACCTCGGCCGGCTTCCCGCGCGGACCCCAGTAGCCGGGGCCGACCAGACCACCCGTACCGAGCCCGAGGCGGCGCACGGGCAGGTCCCCACCGAGTCTGAACATCGTGTCCGTCATGGCCCGACGGTAACCCGACGGCGCGGATGTGCCAGGCTCTGCGGATGCGTTACATCATCATCGGCGCCGGCGCGATCGGCGCGACCATCGGCGGCAGGCTCGCGCGGACGGGCCGGGAGGTCGTCCTGTCCGCCCGCGGCGCGCACGCCGAGGCGCTGCGGGCCGACGGACTGCGACTCACGACCACCGACGGCGAAGCGGTGCACCGGCTGCCGGTCGTCACCGGCCCGGCGGAACTCGGCGAGCTGCGCCCGGACGACGTCCTGCTGTTGTCCGTGAAGACGCAGGACGCCATCGCGGCGCTCGACGCGTGGGGCGACGCGGAAGTCGCGGGCGGCGGTACCGCGGCGCAGCGGCTGCCCGTGCTGTGCCTGCAGAACGGCGTGGAGGGCGAACGGCTGGCGCTGCGCCGCTTCGCGCGGGTGTACGGGGTGTGCGTCTGGCTGCCCGCGACCTTCCTGGAGCCCGGCGTGGTCTCCGCGCTCTGCGCCCCGCTGACCGGGATCCTGCACATGGGCCGGGCGGCCGGCGGGAGCGACGCCCGGATCCGGGCCGTCGCGGCCGACCTGGAGGAGTCCGGGTTCGAGGCGCCCGTCGTCGAGGACGTGACGCGGTGGAAGTACGCGAAGCTGCTCGGCAACCTCGGCAACGCGATCCAGGCGACGACGGGCCCCGAACCGGATCCCGCGAAGGCGGCGTTGCAGCTCCGGGCGATCCGCGAGGCGAAGGCCGCCTTCGAGGCCGCCGGGATCGCGTACGCGTCCGACGCCGAACAGACGGCGGCGCGCGCGGGCAAGGTGGACCAGCCGCCGGGGGTCCGGGGCGGGTCGTCCTGGCAGAGCCTGGCGCGCGGGACGGGATCGGTCGAGGCGGACTACCTCAACGGGGAGATCTCCCTGCTGGGCCGGTCGCACGGCGTGGCCACCCCGGTGAACGACACCCTGCGGCACGCGGCGAACATCTTCGCCCGGGAGGGCCTCCCGCCGGGCGTCATGTCCATCGCGGACCTGACGGCCCTCGCCGACGAGGCGGCGGCCCGCGCCTGAGGGGGCGCGACCGGCCGCTCAGGCGGACAGCGCCGAGAGGCGGGCCGTGGCCGGGGCGGCCGCGTCGTAGCGGCGCAGCAGCAGGCGGGCCACCTCGGCGGCCGCGCCCAGCACGTCGGCCAGCACATCCGCTCCCGCGGCCTCGGCGCCCGCCGCGATCCGGTCCGGGAGCCGGCCGGGGGCGATGACGTACGGGGCCACGGCCACCCGCCGCACGCCCTCGGCGCGCAGCGCCCGTACGGCGTCCTCCGTACGGGGCAGTGCCGCGGAGGCGAACGCGGGCCGCACGGCGCACCAACCGGTGTGCCGCCACTCCCGCGCGATTTCAGCGATCACCGCGATCGCCTCCGGGTCAGAGGAACCGGCGGACGCGAGCACCACGGCGGTGTCGGCGCGGTCCGCCGGGGTGAGGCCGGCTTCGAGGAGCCGGCGCTCCAGGGCCGCCGTCAGCAGGGGAGACGGCCCGAGGACGTCCGCGACCCGGACCGCGAGGCCCGGCAGGCGCACGCAGGCCTCCGACAACACGGCCGGGACGTCGGTCTTGGCGTGGAAGGCGCGGGTCAGCAGCAGCGGCAGGGCCACCACGTCCCGGACCCCGGACGCGTACAGGCGGGACAGCACCTGGTCCACCCGGGGGGCGTTGAAGTCCAGGTAGGCCGTCTCCACCCGCAGTCCGGGCCGCAGCGACCGCGCACGCCGGGTGAGGGCGTGCACGGTCGCCGCGTGCCGCGGATCGCGGCTGCCGTGGGCGATGACGAGGAGGGCGGGGGCGGCGTGCACGGGACTCAGCTCTTGACCAGCAGGCCGCGGCTGCGCAGCACCCAGCGCTCGATCGGGCTGAAGATCAGCAGGTCGATCGCGATGCCGACGACCAGGATCAGGATGATCGCGAGGAACACGCCCGGCAGGTCGATGTTGTTGCGGCCGTTCTCCAACAGTTGGCCGAGCCCGAGGCCCAGGTCGGGCGAGCTGGCGATGATCTCGGCGGCCATCAGGGAGCGCCAGGAGAAGGCCCAGCCCTGCTTGAGACCGGCCAGGTAACCGGGCAGCGCCGCCGGCATGACGATGTGCCGGGCCCCGCGCAGACCGGTGGCCCCCAGGGTGCGACCGGCCCGCAGGTACAGCGGCGGGACCTGGTCGATGCCGGAGACGAGTCCGTTGGCGATGGAGGGGACCGCGCCGAGCAGGATGACGGTGTACATCATGGCGTCGTTGAGGCCGAACCAGAGCACGGCCGGGGGCACCCAGGCGACCGAGGGCAGGGACTGGAGGCCCTGGAGGATCGGGCCTATCGCGGCGCGGACGAACTTCACCCGGGCGACGAGCAGGCCGAGCGGGGTGCCGATGGCCAGGGCCAGCAGGAAGCCGAGCAGACCGCGGGAGACGCTGGTCCAGACGACCTCCAACAGCGTGCCCTGAAGCCACATGTCGGACAGGCTGTCCCAGACCGCGGACAGGGACGGGAGCTTCGTCTCGTCGGTGACCTTCGTCGCGACGAGGACCTGCCAGACGACGAGGACCAGACCGACGGCGATGATCGGCGGCAGGACCTTCTTGACCAGGACCTCGCCGATCGGGGTGCGGTGGGTCTGGACCGCGTCGAGCGCGTCCAGACCGGCCTCCAGGCCCGCCAGATCGTCCGTGCCCTTGGCCGTGCCCTTGAGCTTGGTGTCAGTGCTGGCCATGGCGGCGGATCTCCCCACGCAGGTGTTCAGTGATCTCGACGGACAACTCCGCGACGTCCGCGTCCTCGATGCGGCGCGGCTGCGGGATGCCCACGGTCCATTCCTTCGCGATCCGACCGGGACGCGAGGAGAGCAGGACCACGCGCTGCGCGAGGCGCACGGCCTCGCGCACGTTGTGCGTGACGAACAGGACGGAGACGTTGGTCTCCTCCCAGATGCGGGTGAGCTCGCCGTGCAGGACGTCCCGAGTGATGGCGTCCAGGGCCGCGAACGGCTCGTCCATCAGCAGGAGTTCACTGTCCTGCGCCAGGGCCCGGGCGAGCGCCACGCGCTGGCGCATGCCGCCCGACAGCTCGTGCACGCGCTTGCCGTACGCGCCGCCGAGCCGCACCAGTTCCAGCAGCCGCTCGGCCTCCGGGCGGCGGTCCGCCTTGGCCACCCCGCGCAGGCGCAGGGCGAGTTCGATGTTCTTGCCCGCGGTCAACCACGGGAAGAGGGCGTGCTCCTGGAACATCAGGGCCGGGCGACCGGAGGTCTCGATGGTGCCGACGCTGGGCTTGTCGAGACCGGCGACGAGGTTGAGCAGGGTGGACTTCCCACACCCCGACGCCCCCAGGATGGTGACGAACTCTCCGGGAGCGACATCGAGACTGATGTCGTCCAGGACGAGCTGCGATCCGGCCGGGCCGGGGAAGGACTTCGAAACGTGCTCGATGCGGGCGGCGTGCCCGTGCTCCGCCGCGGTGCCCTCGGCAGCCTTGGCAAGTGTGGTGGCCATGGTCGTCACCTCCTGGGGGTTCTTGTCTGCTGACTGGGCGGGTTACTTGACGCCGAGGCCGGCGTCGGAGACCTCGGGCTTGCCGGCTGCTTTGAGGACCTTGTTGAGGAGTGTGAGGTCGTAGATGCCGTT
>NZ_JBIWLV010000012.1:0-238354 GCF_044766345.1 Streptomyces sp. NPDC102278 | reverse complement strand
GCCGACCGCGCGCCCGGCGGCAGTCGACCGCCCGCCCTGACGACGGCCTCGATCCGGCCGGACCTGATCCAGAGCGCGGCGTCCGGCCAGACGTCCCCCGCGTCGTTCATCGTGACCACCGTGCCCCTGAGCAGCACACCCGGATCCGCAGCGGCCGGCGGGGACGCGGCGGGGCCGAGTGCGAGCACGACACCCACGGCCAGTGCGGCGAGCAGCGGCACCGCGTTGTTCGTAGGCCTCACGTCTTCTCCGCGTCCGTCTCGGGGATGGTACGGATCATGGGCCACATGCACCCGCCAGCGGGTCTGCCGTGCGTAGGCGGCCAACCCCCGTAGTACGGAGGCACGTTCATGCTGCGCGTGAGTCTAGTACTCCAGAGGGGGTGCGCGTCTTGAACCGGCCCCTGGCCGCCCTTGTGGGCATGGAGGCGCAAGAGGGATTGAAGCGAATCGTCCATCCGCAGGAGGAAGGTTGAGTGACGTGGACCGGGCCCGCGCCCCTCACCGTCCCTGGGGTCTCGCCGTGCGACCGCCGTCATCGGAATGTTCCTGTTCATCCCTCCGGCCTCGTTGGTGCTCATCGCGGCCTTCGCCAACAACGGCGGTCGCCCGAGCACATGGCTGGTGGTGATCGCCCCATCGCGGCTGTGACAGCGGCGGCCACGTTCTTCCTCCGGACTCCGAACCATGAGGGCGGCCCTCCACCCTCCCATCACGGGATACTCGACTCCCCCGGTCGGGCTCACGATCGCCGCCGGCGGGTGTGTTCGGCGGCGCGAGCGGCCTTCCACAGGCGTCGTCCCTCGGCCGGGTCAACCTGGCTGGCGCGGGCGAAGTCTCGACAAGCTGCCACGTGGGCACGGTCTTGCCGCTGGCCGCGCGGGAGAGCATCGAGGCGGTGAAGTCGTAGTTGATGCGCTACGCCGTTGCCGCGTAGGTGAGCGCCGCGCACCGGCGCTGCTTCCCAACACCGGACCGAGTAACGCCGATATCGGGCATGTGGAAATCGGCAGCGAAGTTGGAGTGAAGGTTGAGTACATCAACCTTCAGCTCAGAAAAGTGCGGTTTCACTGGCGGATCACACGAAATGAGATCACCGAATGCCTCCCGGTGACGGGGCCCGGAAGTGTTCCCGAGGGAGCGCCGGCCCGACAGGCGCGGGAGAAACGTATGATCGTCAACAAAATGGAGGCGCGTTTCCCTCTCGTTATGGATTCTGAGGGAGGGAGCAAAATCACCACCTCCCCACAGAAAAGAGCCATACCTCATGATCATAGAATTCACCGTCCGACCCAACCAGGGGGATCCGAGCGGATTCGACCTGGGAGACATGCGCTGGTCAGGAGATTTGGGGGAAGCCGTCTCCACCGGCAAGAACCCCGATCAGGGAATGATGATCCACCTGTCCATCGCGCACCTTCTCGACTGCCTCCGCCCGGTACTGGAAGGTCGCACAGAAAATGCTTCCTTCGTCGGAGTGGACACATCATTTCGGCTTGTCTTCCACAGCGGAAAGAAGGGAATCACGATCTCCTCCCCCTCTGGACCTGTCGGTAGGTTCGATCCCTCCGAACTGGCAGGAGCCCTCCTGCCGGCTGCGGAAGATTTTTCGACCGAAAATGTCAGCACACTGCCGCCCTCCGACGCCGGGAAGCAGGATTACCTTCTCTCATTGAGCAAGTTCCGGAAGATTGCCCTATCCCTGTGACATGAGGCGGCGCAGGAACGGCGGGACGTTTGCCCCCCTCGAGCCGGCCCCCGCGAGGGACAGTCGTTCAGCTTGATCGCGGGGCGTGACCCCCTCCAAGCAGAGCAAGTACGTGCGCATCGACGCCCTGTTCGGGGAGCCGGGCAAGAACACCATCGACTTCGACCTGATTGAGTCCCAGTTCCGCCACCTGATGCGCGTGGCCGTCTCCGTACGCGAGGGCCGCGTGATCCGCACCGTGCAGCTCCTGCGCTACCTCTCTGACGCGTCGATTCGCCGGCGGGTGACGGCGACGGCCAACAAGGTGGAGTCGTTCAACCGGTTCGCCCAGTGGATCGGCTTCGGCAACCGCAGCGTCATCGCCGACCGCCACGCTCGCGGCGCCGGGGCGCCGAAGTCGTCTTCCCAACCCCCTACCCGGCCCCGTACTTCGGGTAGCGGTGCCTCGGCCGCGGATGTGGCCTGCCTTCGGTCAGGGTCCACAGATAACGGAAAGCCCTGGCGGTGGGACATCGGAGTTGGTCGGCCGTGCGCCCATGATGTTGAGTGGCCATGACAAATCGGATCGGTCGGTGATCGGCGGAGGAGTAGTCGTGAGGGAGTGCAAGTGAAGGTTGTCGTGCGGAGGGCCGCTGCGGCGGCGGTGCTGGTGCTGGCGCTGACGGGGTGCGAGGAGCAGGGTAAGTCCCCGGCGGCGGGGAGCATCGTGGCTCCGCCCGCCTTCGGGGAGAGCCGGCCGGCGCCTGCGCCGTCCAAGCTCGTCTGGCTGGACCCGACCGGGTTGATATACGCACTTCCCGAGGAATCGCACGTGGGCGAAGTGTTCGTCGGGGGCGACCCGTTCTTGGCCCAGGGCGCCGAGTCCGTCAAGCACTGCGCCAAGGAAACGGGCGCGGCGTGTACCGGCCTGCTTGCCGTGGCGGGCAAAGACATGGAGGTCCGCGGCAACTCGGACGGGACGCGCGTCGAGTTCAGGCTCTACGCGTTCGAGACGGCCGAGCAGGCCGGCACCGTCTTGAAGAGCCTGGCCGGCAAGGAGCGGAAGAAGTCCGACGAGCGCGGCGATCCGACACAGCCGGTGACCGTGGCCTCGGGAGCCGACGAGACCGACGCCTTCCATGACGACGCCACCGCGGAAGCGTTCATGCGCATCGGCGCAGTCGTCGCGCACGCCTACACGACCGAAACCAAACCTGGCGCACTGGAGCACGTGGCCAAGGTCCAGGTCGAACGGGTCAGGACTGTCGCGGGCAAGAACGCGGGGTACTGACCGCAGGACGGCTCACCGGAAGGCGTCGGGGACAGGGGCGCGGGGGGGCAGGCCGCCTTGACTGCACCGAACCCTGCTCACCCCCGTCTTGGGGCTCAGGTCGAGCAAACAACGTCACTGTACGGGTGAGCGGGCCCAGCGTGAGGCCGGACGGCGCGAGGGCCTGGACCGATCCACCGCGCAAGGCGGTCCGGGCCCCGCCCGCCCCCGCCCCGCCAGAAGTGCAGCAACAGGGCTGTGAGCTCACTGGGTGTCGGTGCTCTTGCCCACCAGCCTGGACAGCAGCTCGACCAAGGTTGTGTTCACCGTGCGCTGCTCGTCGATGAAGCCGTCGATCTTCCTCTCCAGGCCGTCCAGACGCCGGATGAGGTTCTCGACCTTCTGGGTCAGGTTCCCGACCCACAGGCAAACCGAGGTGAGGTCGGACTTGATGATCCCGAACTCGCGGAGTCCCGAGCCGCGACCTCTTCGTAGCGCCGGGGCGGGCAGCGAACTCGCTGTGGGCGATGGGGCACTCAGGCACGCGGCGCTCCTGCGACCCCGGCGACGACCGCGCCCTGGCCATCGAAGTGGTCACCGACCGCGCCCGCGCCCGCTACGGGCCCGGCGCCCTGCGCCCCGCCACCCCCGCCATCCTCGCCATCTCCGCCACCTCCGCCACCACCAACGACCGTCCGGCTCACGCCGCGCCCGTCGGGAACCGGCATCAGGCCCGCAACCGGTGATCGCGGCCGTCGACCACCGTCCGACGTGCAGTAGGGCCCGGCGCGCGTCAGCGATCGCGGGCGCACCGGGGGCGCGAGGGGCGCGAAGAGGCGCATCCAGATAGAAGATCAATTCGAGTGCGCCCCTGCGGGTGACATGCCCTGGACCAAGATCTTCCGGTTGCTGGCGTCCTCGCCGTGACCCACCCTTTGCCGTCCGGGCTGAAGCCGGACCCCCTTGCGCTGCCCGCACCCCGCGAAGCCAGCGAATCGTTTCGTCCAGTGCTGCTGGACCCCTCAAACCGGCCGGCGCGGCCGCATTGGCCGAGCTGCGGGAGTCGAACACGGCAGCCGCCGGCTGACCTGCGACCCGAGCGACGGCCGAGCTCTCGCAATCGAAACGGTCACCGACCGCGCCCGAGCCCGGTACGCTCCCCGCGCCCTCCGGCCGGCCGCCCACGCCACCACCGGAAGGTGCCCCGCCCCCATGCCGGTCGAACCGAACGTGTGCCCCCTGGACCGTGCGAATACCGCGCAGCCTCAGCCCCACCCCTGGCGGGTTCATGCACCCGCCGGACCATGCCGCGAAGCATCATCTCCCGGGACGCGTACCCGCCGAGCAGCAGGAAGCCCGGCCGGCGACAAGTGCCCGGCGGTGCCCCGGCCCTGCCCGCGTCGCAGAACAGGGCCTCAGCCGGCGAACGGATTGGTGTGACCGGGCAACTGCTGACCCGGGCGCAGGAACCGCCGGCCGCCCTGTTCGTCGCGCACCGCGTGGAAGCCGGCGTTCGTCAGCCGCCGTGTGATCTTCCCTCGGCGGATCGCGCCCACCTTGAACGCCGCGGTGATGAGCAGCGCGACCGCCCCGCCGGAGGCGACCGCTTCGATCGGCGACCTGTCGATGAGCAGGAGGAGGGTCAGGACCGTGCAGGCGAGGTAGCTTTTCACCTTCTGGCTCCGGTCGGCGACGTACAGGGCCATGACGTCGAAGGTGACGAGGTCCTTCAGCACGGCCACGGCACCGACCGCTTCGGGGAGCGGCTTCAGCGAGCCCCGCTCCAACCCCGGCACCGTCCCGCCGTTGCCCGCCCGCGGATGGGCGGTGATCGTGGCCGCCTCGCGAAGGCGCGCGTCGGGCTGCGGGTCCCGGTACATCCGGACCTGGACCAGCGAGTTCTTGAACCCGGTCCTGTACGCGAGGCCGTACGTGTAGCCGTACTGCTCCACCACGTACGCCAGGGCGGCCGCCTTCGATGTGGAGCCCTGGGGGGCGATCTCGACGACGGCTTGCTGACGAGCGATCTGCTGGAGCGACCCCGCTATGTGCCGTTCAACGGACATCCTGTTCCCCACCCCCCTGGACCCCCGCGCCCGGGGCCGATCGGCGCACAGCCTAGGGGTGCGCCGCGGAGCGGTCATCACCGGGGCGGCCCAGGCGGCGATAGCCGGCGAGCAGCCGCCACAACCGCTTTGATCACCGCGTGGTGGCTATGCCGCCTCGGCAACTTCGATGCGAGGCTCGGCGGGGCGGGTCTGCTTCTTGAGCCCCATACGGGCATCCACCAGGACGTCGCGAGGAACCGTTGCCCAGTGGGGGTGGTCGGCGACGGCGATCGACAGCTCCCGAATCTCGGCCCACATCCGATCGACCGTTTCCTTCTGTTCGTCGCTCCAGCCGGGGCTGTCGGGGACATCTCTGCGGTGGGAGAACCGCTCGCCGCGCGTCCAGCCCGTGAGGGGTTCCACGCTCCAGGGCAGGTCGGCGAGGTAGGCGCGGTGTTCGGCGTGGGCGCGGTGGAGGCGCTCCTGGAGCTGGAGGAGGTCGTCGGGGAAGGTGCTCTCGTAGGTCACCCTTGAATCGTAAGTCTGTTCGATTGTAGATCGGAAGTCGACGCTCCGGTTCGTGACCCGTTCGGCCGACGAGACGATCCCGCCCCGGGCACGCTGCGCGATGTGGCATACGAGCAGAAGTGGCGGACAGGGTGTGGGCCCCGCCCACTTCGAAAGCGTCATCCTGTGATCCCAGAGCGCGAAGGCCCCCACCACTTCAGCGGTGGGGGGCCCTCGTCGCGTCCTCGTCGTGCTGCTGACCACCGTGCCGTGCGAATACGCGGGCGATGTAGACGCCCGTCGACTACGGTCTCCTGCGCACCTGTCCCGCCACGGCGGACGCCCTCCCCTTCAAGAGGATTTCCGCCCCGTCATCAGGGCCTCCACGGGGTGACCGCCGGGGCCGGCGAGGGGCGGGAGCTGGTGAAGTAGTCCGCATCCTTCGGGCGGTCGGCGGTGGGGGTGGGGCGGGGGCCCGGCACCAGGTGCGGTATGTACTTGGAACAATGGATGTATGCCTCTTCAACGCTGAGGTGGACCCACATTTCGGGGCCGCGCCCCGGGGCGATGTCCGTGGGCAGGCCGGGGTGCGCTGCGCGGAGTTCGGCATCGGCGTAAAGGTGGGCGACGCCGTTGACGTGCAGGCCGACGTGATGGTGAGTGAAGTCGACGAAAAGCATGCCGAGGTGGGGGTTTTCCGTCATGTTGCCGGCGCTGGCGAGCACCCCGTTTCCCCGGAACTCAGGGTAGGCAAGAGTGCGCTCGTCCAGTACGTGCACGAAACCGGGTGGGCCCGCCCGGAAACTGGCGTCGCATTCCCCGTGCGAGTCGGCGGTGGCCAGGAAAACCATGCTTTGGCACCCGATGAACTCCCGCATCTCGGCGGTGAGGTACGGGCGCACCTGCTGGTCGTAGAACCGGGTGGCGCGGTCGGCGCTGCCCAGATGCTGTTGCAGCCGGCGTTCACCCGCTGATCCGAACGGCTGTGGGGGCAAGGGCATGGGGTGTTCTCCTGGCAGGATCAGATGGCAAGAGCGGAGCTCATGGAGCGGGGGTCATGAAGCGGACAGCACGGGGGTCTCGAACGGGTCATGGTGGATGCGGTCGGGCAGGGTGCCGTGCAGCGTGAGTGTCTCGCTGGCGGAGACCACCATCGGGGCCGGTCCGCTGAGATAGACGTCGTGCTGGTACCACGGGCCGTACTCAGCCAGAACCTCCGGCAGGGATCCCCGGATGCCGGGGATGTACTCGTGGGAGACGGCGCCCCTGATGGTCAGCCAGTGGTACTGCTGCGCCATGCGGAGCATGTCATCGACTCCGTACAGCTCGGCTCCGGTACGGGCGCCGAGGAACAGGTCGACGTTGTGTCGTCCGCCACGACGCGCCACCTCCTCGACGATCGCGCGGATCGGTGCGAGACCGGTGCCGCCCGCCACGCAGAGCAGGTCGCTGTGGACGGCGGCGTCCAACACCATGTCACCCATCGGTGAGCCGAGTTGAAGGACGTCCCCCACGGCAGAGCGGTGTACGAGTGCGTCGCTGACGGAACCGCCCGTCACCGCACGTACGTGGAAGGTGAGGGTGCCGTCCCGACGGGGGGCATTGGCGGGAGAGTAGTAGCGCCACTGCTTGGGCCACCACGGCGTCTCAAGGCTGACGTACTGTCCGGCGGCATACGGGTACGGCATGTGGGGGCGTACGGTGACCTCGCCGATGCCGTGTCCGCGTAGAACCTTGTGCACCACTGTGGCGGGCCAGACGGCGGGTCGCTGCGCCTCGTCCTCCTCGGCGGCGCTGATCATGACGTCGGCGACCACACCGTATGCCTTGGTCCAGGCTGCGGCGATGTCCTCGGTCCAGGCGGGACCGGCATAGCGGGCCAGAGAAGCGAGGAGGCATTCCCCCACGGCGGGAAAGTGCGCGCTGAGGGTGCCGAACTTGCGATGATCCCGGCCGAGGTGGCCGCAGAAGCGGACCAGGCTCTCCGGGTCGTCGACCAGGTCCACGATGCGCAGCAGCGCGCGGAGCAGACGGCCGCGCTGGGCGTCCATCCCCGGGGGGAACATCGGACGGACCTCGGGGTAGCGGGCGAAGAGGATTGCGTAGAAGTAGACCGTCATGTCGGCGGCGAGCGGTTCGACGACGGAGACGGAACTCCGTATGAGTGCTATCTCGTGGGCCGAGAGCGGCGGTTCGACGGCCGGCTCGGCGCTGGTCGAGGGCGGGACGGCAGTCGCATGGGGCACGGGCTCCTGCGGGTGCGATGGAGTGGGTGGGTTTGTCGGGCGTCCGATCCGGAACCTCAAGAGACCAGTGCTCCTCCCGTCGATATGCGACGTGGACGCGAGCGTCCGGTAGCGGGGCCGTTCATGGGACCGGAGACTTGCGGTATGCCGTAGGCAGAGCCCTCACCCGATCTGCCTCTCCCGAGGATGGCAATCGTGGCGGCTACGGGGGCGGGCATGAGTCCTCCTGGTGGAGACGGGTAGTTGAATGGATCAAACGGTTCCGGAGGCTACATCATCGTCGTGGTGACTCAGAAGTAGTGAGGAGCACCACGGCCGGCGCGGCCTACTCCGCGCTCGGCGATACCGCCTCGGAAGACAGTTGGCGCAAGACTCCGGATTCCCTGTATGAGCCCGATGGGGAGCTTGTTCGTGCACAGCGACCCGAAGGAAGCCCCCTGTCAGGCTCCCTGACCCTGCCCTCGATGTGGGTTGTCAATCGCCCCGGTTCCCGTGGGCACGCCCCCTTCCTGTCAGCAGCCGCGTCACGGCGCCGACGACCCGACCTTGTGAGCCGCCCGGAAACGGCTCGGCTCCTCAGCCGGCGGGTTCGCACCCGCCGACGGAGGAGCCGTCCAACGCGTCACCGTCAGTCGAGGACGTCCGGGATCGGGTCGGTGTTGCTGCGCTGCAGCGCGGCCCCGGAGCCGGCCGCCGAACCGAGCGACCAGTCCATGAGCTTCATCGCGTCCGCGTAGCGCTCCTCGTCGTTCAGCAGGACCCCGATGACGGTCTTGCCGTTGCGGGTGCCGGAGAAGACGATGCACTTGCCAGCGGCCGTGCCGGTGCCGGTCTTGACGCCGATGGCGCCGGGGTAGGCGTAGCCGGTGGGGCGCTCCCGGATCAGCAGGTTGCTGTTGCCCCAGGTGGCGTCGGTGGACGTGCCGCCCGTGCTGTACGTCGTGGCCTTCACGAGTTGCGGGAAGACCTTGCCGTTCATGGCGTACCGGGTGAGCTTCGCCAGGTCGCGCGGCGTCGTCAGGTTCTTCCCGGTCGGCGAGATGCCGTCGAAGGAGTCGTACGTGGTCTTGGTCATGCCGAGGGACCTGGCCTTGGCGTTCATCTGCGCGATGAAGTCCGCCGTACGGGCCGATGTGGTCGCGCCCTTGCCGAAGGTGTCCGCGAGCGCGTAGGCGGCGTCACAGCCCGACGGCAGCATCAGCCCGTACAGCAGCTGGCGGACCGTCGGGGTGGCCCCGACCTTGAGGTGGGCCGTGCTCGCGCCCTCACGGACGACGTAGTCCGCGTACTCCTTCTTGATGGTGACCTTCTTGTTGAGGTCAACACCGGGCGCCCTCAGCACGATCTGAGCGGTCATGATCTTGGTGGTGCTCGCACCCTGGCGCTGGGTGTCGGGGGCCTTGCTGGTGAGCGCGGCCCCGGTGCCGCCGTCGATCAGGATCGCGCCGGCGGCCGTGGTGGGAGGTGCGGCGACCGGAGCCGCCGACGAGGCCGTCGAGGCGGCGACCAGCAGGGTTCCGGTGGCTACCGTGACGGCGACCGCACCGCGGGTGCGGCGCATGAGGTTCAATATCAAGTCAAATCCCCGCGTATCCGAAGAATTTCCGAAGGGGAGGTACGTCGAGGTGTCCCTCCCCTCCCAGGAGCTTACGTAGCGGACGCCCGGAGAAACATCGGGCCGCGGGGTCAAAGCCCGTCCGGGCCCTGCCAGGTCGGCCGTTCCGTCGCTGAAGCGGCCGAACCGGCCCTTGTGGAAGAGGAGCGAATCACCCTGCCCGGCGGCGGGCGGGCGCGTGAACGATCCCGGCGAACTTCTCGGCGCCGCCGACGGCGAAGGAGCGGCACAGCGCGCCCTGTTCGACGCCGAGGATGTGCACGCAGAGCACCCCGGCGCGGGCGATCCGCGGCCCGGTCGTCGACGCGCGGGCCACCATGAAGGTCACCACCGGGCGATGTGCACCGTCACGTTGAGGTCCCCTGGCACACCGCCGTTCCTCCCGGGCCGGTCCGGCTCGCTCGCGAGGAGGACGAAGCCTGTCGGCCGTCCTCGTTCGGCCAGGTCCCGCAGGCAGATGGCGGCCCTTTCCGCGTCGACCAGCCCAGGCAGGAGGCGATCCCGCTCGAAGACATTGGTGAGCGGGAAGTTGAGGATCGCTTCCGAGGTGAGCCGGTGCATCGCGAGTCTCGCGCGTCACGGATCAGTCACAGCCCACCCATACCGGTGCCGGCGCCGACACCATGATGCGATGCGCACACACCACACCGCCGTCTTCCTCGCCGCCGGCCTCTTCGCCCTCACCGGTTGCTCCGAGGTCACCAGCGAGCCCAAGGCCGACGACAAGGTCGTCGCCTCGCCGTCCGCATCGCAGTCGAGCATCGCCCCCCAGGCGCTGAGCTCGCCGCCGCAGCGGCCGGCATCCCGCCCAGCCCCGCCCCCGAGCAGCGCGCCATCTATCTCGCCGCGCTCAACAAGATCGACCCCGAGATCGTCAACGGCAAGGACGACAAAGCCATCAGCCGCGGGCTGAACCAGTGCCAGTCCATGAAGAACGAGAAGGACCCGACCAAGCGTGTCGAGTCCACGAACCGGCGCTTCATCAGCCCCGACCATCCGGACGGCTTCGGCCCCACCAAGGCCGCCTTCATCCTCGCCGCCGTACAGACCAACCTCTGCCCCACGTACTGACGGGGCCACAGACCACCGCGGTGCGAGTGGGTGCGCCACGTGGCCGGCGACCTGGTTCGGCCTCGGGCAGGCTCCGGCCCGCTACGAAGACGATGACGTGCTGCACGGGGACATGTGACCGCTGGTTGCTCCCAGCCTGGACCGGCAGAGCCCCCGCAGGAAAGCGACGGGTACGGCTGCCTTGGGCACGCCGCGCCACGGACCGGGCAACCGACCCATAGCATGCTGCCGTGCAACCCACTCTCCCGAAGATCGAGGGCGGCCGGGTACAGGGCCTTCTGCAGCTCATCGAGGACGGCATCCACCTCGTCGTCGCGGCGCTCCTCGTGCTGCTCGCGGGGATCCTGACCGTCGGAGTCGTCCACGACGTCATCCGGTCGGTCCAAGGGCCGTACCAGGAGGAGACAGTCGTTCTCTCCGCGTTGGACAACGGTCTTGTGCTGTTCATCGTGGCCGAACTGCTCCACACCGTCCGCCTCACCATCAGGAACCAGACGCTCGACGCGGAGCCGTTCCTCGTCGTCGGCCTGATTGCCGGCATCCGCAAGGTGCTCATCGTGACGGCCGAGGCGGAGAAGTCCTTCCGGTGGAACGTCGAGGGGGTCGAATTGCTCATCCTGACCGGACTGATCCTCGTGATGGCGACAGCGACGTACGTATGGCGGCGCTCGACACGGCCGGGAGACTACTTTCCGCTCCAGGAGGCGCGGCGCTCCTCGTCGCCGGAGCCGTCACCCGCTCCGGTACACAAGCCCTGATCGGTCACCAGTACCAGCTTCCGCCCGCATACGGCGACTGCCCCCTGCGCGGTGTCCGCACCCACCTCGGCGAACCGCTCCGCCTCGGAGACGAACGGCTGCTGCCTGTGTGCGGGACGTGTAGCGGCCGGTGGCGGGCCCCGGTGTCGGTTCACTGCGAGGACTGGGCACCGCGGTCGTCGTCTTGGAGCATGTGACGACGCTCCTGTTCGCGCTTGGAGTAGGCGGCTGCCCGAATCGCCTCGTCGCTCTCCAAGCCTGATCCCAGTGCGCCGCCCACGGTGGCGACCGAGGCGACGAACCATGACAGCGTGAGGTACTCGGTGGCGTGCAGCGGGGCTCCCGTCACGGAAGTGAACACGCGGTCGTTGATGATGAACAGTGCCCACACCAAGTTGACGACCATCAAGCCCCCGTAGCAGACGAGCACGCCGATACCCACGGTCAGGACCGTCGAGGCGTTGTAGAGTCTCGCCCTCTGCCTCGCCTCCGGCGAGCGCTCTGTTGTTCGATGCCACAGTTCCCCATCTATGATCAGCCAGCCGGTCATGACCCCGAGAGACCCGACCATGGCGATCACGAGGCGTGGCGCGCTCAGGGCCTCGGCCAGGCTCCAGGTGGTGGAGTTCACGGTGGCGACCGCTCCCGTGGCGAGCGCGGCCGCCAGGGCCTTCGACAAGCCCGGCACCAACCGCCAGGGCCGGTTGGCGCGGACCATTCCGGCGAGCACCCTCAGGTAGCCGCGCGGTCCGCTGACGACGTAGCGAAGATCGGCGGTCTCCTCCTCGTCTACCGGGCCTCGGTGGATGGGCGTGTGACGCGCGGCGAAGGGTCCCCGAAGCGGCTGACTTTGCGGACGCCCGTCAGCGCCAGGGGTACGCACGCTCTCCAGGCCAAGCACGGCTTCTTCCACGGCGCGACGAGCCCTCGTCTGCAACCGGAAGCCCCCCAGTGGAGGAAGAGACAGCAGCGCCAGGCCGTGCTCGTGGCTGAGATTCACAACCACCTTGCGCCCGTGGGAGTGCAGCGGAAGGTCGGTGAGTGCCACCACTACGTCCCAGTTCTCCTTGCTTCCGCGGTCCACGATCCGGCGCATCAAGGTGGGCAGGTCCTCCGTCCCCGAGGTGAACGGTTCACTGACCACCTCTACGTCGAACCGTCGCCCGCGGTCCGACTTGTCGGCGAGCCGGTCAGGGAGTAGCTGGGCCATGCGCTGGGCGATTTCCGTCGGCGCATCCGGATCCGCCAAGAGAGCCACGACGGTCACGCCCTGAGAGCGCTTCTGCATGGCTGGACCCTCCTTCGTCCGCTTCCCCCGCGTTCGCTTGTCGTGTGGCGGTCCGGGCCGCCTGCACCATCCGGCGGGGGTAGGTCGGCGTCAGGACACCGGCTGCCCCGCTACCGGCCGACCTCGGGGTCGGCGGTTCCCCTCCTTTCCCGGTGCTCGTGCACGAGGCGGATCGCCATGGCGCCTTCACCGGTCGCCGAGGCCACCCGTTTCACCGAGCCGCTCCTGACGTCCCCGGCGGCGAAGACCCCGGGGAGGGTGGTCTCCAGCAGCAACGGACCACGGCCGAGCGAGGCCCACTGGTTTGCGTCGGCCGCCGCCTGGGCGTCGACGCCGGTGAGGACGAAACCCTTCTCGTCCAGGCCCAGTACACCCCTGAGCCATTCCGTGCGCGGCCGGGCCCCGATGAACACGAACAGCGCCGCGGCCTGCAGCTCGTGGCGCTCATTGGTTGCGTTGTCCTCCACCGTCAGCGACTCCAGCTTCTCCTCCCCGCCGACGCTCCGGACTTCGGTGTGGAGCGACACCTGGATGGTGGGGTGCTGTTCCACCTGGTCCACCAGATAGCGCGACATGTCCGCGTTGAGGTCGCCGCCCCGCACAAGAAGGTGGACCCTGGAGGCGTGCTCGGCGAGGAACAGCGCCGCCTGCCCCGCGGAGTTTCCGCCGCCGACCACGGCGACCGGGTCCGCCCGGCAGAGGCCGGCCTCGTGGACCGTCGCCGCGTAATAGACGCCGTTGCCTTCCAGGCGGTCGATGCCGGGCACCTCCAGCCTGCGGTACCACACGCCGGCGGCGAGCACCACGGCGCCGGTCCTGGCCCGGGACCCGTCTGTGAAGGTGACGACGTACTCATCGTCCTGCGGGGTGAGCCCGCTGACCTGCACCGGCACCATGAGGCGGGCACCGAACTTGTGGGCCTGGAGCACCGCGCGCTCGATGAGCTCGCCCCCGGAGATGCCCGACGGGAAGCCGAGGTAGTTCTCGATGCGTGACGAGGTGGCGGCCTGGCCTCCGGTGGCCACGGCGTCGACAGTGACCGTGGTGAGGCCGTCGGAGGCGCCGTACACGGCGGCCGCGAGTCCCGCGGGGCCCGCACCGACCACCAAGACGTCGCACCGTCCGGTCTCGGGCGAGGGGTCGCGCAGCCCGATGAGCCGGGCGAGTTCGGCGTTGCTCGGATTGCGCAGCACACGCTCGCCCTTCCAGAGGACCACCGGAGTCTCCTCGGGACGGATGGCGAACCGGCGCAGCAGCGCCTCCGCCTCCTTGTCCCTCTCCAGATCCACCCAGCGGTGGGGCAGCCGGTTGCGGGCGGCGAACTCACGCAGCCGCAGCGTGTCCCGTGAATAGCACGATCCCAGGATCCGGAAGCCGGCGCCGAGGCCGATGAGGAGGTACCTGCGGCCCAGGTAGGCGCGGAGGATCAGGTCGCCGAGGACGGGGTCGCTGCCGACCAGGGCGCGTTGCCGTTCCACCGGTACGGCCAGGATCTCGCCTGCCTCGCGCACCACGGCGGTGTCGAATGCCGCCTGGCCCTCCAGCAGCCCGAGTTCACCCAGGAACCTGCCGGGCCCGTGCACGGCCACCGTGCGCTCGTCGGGCCCTCCGTGGTCGTGGAGGATCTCGACGGTTCCGCTGAGGATCGCGAGGAATTCCCGGAACGGCTCGCCCTCGCGGTAGAGCACCTCGCCCTCGGCGGTCCTGCGGCGCTCTCCGTGGGCGGTCAGATCCTGTAGCTGCTCCGGTGTCAGGCGTGGGAACGCCCCGTGTCGGTCCGGGGTCTCACGGACCGCACCGTGTTGGTGCTCGGCCGCGTTCATCAGACCGGGGCCTCGTGGACGTAACACCAGCGCCAGTCCTCTCCGGGCTGGAATGACTGCACGACAGGGTGACCGGCGCTGCCCGCGTGTCGTCTGGCGTGCTTGAGGGGTGAGGAGTCGCAGCAGCCGACGTGCCCGCAGGTGAGACAGAGCCGCAGGTGGACCCATGGGGAATGTTCCCGCAGACACTCCTCGCAGCCCTCCGGGGTCCGCGGGGTCACTGGGCGCACCATCGCCACGTGCGGGTCGGAAATCGTTGCCATGATGGTTCTCCTTTCGCGGATGCGACTGCTCGGCCGCGGCCCACGATGATGAGGCGGGTGCGTCGCGTTCACTTTCCCGCAGTGGTCTGCCGGTCGGTCATCGCTCGCTCGACCCACGAGCGCAGAACGTGTGCGGGTGCCGCGCCGGCCTGCCGGGCGATCATGTCGCCCCTGTCGAGAACGAGCAGCGTCGGCACCGCCTGCACCTCGAACCGCCGGCCGAGCCGCGGGTTCTTGTCGATGTCGACCTTGACGAGCTTGATCCGCCCGGCGAGGTCGAGGGCGACCTGTTCGAGGGCGGGGCTGACCATGCGACAGGGGCCGCACCAGGTGGCCCATAGGTCGACGACGACGGGCGTGGTGGCCCGGTCGGCGATCTCGGCGAAGTCGTCGTCGCCCGCGTCGACGATCCAGGGCAGGGGTTGCTTGCAGTGGCCGCACTTGGGGCGGCCCGCGGCGGCCACGGGTACCCGGTTGCCGCGCCCGCAGTTCGGGCAGGTCACTGTCGTCGTGCGGGTGGTGTTCACGCCGCCCTCGCTTCTCCGGCCTCCTCCTGCCGGTCGTAGGTGACCACCAGTTCTCCGTGGTCGGCGTCGACGCGGACCGTCGCCCCGTCCTGGACATCTCCGCGGAGCAGGGCGCGCCCGACCAGTGTCTCGACCTCGTGGGAGATGTAGCGACGCAGCGGCCGGGCCCCGTACACCGGGTCGTAGCCCTGGTGAGCGATCAGCTCACGGCCGGAGTCGGTGAGTTCGACGCTGATGCGCCGTTCGGCGAGCCGCTGTCGCAATTCGTCGAACTGCAGTTCCACGATCTTCTCGATCTGCCGCTCACCGAGCGGCTTGAAGAGGACGATGTCGTCGACGCGGTTGAGGAACTCCGGGCGGAAGTGCCCGCGCAGTTCGCCCATCACCAGGGCGCGGGCGTCCGGCTTGATCTCGCCCTCGGCGGTGGCGCCGTCGAGGAGGTGCTCGGAGCCGATGTTGGACGTCATGATGATCACGGTGTTGCGGAAGTCGACGGTGCGGCCCTGAGCGTCGGTGATGCGGCCGTCATCGAGGATCTGCAGCAGGGTGTTGAAGACATCGGTGTGGGCCTTCTCGATCTCGTCGAACAGTACGACCGAGTACGGCTTGCGGCGTACGGCCTCGGTGAGCTGGCCGCCTTCCTCGTAGCCGACGTATCCGGGCGGTGCGCCCATGAGCCGGCTGACGGTGTGCCGCTCCTGGTACTCACTCATGTCGAGACGGACCATGTTCTCCTCGGAGTCGAACAGGGCCCGGGCGAGGGTCTTGGCCAGCTCGGTCTTCCCGACGCCGGTGGGGCCGAGGAAGATGAACGAGCCGATGGGGCGGCGAGGGTCGCGGATGCCGGAGCGGGCGCGGATGATGGCGTCGGCGATGAGCTTGACGGCCTCGTCCTGCCCTATGACGCGCTCGCGCAGGATCTCGTCGAGGCGCAACAGCTTCTCGCGTTCGCCCTCCTGCAGGCGGGCGACGGGAACACTGGTCCAGGCGGCGACGATCTCGGCGATCTCCTCCTCCGTGACGACCTCGCGCAGCAGCCGGTTCTGCCCTTGTTTGGAGGCCAGTTGCTCCTCCTCGGCGGCGAGTCGGCGTTCCAGGTCCCGGAGGCGGCCGTAGCGGAGTTCGGCGGCGCGGTTGAGGTCGTAGGCGCGTTCGGCCTCCTCCGCCTCGTGGCGGACCTGTTCCAGTTCCTTGCGCAGTTCCTGCACGCGGCGGATGGCCTGCCGTTCGGCCTCCCACTGGGCGTGCTTGGAGTCGGCCTCGCCGCGCAGGTCGGCCAGTTCCCTGCGGAGCTCCTCCAGGCGGGTACTGCTGGCGGGGTCGGTCTCCTTGGACAGGGCTGCCTCCTCGATCTCCAGGCGGGTGACGCGACGGGTGATCTCGTCGAGTTCGGCGGGCATCGAGTCGATCTCGGTACGCAGCCGGGCGCACGCCTCGTCCACGAGGTCGATGGCCTTGTCCGGCAGGAACCGATCGGTGATGTAGCGGTGGCTGAGGGTGGCCGCGGAGACCAGAGCGGTGTCCTGGATCTTCACGCCGTGGAAGACCTCCAGGCGTTCGCGCAGTCCGCGCAGGATGGAGATGGTGTCCTCGACGCTGGGCTCGTCGACCACCACCTGCTGGAAGCGGCGTTCGAGGGCCGCGTCCTTCTCGATGTGCTTGCGGTACTCGTCGAGGGTGGTGGCGCCGATCATGTGGAGTTCGCCACGGGCGAGCATCGGCTTGAGCATGTTGCCGGCGTCCATGGCTCCTTCGGCGGCTCCCGCGCCGACGACGGTGTGCAGTTCGTCGATGAAAAGCAGGATGCGCCCTTGGGCGGCCTTGACCTCGCTGAGCACGGCCTTGAGGCGTTCCTCGAACTCGCCGCGGTATTTGGCCCCGGCGACGAGGGAGCCCATGTCGAGGGAGAACACGGTCCTGTCGCGCAGTCCTTCGGGCACGTCGCCGCGGACGATGCGCTGGGCGAGACCTTCGACTATGGCGGTCTTGCCGACGCCGGGGTCGCCGATGAGGACCGGGTTGTTCTTCGTCTTGCGGCTGAGGATCTGGGTGACGCGGCGGATTTCGGCATCCCGGCCGATGACGGGGTCGAGGCTGCCGCTCCTGGCCTCGACGACGAGATCGCGCCCGTACTTCTCCAAGGCCTCGTAAGCGACTTCGGGGTTGGCGGATGTGACGCGCTGGTTGCCGCGGACCCCGGTGAGCGCGCTCAGGAAGGAGTCCCTGGTGATGCCGGCCTCCTTGAGGAGGCGTCCGGCGGCGGTGGCAGACCCCTCCTCGGCCAGGGCGAGCAGCAGGTGCTCCACCGACACGTACTCGTCCTTGAGGCGTTTTGCCTCCCGTTCGGCTGTATCGAGCAGGCGGGCAAGGCGCTGGGTCACGAACACCTGCCCGGGTGTCGCGCCGGGGCCGGTGACCTTCGGGCGACGGGAGAGTTCCTCCCGCACCGCCGCACGCAGTTCCTCCGGGTCGGTGCCGGCCTGTTGAAGCAACCGCGGGATCAGACCGTCCTCCTGATCGAGAAGCGCGAGCAACAGGTGTTCCCCGTCGACCTCGGTCTGGCCCAGGCGGCCGGCCGCGGTCTGCGCCTCCTGGAGGGCTTCCTGGGACTTCTGGGTGAGACGGTTCATGTCCATGGGTGTGTTTCACTCCTCGTGCCGCGGCCCCGCAGGGCGGCTTCGAGCAGGCTGATGCGGTCCAGCAGGTCGAGCACCAGGCCGATGGATGCGTAGTTGAGGCAGAGCCCGGAGCGCAGCCGCTGGATGCGGGCGAGGACCGCCGGGGCCGTGGGGTCGAACAGCAGGCGTCCTGCGCCATCGCGCTCGGCGTCGACCAGGCCGAGGGCGACGAAGCGGCGGACCAGGTCGGGGTGGAGGCCCGAGCGACGGGCCACGGCGTCCAGGGAGAGTCCGGGGGCGGGAACGAGCGCGTACCGGACAGCCGTCGAATCGGGGACGTCGGCGCCCGTCTGTACCGGTCGGCCGCCGACCCCTCCCCGGCCGATGCCTGCCGCTCTGGCGGGTCGATCGTTCATCACGTCCTCCTGGGGTCGAACGAGGAGGTGGCAGCGAGCTCCTCGAACAGTTCGCGCTCCCGGTCGCCGAGCATGGACGGCACCATGACGCGGATTTCGGCGTACAGGTCGCCGTCCGCGCCACGTGGGTTGGGCATGCCCTCGCCGCGCAGCCGCAGCCGCCGCCCGCTGGACGAGCCCGCGGGCACCGTGACCTTGGCCGTGCCACCGCCAGGGGTGGGCACCGGCACGGTCGCGCCGAGGGCCGCCTCCCAGGGGGCGACGGGGACCTGGACGTGCACGTCGCGGCCGTCCAGCCGGAACCGGGGATGGGGCTGGACGAGCACCCGCAGGTACAGGTCGCCCGCGGAGGCGTCACCACGGCCCCGGCCACCCTCGCCCGCCAGCCGGATGCGCTGCCCGTCGGTGACGCCCGGCGGCACGTTGACCTCGTAGCGCCGCGGCTGCCCGCTGGGGCCGGCGAGCGTGACGGTGCGCCGGCCGCCCCGGTACGCCTCCTCCACGGTGAGCGGCAGCTCGGCCTCCTGGTCGGCTCCCGGTACACCGCCGCGGGCGGCGCCTGCTCCGAAGAGCGAACCGAACAGGTCCTCGATGTCGATGCCCTCCGATGCGAAGTCGTCGTCGAAGCCGGTGGTGTACCGCGCGCGGGGGCCGCCCGTGCCCGCGGTTCTCCCACCGCGGAAGCCGCCGCCCGCTCCGGCCGCGACCCGTTCGTCGAAGTCCTCGGGGATCTTGCGGAAGTCCTCGCCGAAGCGGTCGTAGCGGGCCCGTGTCTTCGGGTCCGACAGGACGCTGTGCGCCTCGTTGAGGTCCTTGAAGCGTTCCTCCGCCCCCGGGTCCTTGTTGACGTCGGGGTGGCTCTTGCGGGCGAGCTTGCGATACGCCTGCTGGATCTCGTCCTGGCTCGCGGTCCGAGACACGCCCAGCACCTCGTAGAAGTCCCGTGCCATGACCGGTCACTCCCGCTTCGCGACGGTCACGGCCGCAGGTCTGAGCTGCCGCTCGGCGTCCCCGTAGCCCGCGCGCAGCACCTCGACGACGGTGCCCGGTACGGCGTCGAGGTCTTGGACCACGGCGACCACCTCGTGCCGGGCCGGGTCGAAGGCGACGCCGGTTTCTGCGTGGCGCGGGTAGCCGAGCAGTTCAAGGACGTTCACCGCCTGATCGCGTACGGCCCGTACGCCCTCCACGATCGCGTCGGAGTCGGCTCCGGCATGGGCCAGGGCGAGTTCGAGGTTGTCCAGGACGGGCAGGAAGGCGGCGGCCGTACGGGACCGCTCGACCATCCGCTCCCGCTCCAGCTCCCTGACGTGCCGCTTGCGGAGGTTGTCGAGGTCGGCGAGCGCGCGCCGCCAGCGGTCCTCCAGCTCCTGGATCGCGGTCGTGTACTCGCTCTCGGCGCGCGCGGGGTCGGCGGCGTCGGGTACCGGGTCGTTGTCCGCCGCCTTCGGCCCGAGTGACGGGGACGGTTGCGGCAGATCCCCGCGGGGAGGGCGTACGGAGCTGTCCGGAGCGGGGCCGGCCTCGTCCGGCACGGCCGGGTCGGGTTCCCTGGGGTGGATCGACATGGCGGTTCCTCAGTCCTTGTCGAACTCGGCGTCGATGACGTCGTCGTCACGGCCGCCGTCACCGCCGCTCGCGCCGCCCCCGGTGGTGTCCTGACCGGGACCGCCCGCAGCGGCGCCATCCTGATGCGCCACCATCCCTGCCAGCACTTGTTGGAGTTCGGAGGTCAGGGGCCGCACCCGTTCCACACCCGCCTCTTCCTTGACCGCCGCTCGGGCGTCGGCCACGAGCATCTCGGCACGTGCCTTCTCGTGGGCGGGGGCCGCGTCGCCCAGCTCGGCGAGGCGCTTCTCCACCTGATAGGCGACGGCGTCGAGCTCGTTGCGTGCGTCCACGGCCTCGCGCAGCGCCTGGTCCTGGCCCTGGTTGCGATCGGCCTCCTCAACCATGCGTTCCACTTCGCCGCGGTCCAGGTTGGAGCTCTCGCTGATCGTGATGCCCTGTTCCTTGCCGGTGTCCTTGTCGCGGGCCTTGACCTCGAGAATGCCGTTGGCGTCGACGTCGAAGGTGACCTCGATCTGCGGTTCGCCCCGCGGCGCCGGCCGGATGTCGGTGAGCTGGAACCGGCCGAGCACCCGGTTGTCGGCGGCCCGCTCGCGCTCGCCCTGGAGGACCACCACATCGACGGCGGGCTGGTTGTCCTCGGCGGTGGAGAAGGTCTCACTGCGGCGCACCGGGATGGTGGTGTTCCGCTCGATGATCTTCGTCATCACGCCGCCGCGCGTCTCCACGCCCAGCGACAGGGGCGTGACGTCGAGCAGCACGACGTCCTTGACCTCGCCCTTGAGCACCCCGGCCTGGATCGCGGCACCCAGGGCCACGACCTCGTCGGGGTTGACGCTCATGTTGGGTTCCTTGCCGCCGGTCAGTCGGCGGACCAGAGTCTGGACAGCGGGGATGCGGGTGGATCCGCCTACGAGGATGACCTCGTCGATGTCGCTCTCGCCGACCTTCGCGTCGGCGATGGCCTGCTGGACCGGTTCCAGGCAGCGCTCTACCAGGTCGCCGGTGATCTGCTCGAAAGTGGACCGCATGATCGAGTCGGTGAGGTGCTTGGGCCCGGAGGCGTCCGCGGTGATGAACGGCAGGCTGACCTGCGTCTGCGTCACCGAACTCAGCTCGGTCTTGGCCTTCTCCGCCGCCTCGAACAAACGTTGCAGCGCCTGCGGATCCTTGCGCAGATCTATGCCGTTCTCCTTCTGGAAGTCGTCCGCGAGGTAGTCCACCAGGCGCCGGTCGAAGTCGTCGCCGCCCAGGTGACTGTCGCCGGCGGTGGACCGCACCTCCACCACGCCGTCGCCGACGTCGAGGATGCTCACATCGAAGGTGCCGCCGCCCAGGTCGAAGACCAGGACGGTCTCGTGCTCCTTCTTGTCCACGCCGTACGCGAGGGCCGCCGCGGTCGGCTCGTTGATGATCCGCAGCACCTCCAGACCCGCGATCCGTCCGGCGTCCTTGGTTGCGGTGCGCTGAGCGTCGTTGAAGTAGGCGGGCACCGTGATGACCGCCTCCGCGACCCGCTCCCCCAGCTGCTTGGAGGCGTCGTCGGCGAGTTTGCGCAGCACCTGGGCGCTGATCTCCTCGGGTGCGTACAGCTTGTCGCGCACCTTGAAACGGGCCGCTCCGCCGTCGCCCTCGACGACGTCGTACGCCACCGCTCTGGCCTCCTCGGAGATCTCGTCGAAGTGCCGGCCGATGAACCGCTTGGCCGAGTAGATGGTGCCCTTGGGGTTGAGGATCGCCTGGCGCCGGGCCATCTGGCCCACCAGACGCTCGCCGGTGTCGGTGAAGGCCACTACGGATGGTGTCGTGCGGTTGCCCTCGCTGTTGGGCACCACGGACGGCTCGCCTCCCTCCCACACTGCGATCACCGAGTTCGTGGTGCCCAGGTCGATACCCACTGCCTTGGCCATGAGACTCTCCTCCCGGTACAGCCCGTCCTGCGCGTGCCCGCGAAGGCTTCCAGACCCTGCCCAGGGTCGCGGGCCGGGCGGCTTCACGCCTGCTCCTGACGGGTCAGAAATGCACGGGCCCGGTCGCCCTGCGAGTATGAAAGGGAAGCACCTGGACATCTCACGTCAGCCGTCCCGAATGGGTGGGCGTAGTGCCGATCGCCTCCCCGGAGCTCCGAGGAGAACGGAGTGGTCTCATGGCCGGCAGCCGGGCGCACAATGTCTACGGCCGCTGCTCCGACGGGGAGGGCGGCCTTCCGTCGGGGAGCGCCGGGCGGCGCCCCACGGATGCGGGGAGAGAGCCGCGCCCATCCGCAGCGAGCGCGGCCGAGCACGCGCCCCAAGAACTGATGGTGCTCTCCCGCGTCCTGTTCGAGGCCCCGAACGAAGGCGAGATCCTGCGCCTGGCCATGCACCACATAGCCGCTGCCGGGCCGTACAGTGCCGAGGCCGGATACCTGGAGGTGGACGGGGACCTGGTCGCCAGTCCGAGCAACGGGCACACCCATGCCGCAGCCGTGGACCGGAGGGTTCGGGAGCTGGCGGGGCAGGACGGCCCTGTGACCGTCCCCGGCAGGTCCTGGGGCCGGGCCCTGGGGCTGCGCGGGTTGGAGAGACTTCACGGCTACCTCGTGGTGACGTCCCGAACCCGGCCCACCAGGGCCCAGCGATCCCTGCTTGCCACGCTCGTCTGGCACACCGCTGCTGCTCTGTCGGTCGCCTTCGCGCAGCGCCGCCAAGGCGAGGACGCGCTGGAGCTGTACCGGGTCAGGGAGGAACGCGCAATTCTTCAGCAGCAGCTGATCTCCGTGGTGGCTGAGCTGGCGTACCAGCGGGCCGTTCACGCGCTCATGGCCGACATCGCCGCCTCGGGCGGCGGTGAGGAGGCTGTCACCCGCGCACTGCACGAACTCACCGGACTTCCCGCGCTGGTCGAAGATCGCTTCGGCCGGCTCAAGTCCTGGTCGGGTCCCAGCCGACCTGACCCCTACCCGGAACCGGACCCCGTGTCCCAGAACGACATGCTGCACGCCGTCGCCCGGGAGGCCGGGCCCGTACGGATGGAGGGCCGGCTGATCGCTCTGGTCCGGCCACATGGCGAGATCCTGGGCTTGCTGGCACTGGTCGATGCCCTGGATGAGGCCGACGCACACACCGTGTTCGCGCTGGAACACGCCGCCACGTCGCTCGCCCTGGAGCTGGCGCACCTGCGCAATCTCGCCGAAGTGGAGCTGAGACTGCGCCGCGAGCTGGTCGACGACCTCCTGACGGGGACGGACCCCGCGAGCGCCTACGCCCGGTCCGAGGCGGTCGGGCACGACCTGCGCCGCAGCCACTACGTCGTCGTCGTGGAGTGGGCGAATCGGACCGCGGACAATTCCTTCGCCCAGACCGTGGGCCGGGCGGCCTCCGACGTCGGCATGCGCTCGCTGTTGACCCGCCGTTCCGACCACGTGGTCCTGATCGTCGATGACAGGCCGCACGCTCACGCGCTGCACGAGGCGCTCGCCCGGGAGACCGGAACACGGTCCGGGACGATCGGGGTGAGCGCCCCTTCCGCTTCCGTGCCCGACATCCCCCACCGCTACCAGGAGGCGCAGCGCGCCCTCGAGGTGCGTCTCAATTCCCACGAGCGGTACGGCACGACTTTCTTCGACGAACTCGGCCTGTACCGCATCCTGGGGCCTGGCGCCGATCACCAGGAACTGGAGACGTTCGTCCACGAGTGGCTGGGGCAGCTCATCGACTACGACTCCCGCCATCACGGGGCCATGGTGGAGACCCTGTCCCGGTACTTCGACTGCGGCGGCAACTACGACGAAACCGCCGCATCCCTCGCGATTCACCGCAGCACACTGCGCTACAGGCTGCAGCGCATCCGCGAGATCAGCGGCAACGACCTCGCGAACGTCGAAGACCGGCTGAACCTCCAGGTGGCGACCCGAGTGTGGAAGATCGTGCTGGGCGGATCCGGCTGATTCCCCGCACGCGCGGCACGGACGCGAATCCACCGCCTGCGGCAAGATCAACGATCCGGACGCTCGTGTGAGCGAGGCCCGGCGACGGCGTCTGTCGCGCGGTTCCCGGCGCGATCAGGTAATCAGGAAGGGTGAACAAGGACGCGACCGATACCTTCGTGCATGTCCGGGGCGCCAGTGAGAACAACCTGCGGAACATCGACGTCGACGTTCCGCGGGACGCGATGGTCGCCTTCACCGGCGTCTCCGGTTCGGGCAAGTCCTCGCTTGCGTTCGGCACGCTCTACGCGGAGGCCCAGCGGCGCTATTTCGAGTCCGTGGCACCGTACGCCCGAAGGCTGTTGCAACAGGTCGGCGCACCGCACGTGCAGGAAATCACCGGACTGCCACCGGCCGTGGCCTTGCAGCAGCGACGCGGCGCGCCCAGCTCTCGCTCGACGGTCGGCACCCTCACGACGCTGTCCAATCTGCTGCGCATGCTGTACTCCCGCGCCGGCACCTATCCGCCCGGGGCCGCACGGCTGGAAGCCCAGTCGTTCTCCCCCAACACCACGGCCGGCGCCTGCCCGGAGTGCCACGGGCTGGGCGTCGTGCACGACGTCGCCGAGGACCTGCTCGTCCCGGACCCCTCGCTGAGCATCCGCGAGGGGGCGATCGCCGCCTGGCCGGGCGCCTGGCAGGGCGCCAACCTGCGCAGTGTCGTGAGCGGCCTGGGGATCGACATCGACCGGCCGTGGCGCAGGCTCAGGAAGAGGGACCGGGACTGGCTGCTGTACACGGACGAGCAGCCCTCCGTGTACATCGAGCCGGAGGAGGACCGCGTCGACTACGGCTACCAGGGCAAGTTCTGGAGCGCCCGCAAGCACGTCATGCACGTCCTCGCCGACTCCAAGAGCGAGAAGATGCGCGAACGGGCGCTCCGGTTCGTCAGAAGTGTGCCCTGCCCGGAGTGTCACGGCAGCGGACTGCGGCCCGAGGCGCTGGCCGTGACCTTCGCCGGGCGTTCCATCGCCGAGATCTACGCGATGCCGCTCACCGAGGTCGTGGCGCTGCTGCGGCCCGTGGCGGGGCGGTCCGAGGCCGACGCCACCACGTCGACCGCCCGATCCGGGGAGACGACCGAGGCCGCGGTGCGGATCTGCGGCGATCTGGCCGCGCGGGTCGACGTACTGCTCGACCTGGGTCTCGGATATCTCAGCCTCGGGCGCCGCTCGACGACCCTGTCGCCCGGCGAGGCGCAGCGCCTACGGATCGCCACCCAGCTGCGCTCGGGGCTGTTCGGCGTCGTCTACGTCCTCGATGAACCCTCCGCGGGCCTGCACCCGGCTGACGCGGAACCGCTGCTGGACGTGCTGGACCGCCTCAAGGCGGCGGGCAACTCGCTGTTCGTCGTGGAGCACGACATGGACGTCGTACGGCGGGCGGACTGGGTGGTCGACATCGGCCCCGGCGGGGGCGAGGGCGGCGGGCGGGTGCTGTACAGCGGCCCGGTCGCCGGTATGGAGCGGGTGGCGGAGTCGCCCACGAGCCGGCACCTGTTCGGGCGCGCCACACCGCTCGATCACCGCCCGCGCACACCGCATGGCTGGCTGCACCTGAGCGGCGTCTCCCGCCACAATCTGCACGACGTGTCCGTCGACGTACCGCTCTGCGTACTGACGGCGGTGACGGGCGTGTCCGGTTCCGGAAAGTCGACACTGGTGACGCAGGTGCTCGCCGAGGTCGTCCGCGGCCACCTCGGACTCGTACCCGAGGAGCCCGATGAGGCGCAGCTGGTGGTTGACGTCCAGGACGCGTCGGGGGTCGAATCGTTCGACCGGCTGGTCCGGGTCGACCAACGGCCCATCGGCCGAACTCCCCGTTCCAACCTGGCCACGTACACGGGGCTGTTCGACGCGGTGCGCAAGCTGTACGCGGCGACGGACGAGGCCAGGGCACGCGGCTACTCGGCCGGGCGGTTCTCCTTCAACGTGCCCGAAGGACGGTGCGAGACCTGCCAGGGCGAAGGATTCGTCGCGGTGGAACTGCTCTTCCTGCCCGGCACCTATGCACCGTGCCCGACCTGCCAGGGCGCTCGGTACAACGCCGAAACACTTGAAGTCACCTACCGCGGCAAGAACATCGCGGAAGTGCTGGGGCTGTCCGTCGACGCCGCCGCCGAGTTCCTGACCGCCGTCCCGGCCGCCTCCCGCAGTCTGGAGACGTTGCGCGAGGTGGGACTGGGATACCTGCGGCTGGGGCAGCCCGCGACGGAACTCAGTGGTGGTGAGGCGCAACGCATCAAACTCGCCACCGAACTGCAGCGAGCCCGCCGCGGCCACGCGCTCTACCTGCTGGACGAGCCGACGGCGGGGCTGCACCCCTCGGACGTCGGGCTTCTGCTGCGACAGCTGCACCGGCTCGTCGACGCCGGCAACACGGTCGTCCTCGTCGAGCACGACCTGGACACGATCGCCACCGCCGACTGGGTCATCGACCTCGGGCCGGGCGGCGGTGACGCGGGCGGGCGGGTGGTCGCGGCGGGGCCGCCGGCCAAGGTGGCCAGAGCCCGCCGCAGTGCCACCGCGCCCTACCTCGCGGCCCGGCTCGCGCGCACCTGATCATCACGGCCTCGGCCGCCGCCCGTTCGGGCGTCTACGCGGCGAGCATTCCGGTGCGCAGTCGGGTCAGGATGCGGGTGAGGAGGCGTGAGACCTGCATCTGGGAGATGCCGAGTTCGATGCCGATCTCCGCCTGGGTCATTTCCTGGCCGAAGCGCATGGCCAGGATGCGTCGGTCGCGCTCGTCGAGTGACCGGAGGAGGGGTGCGAGGGTGTGGAAATCCTCGAAGAGCTCCATGTCCGGGTCGACCTCGCCGACCGTTTCGGCGAGTGAGCGGCCCTCGGCATTTCCCGAGGTTCGCTGCTTGGAGCTGGTGGCGGCGTCGATGGAACCGCTGGTGTATCCGTTGGCCGCCACCAGCCCCTCGATGACGTCTTCCTCGGGAAGTTCGAGGTGCTCGGCGAGTTCCTTGACGGTGGGGGCCCGGCCGAAGACCTCAGTCAGCGCTTCCTGGCTCTTGGCGAGTTCGGTGCGCAGTTCCTGGAGGCGGCGCGGGACGTGGACGGCCCAGGTGGTGTCGCGGAAGAAGCGCTTGATCTCGCCGGTGATGTAGGGGAGGGCGAGGGTGGTGAACTCGACCTCGCGGTCGGGGTCGAAGCGGTCGATGGCCTTGATCAGCCCGATCGTGCCGACCTGGACGATGTCCTCGATGTCGATGCCGTCGCCGGCGCGGCCCCGGAATCGGCGGGCGGCGAAGTGCACCAGTGAGATGTTCATCTCGATGAGGGTGTTGCGCGCGTACTGGTATTCGCGGGTCCCCTCTTCCAGAGCCCGCAGCCGGACCAGGAACAGGCGGGACAGTTCCCGTGCGTCGGCGGGCGCCACCTGACGGGCGTTGTCGATGTGGGGAAGGTTCTGTGCATGCCGTCCGCTTCCGGGTGCGGCGGACCGCAGGGTCTCCACCGCGCTGGTGGTGTGGGTGGTCGTGGTGGTCTGAGACATGGATCCGTTCCTCCCCTGGACAGACGACGTGTGCGCCTTCGTGCCCGCGCGACCGTGATTCAAACCTCGGCCGGTGATCTTTTTCGAAACTGGTTGGGGGACCGTGCAGCCCGTGCTGTCAGAACGCGGCCCGGGCCCTCGTGCAGGAGCGTGTAACGCCGACCGGGTCCGCGGCCGCGTTCGATGACTCCCGCGACGAGTACGACCGGTCAACTGCCCGCTTGGTCCGATTCGTGCGAACCCGGGAGTCTCTCCCCAGGTTCTTCACACGCCGCGCCAGGCGCCTCGGCGACTGCGTCGCGAAAGCCTGCCGCAGGTCCTTGACCTGTGCCTTTCCTCGGGTATGACCGCTCGTCACGTCTGGAGCGACAGCGTTGTTGCGGTGCCCTTGAGCCTGGGAGTGCGGTCGATATGCCTGTTCGGGGTGCGTATCGGTGGGGGCGGGGTTGCAGGAGAGGGGGCGCATGGACGATGGTTGCCGCACGGCAATACATCGATCGGATGAGGTGAGGGGTTCGCGTAGCGGGCCTTCCTGGATGTGACTTCCACCCAGCAGGCCCACGGCGTGAGCGCTGACGCTCCGCCCGACGTGGCATGGACGTTCGTGCCCTACCCCGTCCTGATCGCGGATGCCTCGGGCACGGTGCGGCACGCCAACCCACAGGCCACCCGAGTGTTTCCGCATCTCCGCTCCGGGGTTCCGCTTGCCGAAAGCGTGCCTCCCTGGCTGGCTGACGGCCATGCCCTCCGGGTGACAGCCGGGAGCGACGAGGCCGCGGTGTTGTCGGGTCCGGTGGGGGAACGGAGCTTCGAGGCTCATCCCACCGTGCGGGACGACGGGGACGTCGTGTGGTGGCTCGTGGACGACACCGCCCTGCGGTCGGCCCGGGAGGACCTGCGGGTGGAGCGTGAGCGGACCGCGTTCCTCGCCGAGGCCTCCAACACCTTGCTCTCCTCCCTGAACCTGGAGCGGTGCATGGACGTGACCGGTCAACTCGCGGCGGACCATCTCGCGGACGCCGCGCTGGTCGTCGCGCCGCGCAGCGGAAGCCGCCTGCCCGTCGTCACCTGCCTGCGCGGTGGCGCGCCGAGGCGTTCCTGGTGGGACGCGGGCCCGGCGGAAGTTCCCGGTCTGGAGGAAGCGCTCCAGGGCTTCCCTCCCGTTCCCTCGCAGTGGATCGAGCCCTCGTCCGCGCCGGACTGGGTGGTTCCGGACGGGTTCGGCCCGGTCGGTTCGATCGTCGTGACGCCGCTGCCCGGGCACGGCGTGCCCGCCGGTGCGTTGATCCTGCTGCGGCGCAGTACGGGGACGGTGTTCAGCGAGGGCGAGGAGGTCATCGCCCGTCTCTTCGCGGCCCGCGCCGGTGCCGCGTTGTCCGCGGCCCGCCTGTACGCGGAGCAGTCCTCTCTTTCCCAGACCCTGATGCGGGACCTGTTGCCGCCGGCCCTGCAGCAGATCGCGGGGGTGGACTTCGCCGGCGGCTACCGTCCGTCGAAGGACAACGAGCGGATCGGCGGCGACTTCTACGACGTCCACCCCGGCAAGGCCGAGGGCGACGCCTCCTTCGCGGTGCTGGGCGACGTCTGTGGCAAGGGTCTGGAAGCCGCCGTCCTGACGGGCAAGATCCGCAACACGCTGGAAGCACTGCTGCCGATGGCCGACGATCATCAGCGGATGATCGACCTCCTCAACGGTGCGCTCCTGAACTCGCACCACACCCGTTTCGCGACGCTCGTGATGGCCTCGGCGGTACGCGAGGCGGGATCGGTACGGCTTCGGGTGACCAGCGCCGGGCATCCGCCCGCCCTGATCGTGCGACGTGACGGCGGCGTGGAGGAAGCGGCCTCGCGCGGCACTCTGGTCGGTGTTTTCCCCAAGGCCCCGGCGACGACCACCCGGGAGACCCTGGCGCCCGGTGAGTTCTGTGTGCTGTTCACCGACGGTCTCACCGAGGCCCGGGGCGGACCACTGGGCGAGGAGATGTTCGGCGAGGAACGGTTCAGACAGGCGTTGTCGCAATGTGCGGGAATGCAGGCCGAAGTGATCGTGCGACATGTGCAGATGCTCATCGGCCAGTGGGTGGGATCGGGGCCGCACGACGACATGGCCGTCATGGTCATCGGCGCTCCCCGCGCGCACCACCTCAGTGCGGTGGGCGGCCACACCCGGGGCAGGTTCACCTCATGAGCCTCATAGCCACCACCTCGTGCGAGCACCGAATCGACCTTCTGTGGGAGGCCGCCTGCCATGGTGACGAGCAGGCAGCCATCGACGCGGTGTTCGGCGCGCTGGAGGACGGCATACCGGCGGAGCGCGTCCTGTTGGACCTGATCGCCCCCGTCCAGCGCAAGGTCGGCGAGGAGTGGGCGGCCAACCGCCTCACCGTCGCCCAGGAGCACGCCGCGTCCGCCGTCAACGACCGGGTCATCGCCGCTCTTTCCCGACGCTGCGCCGCCCCGGCCTCGGCCGGCCGGGGCACGGCGGTGGTGGCCTGCGTGGACGGGGAGTGGCACGGGCTGCCCGCCCGCCTTCTGGCCGAGGTGCTCGCGCTGCGCGGCTGGACGGTCGGCTACCTGGGCGCGCAGGTGCCCACCAGCCACCTGATCTCCTGGATCCACCAGAGGGGCCCCCAGGTGGTGGCGCTCTCCAGCTCGATCGCCACCCGCCTGCCGGCCGCGCACGCCGCGATCACCGCGGTCCAGGCCACCGGCACCCCGGTGCTCGTCGGCGGGGCTGCCTTCGGCCGTGACGGCCAATACGCTCGGCTGCTCGGCGCCGACGCCTGGGCACCGGACGCGAGCTCCGCCGCGGATCGACTCGACGAGGGGCCCCTCGCTCTGGCCGCGCCCGCCCATCAACCCCTCGACGACCTGCCGCACCTGATCGACCAGGAATACACGCTGGTCTCCCGGACCCGAAGCACCCTGGTGCGCGCCGTCATGGACGCGCTCGCGGACCGTTTCCCGGCCATGCGCGACTACACCGCCGCGCAGTTCGAGCGCACCGCCGAGGACATCGCGCACATCGTGGACTTCCTGGCCACCGCCCTCTACACCGACGACCCTGAACTCCTGAACGACTTCCTCGCCTGGACGGCCGGCATCCTCACCGCCCGCGGCGTCCCCGCCCACTCGCTCGTCCCGGCCCTGCACATCCTGAGCGAACGGCTCAAGGACTTTCCCCGGGCCATCCTCATGCTCGACCAGGCCGCGAACCGCCTCACCGGGGCCGGGACCGTGATCGCCTCCGACTCCAGGACCGCCGTATGACGCCGCCGCACGGTTTCGACTCCATTCAGTTGCACCTGATCCCCTGCCACGGCGCCGAGGAGGACGTACTGCGCCTGGAGGTGCGCGGGTTCCTGGACTTCGACAGCTCCGAGGACTTCCTGACCGCCGTCACCGGGCACCTCGCCGACACCCCCGGCCTGCGCTCCCTGCACCTGGACTGCGGCGGCCTGGGCGGCATCGACTCCATGGGCCTGGCCATGCTGCTGATGCTCCACCGCCGCACCACCGCCGCGCACGTCACCCTCCACCTGGAGGCCCGCACACCCGCCCTGGAGCGGATGCTGACCATCACCGGCGCCCTGGAACACCTCGTCCCCCGCGGCCCGGGCGAGACCGGCGCTCACGCCGAACCCCCACGCATGGCATATCGTCATACGTCAGAGGACGGCGCATCCCTTGAAAACCCCGGCCGGCAGTCACTCCCGACCGGACCCGACACCCGCACCTGACGTCCGACCGCGCGCACATCGACAGCCGGAACCCGCACCCAACCCCTCGGACGGGGAAACCGCATGACAGAGAGCGCCCACCGCACCCCCGACCCCGTCCACGCCGCCGCCCGCCAGGCCGGCCGCATCGTCGAACTCCTCGACATCCTGTGGGAACAGGCCCGCAACGACATCCCACCCCCTTACGTCCCCGTCTCCCAGCTCCGCGTGATGTACATCGTCGAGAGCGAGGACCGGATCCGCATGCGGGCCCTCACCCGGCTCCTGTCCGCCGCACCGCCCTCGGTGTGCCGCCTGGTCGACCGCCTCCAGGCCCTCGGCTTCATCGAGCGCCTGCCCTGCCCGGACAACGGCCGTGAAGTCATGCTCTCCCTCACCGGCGCGGGCCGCGAACATCTGGCCCGGATCCGCGCCTGCCGCGACGAACTCCTGATCGAAGCGCTCGCCACCATGCCCTTCCATCAGCGCACCGCGCTGACCGACGTCCTCGCAGGATTGCAGGAAACCCTGGTCAAGACGCCCATGCTCCTCGTCGGTCAAGACACCCGGCCCGCCCCGAAGCCGCACGACGCGGCCGAAAGCGCGTAGCGCGAAGACCTGCCCACTCGACGGCGTGCACCAGGCGAAGCCCCCTTCAGGATCGGAGCGCGGGCACCCGGTCAACGACGGATGCGCGCCCGCCTGCGGCCCCCGGGGGTCGAGGGGCGAGCAGGAGCGCGAGTGGGCCGAAGTCGCGCCGGGCGCCAGGGGCAGGGCCGCCGTGGCTCAGGCCGGCGGCACGAAGGTGGCGGGGCTCAGGCGGGCGGGGCGAAGGCGGCGGTGAGTCGGTCCAGGCGGGCGTACAGGGCACGAACCAGCCGCGCCCGGTCCTGTACGCACGCCGCGGTTGCCTCCAGTGGTTCGGCCAGGATGCGCTCGGCGTCGCCCAGGACGACCTCGGCCAACGCGCGCCTGCCGTCGTTGTCGGGGAGCCGGAGGGCGTGGTGGCGTACGTCGGCGGCGACGACGCGGGCGTGTTCGGTCATCTGGAGGGCGATCTGCTCGTGGTCGCAGTCGTCCAGGTCCGAGGACTTCCAGGCGAGCACCGCCCTCACGAGTGCTTCGTAGGGCCCGCGGTCGAGGGAGGACGCCGGGTCGAGCAGGCCTTCGGGGTCGCGCTGAGCCTTGGGTGTGCTGATCATGAGTGCCTCGATGTGTCGTCGTGGCGGTCGGCATGTGTGACCGAGCGACACGTGGGTCGTTCGTTCGTGTACCGACGTTGCGGTTGCCTCAGGTCCTCGGGGCGGTCCGCCTGGACCGGCGGGCCGCCCCGAGGCGCGTCTGCCGGTCAGGTCAGCGGGCCTGGTGCCGGGCGCCCTGCTGACCCGGGATCTCGGTCAACCGCGTTGTGCGGGAACGGCGGTGGCCGGCCACCCGGCGACGGCCCGGGACGGGGTTCGTCCGCGCCGGGGCGTCGGGGGCCAGGATCAGCAGCACGATGGGCACGAGAACCGCGACAAGGATGAGCACGGTAACGAGGGTCATGTTCCTGCCTTCCGTCGGGTACTGACTGCCTGTAGCTACTTGGTGTAACCAGGATGCCGGGTCGTAAACACCGAACGTGACGGAAACGGCGCGAATCGACGTACCTGGCCGGCCGGCACGGCATAGGACCCGGAAGCGCGGCGGGGTCCTGCAGCCGGATCTCGCGAAGGACTGAGCTGATGACGAACAGGCAGGCACGATGACCCGCCCGCCGCAGGCTCCACGGTGCCTTCGGACACGACGGCGGGGCCCACCCCTGGCGAAGGGGTGGGCCCCGTGGGCCTTGTGTCGGTACGCGCGAGACAGTGGACCGGGCCGCCACCAGCGGTACCAGCGGCCGGTCGTCGAGGCGAGCAGGTACTGCCGGCGACCTGTCAGCTGGAGGGCTGCCAGTCACCGGCCTCGCGGTGGATGCCCGATCTGCTGGGCAGGGGCTCGGTTGGCGGCCCCCGCCGTGCTTCAACAGGCAGGTTCAGCCGGAGATCTGCTTGCGGTCGTCGGCTCGGCCGATGCTGATCTTGCGGGGCTTGGCGCGCTCGGCGATCGGGATCCGCAGGGTCAGGACACCCGCGTCGTAGTCGGCTTCGATGCGCTCGGTGTCGAGGGTGTCGGCCAGCATGACCTGTCGGGAAAAGACGCCCAGGGGCCGCTCGGAGAGTTCCATCTGCACGCCGTCGGACTTGCCCGACGGGCGCCGTTCGGCCCTGACCTTGAGCATGTTCCGCTCAACGTCGATGTCGATCGCCTCACGGTCCACCCCGGGCAGGTCGAAAGCGATCACATAGACGTCACCGTCACGGTAGGCGTCCATCGGCATCGCCGACGGCTTCGACCACGTACCCGACGTACCCGACAGCTGCTGGAAGATCCGGTCCATCTCGCGGAACGGGTCAGTGCGCATCAACATCGCGAAACACCTCCACTTGGCCAAGGCAGAAACTGCCAATGCGCTTCAACGTGCATCCGTTGTAACATGTCATCGAACCGATGACAAGCGAGACGTCATCCGAAGGATGACGAGATTGCGGAGAGCTCCATGACCGAAGCCACCCCGCCCCCAGCAGTGACCTTCCCTGCCGCCGCCACGGCACTGGAGGCCATCAGCGAGTCCGTGCGGGAAGCGCAGAACTGCGCCGCGGGAACGCTTGCGACCGCAGCGCCGCCGTCGGCCGACTCCGGCCCGCACCCGGCTCTGACCGCGTTGTCGACACTGCGCGAGATCCGTGAGCAGCTCGCCGGATGGGAGAGCGCGCTGATCGAAACCGCCCGCGACCAGGGCGCGAGCTGGGCCGACCTCGCCGGCCCCCTCGGAGTCGCGAGCCGCCAGGCCGCCGAACGCCGATACTTGCGGCTGCGCCCGGGCTCGGCAGGCAGCACCGGAGAGCAGCGCGTCCAGGCCACCCGCGACTCCCGCGCCGCCGAACGCAGCGTGACCGCGTGGGCCCGCGACAACGCGGCCGACCTACGCCGCCTCGCCGGCCAGGTCAGCGCTCTCACCGACCTCCCCGCCGGCTCCGAGAGCGCCATGGGAGAGCTCAACCAGGCCCTCGCCGACAACGATGCCGCCCACCTCGTCCAGCCCCTCACCGACACCCGCCCTCACCTACGCCCCGAGAACTCCGACCTCGCCGACCGCATCGACGTCATGACCCGACACACCGACCGACTCCGCCAGGACAGCCACGACCAGCGCAGTACCTGACCTGACCGACGCGTTGGGCCCCTTCATCGCGGGCCGCGGCGCGCGGGCCGTCTTGTAACCGGCAGACGAGGCGCCGCCGGTCGACCGCCTCCGCGCAGGTGCCGGTCAGCGACCGCGCATGACAAGTCCGGGCAGACGAATCCGAACGGACCTGTGCACGCGAAGATTGCCTTGACCTCCACCCCCGTGAGCACCGGCTCCCCGGTGTGTCCACTCCCCACGCAACCCATCTCGCAGAAGTGATCCCGCCCATGACGAACTTCCTCGCAGTTGAGCGTGCCTTGCGCACGGCCGCGCCTCACGACCTTCTCCGTTCGCTCCGCGCCGCCTTGACAGAGCACTACCGAGCGATCGAGGTCGACCTCCTCATGGCCGACTACAGCCTGACCGTGCTCCAACCCGTGACCGCACTGCCCCACACCGCCGAGCCCCTGCCCGTACAGGCAAGCCCCGAGGGCCGAGCCTTCGGCAGCCAGGAACCGTACGAGCAGTCCACGGCACAGGACGGCGCCGTGAACCTCCACCTGCCGGTGACGGTCCGCGGCGATCGGTTGGGGATCCTCACCGTGCGGATGCCCGAGGACGCGTGCACCCCTGAGATCGTCCGTGAGCTGACAGACCTGGCGGAACTCCTGGGGCACGAGATCGTCGTGGCCGAGCGGGACACCGACCTCTACCTCCAGGCCCGGCGCGCCAGCCGACTCACCCTGGCAGCCGAGATGCAGTGGCAGTTGCTCCCGGCACGGGCCTGCGCCCGCCCCGAATACGCCATCGGGGCGCAACTGGAGCCCGCTTACGACATCCACGGCGACAACTTCGACTGGTCCACGACCGCAGACACCCTCACCCTGACCGTCACCAACGGGATGGGCAAGGGCATCGACGCCTCACTCCTGACCAACCTCGCCATCAACGCACTGCGCAACGCGAGGCGAGCGGGCGTCGACATCGCCGACCAAGCCGCACTCGCCGACCAGGCAATCTACGGCCAACACCGCGGACACCAGTACGTGTCCACCCTGCTGCTGTCCTTCGAACTGGCCACCGGGCGGGGCCGAGTCGTGGACGCCGGCTCTCCACAGCTGTGGCGTTACAGAGACAGATCCGTCGAACGCATCGCGTTCGAGGCGCAACTCCCCCTCGGGATGATCGAAGAGTCCCCCTACACCGCACAGGACTTCCAGGTACTGCCCGGCGATCGCCTGATCTTCGCCAGCGACGGCGTGTACGCGGCCGCCCGCGAGGGCGGGGAGACGTACAGCGAACGCGCCCTGGCCCGGGCGATCCAGGCCACCAGCCTCCTGCCCGCCGCGGCCGTGCCCCGCGCGATCCTGCAGGAACTCGCCACCTACCGCGACACCGACCCCGACGACGACGCCCTGGTCCTGTGCATGGACTGGTTCGGCAGACCCTCGGCCTGACCGGGCGCAGCAGTGCTACGCCGAGCCGGCCGGCCGGACATCCCATCTGCCCGCCCCGCCACATCGCGAGCCGGAGCCGGAGCCTCATCGAACGAGTGGCGCGCCATGGCCGAGCCCCGGACGCACGGCACGACCGGTAGCCAACGCCCTCGCGGGGTAGACGCACGAGAGTCTCCACCGCACGGACGCGATCGCAGAACGGGGTACAGCCATGCCGAGCCTGACCACGACCGACAGCCATACCGACCACCCGGCGCAGCAGAACACGTACCAGCCACTGCGCCCCGCCCAGGCTCGCGAAGCCGCCACCGACTTCCTCGCGAGTCTCAACCCGCCGCCGCCCGAGACCACCATCCAGAACGTGCTCCTGCTCGTCTGCGAACTCGTCACGAATGCGCTCCGGCACGCCGGCGCGGTCACCTCGATGAAGATGCGCGCCGACCATCAGGTCATCCAGGTCACTGTCGAGGACCCCAGCCCGGCCCACCCGCAGGAGCGCGCACCCGACCTCACCGGCAAGACCGGCGGCTTCGGCTGGCCCACGATCCGACTCCTCGCCCAGAAGCTCACCATCGTCCCGGCTCATCCTCACGCCGGCAAAGCGATCATCGCCGCCGTCCCCCGCTAGACAGACCGCCCGAGCTGCAGCGAGAAGACGCCTTCAGCATTGAAGCGGGTACGCCTGCGGACACCGCACGGACCCCCACGGCATCCGGGCACGCTCCACCTGACCGCCCACCTCGACGCGATCGAGGCCGCCCTCGATGCCCCAGCCCGCAGACGCCACGCCCACGCACGCCCGGCCTCTCACACGGCGCGGTCACGTGGCCGTCCACCGACGCCGTGCCGCGCCATGCCATGCCATGCCATGCCATGCCATGCCGCAGTCTGCCCGCGGCACGGCGTGGGACCACGGCCACCACTCGTACGAGGTCTCGCTTGCGGCCCGCGCGCGAACGTGTGCGCCGGCTCGATCACAAGAAGCGGCGAATGGGCTGCACTGCCACTTCCCGGGCCCGCTGAAGGACAGGGCGCTTCTTCCAGCGGCCCTCTCGGATCAGCTCGCTTACCGTGATGTCCTCATCGAAGTGTCCGTCGAGTACCCCGGTGAATCGCTCGTCCAGTACGGCGAGCATGACCTCTTCGTCATGATCGAGGGAGCGGCGATTGAAGTTGGTCGATCCGACCAGCGCGGCGACGCGGTCGACGGTGATGACCTTGGCGTGCATCATCGTCGGCTGGTACTCGTAGATCTTCACCCCGCAGGAGACGAGGTCCTCGTAGTGGTGCTGGCCGGCGAGCTGGCAGACCCGTTTGTCGGTGTGGGGACCCGGGAGCAAGATCTCGACCTCGACGCCGCGCCTGGCGGTCGCGCACAGCAGCTCGATGAAGTACTCGTCCGGTGAGAAGTAGGCGGTCGCCAGGCGGAAGCGTTCCTCGGCGGACTCCAGCATGACCCGCACCAACGTCTGCATGTCCTGCCAGCCGAAGCTGGCCGAGCCGCGCACCACCTGCACGATGGCGTCGCCCTGTGGCCGGTGGTCGACGAAGCGATCACGATCGTCGAAGAGCTCGTCGTGGCACTCGGCCCAGTTCTGCGCGAAGGCGGCGGCGATCCCGTCGACGGCGGGTCCGCGGACCTCGACGTGCGTGTCGCGCCATTCCCGCTCGTTGCGCGCGTTGCCGCACCATTCCTCGGCGATCCCGACTCCGCCGGTGAACGCGGTCTCCTCGTCGACGACGAGGACCTTGCGGTGGCAGCGGTGGTTCTGCTTGAGCGGGGAGAGGTAGAGCGGCTTGCGGAACCAGGCCACCCTCACTCCGGCCTCCTCCATGGAGTCCAGCAGTTCCCGCTCGATCAGGCGGCTGCCGAAACCGTCGAGCAACAGTCGCACCCTCACTCCGGCACGTGCCCGCTCGGCAAGGGCCACGGCGAAGTCACGGGCTATCTCGCCCTTCCAGTACACGAACGTCATCATGTCCACGGTGTGCCGAGCACTGCGGATGCCGGCCAGCATCGCGGCGAAGATCTCGTCCCCGTTGCGCAGAGGGGTGAGGGCGTTGCCCTCGGTCGCCGCGATCCCTATCAGGCGCTCCAGGCGTCGCCGGAGCCTGGCCAGCCGGCCGTCGGTGGTCGGCACTCTCAGCGGCGAAGAAGGTTGCGGGTTCGGCTTGGCGGGATCTTGGGTGAGGCTCATGGGGGCTCCCGGGTTGAAGGAGTGGGACAGGCATGGCAGGCACCGTGTGCCCGCTCCCGCGCCACCTGAACAGCCGGGCGGCCCCGCATGCGACCAGAAGCATCCGGGTCAGATCCATCAGCAGCACAGGGTTGGTTGGGCACTACGCGCGGCACGCGTGCACGTGGCCCTGGCATTCACTGACCGCTACGCGCACCCAGAGTGCGAACGACGCCGTCGATCACCGCGCACCGGCGCACCACTGGGCGCACTCGATCACCCCGCCACCCAACCGGAGAAGGCACCGCGACATGGTGGACGACCCCCCAGCGACGACCGTTCGACGGGGCCTTCCCATCGGAATCCCTACCCGCGGCGGTCGGCGGTTCCTGCGGAGCGGCGGTATTCGGCGTTGATGCGCTGGGCTTCCTCCAGCTGATCCTCCAGGGCCACGATCCGGCAGGCTGCCTCGATCGAGGTGCCCTGGTCGACGAGTTCCCGCGCGCGGGCGGCGATACGGAGCTGGTAACGGGAGTAGCGCCGGCATGAAACGCGTGGAGGGGCCCTGGCGCGTGTCGCGCCAGGGCCCCGAAGGAACTGCTACACCATCTACCGGCCCTGATACCGCGCCGGCTCTCTGTTTCCGCTGACCCGACCTGGGCGCTGTCGGGGATGCGGGGATCGCGGTTGCTTGACCGGAGACCACCTCACTCACGATGTCCTGCGGTACCCGGACCCTGTCACCGCGTCCGGGCGATCCTGATGGCGCCTCAACTCCTCCGTTCATCCCTCGGATGATCAACTGCCATTACCGGTACTGCGAACTGCGGGTACTGCTTCACTCGGTACTGCTGGTGATGCGAACTGCTTGTACTGCTTGCACTACTCGTGGCCTGACCCAGCGCCACGTCTTCGGCAGCCAGCCCCGTCGCCCATCCTGCATCTGCTCTGGCTTGGAACCCCACTGCCGAACCTCCCGATGCGCGCGCCCGCAGCCGACGCCTTCATCGAGGTGCTGCTCCACTGACTTCACTGCTGGGTGCCTGCTGGTACTGCAATCACTGTGTTAAACGCTGTACTGCTCGCGGTAGCCCCTGATCACCGCAGGCCACCCGGTCCAGTGGCCAGTCCCGTCGCCGTACTGCAACCGCTCTGGCTTCGACACTCCACCACCGCACCGCACTGCTGAACCGCAACCACCTGCACTGCGGGTACTGCTGCCCGGCAGTTCGTCTCTGCCAGGCCCTTCGCTCTCTCTGGGCTACGAGAGAAACCATAACCAGATCACTGACCGATGTCTACTCCAGCCAGGATAGATTTCCGGGCGCCTGGCGAGAGAGGTTTTCGACTCCCACCGAGGTTGAAGGGCTGCGGTCCGGGGCACAACCAGCCAGGCGCGCACGACCGCGTGCTGCACACGACCGCAGAGACCCCGGTTCGGATGATCAGGCCCTTGTCGATCCGACGAGGCCGTAACCCATGGCGGTCCCACGTGCGTGCGGTTGCATGCGCGCACCGATGGTCCCGTGGAGCAGTGACCGCAGCGGATTGGCTCAGCTGCGACAGGCATGTGGACGGCGGCCCTCCTCCACGTCAGCGTCGCCGTCACCGTCTGCTCGCTCGTACGTCCCAGCCGCTGCCGAGACCGCCGCGTCCGCGCGCCGGGCCGTCGAGCCCCACTGTCGGCCTGCTTCTTCCTGTACGTCGCGTGCTCCTGCCCTTCCCCACCGGCGTCAAGAGCGCTGACGACCATGCAGTCGTCCCTTTCGGATCATGCGCCGGGCGGGCGCATCGCGCACCGGGAGAGGCCAGGTCGGCTCCGGTACGGCTTCTGCACGAGCCGGCAGCTGCCATACCGCGCCGGGTGTGCGCGGCATCTCGCGGACCGGCGCAAACGATTCAGCGGTGGAGCCCCAGCCCGGAGGGACCCTCGGGACGACAGGCAGCGACGCGCCCACGGTGGGCGGATGGCGCCATCGGCACGAGCAGCCGGCCGAATCCCAGGTCTCATCCGGCCAGGCGGGCCGAAACTCAGCCCGCCGATCCGACTTGGCTTGACGGACTGCCGCGCGCCACAGCCCCGACGCCCGTGGGAGGGTGGCCGCGTGACCACGACGACGCTGCAATGCGCGGACACTCCCCTGCACTCCGCCCGGGGCCTGCCCTGGGCGGTCGGCGTGGGGCGGGCCTGCTGCGCCTGCGGCACCAAACTCACCGCCGGTGCCGTCTCCCGCGCAAAGATCTCCGGCCGGCAGGGAGTCCACAACACCGACATCGAGGTACGGGCCTGCGTCAGGACGAAGCCCGCGTCATGAACGCGCGCCCCGCGTGACCCACCGATGGACACGATGATCGGCTCCCCACCTGCAGGCGTGTGGAGCCCTGGGCCCTCCCGATCGGTGCTCGTCACGCCCGCCCGCCAACTTTCGAGGGCTCACCGCCCCTCGACCACCGCAGCGGTCGATCGGTCGCAGGTCGGGGCGAGGAGGCGATTCCCCGCGTGCCCCGCAAGTGCCCGGCGACGATCGGGTTGAGCCGTATCGTCGTGGTCACGCCCGGTTTACCGCGCAACCTTCCGGCTGGTTGCCCGAACCTGGCCCTGCTGGGCTGTGTCGAAGGTCGTGCCGCTCCCGCCACCTTCTTGCTGCTCGACTGCGCGCTGCTCGACTGCCCGCTGTGCCGGTTGGGGCGCCAAGCCGAGGCGGGTGGCGGTGCCGGTGGCGTCCACGATGCGGGTCACGACGGGTTGGAACGGGCCGCTGAGATGAAAGCCGACTCCCGCACGGACCGCTTCGGCCCTGGCCCACAGCAGAGCGCCGAGCCCCGAGCAGTCACAGAAGGACACCCCGCTGATGTCGATGCGCAGCAGGGCCGGTTGGCTGTCGAGGCAGGCGCGGACCGCGTCGCGGACGGCCGGGGCGGTTGCCAGGTCGAGTTCACCGGCGAGGGGGACGAGGCCGTATCGGCCGGCGAGGAGCACCGTGCGGCCCTGTCGCCGAGGGGATGGGATCACACCCGGCTTTCGCGAGTCTCTCTCAAGGGGCATCGGCTCCGCCTCCTCAGGCCGCGGCCGGTGGGCCGGCCGCCGATCGGGAGGCGTTGAGGTTGTCAGCGTTGATACGCCGGGCTTCTTGGAGCTGGTCCTCCAAGGCGACGATGCGGCAGGCCGCCTCCACCGGCAGGCCTTGGTCAACGAGTTCGCGGGCGCGGGCGGCGATACGGAGCTGGTAGCGGGAGTAACGCCGGTGCCCGCCGGGTGAGCGCAGCGGTGTGATCAGGCGGGCGTCGCCGATCGCGCGGAGGAAACCCTGGGTGGTGCCGAGCATGTCGGCGGCCCGGCCCATCGTGAAGGCGGGGTAATCATCGTCATCCAGACGACCGGCAAGCGGCCCGGTCGGATTCTCTGCCGTCATTTCACCTCTCTGTGGAACGCGGAGGGGCCCTGGCACGTGTCGCGCCAGGGCCCCGAAGGAACTGCTACACCATCTGCCGGCCCTGATACTGCGCCGGCCTCATTCCGCACACCCGCCTGGAAGGCGACGGGTGGTGCGGGGATCGTGGTTGTTCGACCGGAGACCACCTCACTCACGATGTCCTGCGGTACCCGGACTCGCGTGGCGTCCGGGCGATCCCGATGATGCCCAATCCCTCCGTTCATCCCTCGGATGATCAAGTACCTACCTGTGGGAACTACTGACACTGCGAACTGCTGGTACTACTCCACTCGGAACTACTGTCACTGCTGGTGATGCGAACTGCTTGTACTGCTTGCACTACTCGCGGCCTGACCCAGCGCCACGCTTCGGCAGCCAGCCCCGTCGCCCATCCTGCGTCCACTCTGGCTTGGAACCCCACTGCCGAACCTCCCGATGCGCGCGCCCGCAGCCGACGCCTTCACCGAGGTGCTGCTCCACTGACTTCACTGCTGGTACTGCGAACTGCACGTACTGCTGGCACTACACCACTGCGTCAACTGCTGGTACTGCCTGTGGCGGCCCCTGATGACCGCGGGCCACCCGGTCCGATGATCAGTCCCGTCGCCGACCTGCAACAACCCTGGCTTCGACACTCCACCACCGCACCGCACCACTGAACTACGGAACTGCAACTACCTGTACTGCGAGTACTGCCGCCCGGCAGTTCGTCTCTGCCGGGCCCTCGCTCTCTGGGCTACGAGAGAAACCATAACCACACCACCGACCGATGTCTACTCCAGTCAGCATAGATTTTCGTGCGGCACTCGACGAAGTAATCGGCTGCGATGGCACACGCGCACTCGACACGTCCGACAAGTCGAGACAGACGAGCGGCCCACCGGCCTCAACAGCCTCATCCGCGCGCAACTCACCGCCCTCACCCGCGGCCGCACGCTCTAATGCGGCGGAGCCGAGTCCACCCCTGTCAACGGAGACCAAGTCCCCATCGTCGGAGCCACCTTGAACGAGTAACTACCGAAGACTCGATCACCGCGTGATGTCCGACCAGGGATCCTGAGGGTATGGCTTGACGTCGGCTGTGTGCCTCCTGCGATGCCGGGCGACCGCCGGGCTTGAAGCGCAACATCGACGTCGCAGGCCTACGACCGGGCAGCCTTCGCGTCTTGGCCGTCCGGGCCGGCGACCGCACCGGGTCCGCAGACCGCATCGCGTCGACCGGAAGGCCGGCGCAGCCTCCCTTCATGCCCCAGCCGGCAGTACGTCACCCCTCTGTCACGGCCGCCACAGGAAGGGGTGGAGAGACGCTGAATGGAGCGTTCGGCCCGCCGGTACCCCACAGCGATCCGAAAGAAACAAGGCAAGTGCGCCGATGACATCACCCTTTCGGGGATAGTGATCGTCACTCATCGAGTCGGCCGTTGTTCTCACGGGCAAGCGAATCGCAGCGCGCAGGTTGGCGGCCCTGGTGAGTGTTTTCCTAGGATCCGTACAACCTGAGCCCAGCGGAACACGGTTGCCCTGCAGCCGTCCAACGAACTCAAGGCAGAGAACACCGCAGCGCCTGCAGAAGACGCAGATACGGATTGCCATATGACGCAGCTCACCTGGCTGGTTCGGGCGAACGTCGATCGTCCTACCTTGCGGGATCGCATGAGCCATGCTCGCCACCACCAGCCCCTCTCCCAAGACCAGATCGATGCCCTGGCAGCCGTCTCCGCCTACGAAGAAGCCGCAGAATGCGTCACATAGGCCGACGGCCGGCTCACCGCCGCCGACCTTGACCATCTGCGCACCACCTGGGCCGCAGCCGCGTCGGCCTCTTGGGAACTTGGCCGCCGCTCGGTGCTGGAAACCACGACGGTGCGGCCGTGGCGGTGGCGGCCGGCCTCACACGGGACAGCACCACCGTAGCCGGATCGAGGAGCCCCACCGTCCCTCATATCCGCACCGGTGCACTTCGACTGATCGATCCTGGATCCCATCCAGCGGATTCGTGCCCGTCGCGATCTCGATCGCCCGTTGATCCGCACACAGCGCACCACCCGCGGCTGGCACGTATCCGGCGCGCATACCGCAGCGCGGCCTGAGCCAGAGCCGGAGGTTCAGTGTCGGCCGCGATACCGGGTCACCAAGACCACGGACACGGGGAGAAGAAGGTCCGTTGGGGTCCGACGCGTCAGGGTGGCACTCGTCCGGAGACCTGCCGCCGACCTGACGGTCGGCGGGGCCGCAACCCTAGACCCTGTGCTTGCGCAATGCCTCGGGGGCCCTTTCGACCGCGATCAGCACACCCGTCAGGTCTTCCTCGTCGAACAGGTCATCGTAGAGCTCACCGGTGAGCACCGTGGTGTTGATGGCGACGGTGGGAGTGGCCGGTATCGACTCCTCCCCTGTCGGCTGGTACGCCGTCTGCGAAGCGGTCACGAAATCGCTGTACTTCATCGTCGACACCGCGGCGTCGAAGGCCTCGCTGCGCAACCCCGGCACCTCGTCCGCAAGGCTCAGCAGGCGCTGCGTGGTGTAGCCGTCTGCCGCTTCCGCCTCTTCCTGGTTGCCCATCAGCACGGCGTGGTACTCGGTGAACTTTTGCGCGTCGAGAGCCGCGCGCAGGGCGTTGACCGCGCGTTTGGAACCGTCACCACCGAGACGGTCGTCCTTGAACGAGGCAAGTACGTACTCCGTCCGCGTCCGCCTCTGGATGGTTTGAGTACGGATCGCTTTGGCGCCGCTCACCTCGAAGTCCGCGACAACCGGGCAACGCGGGTCCTCGTAGAGCCGAACGACCATCTTGGCGTTCGGGTCCCCCACCATGATCGTAGTGCCGTCCGTCGACAGCGCCTCTGGCAATTCCGTGGCGTTCGCGTATGCCTTCGGTACGGGCTCGGTCCTAGGACTCAAGCCTGCCAACGCGTCCGCACCATAACTGACCACGGCGACCGCGAGCGCCCCCCATACGGCCGTGTAGGCCAGCGTTCTGACATGTTTTACCTGCATCGAACTTCTCCCCCCTAGTGAATGCGCACACTCTAGTTGGGGCCGGTTCGGTCGGGGCTGGTACGGGTGGCTATGCCGTTGATTGAGGCAGGCGTTGTTGACGCTGCGGAAGCCAGTCTTGACGGCGTCTGTTTATCTTGCGTTGTTTTGACGGTAGGTCAGTGGGCTGACAGATCCTCGCGCGGGCTCTTGCCGTATCAGGGGCTGACGGTTCTGGCCGGCTTCCGCTGGACCGATCGCAAGGTCCGGACCGTCAGCTCGTCGGGGAGTCCCGTGGTGGTCGGCCACGCAACGCCGGAGCCCGCGAGATCGCTGACGAAGACGATCTCTACCGCCAAGAGAGTACGTGCCCAGTCCATGGGAGCCAGCTGATCGCTGCACCTGGCCGGACCCGACCACTCCAGGAGTGCTCGCCGAAGCAATCCGATCTCACCTCCGGCGAGCAGGTCACTCGCCGCAACTTCCGGACCCGACATCAGGCTCAGCTCTTCCCCACATCCGTCGAGGACAGCAGCCCTCCGAAAGGTGCTCCTGCTTACTCATCGGACGCCCACGTCTCGTCCGTCTCCACAGACACCTCCAACGCTGTCCCACGGAGCCGCGGTTCACGACGCCGCGACGCCGATCTCGCGCCCTGCGGGGTGCACGCGGGGCCAGAAGCAGCGAGTTGGCCTCGGACCACGGTAAAGACCCCGGCGAGGACGGAGCGGTACACCGCCCCGCCGCCGGCTCTGCGCCGGGCCGGCGGCCGGACAGCGGTGCTGTTCAGACTGTCGCCGGCTCTGTCACGGAAACGGGCCCTCTTCACGGCCTTCGTCTCGATCGGTGCACCTTGCCCGGAGTGCATGGTCAGACGAAGGCCGCCCCAGCGTCCGGCGGATGTTCAGCTGGGCTACCCGGTTCGATACGCCGTTCGAAGTCAGTCAGGCAGTGCCACGGTGAGATCCACCTCGACAAGCTGTCCCGCAAAGCCCAGCTGGGCGACGCCCAAGAGCGTGCTGGCGGTGGTGAATGCCGGACCCAGGGCAGACTCGGTGAGTCGACGCCATGCGGCTCCGAGAATGTCCCTCTCAGTGCTTCGCACGTAGATCACTGATCGCACCACATGTTCAGGCTGGGCACTCACTGCTCCCAGGGCAGTAATCGCGTTCGCGACGACCTGGTCGACCTGCGTCTCGAGGGAACCGGAACCGATGGGGTCCCCCTTCCGATCCAGCGGGCACTGCCCCGCCAGATAGGCAGTACGGCCCGCCTCCACCACGGTGATGTGGTGGTAGCCGGGTGTCTCATGCAGCTGCTCGGGGTTGATGCGGGTGATCTTCTCAGTCATGTCAGCGAGTCTGACCAGCGTGGTGCCAGCGCGCACCGCATTTTCCCCCACCGGCAAGCACTTCGCGGCGACGTGAGTTAGAGAACGGGCTTTCATCCGAGCGACCGAACAGCAGCAAAGAAGACGCCCGCCCAGCGGCGGAGCGAGCGAACCGGCTGGTGAAGCGGCTCTCCTGTCCGGCCGGGAACCCCGGGGTTGGTGAGCCGCCTCCCGAAGCGCCGGCAACCAGCTTGTCATGCATGTCACTTCAGGTGCTGTCTTCCCTGCCCGCGGCGTTGGTCGGGGCGGTTGGGATCTGAACCCGCCCGCACCTCCGGCAGCGCAACCACCTCGGCTCATGCCCGGCGGAGCGCGTATCCCAGATACGTCACAACCGGCCTGCCCTGCGGCTCGATCACCATGCCGACCAGTTCCGGCAGTTGCCCGTCCGTCACCGTGCCGCGCCTACGCCCGCGTGTCGCGCGCACCAGGCCGCGCGCGTCACGCGGCTTGAACGCCGAGATGTCCTTCACGGACAGCCCCGCCCGGTCAAGGGCCTCGGCGAGTTCCCCCGGGCGGCGGAACCTTTGTACGGCATAGCGACCACGGGGCATGATCCGTGTGCCCGGGAAGGCCTGGAAGGCGCCGAGATAGATGAGACGGGACACGAGCGTGCGGTTCACCGTGTCGTAGACGAAGGCTCCGCCGGGGCGCAGCACGCGTGCGGCCTCTGTGAGGACCGCGTCTGGCTGTTCGGTGATTTCGAGGGTGTCGGCGCAGTACACGAGGTCGAAGGAGCTCGCCGGCAGGTCGAGGTTCTCGGCCGGAGTCGTCAGGTAGGTGACGTCCTGTCCGTCGTCCGCGTCCAGGGCGAGGGTGGTCGCGGCAGGGGAGGGATCGGCGGCGACCACCTCGTACCCCAGCCCGGCGATGCCTCGGGCGAGAAGCCCGCGCCCGCTGCCCACGACGAGCGCCCTACCGGTAGCCGTCACGAGGTTCGACTCCCCGATCACACGGCGCAGGTACTCCATGCGTACGGACTGGAAGGTCAGGGCCCGGATGTGGCGGCCGTCGACGACCCCGGAGGCGTTCGAGTCGAGTGCGATGTGCGGAGCGTTGGCCATGGCGTACTCCCTCGTAGTTCCGATCAAGTTCCCTTAGGGAACTTAACATTGACGAGTTCCCTCGGAGCATTCGTTGGCGATACGGGGAGCGTGACCCGCACCCCCCTCTCCTCGGTAGCGTGCTTGCTCATCCGCACGACCGACCTGTTCGGCGATGCCTGGACGGCCTTGATCATGCGGGACGTTCTCGTCGGCATCAGCCGCTTCGACGAGTTGGCGGAGGACCTCAGCCTCTCCCGCAAAGTCCTCGCGGCGTGGCCGGCGCGGCTGGTCGAGGAAGGCGTGCTCACGCGCGCGCGGTACCAGGCGAGCCCGCCGCGCGAAGAGTACGCGGCCACGGACAAGGGCCCGGAGCTTTACCCCGTCCTGCTGACGCCGATGACCTGGGGCGACAAGGGGTACGCGCATTCCGCAGGGCTGCCCGCCCGGATCCACCACGACGCCTGCGGGCACATCTCCACGCCGGTCGTGACCTGTGGCGCCTGCCGGGATCCGCTCGCGGTGGCCGACACGACCCAACTGCCCGGTCCGGGCGGACGGGTAGGTCCGGGGACGCTGCTTCTGGGGCCGCTCATCGCCGCGCGGGGGTGCGGGGGTAAGGCAGCCGAGGCGGTGGTTTCCATACCGCCCGCCCCGCGACGAGGGCGAGAGCCAGCGCTTCCAACCGTCGGCGGTGCTCGGCGTAGGCCAGGGGCAGGGGCAGGGGCAGCAGCTCGATGCCGTCGTCCTGCAGGATGTCGGAGGCGATGAAGAACGCCGGCGTCCGCGCGTCGAGGACGGTCGCGGTGTGGCTGTGGGCGGCAGCACGCCGTTGGAGCGCCTCGAAGGAGAGCCGCAGCCCGGCTGGGACACGCGACTCGGGTCACCATCGACGGGGCCGGTCTCCCCGTCGAGGTCACGGATCCTCTCGGCGCGACGACCCGGACAACGCGGCACACCTTCGGCTTCGGCCGCCAGATCATCCTGACGGACGCCTTGTGACACACGACCCGGTTCCGATGGACACCGGAGGGCCGACCGGCCATTCGGATCACGGCGGACGGCGGACGGCAATGAGCAAGTCAGGGTTGCCCAGCACGTGTTACCCCGGCCAGTTGCCGAGGCGGTTACCTCCGCGCCTGTTACCGAGCCTGAACAGCGGAAAGGTCCCTCAGGGGAACCTCTTGCGCACCTGGGTAACCGGAATTGGGAGAATGGAGGTGTTTTGGAATGTAGAGAGGGCTTTGATCCCGGCATACCATCGCCGAATGGTGCAGAGCAAAGCAAGCGACGTCGATGGCTATCTCACTGAGGTTCCTGACGAACGCAGGGCCGCGCTGACCAGGGTGCGGCAGATGTGCCGAGAGGAACTGGTGGGCTTCAGCGAGGTCATGGCGTACGGAATGCCTGCATACGAGCGGGATGGCGCCTGCGAGATCGCATTTGCCAGCCAGAAGCAGTACATCTCCTTCTACCTCATGCGCAGTGAGGTCCGTGAGGCGTTCGAGGAACGTCTGGCTGTACACGACATGGGTAAGGGCTGCCTGCGGTTCCGCAGGCCGGAGGGCATCGACTTCGACCTGTTGCGAGATCTACTCAAGGCTACTGCGGACCGGCCCGGCAAGACCTGCTGACACCGCCTTGTTGGAGTTGGGCGAGGGCGAGTCGGGGGGTGGCCGGGGCTCGCTGCTCGGTCAGCTACCCCCGAGCAGATGCAGCACCCGACCGAGCGGCACGTTCGCCGTCTCCGAACTCATGCTCCGCCCCAAGTGGCGCAGGGTAGGCATATCGCGGCGCCTCCACGAAGCCTTTCCCACGGACAGGGACGAGGCCCTCGCGGTACTCCTCGTTGGCACCCGCCCCGCGTCCAAGCCCTCTACGAAACGTGGAGTACCGCAAGGTGGGCGAGCTCCGGCCCTTTCGCCGACTCGTCGCTGCACGCGGTCATGCCCCGTGCGCTGTGCGCTGCCGACTGAAACGACGGCGCCTGGACGCTGGATACGACTACAGCATGGTCCACCTCGGCCTGAAGGCAGCGGATCACAGGCCAGGTCGCCAAGCGCGGCGCGAAGACCTCGACCCAGACCGGCGGACGGTGGAGGTGGGTGCTGGAGCGCACGAATTCCTGGACGAACAGCTTCGGCAAGCTCCGCCGCTGCACCGAGTGACGAAGAGCCCCCGTCGAGTTCTTCATCGCCACGACCGGCACACTTGTCAGCGTCCGCTGCCTGATCCGACGTGCCTGGCCTCTCTACCGGTGGAACACCCGCCCACGAAGCTCCCGCGTCCGATGACCCACCGGCGGTCCTTCTCAGGCATCCAGTCGATACTGGCAGCGCGAGGAGCCAAGCCGGTACGAGAAGCGGGCGTTGCCTATCCGGCAAGAGCGGGGAGAGACTACTTACGAGCCGAGAGTAGGTGCACCCGTGGCAGCAGCCGAACCGGAGCACGTCGCCTGGTTGTCCGAGAGGCAGCTGGCCCGAGCCTGGCCGACCATCCGGGCGACCTGCCTGGACGCCACAGCGAAAGCCAACGGAGTCCGCAACAACCTGCATGTATCACACTCCACTTGGGGCGAGAGCAAGTGGCGCACGTACCACCCCGCGGATGTCGCCCGGGTGGCCGGAACGATCGCCGACGGCACCGCGGAGCTCCAGCCGCACTGGCGGAACGACACCCCAGAGGCCAAGCTGCTCGATCGGCGCCTTCGCAGGAAGAACCTGCCCGGGGCCATCGGGTGCGGCCTGCTCGTCGCCGTCCCGTTGGCGATCATCGTCATTCTCCTGATCATCTCCTGGAACGGCTCCGGATCGTCTTCGCCCTCCTACTGGCACTGACCCACATAGAGTCCGCTCAGTCGAGATCCGCCTCGCCGCCCTTTGCGAACAGCTCCGAGTGCGCCTGGGCAAGCAGCAACTATCGCTGTTGGCATCGATGCCCTGGGCCCCCGCCCCCGTCAGCTCGAGCCTGACTTTCGCCGGGATGCCCGCCACCAGCGAACCGGGCGGGATCTGCACGCCCTGCGGCACCACCGCGCCGGCCGCTTCAGCGAACCATCGCCCACCCGCGCGTCGTTGAGCCCAGGGCGCCCCACCCCGACCAGCACGCCGTCCTCGATCGTGCTGCCATGCGGCGCCGCCCCAGGCCGGCCACCTCGCCACTCTCGCGATCAGCCGGTTCGACGTATGCGGATCTCGGGCAAGCCGCTCGGCGCGCCGCTGCACACTCGGCTGTTCACCGCCACCAAGCCCGAGCCCGAAGCCTCGGCTACCGGTCCGCCGGCCTCCGCCTGACGAAGCCGCGATCCTGGCGGCAGATCCAGGCCACCAACGAGGTGTACACACGGTAGGACCCGCCACCGATAGCGGTCGCCCGAACTCCCGCACGTTCTGCCTGCCCAACTGCCTCACCTACTGGCGGACGCACTTAATGATCCCGAACTCGCAGTTGCGCTTTCCGAGACCCCTTCGAAACGGCGGGTCAGGGCTGCAGGCTCGCTGTGGGCGAAGGGCCCCTCGGGCACCAGCGCACTCCCTGACAGGCTACAAACTGTAGATAGGACGGCCGCACGGCATGGCAGGCGTTGCGCGCGCCATGCTCCGCCTGAGCCACCGTCTCCCAGCGCCGGTTTGTGCCTCACCTGTCCGCATCAGTGCCTTGCCCACGATGAGCGGTGCGGGGTTGCAGGTCCGCGTTGGAGCCTGTCTCTTGGAAGTGCGGCGCGCTTGGTGCTGGATGCCGGATCGAATTCCTGTGGCAGCAGCGCTCGCCCCGCAGCGGCTGATCGGGCGGGTCGTGGGCCTCGACGAGGAGGCAGCGCTGTTGCCTGACTGCGACCGGGCCTCCCCCGCCGGGATGCCGGTGATCGATCCGCTCCACGGCTCAATCCACGACAGACGCGGCCGGAGCGGCGGGCGTGGCGTCGCGATTTGTACGGGTCGTCGCGTGATGATGGCACGGTGCGACTTGATCACGTGTCCTATGCCGTGGCCCGCGAGAGCTTCGTCTCGACCGTCCAGTGGATCGGATCGGCCCTCGGGGCCGGGTTCGTCGACGGGGGCGTGCACCCGCGATTCGGCACCCGCAATTTCATTCTCCCGCTGAGCGGCGGCACCTACGTCGAGGTCGTCACCACGCTCGACCACCCCGCCGCCGACCGCGCGCCCTTCGGCCAGGCGGTCGCGCGCCGCGCCGCCGAGGGCGGAGGCTGGCTCGGTTGGGTGGTCTCTGTCGACGACATCGCCCCGGTCGAGGCCCGCCTCGGACGCACCTCGGCCGAAGGCCACCGTGTCCGCCCCGACGGGTTCGACCTGAGGTGGAAGCAGATCGGCCTGCTGGAACTACTGGGGGACCCGCAACTTCCCTACTTTCTACAGTGGTTGGTTCCCGTTGAGGAGCGACCGAGCGCCGACCCGCGCACCTCCACCACCATCCAGGGGGTCTCCATCGCCGGCGACGCCGGCTCTATCGCCGAATTCCTCGGCGAACCGGCCGACCACCCTCTCGACCAGATCGACGTCACCTGGGTCGAGGATGAGGAACCGGGCCTGGTCTCGGTCGAGTTCGCCACCGCCCACGGTCCGGTCACGATCTGACCGGAGCCCGACTGCTGCGCGGGAGCAGCCGACTGGGGTTTCCTGGCTAAGGGCTGTCCCGCAAAGACCTTGACGCCGCCTCGGGCACGGTGGCCGCCTTGCGGCCCGCTTGCCTATCCGGCGAGGGTGAGGTTGTGCATCCGGGCGATGCCGAGCATGGCGTGGTGGACACCGTCGCCTTTGAGACGGCAGTCGCGGAGGATCTTCCAGGTTTTCATGCGGGCGAAGACGTGCTCGACGCGGGCGCGGACCTGTTTGTGGGACTTGTTGTGTTCCTCTTTCCAGTCCGGGAGCTCGGTCTGGCCGCGCTTGCGGCGGTGCGGGATGACGAGTCCGGTGCCTCGGTAGCCGCCGTCGGCGATCGTGGTGGTCCTGCCGACGGCGGCCTTGGCGCCGGATTCCTCCCATGCCTTGCAGTCGTTGCGGTTCCCGGCGAGGGGCCGACCGACCACGACGACCATGCGGGTGTCGGCGTCGATGACGACCTGGTGGTTGGTGGAGTACCGGTAGTTCTTCGACCGCTCGGCGATGGTGTGGTCGCGGGTGGGGACCAGGGTACCGTCCACGATGAGTACGGTGTCCTTGGCGAACCGCTTGCGGGGCTGGAGTGCGAGCAGGGGCCCGAGGTGGTTGATGACTCGGCCGGCCGTCGACTTCGAGACGCCGAACAGCGGAGCGAGCTGCCGCAACGTCAGATTGGTGCGCCAGTAGGCCGTGACCAGCAGCACCCGGTCCTCCAGCGGCAGACTCCACGGCCGGCCTCGGTGGACCACATCTGCTCCATCGTGCCGCAGCGTGGTCAGCAGTTTACCGAAGCAGCGCGGGCTCAGCCCCGCGAACGGGGTTATCCAGGACGGCTCCGATGCCGTGATCACACTCGTCACATCATGATCATCACTCAGGCTGGCCCAGTCCCGAGGCAATCCCACAGTTACGCTGATCGGGCAGTCCACAGGGCGCAAGACCGGGAGAAACCGTGATCCGACCACTGCTGTTCCTTGACGTGGACGGGCCGCTCAACCCTTACGCGGCCAAGCCGGAGAGGCGTCCCGACGGCTACACCACACTCAGAGTCCCCCGAAACGACGCCGATTGGCACGACAGAGGCATCTCGTCCCGACGACCCCTGCGGGTCTGGCTCAACCCAGAGCACGGACGAATCCTGCTCCAGCTCGGCTTCGAGCTGTGCTGGGCGACCACATGGATGGACGACGCCAACCAGTGGATCGCACCAGTCCTGGGCCTTCCAGAACTTCCCTTCGTCAACTTCGGCGACGTCCTACTCAGAGAACGCCCTGATGGCGTCCACTGGAAGACCGGGCCGCTGGTGGACTATGCAGGCGGCCGTCCCTTCGCCTGGGTGGACGACGAACAGAGCGAGCTGGATCAGACCTACGTGACCGCCCACCACCAAGGGCCAGGGCTCCTGCACCACGTCAACCCGCGGATCGGCCTACGGGAGCACGACTTCCAAGCGCTCGCCGACTTCGCCCGGACCCTGGACACCTCACGAACCACCAGCTGAGCACCTCGCCAGCTCTTCAGGCTGCTCCGCACTCGGAGCCAAGATCTTTGCGGGACAGCCCTTAGCGCGTGTCTCTTTGATGAGTTGGTCAGTTGATCGGATATGTCTGTCCGATAAGTGATCACTGACGCGATGCAGGGCCGGATCGAGCCGCCGATGCCGGCCGAGCCGGTCCGTGGACGGCGGTGAGCTGATCACCGCCGAACGATCGAGACCATCGCGTGGAAGTACCGCCCCAACTCGCCCTGGCGGGACCTGCTCGACGAACTCGGCCCGTTCCATACCCCTCACAAACGGCTGTTCAGATCTGCCGGCCTGCCCTCTCCACCGGGGCTGCGAAGAACTGAAAAGACCCGGCGCGGGCCGCGCCGGGGGTTCCGTGCAGCCATCAATGCGAAGCAAGGCGTGGGAGGAGAATCGGCTCGGCCTGCTGGGAGAACGTCACGCTCTACCCAGTCAGCCCAGCGTAGCGCCGCGCAATCCGCTGAACACCTATGTCTCCAGCCTATGACGGATCCATGGCGCCTATCACCCAGTTCTATTCAGTCCGGTTTCGCTCGTACTCGGCGCCAGAATGCGTAAGCCCCCGCTAACACCTTCCTGCCTCATGGTACGAACTACCAGGGTAAGACAACTACGTCAACGAACTTCTGCTACAGAAAGGCACGATAGGGGTGCGATAGTTGCGATAGGCAGGATTGGGGGGGTGGAACAAACGATGTATGCCATCGCCACACCGTCCCCTTGACTAAGGATCGGCCGGCGAAACTTCGGACGTCCCAGCCATCATTCGTGATCCGTGATGGCCCTCGTGACCGGCATCCGGCAGGCACCTCCGGATCGAATCTCGGGCTATAACACAGGCCCATCCCGCAAGCAGCCTGCAGCTCCTGAATGAGCATCTGTAGTGGCCCGTGAGCGGCCTTGCCGCTCGGCGGTCCGCCCGCAGTACGCGTCACGCGCGCGAGCAGTCTGAGTATCCGTACTCAGGACCCGCGCCAGTCAAACTGCGAGCCTCAGCGGCATGAACAAGATCTACGGGGTCATGGCGGGCAGCGCGCTCGCAGGTGCGATCACGGGCTGGATGGCGAGGACGCTGTGGCTGTGGGCCATCACGGAGGACGAGCGCAGTTGCGCGGACAGCGTCACGATCTGCTTCACCCTCTACCCGCTCGCCGGGATCGCGCTGTGGATATTGCTGGGCGTGGCGGTGCTCTGGTTGGCCTTTTGGATGCTGGACGTAAGGCCGCTGAAGACAATGGTCGCGGCGGCGTTCATCCTCCAGTGGTTCATCATCGTCGTTCTCGCCGGATCCTCCCGTGACGATCTCCCCCAGTCCTGGGCCTTGACCGTCGGGGCCATGGCGGTGGGCCCGGCGCTGATCGCACTCTGCGCCGACCCCGCACGACGCTGGACGGGACGCGTCGCCACAGGTGCACTGGTGACGACAGGACTCTCCCTCGACTGGCTCTCCACCCACACCACCGGGTACGTCCTCTGACGCGATCTCCCGCCCTGAAGCCAGTACGAGACACGTCGACCAGCAGGCGACCTCAACACGGGACCGGGACGGGACGGCCGGCCACCGAGCGGTGCGCGCCTGGCCGGCTTCGGCATCGACTGGGCACATGACGTCTGGCGGCGAAGTCCGGATGCGCACCTGCCGCAGCCTGAAATGTTGGCGATGGGCGCACGTCGACGGGTGGCAGTATTTTCGGGAAGGATGGCAGATTTCGAGGGAAGATAGTTCCCGTAAATGTGAAACGTTAGCGGGTGTCGATGTACCGCCAGGTATCCCGTACGGAACGGGGCGCCGGCAGACTCCCACGCCCAAAAGGAGAATTGAAATGGCTGGAAAGTTCGGTACGTTAGCAACTGTCGTTGCGGCGGCAACGGCGGCCGTGGCGTTCACGGGTGGCCCGGCGAGCGCGGCGGACACCGCGTACAACACGCGCAGCGTGTATTTGAACGGTGTCCCGAAGTGGAGCGACGCCGACGCGTGTGTCACCAAGAACATATCCCTGACATCGGGGACGTACACCTGGACGCAGATCTTCGGGTCCTCGCGTACACCGACCCGCGAGATTTATCTGGCGTCGGGCTCGTACTCCTGGACGGACTGCATCCGCGCCTTTGACGGCCATTACAAACAGAACTCGACTCTCAGCAGGTCCGGTTCGGCGCCCGCCGTCCTGAACGACGACACCCAGTACCACTGGACCGCCGGTACGTACACCTTCGGTTCGCTGCTCGACCCGCACTTCTGATCGACGGCAAGGTCTGATCGGTAAGCCGTTCCCCGAGCACCGGGGCGGGAGCCCATATCGGGCCCTCGCCCCGGCCACCGTGGCGGCAGATGTGCGGACTGAGCGGTTCCACGGGTGGCAGCAAGCCTTGGAGCTCAGCATGCGCAGACCGGGACAGGTGAGCCCAGTCAACCTCGGCTGGGCCTTCGGCGTCCCGATCCCCATCGAAGTCCATGGCCATGTGACAGTCGGGGCATCTCGACGCCGCGCACCCATGCCGCTCCCCGGACTTGGGGAACAGCACACCCGGCCGGCCATCCTCGCGATGGGCGTCCCCCGACAGCAGCTTGGTCAGCACGTGACAGCCATGATCACCGCCGCCGCGCATCATGACCTATTCACTCGGCCGCCCGGGCCGGGCGCGGGCGGCGGGGGCGTTCCAGAGAAGGGTGTGGGGGCGCTCGCGCGGTACGTCACGCGGGAGGGCCGGCTGCCGGGACGCGGCGTAGCGCAGATCCTGCCCGACGGGACCGAACACCGCACCGGGATCTCGGTCGCCAACCAGAAGTGGCGCCGCGACACCGGGCCCCGGGCCGACTGCTCCTGATCGGCGGGGCGAACCGATCGGAAGCAGAACCACAGTCCGGTCCGGTCAGGCACACGGCCCGTCAGCACGGAAGGAGAAAGGGTGCCTAGGCCGCGCTCTGGCGGAGATGGTCCTGACACCGCCACGCACGGGTGAACACGGCCCCTGTGCCAGGGCAAGACGGGGAAGCGCGGCTGATGTCAGGACCGGGATCACCCCGAGAGGCAACCGATGTATGGCCTCGTGGCCGACCACCCGTGGCTCGGGCTCGGGACCGGGCCCTCCGCCGGGGAGCCGACATCTGCACCAGGCCGGAGCCCGGCTCGTCCGGGCCGTCCGGGCCGTCCACGGCACGCGGCCTGACGGCCGGATGCGCCTGCCACGCCTGGGGGCGGCTCGACAATGTCGCCCAACAGCCTGACGTGACGTCAACTAAGTTGATGTCGCCTATCGATCTTGAGGGCGATGTGATCGACAGGGCTACAGCGTCTCATCGAACGTTGAGCTGTGCCGCCGTCAGGAAGACACGGTCAAGGCCAACGAGGCGACAGCGGTGGCGAAGTAGAAACCGGGAAACGCGATGTTGTAGAGCACGCGTGCGCGCAGATGGAAGCCGAGCGCGCCCAGGTAGAGCAGGACGAGACCGCAGGCCGCGGCAGCACCGAGGGGGCGTAGTCCCGCGTCGAAGAGGCCGAGGAGGAGGCCCGCCGCACCAGCCAGCTTGAGGGCGGCCAGCCAGGGTAGCCAGGGTCGGGGCACACCCACCTGCGCCGAGTTGGCCAGTACGAAGCGCGCCCCGGCAAGGTCGGCTGCGGCGATACCGACGTTGGCAGCGGCGGTGGACAAGGTGACGACGAGGTATGCGAGCTGGGTGCCGGTCATGCCTTCAGGATCCGCAGGCCCTTCGGCACCGTCCAATACCCGCTTCTATAACCTGGTGGCATGGACGTGGACACGCGCCTGCTTCGGTACTTCGCCGCAGTGGCGGAGGAGGGCAGCCTGACCGGGGCGGCGCGAAGACTGTTCGTCTCACAGCCCGCGCTGACCAAGCAGATCCGGCGCCTGGAGGACGATCTCGGGGTACCGCTCTTCGCGCGTTCGCGGTCCGGGATGGCACTGACCGAGGCCGGTCGAGAACTCGCAGTGCGGGTACCGGCACTGCTGGACGTCTGGGACGAGGCGGTACGTGTAACCCGCCGGGCGGCGCGGGTGCTGCGCCTGGGCTTCCTGGACGCGGGCGCCGTGGGTGTCGTCCACGAGGTCATCGCCGAGTTCCGCCAGGCGCAACCGGAGTGGCGGGTGGAACTGCGTCAGTTCGACTGGTCGGACCCGAGTGCCGGCCTGGCCGGGGGCGAAGTGGATGCGGCAGTGGTGCGTTTGCCGTTTCCGGGACAGGAGGCCTTGGAGGTGCGGGAGTTGTTCGTCGAGGAGCGTGGGGTGCTGTTGTCGGCTCGACATCCGCTGGCGAACAGCAAGACGGTGGAGTTCCGGGAGCTGTGGGACGAGCCCTTCGTCGCGGCCGGAGCCGAGACCGGTGCCTGGAGGAACTACTGGCTGGCAACGGAGGAGCGGGAAGGGCACCCGGTCCGGGTTGGCGCTGTCACCAACCGGCCCGACGAGTGGCTCGGAGCGGTGGCTGCCGGCTGCGTGGCGCTGGCCCCGGCGTCGACGGCCCGTTTCTACTCCCACCCGGACGTGGTGTTCCGTTCTGTCCGCGGATTCTCACCGAGCCGGGTAGGGCTGGCCCGACCAAGGGGCCGGAAACGCGTGGCGGCGCTGGATGAGCTGCTGGAGGCCATCGCGAGGCGGTTGAGCCGGAGCTGACGACGAAGTGTGCAAGATCAGCCTCCTCGCCCGGTAGGCGGCGATCACCTCGAAGCGATCGGCACCGTCCTCAGGCTCGGCCACCGGCGCCGCCGACGCCCTCCTCGCCGCGCTCATCCTGGCTACCGGGTCCCTCACCAGTGACGTACCGACCGCGGTGGGCGCCGTCCCCGGAACGGTCCTTTCCCCGGCGGCCTCGCAGCGTCGTCGCCGTCGACACCACGATCGTCCGCGCGCATCAGCACGCCGCCGGGGCCCGGACACCTCGCGGAGGTGGTCGTGGACGGCCGACGCACGCCTCAGCTGACCCGAAGACCGACCGCCAGCGTCAGTTCGAGGACCCGGTGTGGCGATGCGAGGTCCGGAAAGAGGCCCCGTAGCTGCGACATCCGGTACCGGACCGTCTGGGGATGGACGAACAACGCCGCCGCCACCTCGTCCCGCCTGCCCTGGTGCAGCAGCCACGCTCGCAGCGTCTCCTCCAGCCGCCGTGCCGTCGCGACGGGCAAGGTCCGCAACGGTGCGAGGGCTCGGGCACGCAGGTCTGCGAACGCGTCCGCGTCGGCGCTCAGCACCAGATCGGGCAGGTGGTCCTCGGTGTCGCGAATATCGGAGGAGAGGGAGCGCGCGCGTACGGCTCGTGCGTACGAGGCGGAAGCACGACTCCATGGCCGGGCCGGGCCGACCACGGCGGTGCGGTCGGTCAGCTGCCGCAAGAGATGTGATCGGTCGGCATCGGGGACGAGCAGTACACCGGTGGCGTCCGGCAGATCGTCGAGGACGAGGGTGCTCGGGTCGAGCGCGCGGTAGGCAGGCCGGGCCTGGGCGGCGGGCAGCAGGACCGCGGTCAGCGAAACCGGCGGCTGCCACCCGGCACGTTGCGCAGAGGCCAGCAGCACATCCGGGCTCGCGCCGGCGAGGAGATCGCGGGCCAGGTGTTCCAGGTGGCGCTCGTGGGCCCTGCCCCGGGCCGCCAGTTCGTCGGCGTGGCCCGCGGCGCTCGCGGCAGACAGCTCGTCGATGTAGGCGAAGGTCAGCTCGGCGAACTTGGCGACCTCGGCGGCGGGCAGGCCTACCGGTACGGCACCCGCTGCCAGGCATCGCCAAGCCACGCGGGCGCCGACACGGTAGGCGCCGAGTAGGGCGTCCATCGAACGGCCGTCGCGCACCTCGCCGCGGCCCAGCTCGTAGGCTGCGTCACCGGCGTCGCCGCCCGTGGCGTTCCCGCTCGCGAGGTCCAGGTAGTGCCCCAAGGCGGTACGGACGGCTCGGCGGATGGTGGCTCCCATGCGGCCGGAAAGGGCGTTGGCGTAGGGAGGGACCTCGTCGATGATCGCCTTGACGACCTCGTCGGCGGTGGTCTTCAGCGCGGCCCGAAGTGCGGTGACCGTCGTCTCATCCAAGGCCAGTTCGCTGGCCCTCCGGGTTGCATGGCTCACGTTTTTGTTCCCTGCGAACAATTCAGCTGATCAAATTTACGTCCTGCGGTCAGGACTTTACCCCTTGAGGCACAGCAAGCTGGAGTCATGACGAGTGCAGCCCTCCGCAGCAGGGCGTGGAAACTGCTGGAGATGGTCACGACGCCGCTGCTGCCGTCGGACTACCTCGACCTGGTCAGCCCGCTGCGTGCGGGCGCTGACCTGCGTGGGCGCATCGAGGCCGTGCACCCCGAGACGGGCGACGCCGCGACCATCGTGATCAGGCCGGGACGGGGCTGGCGCGGCCACACAGCCGGTCAGTACGTGCGGATCGGGGTCGATGTCGACGGGGTGCGCCTGTGGCGTGCCTACTCCATCACCTCGCCGACGAACCGCCAGGACGGCCGCGTCACGATCACCGTGAAGGCGATCCCGGACGGCAAGGTCAGCAACCACCTGGTCCGCAGGGCGAAACCTGGCACGCTGGTCCAGCTCGACCAGCCGACCGGTGACTTCGTGCTGCCGCAGGCCAAGCCCGCCAAGGTGCTCTACCTGACGGCAGGCAGCGGCATCACGCCCGTGATGGGCATGCTGCGCGACATCGAATTCGACGACGTCGTCATGGTCCACTGCGCGCCACAGCCGCAAGACGTGATCTTCCGCAGCGAACTGCACGACTTGGTCGCGGACGAGAAGCTGCGGCTCACCGAGGTGCACACCGACACAGACGGCCTGCTCGACATCGCCCGTCTCGACGAACTCGTGCCCGACTGGGCCGAGCGCGAGACCTGGGCTTGCGGGCCCGCGGGCCTGCTCGACGCCGCCGAAGAGCACTGGAGCGAGCACGGCGTACAGGAGCGCCTGCATACGGAACGCTTCCGCCCTGGCATCGTCGTCGCCGGCGACGGCGGCGAGGTCACGTTCAGCGCCACCGGCAAGACGGTCGACGCGGACGGCGCCACGCCGTTGCTGGACATCGGCGAGGAGGCCGGTGTGCTCATGCCCTCCGGGTGCCGCATGGGCATCTGCTTCGGCTGCGTCACGCCGCTCAAGGCGGGCGCCGTCCGCGACCTGCGCACCGGCGAGATCACCGAGGCCGAGCCCGGCGTCCTCATCCAGACCTGCGTGTCCGCCGCGGCGGGCCCGTGCGACATCGAACGGTAGGAGCACCTTGACCGCCATCGACCCCACCGCCCACCTGACCGCGGAGCAGATCGAGGAGCTGGGCCGCGAGCTGGACGCGATCCGCGACGAGGTGATCGCCGGCCGCGGCGAGGCAGACGCCGCCTACATCCGTAAGGTCATATCGGCGCAGCGCAAGCTCGAGCTGGTCAGCAGGGGTGTGCTGCTGTTCTCGATCTTCCCGCCCGCGTGGCTGCTCGGCACCGCCGGTCTGTCCGTGGCGAAGATCATGGACAACATGGAGATCGGCCACAACATCCTGCACGGCCAGTGGGACTGGATGCGAGACCCGAAGATCCACTCCACCACCTGGGAGTGGGATCACGTGTCACCGTCCGAGCAGTGGAAGCACTCTCACAACGAGCTGCACCACACCTACACCAACGTGATCGGCAAGGACAACGACCTCGGCTACGGCATCATGCGCGTGGACGAGGACCAGAGGTGGCACCCGTTCCACCTCGGCCAGCCGCTGTGGAACTTCATCAACGCCTGTTTCTTCGAGTACGGCATCGCGGCGTATGACCTGGAGCTCGCCAAGAACCTGCACAAGCGCCGCCGCAAGAACCCGGAGTTCCGCGCCCGGGCCAAGGCCGTGGGCCGCAAGATCCGCAAGCAGGTGCTCAAGGACTACGTGATCCACCCGCTGCTGTCGGGCCCGTCGTTCCTCCCCACGCTCGCCGCCACGTTCACCGCGAACCTGGTCCGCAACATCTGGACCCACTCGGTGATCATGTGCGGGCACTTCCCCGAGGGCGTGCAGGTCTTCGAGCGCCGGTCGATCAACGGCGAGACACGCGGCCAGTGGTACCTGCGCCAGATGATGGGCTCGGCGAACATCAGCGGCGGCAGGGCCATGCACTTCATGACCGGCAACCTGTCGCACCAGATCGAACACCACCTGTTCCCGGACCTGCCGAGCAACCGGTACGCCGAGGTCGCGGTGAAGGTGCGCGCGCTGTTCGAGAAGTACGAGCTGGAGTACGTCACCGGGCCGCTCCCCAAGCAGGTGTTCTCCGCATGGCACAAGGTCTTCCGGCTCTCCCTGCCGAACAAGAAGCCCAGGGTCAAAACGCCGGAGCGCGAGCAGGAGCTCGTCGCGGCCTGATTCCCGGTACTGGTTCAGGTCTTCGGCCGTACCGGAGGCGCCGCCGGTACGGCCAGCGGGGTGGAACAGGTCTGCGCCCTGCCGCCCGGCGCCTTCCCCTAGCGCCTCGGCCAGGCTCCACGGGCGCCTCGGCCGCTGACGCGAGTCCGGCGGTGCTCCGTCTGTGTAGCCCTCCGAGGGTGCGGCTACACGGCGCCCGCCGCAGCCAGCGCCGCGACAGGCAGGAGCAGAATCCACTGCGGCAGGCGGAGCAGTGGCCTGGGCCAATCGACGGACAGGGTGACGGCCAGGAAGGCTGCTGCGTACGCGATGAAGTGCGCGGCCACGAACCACGCCACCAGGCCGGTCCCCGCCGTACCGTCCGTCAGGGCGAGATAGAGCAGAGCGACTCCGGAGAGCACCAGATCGACGCTCACCATGTGCCACACGGCGTGCAGGACACGCTTGGGTTCGTCCGCGAGCCCGCAGGACAGCAGCGGACGCACGACATCGCGGTGTCCGCCGACGATGTGCACTGCGGCCACACCGAGTGCGGTGATTCCCGCCGCGAGAAGCCAGCCGTTCATCGGACCTCGATTCCTTTGGCCACGACGGTTGCCAGCAGTGCGGCCAGCTGCTGATCAGGGTGCTCCCCGACCAGTCCTACGTGGAAGAACACGGCTCCTGCCAGCGTGTCCAGGACCAGGTCCACTGGGGTGCCGGCCGCGATCTCCTCTCGCAGCACGGCCCGTTCGAAGACAATCAGCAGCCGTTCCTTCGACGGGGCCAGGAAGTCGCCGCGGATGCGTGCCTTCAGTTCCGGATCGGCGGCGAAGTCAGCGAGCAGCCCCGGGAGGGCCGCCGCTGCGGCGGGCGCGTGGAACTCGTCGACCAGGCCCTGCAGCAGTACGGTCAGATCCCCGGCCAGCGTTCCGGTGTCCGGGACCGGAGCCTCATCGGTGGTCGTGAAGACGGCCTCGAAGACCAACTCCGCCTTGCCCGGCCACCGCCGGTAGATCGTGTCCTTGCCGACACCGGCCCGAGCGGCCACCGCCCCGATCGATGTGGCGGCGTAGCCCACCTCGACCAACAGCTCTGCCGTCGCTTTGATGATCGCCTCGTGCGATCGGGGATCTCTGGGACGCCCCCTGGAGAGCGGAGAGGAGCTCATGACCTTTACCCTACGGGTCGACCCGTAAGGTAGGCAAGGGGCGGGCCGCTGGGGCAGTTGGGGTTGCACAACCTGGGGAGGATCAGTCGCCTCGCCAGGAGGTGGACGAACGGTCAGCTCCGCTCGCCTTGTCGGTGGCCGGCCGTAGGGTTCGCAGGGTGAGTGACATCCATGAGCTGAGGATTGCCGTCGACCTACGGGACGAGATCTCCGAGGGCGAGCTCGGCGAGCTGAGCTGGCATCTGGGGCTCGGACCCCGGCCGGAGCGCCTGTCCATCGTCGTCGACTTCCCGGTCGTGGTGGTGGACGACTCGGGGACCCCCGTGGTCGAGGACGACCCCTACCCGCTCCTGTCCGGTCAGGGCGCGGCATCACGAGTGGGTGGTGAGCTCTGCTCGACACTCGTCAGCCGCGCGGATCTGCCGCGAAAGGGCTGGTCGCTGACGTCCCGACAGGAGATCCACCCGGACGAGTTCGAGAAGGTCGGCGAGCTGCTCTGCCGGCTGGCCACCAGGGCCGACGAAACGCACCTGCTCGGGAATGGCGCGGTCGGGGTCGGGCTCCTCAGGTTCCACGAAACCGAGGTTCCGGATGTACTTCAGGTCAAGGCCGGGCAGGTCGACTGGCCGGCCTGAAACGCGTTGCAGAGGGCTTGGTGCGGGGCTGACTCCATGCTGCCGTGCGGCGGCCGTCCCGTGTCAGGGGCTTGAGCTGTCCTTGTCCAGTGACGACTCTCCCACCCTCTGCGCGGGGGTTGCCCCAGAGCCGCTCGGCTCGACTCCCCACGCAGAACTGCGCTGATCTGCACGCCAAGTTGCTTTCGCCGGCCGTCACATCGCCGACGTCGCCGCCGGCCTCACGAGCCCTGTTGCTCCAGCATGATCGCGGTGTGCGCGCACGTCCGGGGGATCTGCCGACACAGGGCGTGATGCCGGGCAGGCCCTCAGCCGCCGAAGGCGGCGAGAGCCAGGCGCTGGGCCACCGCGGGGACACCGTTCGCGGACGACGACGTGCCCGTCGCGTAGACCACGCGTCGGCTCAGGTCCCGGGAGGCGAAGACACCGGCGCGGTACCCCGGGTCGGAGCCGGTCTTGCCCCACAGGACTGAGCCGTCGGGCAGCGGCACGTACATCAGGCCGGCGCTGTAGCAGGCCGTGCCCTTGGCCGGACCGGCGTTGCAGTTGGAGGGATTCGCGTACGGCAGCGGCTCGCCGTCGGCTCCCTTCGGAACGGTGAACAGCTCCGCCGCCTGGGCCGGGCGCAACAGCCGGCCGTCGAACAGGCCGGAGACGAAGCGGTCCAGGTCGCCCGTGGTGGAGGTCATGCTCGCGGGCAGCCCGCCCTGCACGTTGACGTCGACGAGTTCGCCGCTGCTCCTGGGCATGTAACCGGGGAGGTAGGGCCGGGGCACGGGTGTGCTGCGGCCGGGCACGGCCGCCCTGGTCTCCCCCATTCCCAGCGGCCTCAGGATGCGGGTCGTCACCTCGTGCTGGAACGGGTGCCCGGTGATCTCCTCGATCAGCTTGCCCGCGACGCGGTACCCGAAGGAGTTGTACTCCTGGCGGGTCCCCGGGGCGAACCGGGGGCCGGGGGCCGGCCTGCCCTCGGGGTGGAGCGTCAGCGCGATCATCTCGTCGAAGGTGAGGTAGTCGAGGCGGCGTTCGATGTCGTCGTCCGGCGAGGTCTGCGGGGCGCCCTCGAAGTCCTGGGGCAGGCCGCTGCTGTGGTTGAGCAGCTGCCGTACGGTGATCGGCTCGAACCGGCCCTCCGGCAGCAGCCCGGGCAGGTGCTGCTGGACCGTGTCGTCCAGGTCGATCCGTCCTTCGGCGGACAGCTGGAGCAGGATCACCGCCTCCATGGGCTTGGTGATGCTGCCGATACGGAAGTGGGCGTCGGGGCTGACGCGCTTGCCGCTGACGACGTCCCCGGACGTGCCGCGCCAGGTCCGCCCGTCCTTGTGCACCTCGGCGACAACCCCGGAGGCGCCGTCCCCGGGGCGTACGGTGACCGCCTCGCGCAGGGCGGCACGGTCGAGCGCCGGGGCGGGGCCGGCGGTGGCGGCGGCGTGTGCGGGGGCGGCGAGGGCGAACACCAGGGCGGCGGTCAGGGGCAGGACGGCGGGACGACGCATGGGAGGGCTCCGATGGAATTGAATGATCAAGGCTCTGCGAGTCTGACCGTCGGTCTCCGCCGGTTCGTCGGGGATCACCCCGCCCCGCCCCCGAAGAACCCCTGACCTGGCATCAGGGATGTACGGGAGCCGCAGGCTCAACGACATGCTGCGCGACGCGTTGAGTGCCACGTGTTGGTGCGCACGCACGTGGCGACATTGATCAGTACTTCGACACCTTGCGGTGCTTCAAGAGCAGCGGCAGAGCACCGCCTAGATCACCTGGCCGACGGTGATACGCGGGAGCCGGGCATCGGGCATCGACACGTGTGCGTCGCCCGGTCGCAAGGGGTCCTCACCCGCGCCGGGACACCGCCACTCCCGGTGTTTCGCGTGTGGGCCGCTGCTGTGCGAGTTCCGCCGTACCGGGTTCCGCCGCCACGGCGTCGTTCTCGACGTGGTCCCCCGTCAGCGGCGGCCGGTGGACAGGATGAGGAGGAACTGGCCGCCGCCGGCCTGGATGTCGGCGGTCACCGGCAGCCCCGGTACCAGTCGCGAGAAGCGGTCCACCAGCCAGTCCGCCGCCTCTTGGGCGTCCTTCCTGGTCGGGCAACGGCCCACCATCTCGCGGCCGCCCTTGCGTTCCAGCCTCTCGGCAACGGTGATCAGCGGAGCGGGTTCGACCACGTACAGGCGCTCCGGCCAGGCGATGACCACCTTGACCGCGCCCTTGCGGGTGTTGCACCCGCGGTGCGCGAGCCGCTCGGCGACCTTGGCCTTCCGGTCGGCGGTCCGACTGTCGACACTGGGCCCCCGCGGGTCGTTCACCGACTCGTCGGGGTCCACCGGTTCGTCACACACCCAGCAGCGCCAACCATCGCGCTCGGCCACATCATCAAGGAGACTCACCCGAGCAAACTAGCCTGTCCGACCGCCATCTCGCGCACCAGGGCCCCGGCAACGTCTCAGCACCGACCAAGAAGCAGGTTCTCGGCGGGCAGCGGGGCCGACGCGCTCGATCGCCTTCCACCGTTCGCTGATCAGCGGCTGTTGTCCGGTTGATGGACGCTGAGGTCGCCGTGGGTCGACAGGACGCCGGCCAGGTCGCCGGGCTTGTGTCGCAGGGTGGTCTCCAGGAAGGCGAGGGTGGTCGCGGCGACGACGTGCTGGCTCTCGGTACGGCCCAGGGAGCCGACGATCGAGGGCACGGGTGGCAGGTACAGGGGGCCGTCCATGAAGGTGAGGTGTCCGGCGCCCGGGAGGGTGAGCCGGTAACTCGTCGCGGTGCTGAGCTCGAGGGCCTCGGTGAGGCGGGGTATGTAGCGCGGGTCGGTTGCGGGGGTGACGGCCTGGGTGAGGGCGAGCGTCGGCTGGTGGAGGGCGGGGGTGGTGGGGCCGTGGGGGTAGCCGTCCAGGTCGATGACGGCGTCGAACCGGTGGTCTTGGCGGGCTGCCTGCAGAGCGGCGGCGCCACCCATGGAGTGGCCGGTCACCGCGACCCGGCCGGTGTCCAGGCGTCCGGTCAGCGGGCCGGTCAGCTCGCCTCGGTCCAGGTGGTCCAGCCGGCTGAGGACGAAGCGGAGGTCGGCGGCCCGAACGGCCGTCCAGTCAACCGCCAGCTTGTCGTCCTCGTCCCGGTCTCCGGTGGAGGCGATCTTGGTTTGGATCGTTCGGCCGTCGGCGAGGACGACGACGGCGGAATCGTACGGGTGGTCCAGAGCGGCGACCACATAGCCGTGGCCGGCCAGTTCCTCCGCCCAGGCGGTGTTCTGAGTACGCACCCCACCCGAACCGGGAGAGAACAGCACGACCGGGAACCGTTCGCCCCCACCGGCCACCGGAGCGTCGAAGACCGAATGCGTGCGGGCACGCGGGACGCCGTCGACCAGGAAGCCCGGCAAGCCGACCTCGCGGGCGAGCGCCTTGGAAACGGTGCGCGCCTCATGTTCCGTGCGTCCGAGGTACTGGGCCCGCTGCGTGCCGGCGGGGCTCTTCTGTGCGGGGTACCAGAGCTGGACGACGACCGTGCGCTGGTCGTGCGGATCGGCGGTGAAGGTCTCGGGGCGGCGTGGGTCGGTCCACTGCACCACGCTGGTGCCGACCGCGAATCGGCCCGATGGCTCGGGGAACACGGGTACGGGAAAGGCCCAGGCGGCCACCGGAGTCGCGGCCATCAGGCCGACGCAGGCCACCGACCCCGGCAAGGCAAGCCACCAGCGGGCCCGCCACGCCGGTCGGCCGGTACGGCGTCGCCGCAGGGGCAGGAGGGCGAACGGCAACGCGACGGCGGCGCCCGCCAGTACCGGCAGCATCTGCCAGCGGATCCCCACCACGCTCAGCACGATCGCGGACGCCACGAGGACCGCCCCCGCCGCGATCGTGACGGGTGGACGGGCAGCAGGAGGCAGCCAGCGCGCCACCACCAGTGCGACGCCACCCAGCAAGGCAAGAAGTTCCAGAGGGGACATGGACAGCCCCGCGATGATCTCGGTCACCCGGCCATCCTCAGGGCGGGGCACGCGACGCCACATCGATCCCGGGTCGCTGTCGCATGCAACCGAAGTCGCATGCCGAGGCATGTCCCTTGTGCGACCGCAGTCGCACGCAGGCGTCCCGCCCGTGCTACCGGAGTCGCAATCGAGCACGCCGGGTGAACGGCTGCGGCTGTACGCGGTGTCGGCGATTCGGCCACTCCGGCGACTGTTCCCGTTCGGCTGAAGAACTCGATGACGCGTTGCCTCGCACCCTTCGACACGTCAGAGTCTTTCTGACGCAATGCAGGATCGAAGGGACACGGGTATGCAGGTAAGGCGAATGGGGACAATCCTGAGCGCGGCAGCGCTCGCCATGCTGACCGTTCCGGCGAACGCTCACGCCGCAGCCATCGCATGCGGCGGTGGCGTGTCGACCGGCCGGGTGGCCGTCAACGGCTGCATCAGCGCCGAACGCGGGAAGGAAGGCAAGATCATCACCCGGGAGATCACGGCGCACGTCAAGCTGCGCAACACGGGGTCGAGGGCGGTGGACGTCTCCTACGAGGCGTTCTTCCGTGTCGTCTCCGGTGGTCACTGGGTGAAGCTGGGCAGCGGTCGCACCCATGTCCCGGCTCGCGGGAGCGTCGGGCCCACCGAGGTGGGGAGCTCGACGCGAGTATGCGGGCCCGTGAAGGTCGAGATTCGAGTACACGCCCGTGCCGCCGGGGGCGCCTGGAGCGGATGGTCCACCGCCGGCACGGCGCAGTGCCAGACCTGAGCTTGACTCGGTCGAGCTCTCGGATGGCCGGCGCGGTCGGCGCGATCGGTCGGCGTGGGCCAAGCCCCGCACCCGCAGGTTCTCCGTGACGTGCCTTCCCCACGCCGCCGGCTTCACCACGCGGGGGTCTTCGTCGGCGGCCGGGCCCGGTTCGAGGAGATGAACCGGGCCGTCTCCGCCCATGCGTTGCGCCCGGTGATCGGCCGCGTGCATTCCTTCGACGAGGTACACACGGCCTACCGGGGCCACGCGTCGAACGCGCCGTTCGGGAGGGTCGTCATCCGGGTGTCGAACTGACGCCCCGATGGCCTGAGTCGGAGATTGCACCGCTCTCGGAGACGCTCAGCAGGACGACCAGGATGACGACGAACACGGCGGCCGCGCCGATCGCGGTGACCTCGGCAGCTCACCCCCGGCGCCGGACGCCCGTGACGGTGTTCAGCCGTTGAAGCGGTCCGGGTCGGGCCCGGTCCGCTCGTCGCGGTTCAGCGCGGAGATCTCGCCGATGTCGCCTTCGGTGAGCTCGAAGTCGAAGAGGTCGAGGTTCTCCTTGATGCGCTTGTGGGTGCTCGACTTGGGAAAGACGATGTCCCCGCGCTGCAGGTGCCAGCGCAGCGTCACCTGGGCGGGCGTCTTGCCGACGCGCTCGGCGATGCGGTTGATGGTCGGGTCGTCGAGCACCTTGCCCTGTGCGATGGGTGACCAGGCCTCGGTGGCGATGCTGTGCTCCGCGCCGAAGGCCCTGGCCTCGTCCTGGGTGAGGTAGGGGTGCACCTCGATCTGGTTGACGGCGGGCACCACCGTGCTGCTTTCCAGTAGGCGGCGCAGGTGGTGGGGCTGGAAGTTGGAGACGCCGATGGCCTTGGCCCGGCCGGACCGGTAGATCTCCTCCAAGGCCTTCCAGGTCTCCACGAAGTCACCCTTGCCGGGCAGCGGCCAGTGGATGAGGAAGAGATCCACGTAGTCGAGGCCCAGTTCCTTCATCGTGCCGTCGAACGCCTGGAGTGCGTCGTCGTGCGCGTGGGCGCCGTTGTTGAGCTTGCTGGTCACGAACACGTCGGCGCGGTCGAGCCCCGACTCCTGAACCGCCTGGCCGACCCCCTTCTCATTGCCGTACATCTGCGCCGTGTCGATGTGCCGATAGCCGGCCTCCAGCGCGGCCAGCGTCGTCTCGCGGGTGTCCTCGGGGGGAATCTGGAAGGTGCCGAAGCCGAGCTGAGGGATCTGCACGGCGTTGTTGAGGGTGATGGCGGGTACTGCGGTCACGTTCTCTCCTTGTGCCGGTTACGGGGCAGGGGGACGGGCGCACGGCCGCGGCCCGTTCGCGTCTGCCCGGGAAGGTTGTCTCTGGTGGCGGTGCGGCGCGCGGGGCGCGCCCAGGCCGCGAGGCGCCGGTAGGGGCGACAGCGCCGGCCGGCTCGCTCAGCCGGCGATTGCGCGCAGCTCCGCGTCGGGCGCCAGGATCCTGACGAGCTTGCGGTTCACGAACTCCCGCATGCCGAGCTTCGACAGCTCCCGCCCGTAGCCGGAGCGCTTGATGCCGCCGAAGGGCAGGTCGGGTTGGGTCGAGGTGGGGTGGTTCACCCAGACCATGCCGGTCTCCACGCGCTCGGCCACCCGCCGCGCCCGTTCGAGGTCCGCGCCGAACACGGAGCCGCCGAGACCGTACTGGCTGTCGTTGGCCAGGGCGACGGCCTCGTCGTCGTCGGCGACCCGGTAGACCACGGCGGCCGGCCCGAAGAGCTCCTCGGCGTAGGCGCGCATGCCCGGCTTGACGCCGGTGATGATCGTCGGTTCGATGAAGGCGCCCGGGCGATCGATCCGGTGGCCGCCGGTCACCAGCTCGGCTCCCTGGTCCACGGTCTCGCGGATCTGGTCGGCCAGGTCCGAGGCCGCCTGTTCGGAGGAGAGCGGGCCCAGGGTTGTCGCCTCGTCCGCGGGGTCGCCCGGTCGTAGTTCCTCGAAGGCGCGGCGCAGGCCGTCCACGAAGTCGTCGTAGGCTTCGTCCAGCACGATGAACCGCTTCGCGGCCACGCAGCTTTGGCCGGTGTTCGCCATCCGTCCCGCCACCGCGGCGCCGATCGTGCGCTCCAGTCCCTCGCGGTCGAGCACGATGAACACGTCGCTGCCGCCGAGTTCCAGCAGGCTGGGCTTCATGTTCCGCCCGGCCCGCTCGGCGACTTGGGCGCCCGCCGCCTCGCTGCCCGTCAAGGAGGCTCCGCGGACGACAGGACTGTCGATGATGCGCGAGATCTCGTCATGGCTCACGAACAGGTTCGTGTAGACGCCCTCCGGCGCCTGCGCGTCGCGGAACAGCGCTTCCAGGGCGAGCGCGGACTGTGGGCAGATGCCGGCGTGCTTGACCAGCACGGTGTTGCCCAGCACCAGGTTGGGTGCCGCGAAGCGGACCACTTGGTAGAGCGGGAAGTTCCACGGCATGACGCCGAGCAGGACACCCAGGGGCTCGCAGGAGAGGTACGCCTCCCCCTCCGCGACGTCGAGCGGCTCGTCGGCGGCGAAGTCCGGGCCGTGCTCCGCGTAGTACTCCAGGATCGACGCGGCGAGGTCCACCTCTCCGCGCGCTTCGGAGATGAGCTTGCCCATCTCCAGCGTCATCGTCTGGGCCAGTTCCTCCTTTCGCTCCTTCATCAAGGCGGCCGCGCGTCCGACGACGGCGGCGCGATCGGAGACGGGATGCTTGCGCCAGGCGCTGAAGGCACGGCCCGCGAGATCGACGGCGGCATCGACTTCTTCGCCCTCGATGGCCGGGAACTCCGCGAGGGTCTCCCCCGTGGCCGGGTTCACGGTCGCGAACGAGCTCTTGCGCTGATCTGACATGAAAACTCCAGAACGACGATTGAGAGGAATAGCCGGAACATCCCGTTCCGCCCCGTTTGCACGATTACCCGACCTTCAGATGTGCAAACCGGGGACCGTCGGCGCCCCCTCGGCTGCGGCGGCGTCGCGGAAACCGGGCTCCTCGCCGCTTGCGTTCGATCCGCCGAGCCCGCACTCAACGGCCGCCGAGGCGGGAGGGCGGCTGGCGTGGGGTGACCGCCTTCCAGGGGGCCCAGGCGGCGTGGCGGGTGATTCGGCGTGCCACTGCGGACAGGGGCCGTGGGGCGGTGACGGGATGGTGGTCGCGAAGGCAATCTGGCCGGCGCTACGAAAGGAGCAGTACGAAGCCGCTCCGGGGGTTGGTGGGGATGCGTGACAGCGGGATCGTCAGGTCCTGGTCGGGGACGTCGTACTCGAGTCGAGAGAGTTCGGCGGCGAGGGTCGCGAGAGCTGTGACGGTGATGTTCTCGCCGGGGCAGCGGTGGCCGCGGGCCGGATCGCCGCCACCCTGGGGGATCAGATTGTCGGGCAGCGTGGTCGCGCCGTTGAAGCGGTGCGGGTCGAAGCGGTAGGGGTGGTCCCACAGTTCCGGATCGTGGTTCTGCCCGTAGAGGTCGAGGAGGATCAGGGAGTCCTTCGGGATGTCCTGCCCCTGCCAGGTCAGGTCGGCCGCCGCGAGGCCGCCGACGAAGGGGGCGAAGGGGTAGAAGCGGCGCACCTCGTGGGCGAACGCCCGTGCGTACGAAGCGTCGTTGTCCGCGCGTAGGAGGTCGCGGTGCTGGGGCCGGCGGTGCAGGGCGTGGGCGGCGAAGGTGGCGAACCAGGCGATCGCGACCGTCGGCCGGACGATGTTCAGGAGCTCCACCGCCGCGGTGTGCGCGTCCAGGAGGCGCCCGTCTTCGTCCCGGTGCCAGGCAACCGTCTCCAGGGCGGACGGCAGGCCGTCAGGCTCCGGGTTCTCGCGGACGCCGGTGATGACGGAGGCGAGGGCCTTCTCCTGACGGGCGCGGGCGCGGCGGGCGCGCAGGTGGCGGGGGCCGGGCGTGGCGAACCCGTCGACCATGGCCGTGCAGTCGCGTGCCAACTCGTCGGTCTCGGCGTCGGAGAGTTGGAGACCGACCCAGTCACAGACGGCCCTGGCGAGGATCTTTGCGGTCTCGTCGAAGAGGACCACCCGCTCCTGCTTCCATCCGGCGACTGCTTCCCGCCAACGCGAGCTGATGCGGTCGCCGAGGGTGGCGATGCCGCGCTCGTCCTTCAGGAGGGAGATGAACATCGCCTTGCGGACCCGGTGCGCGCCACCGTCGAGCGTGTGCACGGCGCCCTGGCCGAAGAGGGTGTCGAGGACGGGGTCGGGCAGGGCCGCGGTCCGCAGGACGTGGTCCTCGTCGTAGAAGAAGTCGACGGCCTCCGGTCCCCGGAGTGCGAACGTCGGCTTGCCCAGCAGCCGGGTCCGGTATGTGGCGTCCGTCGAGGTGCGCATCCGGTTCGGCAGCCAGGCGTAGCCGCGGGCCAGGAGGGGGAGCGTGCTGTCGCTGAAAGAAGGCATGCCGGGCGGGTACCCGGCCTGGAGCGGGGCACACGCCGGGCCCCTGGCAGCCACCCGGACCGCCGCAGCAGCTCACTCTGACGGGCCGGTCTGTCGCCCGTCGACGCGGAACAGGCAGGGGACCGGCCTGCCCGGAACAGGGGGGGACCGGCCTGGCGGCCCGGCAGCCCGACCTTGCCGAGGCGGGGCGGCTGACCTCGGCCGGCGCGAGCCCGGCATGATCCGAAAGACAGGCCCTACGCCTCTCGGGACAGAGGGGCCAGGACGGCCTGCGGGTCGAGGGTGCGGTGTACCAGGCGGTCCGCGACGTCGGTGGGGCGCTGGTGGTGGCGTGCGGCGTAGGCGTGGAGCTGCAGGCCGGCTTCGGCGGGGGTGCTGTCGACGGTCGCGGCGAGCATGCCGCTGGCGATGTCGAAGACGGCTTTGCCGGACAGCGCGGCCTGGGTACGGGTGGTGACGTCCTGGGGACGCAACGTTTGCCGGTCCCACGTCAGAACGGCGGTCGTGGCCACGTCGGCCATGGCGCGCAGCAGGTGGGTTTCCTGGGCGGTGAGCGGGGTGGGGTGGCGGCCCAGGAGGTTGAGTGCGCCGATGTTCTGGCCCTGAAGGGACAGCGGGAGGGCGTGGGCACTGTGATAGCCGGCCGCGCGGGCGACGGGTACGAAATCGGGCCAGCGGTCCACCTGCGTGTCGAGGTCGATGGCGTGTACGGGCATGCCGGTGGTGAAGGCCTCGATGCAGGGCCCTTGGCGAATCTGGGCCTGCCAGACTTCGGTGAGTTCGGTCGCGTGTTCGGTGGTGATCGCGGAGCGCAGTCCCCCGCGGGCGTTGACCAGCATGACGCCGGCCGCGTCGATGGGGGTCAGGGCGACGCTGTGGTGGATGAGGCGTCCGAGGAGGACGAGGGGATCGACATCGTCACCAAGGGTGTCGCTGAGCGCGACGAACGCCTCGGTGAGCTGCTGCTCTCGGCTGGTGGTCATGCCGGTGTCACCGTTTCCCTGCTCCGGCCCGCGGGTGTCGGGGGCGGGCCTAGTCATGGAACCTGATTCTCCCGGCGATCACGTCGAAAGCCGCCTGGGTCACGGTCTGTCCGTGGGAGAAGGCGTGGGCCCTCAGGCGGGCCATCGCGTCAAGGGGGTCGACCCCGAGATGCACCATGATCATTCCAGTGGCCTGGTGGACCTCCTCGTGATCCGTTTCCGCCGCGTCGAGCCATGAACTGTCCGAGTCGCCTCCGCCCTCGTGCGCTTGAAGGGCCAGCAGGGCGGTGGTGATGGCATCGGCTGCGGGAAAGGCAAGGGCCAGATCCTTCTCGGAGAGCGGCCCCGGCGTCGTGCGGTAGAGGTCGAGTGTGCCGATCGCCAGGCCACTGGTGCTCAGGGGCAGGCAGAACACGGCGCGGACACCGAGGTCCAGGGCCTGCTGGACGAAGAACGGCCAGGCGTCCGGTGCCCGGGCCAGATCGGGGGCCATGACCGGCGCCGCCTGCCGCATCGCGGTGCGGCACGGGCCGTCGCCCAGCGTGTACTGGGCCTCCGCCAGGCGCCCGGCGACGTCGTCACTCGACCACCACAGGGTCCGCGCGTCCTCGTCCCCGTACAGGGAGACGGAAGCCCCGCTGACATCCATGAGGTCCACGCAGGCCCTCGACAAGGCGGCCGGGGCGTCCCTGGCCGCCGCGCCGTGAATGTCCCCCGTGAACAGCCGGCTCAGCTGCCCGTATCCCCACTCCGCAGGGGGCGCCGCGGCATCAGGGGGCCATTCGTTGTCGTCGGGGTGGACAGAATCCACGATCCACCTCCAGTGGCAGTCCGTCCCTCCAATCCTCCTCCATCGCGGCCACCATGGGCACCACCAGCCCGGGGTTTCTGCCTGACCGCGAAGCCCTCGTCGTCCCGTGGGCCGACTGCGCCCGTCCGGGTCCGGAACGCCGGCTCGGTTCGGTCCTGGGGTGGTTTCGGGACAAATAGCGTTACCGGCCGGGGGCAGGGGGCACTCATAGGTCCCGTGACCGGCACCACGTCAGCGGCGGTCGCACCACCCGTGGAGACGAGGACGAAGGAGTACGGCAGATGACGAAGGCTCGCGAGATCATGACGGCGGACGCGACGTGCGTCGGTGCGAACGAGACGGTGCTCGAAGCCGCGAAGAAGATGGCCCGACTGAAGGTCGGCGCGCTGCCGATCTGCGGTACGGACGAGAAGCTCAAGGGCATGCTCACCGACCGCGACATCGTCGTGAGCGTCCTCGCGGCGGGCAAGGACCCCGCCACGGTCAAGGCGGGCGACCTCGCCCAGGGCGAAGCCGTAACCATCGGCGCCGACGACGACGCAGCCGAAATCCTGCGCACCATGGGAGCCCACCAGGTCCGCAGGCTGCCGGTCATCGACGGACACACCCTGGTCGGCATCGTCGCCCTGGCCGACGTGGCCCGCGCCCTGCCGGACGCCAAGGTCGGCGACCTTCTCCAGGCCATCTCCCAGAACTGACCGACGGTACCGCGACGGCTCCCGTTGACGGGAGCCGCAGCGCGCTGTTCGGCCACGCCGGGGAGGGACCGCCAGGTGGGCGAAGGGTCGGGTTCTGGTGGGGGTTCGAGGCGCGGCTCACGTACCGGTCGGACGTCAACCGCGTTGACGGTGTGGTCCGAAGCCGGTTCGAGCCGAGGTCACGCGCCCGGGAGGAAGAGGCAGAACACGTGGCCGTGCGGGTCACGCAGGACGCGTACTCCCTCCTGCGGCTGGTGTTCCTCCAGCGTGGCGCCCAGGGCGCAGGCGCGTTCGACCTCGCTCTCCAGGTCGTCGACCTGCAGGTCCAGGTGTGCCTGCATCTGCTGGGTGCCGGGGCGCGGTGGCCACACGGGGACGGTGTGGTCGGACTCCAGCTGGAAGCTGAGGCCGGGGCGTTCCTCTTCGGGGGCCCGCAGACGAACCCACTGCGGCTCCCGTTCGACTTCCACCCAGTCGAGCAGCGCCCGGTAGAAGTCGGCCAGAGCGGGCGGATCCGGGGTCCCGATAATAAAAGCACCAAGCGTCGTCGTCAAGGTCCTGTCCTCCGGTGCGCTGAAAAATGCCGGCTCCCGACCGCAGCGGGCCGGCCCTGCCGCGGGAAGCATCCGCCCTCGCCGTGTTCGGAACCGCGCGAGGGCGCCGGGAGCCGGTGCTTCCCGGGCCGGGCCGGATCGGGGGTCAGACCTCGCCGCGCCAGGAGCCGGTCTCGCGGCCGCGGTCCTCGATGTACTCCTTGAACCGCTTCAGGTCACCCGTGATCTGCCGCTTGACGAAGCCGAGCTTGTCGCCGAGGTTCTCCGCGAAACCGTCCGGGTCGTAGTCGAGCTGCAGCATGACCTTCGACTTGGTGTCGTCCAGGCGGTGGAAGGTGACCACACCCGCCTGTTTGACCTCGCCACCGACCGTGGTCCAGGCGACGCGCTCGTCCGGGATCTGCTCGGTGATCTCCGCGTCGAACTCGCGGTCCACTCCGCCGAACTTCGTCACCCAGTGGGTGAGGCTGTCCGTGCGCTGCTCGATGCGCTCCACCCCCTCCATGAAGTGCGGAAACGACTCGAACTGCGTCCACTGGTTGTACGCGGTGCGCACGGGGACATCGACCTCGATGGACTCTTCTACCTTCGACACGGAAGCATCCTTCCTCGTTTGCCGGCCAGCGCCTCCGGCCGGTCTCGGGGAGCCGTTCCCCCGCAAGTGCCTGTACCCCGACTCCCGATGTCCATGACCCCCCGAATGGACGGGTGAGCCATGAGGGGTTTTGATCGCGTGGTGATCGAGGGCGGTTGACCCTTCGACAGCGCTCCGTCCTGCGACGGCGGTTGGCCTTCGTCCTTGCTCGCGGGCGCTGCTTCAGCCTTCGACGCCGGTGGAGGCGTGAGGAGTACCGACCGGTTTGGACTCTGGTGATCCGCGCTGGCGCAGGTAGACGGAGAGGATGACCATGGCCGCGACGGCCAGGAGTTCGGACTGCCAGTTCTGCAGGGTTCTGCTCCAGAAGTCCGGGGTGACGAGATAGGTGCCCCAGCCGACCGGGGCTTGGAGCTGCCTCAGCTGCTGCTCGTCGTAGGCGGCCACGCCGGTGATGGACTGGGCGAGCCAGGACAGTACGAAGAAGCCCCCCATGAGCAGGCCGAGCGAGCGGGAGTACACCTTCTGCCGCCAGTCCTTCGTACCGGCCCAGCGCGGCGAGTCCTCTTCGGCGTGCTCCCCCATGCGCTGCTCGCGGTCGCTCTCGGTACCGATCTTGTGGACTTCCTTGGACTCCGGCGATCCGCGCTGGACCAGCCACACGGTGCCGAAGATGAACAGGAAGAACTGCAGGAACTCCGACTGCCAGTTCTCGGTGACGTCAGCGGCGAAGTCCGAGGACATCAGGTACTCGCCGAAGCCGATCTGCTGCAGCCCGTCGACGGCGAGTTGCTCGTTGAACTCGGCGTGCCCGGCGAACGCCTGACCGACCAGCGCGGCGAGGAATGCCGTCCCGAAGGCCAGGGTGAGGCTGTTGTCCCGCCAGAAGCCGCCGGGTGCTCGCCCGTTGCCGCTCATCGTTGCATCGCCCCGATCGCGATGAAGTATCCGAGACCGCACGTGATCACGAGCAGGCACGCGAAGAAGAGACCGCGCATGTCAGCCTCCCTTCACCGTGCACCGATAGGGCTTGTCGCCTCGGGGCCTGCAACCCGCTGCCACGACCTTCCAACCGCCCTCGAACTGCGACAGGAACAGCGTGTCACTGTCGAGGCGCACCATGGCTTGGCGCCCGTAGACCTCGACGCCGGCCATCGCGTGCGACACCGGGAGCCCCTGCCCTGCCAGGGCCTTCGAGCATCTCTGCTTCTCGCCTTCCTCCAGGGCCGCGCGGGTTTCCGGCGCCGTCAGGTCGCACGCCGTCACGAAGTCGCGGGCGGCCAGCGCCTGCTCGAAGCCACGGCTCGCCGCCTGTGCGCCCTCCACCCGCACGGCGGGCGCCCCGCAACCCACGAGCGGCACGGCAGCGGCAAGGACGAGCCCGATAGGCCTCACGATCCGCAGTCTCACCGGCGGCCCACCGTCTCGATCAGAGCGATCACGTTCGTTCAGCTTCCCTCGCCGCCGCATTCCCTCGCCCCCGCAGTGCCGGAACGACGTCCCGTACATATGCCCCGGTTTGGTTCCCCACAGCAGTCCCGTCCGTCCGCGCCGCCCGTCCGGCCTACGCTTGCCGCTTCGCGGGAGTGGCTTCGCCCCGGGCCTCTCCATGACGTTCCGGCAGCCTCGACGGCACGGGCCTTGCGGCGGCCTGGGCGTCGCTGCCATCGGCGCGGCGTCGCCAGCTGTGGGTGGACGGAACGTATTCCACCAGGCCCTGCGCTTGGAAGTCCTTCAACCATCCCTCCATCGGCCACGTCCCCCAGCGCCGCCGGTAGATGGCGCCGTTGCGGAGAATGTCGTCGACGTGCTGGACGGGAGGGTTCTGTGTGGGGTGGTGCTGGTGGTAGGCGGCCGCTCCCCCGACCCACCACAGGTCCACGCCCAGCCGGGCCGCCGTGGAGGCGTAGTCGGTGTCCTCGGCGCCATATCCGGTGTAGTCCTCGCAGAATCCGCCGACGCGGTTCCACGTATCGGCGGTGAGCGCGAACGACAGGGACCAGAACAGCCGGGGGTCTCCCCCGCGGACGATCTGCCCGTCCGCGGGTGCGGGACGTGCCGGATGCGGCGGGGCCAAGTGGGCCAGTTCATCGAGCCGGTAGCCGCGGGCGGGCGGGGGCGGCAGGTAGGCGACGGTGCCGCACAGAAGGGCGCCGTCCTGGGCGGCTCGGGCGTATCCGTCGAGGAGGCCGGGGCCGGGGACGCAGTCCACGTCGAGAAAGACGAGCACGTCCGCGCCCGCCGCGAGGGCGCGCGCGGCCCCGGCGTTGCGGGCGGCGGCCAAGGGCAGACGCCCGCTCTGCAGAGACACGTCGAGAACGTCCGCGGTGGGGCTCCTGTCGACGACAAGGGCCGCGATCTCCGGGTCGGCCATGGAGACGATCACGTAGTGGTCGGGGCCGCGCGTGCCACGTGCGAGCCCCGCTTGCTGCAGCAGCAGATGGGAATGCCGGCCGGCCGCCAAGGTGATCACCGCGACCCGCATGCGGATCCTCCCCGCGTACGCGACGCCAGGTCGGTGAGCAGGCGGGCTGCCGCTCGGGCTCCGCCACCGTGGGACCAGCGCTCCCAGCGGTCCTGCCGGGTGACCGTCGTTTCGAGGAGTCGGGGCCAGACGACGGGCTGCGGCCATGCTTCCCGTACGGTCGCAAGGTCCGCCGCGTGCAGGGCCCGGGCGGTGGCGTGCTGTTCGCCGTGCGGCCGGTCCTGGGGGATGACGATGGTGGGGACGCGGGCTGCCGCGCATTCGGCGACGGCGTTCTGACCCGCGTGCGTGATGACCACGCTCGCGCGGCGCAGAACGGGCCACGGGTCCTCGGTCCAGACGCTGTGGGGCCCGCCGAGGACGGTCCACGACCAGTCGGGGGTGGCCTGGGCCGCTGCCTGGATCTGGTCGGTGGTGAGGTTTGATCCGCCGGCCCCCAGCATCACCACCACCTCCCTGTCGCGCAGCCGATCGCGGGCATCGCGCGCCTGGACGTTGCGATGGTCGTAGCGGGAAATGCTTCCCGTGTGGAGGGTTTTGGCGTGCCAGTGCGCCGGCCAGTCCGGTTCGGGCAGGGACTGTGGCCAAGGTGCGATGAGGGCGTCCGCGAGATCGTAGGCCAGGCGGTGTGCCTCGTCCCCGCGGTCGCCGCGCATGGCGGCGACGACAACGGGGACGCCCATGAGACGAGCCAGGGTGGCGGCCTCCACCGACACGTCGCTGACGAAGAGGGCCGGGGACTCCTGCCTGATCCACTCGGCGATCGTTCCCATGCGTTCGCGGTGCTGCGGGTGGTGAACGGGAACCCAGTGCAGGCGCCCGCGGGCCGTGGGGTCCACAGGGGCGTCGTCGCTGTCCGGCGGAAGCGAAACCCAGCTCCCCGTCCAATCCTGCGGCTTGGGAAGGGAGGACAGGATGGTCATCGGGCCCGGCACGTGCGCGGCGACGCACTGTGCGCGGTGCAGGTGGCCGCGGCCCTGGTGGTGGACGTAGTAGCCGATCACCGCGCCACCTCCTCGTACAGGTTCGTGTAGGCGTCGGCGGTGTGGTCGAGAGAGCAGAACACCTCCGCCCGTCGGCGGGCGTCACGGCGGTCGAGCTTCATGGCGCGGGGGATGAGTTCCGCCATCGCCTGCACGTCCCCCGGCGGGGCCAGCAGACCACAGTCCGGCGTGAGGATCTCCGACAGGGCGCCCCGGTCGAATCCGCACACCGGCGTACCGCAAGCCAACGCTTCGGCGACCACCAGCCCGTACGGCTCGTCCCAGCCGGGCGTGACCAGCGCCGCGCTCGCGGAACCCAGCAGCTCCACGAGCCCGCGGCGGTCGAGATGGCCGACGTAGCGCACGCCCTCGCCCAGCAGAGGCTCGATCCGCTCCTGGAAGTAGGCCCGGTCCGAGATCGGCCCCGCGATCCGCAGCGGCACTCCGGCCGTGCGAGCGGCCTCGATGGCCAGATGGGGCGCCTTCTCCGGGACGAGGCGGCCGGACCACACGAGACCGCCGCCGCCGGGGCCCGGTTTCCAGAAGCGCGTGTCGATGCCGTTGCGCACGACGCGGGCGGCGGGCACGGTCGCCCGCCAGGCTCCGGCGGTGAAGCGACTGACCGCCGTGAACGTGACGGGACAGCTGTCCTGGGCCTTGATGGCGGACTCCAGCCACGGAGTGGGCGGCGTGTGGAGCGTGGTCACCACGGGAACGCTCAGCGCCGACGCCATCGCGACGGGCAGGTAGTGGAGGCTGTTGTTGTGCACCACGTCGAAGCGGTGCTCGCCGTCCCGCGCCAGGTCCAGCATCAACCCGAGGTAGGCATGGTGCTCCTCCATCCACATGACACTGGGCATGCTCACATCCGAGCGGGCCGCATCGCTCCAGACCGCGCTGCGCACGGGGAGTTCCCTCGTACCCAGGGCCGGGTCGGAGCCGGGTGCGGCGAACAGCTCCACGCGGTGGCCGCGCCTGGTCAGAATGTGCGCAAGCCACCAGGTGTGCGCCTCCAATCCGCCGGCGAACGGCTCCCTGATCGGAAAACGCGCCGACGCGATGAGTGCCACTCGAAGGCCCTGGGTCACAGGACGCTCGCGTAGAGGGCGCGGTGGGCCGCGGCGAGCTCGTCACGTTCCTGCATGCGGTGCTCCACGCGAGCCCTGGAAACCGGCCTCTCCTCGTATGCGCGCAGTACAGCCCTCCGTAGTGATTCCCCGTCCAGGCCGTGTTCCTGGGAGTGCCCGTAGGTCAGGCAGGGGCGCTGTTGTGCGTAGAAGCCGCAATCGGGGGCCGCGACGGCCGTGCCCAGGTCGTGACAGGCTTCCAGCCATCCGGAGTGGGTGCCGAAGAGGTAGGGCAGGACCGACAGGTCCAGTGATTCCAGGTAGTCCCAGAGCTGTTCGTCGTCGTAGTAGTCGTGGACGGTGAGCGTGATACGGCCCTGGTCGGCGAGTTCCGCCAGGGCCGTGAGGACCTGGGGGGCGTGGGAGGGGGAGGCCGGGTCCGCCACCTCGTGGTGGATGTTGACCCGCAGTTCGGCGTCCGGGAGCTGGGCCACCGTGTCCGCGAGGACGCGTACGACCGGCAGGACGGACATGTTGGGGCGCAGACTCTTGGCGTGCACGCCGACCCGGAACCGGTCACGGTCCGGCCGGGGCCGGCTGAGACGGGTGAGGTCCACCACGTGGGGGTGGGGCAGTACGGTCGCCGTCCTGTTCCATCGGCCGCGGATGCTCCGGGCGGCGCCGGGAGTCAGGGTGACCAGGTGGTCGGCTGCGGGAATGACCACGTCGAGGGCCGCGTCATGCGCGGCCGGGTCGGGCTGATGGGGATTACGGAGATCGTGCACCGTGTAGACCAGGGGTTTCCCGTGCCGGCGAAGGGCGTCCACAAGCGCGGAAAGCTGGGCCGGACTCTGAGCGTCGAACCCGAAGTGCAGGTGGAAGACATCGAAGTCCTCGTGGTGGGCGCTCACCCAGTCCGGGTCGAGCATGACCGGCGGCCACCAGCGCTGCGACGTACTGGGAGCGCCGTTCGGGCGGGGGTCCACCAGACGGCTGACACCGTCGGGCTCCGGAGCCGAACAGTGGCGCACGTAAACGTGACCGGCCGGCACGGAAGCGACCCGGATCCTACTGGCGGCAGAGGTATGCGGCGGCTGGGGCACGGCCACGGAAGACTCCTCGTGAAAGAGCGGCGACTGCCTGAGGGGTGACGGACACGGCGGTCCGCAGCCTCACTGACCTCAAGTCTGCGAATCGCGGGGTCATCACGCACCCCGACGCAGACGCCGTGGAGCGCGCCGAGCTTCCTTGTCGGGGCCCCTGGACCGGCCGAGCGACGCTGCCGGGGATCCGCCCATGGGGCGACGGCATGCGTCCACCGTCACGTTGCCCGGAGGCTTCGCCTCCCGGCCCGTGCGGCAGCGGTTCCTCGAACGGACTACGTGAAATGCGGGCCGCTGCGGGTAGCAGCACCATGACTTTGGAAGTCACATCGACGAAGGGTTTCGCCATGCCTCGAGGATCCAGCCCCAAGCGGGAACGCCAGTACGAGCACGTCAAGGAGTCGGGCGAGAAGCGCGGCATGTCCGAGGGGCGCGCGAAGGAGATGGCCTCCCGCACGGTCAACAAGGAACGCGCCCGGTCGGGCGAGAGCAAGACCGCCGGCTCCAGCTCCACTCAGGGCACGTCCGCCTCCCAGCGCGGCGGGCAGAAGTCGGGCGGAGGCGCAGGCTCCTCCGAGAAGACCAAGGACGAGCTCTACCAGGAAGCGAAGAAGCGTGGCGTCGAGGGCCGCTCCAACATGAGCAAGCAGCAACTCAAGAACGCCCTCGGCCACTGATCGGCGGACGTTCCGCGTTCCAGGACGCCGGCCACCAACTTTTCACCCTGTGCCCGCCACGCCTCGCACCACTCTTCCCGCGTGTCGGGCACCCCACGGAGAAGCCATGTCTGACATCACACCAGAGGTTCCCGACCCGGTGACCCGATACCCCGGGCCCCCGTTTCCCGATCAAGGACAGGACCATCCCGGCTCGACCGAGGAGATGGATCCACGGCCGGATCACGGTGAGGACTCCTACCGGGGCCACGGGCTGCTGCTGGACCGGGCGGCGGTGGTGACCGGCGGGGATTCGGGCATCGGCAGGGCCGTGTGTCTGGCTTTCGCCCGGGAGGGCGCGGACATCGTCCTCACCCACCTGCCGGAAGAGGCCGACGAGGCGGACGAGACCGCTCGCCTGGTGCGGGATGCCGGGCGCACTGCCGTCGTCGTCCCGTGCGACATCCGCGACGAGTCCGCGTGCGTGGCCCTGATCGACCGCGCCGTGGACGAGCTGGGGCGCGTTGACATCCTCGTCAACAACGCCGCGTACCAGATGTCCCAGCCCGACGGGATCGAGGCGATCACCACGGAGCAGTTCGACCGGGTGATGAAGACCAACCTGTACGGCATGTTCTGGCTGTCTCGCAAGGCCCTGACCCACATGCCGCGCGGCGGGTCGATCATCAACACCACCTCGGTGCAGGGCTATCAGCCCAGTCCCCACCTGCTCGACTACGCGATGACGAAGTCGGCGATCATCTCCTTCACCCACGGGCTGGCGCAGATGGTCGCCGAGCGGGGCATCCGCGTCAACGCCGTCGCACCGGGGCCCGTGTGGACGCCGCTGATCCCGGCGACGATGCCCGACTCGACGAAGTTCGGGGAGCAATCCCCGCTTGGCCGGCCCGCCCAGCCCGCGGAGATGGCACCGGCCTACGTCTTCCTGGCCTCGCCCCAAGCGAGCTACATCACCGGCGAGATCGTCAACGCCACCGGCGGCACCCCCCTCCCCTGACGGACCCCGGGCAGCGCGGCTGTGTCCGGAGCCCGCCTTCGGTTCCCGCCGCTGTGCGGACGGGGCAGTTCGGCGAGGCGGCGCCGCTGTCGGGCCACCGTCGGTATGACGAGCCCGGCGCCGGGCAGGCAGAGAGTATGGCTCTCTTCGTCGGTACGTCGGGGTGGCAGTATCGGGACTGGTCGGGCGTCTTCTACCCGCCGCAGCGGCCTCAGCGCCTGTGGCTGGAGGAGTACGCGCGGCACTTCCCCACGGTGGAGGTCAACAACGCCTTCTACCGCCTGCCTGCGGCCGAAACGTTCGAGCAATGGCGGGCGCGCACTCCCCCCGGCTTCGTCATGGCCGTCAAGGCGAGCCGCTTCCTGACCCACGTCAAGCGTCTGCGCGAACCGGCGGAACCGGTGCAACGACTCATGTCGCACGCCGCTTCCCTGGGCGACCGGCTGGGCCCCGTCCTCCTCCAGCTGCCGCCGACGCTGAAGGCTGACGCGGCCGTACTGGACGCTTGTCTGGCCTGCTTCCCCGCCGGCACGCGTGTCGCGGTCGAGCCGCGGCACGCGTCGTGGTGGACCGATGAGGTGCGCTCGGTACTCGTGAGCCGCAATGCGGCCTTGTGCTGGGCGGACCGCGGTTCGCGCCCCGTCACTCCACTGTGGCGGACGGCGGACTGGGCGTACGTCCGCTTCCATGAGGGACGAGCCAGGCCGTCGCCCCGCTACGGGGTGACGGCTCTGCGCAGTTGGGCGGACCGCATCGCGAACACGTGGCCGCACGACACGGACGTCTTCGCCTACTTCAACAACGACCCGGGTGGTGCCGCAGTGGTGGACGCGCGGGCGTTCCACCGGCTGATGTCCCACCGGGTAAGCGTCGGCGACGGCCTCGAGTAGCCAGACGGATCGTGCGTGCGGGCTGTGCGACGCCGAGGTATCCCTCAGCTGGGTGCGGACGGCCCGCGGGGGAAGGTTCAGCCCCGCGGAGGGAGAGGGTGAAGCGTCACGTCGTACACCCTTCCGTCCGCGATCGTCAGCGACATGAACGAGCAGAACGGCTGGCGTCTGCGATCCGTGGGCGAGCCCGGGTTGAGCAGGCGCAGACCCCCGACGCCGGTGTCCCACGGGATGTGGCTGTGGCCGAACACCAGGACGTCCACCTCGGGAAACCGTGCGGCGCAGCGCCGCTCCCGTCCGGCCGCCGCTCCGGTCTCGTGCACGACGGCGAAGCGCACTCCCTCCAGCTCGGCGTAGGCGATCTCGGGGAGCATCCGGCGCAGTGCGGGGCTGTCGTTGTTGCCGTACACGCCGATCAACATCCGGGCCCTGGACTCGAACAGCTTGAGGGTGGCCTCGTCTATCCAGTCCCCGGCATGGATGACGGCGTCGGCGCCGTCGACGGCCTTCAGGAGGGCTTCCGGGAGGGTTTTGGCGCGGACGGGAAGGTGCGTGTCCGAGGTCAGCAGGAGCCGCATGGGTCCCACGGTAGACCCGTGCGGCCGCCGGCGCCTCGGCGTCCGCAATGCCCGGTGCCGTCGGCATGGGCCGGCAGGAGCGTGTGCCGGGCCTCCCTGGACGGGTCTACGGGGCGTGCCGGGACCGCGAGGCGTGGGAGCACGCCTCCGTCGCCGCCGAGCGGAGCTCGGTCGGCGCGGCACCGCGTCCACGGGCTCCGTGGACGCGGTGCACGGCCGGTGCGCGGGGTCAGATCGTGGTCGGGAAGCGTTCCCAGACCCGATGGGAACCCATGAGCCGGACGATCTGTTCCAGCACTGCGCTGCCCGAGTCACCTTGGACCACGCCGGCCGCATCAGAAGGGATACCGGCCGCAGGCAGGACGACATCGCCTCCCGCCCACACTCCGATGGCCTTCCCGTGACGGAAGGCCTCGTTCAACAGGAGCGGCAGCCTGGGGTCACCGGGTGCGGGCTGGGTGTCCGCGACCTTGGCGTCCCGCGCGCCGTGGGCGTCCGCGCCGCGGGCCGGAGCACCTGCGACGAGGAGGGCGTCGAATTCGATGGAGCGGGCGGTGGCGAAAGTGCGCTGGACCGTGAGCGGGTCGCCCTCGCCGTCGATCTTTCCGCCTGTGGGGGCGATCAGGAGCGGGACCATTCCCGCGTCCAGGACTGCCTGCCGTACGGTGCGGACTCCGTCCAGGTCGCCGGCGGCATCGGTGATGATGCCGATGACGCGTCCGTCGGTGGGCCAGGTCTGTCCCAACTGGGAGAGGGCGGGGCTCGGCTCGGGGTCGGTGAGCGACCTGTCGGCGGCCGGTGCGGGAAGCCCCAGACCGGCGGCGACCTGTTCACACAGCTGCGGATCGATGTTGGCCAGAACGACCAACGCCCGCTCCTTGATCGCCTGTTCGTAGCATTTGCCCAACTCGAACGTGTAGGCGGCGATGATGTGCTCCCGTTCCGGCGGGGTCATGCTGAGCCAGAACAGGCGCGGCTGGCTGAAGTGGTCGTCGAAGGACGCCGGTGCCTCGCGGACCTTGCGGCCTTCTGCCACGTGCGCGGGAACCTCGATGAACGCTCCGGTGTCGGCGCCGGCGAGGAAGGGGCATCCGCCGTCGAGACTGTTGGGCCGGTAGGGGGCGACGCCTCGGTGCACGGCGGTCTGGTGCATGCCGTCGCGGAGCATGTCGTTGACCGGGGCATGGGTCCGATTGATCGGCAGCTGCCCGAAGTTGGGTCCGCCGAGGCGGGTGAGCTGAGTGTCGAGGTAGGAGAAGAGCCTGCCCTGCAGCAGCGGGTCGTCGGTGACGTCGATGCCGGGGACGAGGTGGCCGACGTGGAAGGCGACCTGCTCGGTCTCGGCGAAGTAATTGGACGGGTTGGCGTTCAGTGTCAGTAGGCCGATCGGCCGGACCGGTGCCAGTTCCTCGGGGACGATCTTGGTGGGGTCGAGGAGGTCGATGCCCGCGAAGGTCTGCTCCGGCGTGTCGGGGAAGGTCTGGATGCCCAGCTCCCACTCCGGGAACGCGCCGGCTTCGATGGCGTCGGCAAGGTCGCGGCGGTGGAAGTCAGGATCGACGCCCCCCGCGATCTGTGCCTCTTCCCAGACCAGGGAGTGGACCCCGAGCTTGGGCTTCCAGTGGAACTTCACCAGCGTCGTGGCGCCCTCGGCGTTGACGAGACGGAAGGTATGGACACCGAAGCCCTCCATCGTCCGGTAGGAGCGGGGGATGCCTCGGTCGGACATGTTCCACAGGGTGTGGTGGGTGGCCTCGGTGTGGAGGGTGACGAAGTCCCAGAAGGAGTCGTGGGCGCTCTGGGCCTGCGGGATCTCGCGGTCGGGGTGGGGCTTGCCGGCATGGATGATGTCGGGGAACTTGATGGCGTCCTGGATGAAGAAGACCGGGATGTTGTTGCCGACCAGGTCGAAGACGCCCTCTTCGGTGTAGAACTTCGTCGCGAAGCCTCGGGTGTCGCGGACCGTGTCCGCCGACCCGCGCGAGCCGAGCACGGTGGAGAACCGCACGAAAACCGGTGTCTCCGCGTCCTCGGCGAGGAACGCGGCCTTGGTGACGCCGGCGGCGGTGCCGTACGCACGGAAGGTGCCGTGGGCGGCCGCTCCGCGGGCGTGGACGACGCGCTCCGGGATCCGCTCGTGGTCGAAGTGCATGATCTTCTCACGCAGGTGGTGGTCCTGGAGCAGCACCGGTCCCCGGGGCCCCGCCTTGAGCGAGTGATCGGTGTCGTGCAGTCGGGCGCCCTGCGCGGTGGTCAGGTACGCACCGCTCTGCGCCATGCGGGCCTGCTCCGCACCGGTCGGCTGGCCGGTGGGACTGACGGTCTCGGGACCGCGCTGGTCGGCCTTCGGTGCGAGGGGCTCCGCCGGCACGGTCGGCTCCGCGAACGGGGGTGAGACCGGAGCCGGCTTACCCGGCACACCGTCCTGCGGCCCGGCGTCGTCGCCGCGCAACGTACCCGTGATCTTCTGCGCCGCGGCCTTGAGGGGGTTCTGCTCGCTCACGCTTTCTCCTTACACGTCGTCATCACGTGATCACAATCTGCCACACAGGGACATTTCCGGATTGGGGCGCGCCGGCACGGCGCGACCGCACTCATCGGCACCGCGGCGGCGACGAGCCCAAGGGCGTTCGACTTCCAGTGGATGCTCGTCCACGATGACCAGCGACTCTCCGGACGGCCACTCTCCGGACGGTGGCTCTCCGGACCGTGGCTCTCCGGACCGCGGCCGATGCCGAAAGGCCATCAATGCTCCCGGGAACGGAGGTACCGGTCGTGATCCGGTTGCCCGGGATCTCCCCTTCCATCCCACCCGGGGCGTACGTCACCCGCGTTTCTCGTGGAACCGCCCGGTTCGACGAGGACCGGGCTGCGAGGGCGTCTTTGGTGGATCGGCCAAGCAGCCGATGACCCGGTACCTGAAGCCGGACGTGCGCTGCGGACCGGCCGTGCCGCATGGCGACATGCCCATCGGGCAGGCGCCCGGGCAGAATGCACTGGCCCGGGGACTGAGAAACAGTATGTGAGGCGGTGATTCCATGACGAGCACAGCGCTCATCGTGATCGACATGCTGAACACCTACGAACACGAGGACGCCGACAGCCTGATCCCCTCGGTTCGCAAGGTGCTTCCGGCCCTGCAGGAGGTCCTCAAGCGCGCCCGGGACGCCTCGGCGCCGGTGGTCTACGTGAACGACAACTTCGGCCAGTGGCGATCCCACCACGGCGAACTCGTGCAGGCGGCCCTGGCGGGCAAGCATCCCGAACTCGTCGAGCCCATCCTTCCGGACGAGGATTCACTGTTCATCGTCAAGGCCCGACATTCGATCTTCTACGAGACCCCCCTGGCCTATCTGCTCGGGCAGCTCGAAGTACGCCGGCTCGTCCTGTGCGGGCAGGTCACAGAGCAGTGCATCCTCTACTCGGCGCTCGACGCGCACATCCGGCACTTCGACGTCACCGTCGTTCCCGAAACCCTGGCCCACATCGACGAGGAGCTTGCGCAGGCCGCACTGCGCATGATGCGGACCAACATGTCAGCCACCGTCACCCCCCTGAACGATGTCACTTTCGAGCCGAAGGACCCGTGAGCCCGCCCTTCGGGCGACGCCGCGGCGCGGAACCGTACAGCCGGTCCCCGGACGTCCCACAGTGCCCGGACTCGACGGCCGAGAGCGTGCCGGGGCAACCGATGGGTCGGACAAGGGATGGTCCGACCGGGTGAGCCCAGGTGACGCGGCCGTTCCACGAGCGGCTGCGGGGCCGCCCTCGCTCTAGCGTGCGAGCATGGAAGACACCCCGATGCCCGAGCCGCTACGTCGCGCGGTCCACCAACTCGTCGCCGAGGCGGTCACCAACTGCCAGGAAGTGCTGAGCTACACAGAGCCGTTCGCGGCGCACGACTGGCAACGGATGACGCTGTACCGGGCCACGGACGCGGCGGACACGATGAACATGGCTGCCCTGCTGGTCGCCGCGTACTGTCACGACACCGGCATGACCGAGGGTGAGCTGGAGGGTTGCCTGCAGCTCGGCCAACAACGCAACCGGGCGGCCGGTCCCAGGGAAGCCGACCGGGCGCAACTGGCCGGCCTGCTGGGTCGCCCCGCCCCCACCCCCTCATCGGAGCCGGGAGTGGTGATGATGCGCTACAGCAGAGGCCAGAACCAGGCGCAGCGGGCCCAGTACCCGGAGGACGATCGGCAGAAGTTGTTCACCGAAGCCGTTCTGCACGGACTGAAGGCCAGTCTGTGCGACGACCTCGACGCGTTGGAGGACCACCTGCCGTCCCACATCGCGAGGATGGCCCGCAGGGTCGCGGAGGCTTTGGAGGAATCGCAGCCCGCCATGACATGACGATGGCGCGGGCCCCCGGGTCGTCATGACCGCCCTGGGGCCCGCGACGGCGCACGCCTACCCGTCGGCCGGCGACGGGCAACGGCCGGCGCAGGTGATCGGCGCGCTTCGCCGCCGCACGCGAGCACCTGCGCCCGGGCATCTGTACGAAGCGAGCCGCCTGAGCGCCCGACGCCTGGCGGGAGGCTACGGCTACAGTGGGGGGAGGCTTCTTCCAGTGGGCTGACGTCATGGCGCCGGCCGCAAGTGCTCGAGCTGGATACAGGAGATGGTGTGTGATCACGCGGGCAGGCAGGCAGCGTTCGGTTCAGGACATGGGTCACGGGGACCACTTGTGCCTGGCGTTCGCCGATGACGCGGAACAGCGTCGGGTGGTATCCGCCTTCGTGTCCGCAGGACTGGAACGCCGGGAACGCGTCCTGTACTTCGCCGACCAGAATGCGCCCCGAGAAGTGCTGGGCTGGTTGCGCTCGGCGGGAATCGATCCGGATCCGTTCCTGATCAGCGGTCAGCTGTTGGTGACCGCGGCTGCGGACAGCTACCTCGCGACGGGTTCGTTCAGCGCCGACACGATGGTCGCTTCCCTGCGGCAGGAACTCGCGGACTCTCTGCGAGCCGGTTACTCCGGTTTCAGGGTCAGCGGCGAGATGGGCTGGGCTCTGCGCAAGGTACCCGGTGCCGAGCAGTTGGCCGAGTACGAGACGAAGGCGAACGAGGTGTTCTCCGGGCACCAGGCCTCGGCTGTGTGCCAGTACGACGCCCGCCTGTTCGCCCCGGCCGAACTGGACGCCTTCGACCAGTGCCACCCCGGGGCTGTGGAGTTGGCCGAGTTTCACGCCGGAGCGGGACTGCGGTTGGTGCCCGCCTTTCGGTCGGGCCAGAGGGCGTTGCGCGTCGTGGGCACCGTCGACTACCAGGCCACCGAGGTCCTGGAGGACGCGTTGGAGATTGCCCTGGGATGGCCCGGGGACGTATGGGTGGACATGAGTGAGCTGGCGTTCATCGACCTGGCCGGAGTACGCGCCCTGATCCACGCCGCGAACCGGCTGCCTGCCGGCAGACGGCTGCACGTGGTGGACTTGGCCCCCCTGCTGTCCCAGGTGATCAGCATGGTCGGCTGGGACGAAGCGCCCTCCCTGGTCGTCGGCGACCGCGAGGCGACGGCATGAGCACTGCTCCCATCTCACCGCGGCCGGGAGACGGTCCGGGCCTTGTCCACCACGGCCTGGTCTACGGCAGCGACGAGGAGTTCCTGGCCTCGACTGTTCCTTTCTGCCTCGACGGCCTCGAAGCAGACGACGCCGTCCTGGCGGTCACTACCGGCGCCAACATCGATCTGCTCCGGCAGGCGCTTGGAAGCTCGGCCGCGCAGGTGCAGTTCGTTCCAGCCGACCGCTGGTACCAGAGCCCCGGTCGGACACTGAGCGCCTACTACCGTTACGTCGATCAGCACACGGCGAAGAGCCGGCACCGACGGGTACGGGTGATCGGCGAACCGGTCTGGCAGGGACGCGACGCGCTCGAAACGGTGGAGTGGACCCGCTACGAAGCGGCGATCAACATCGCCTTCGCGCCTTGTCCGGCTTGGATCGTCTGCCCCTACGACTCCCGGACCCTGGCCGAGGCCGTGGTCTCCGACGCCCGCCGCACCCACCCCCAGCTTGTGAACGGCCCGGCCTCGCACCCCAGCGACCACTACCTCTCCCCGACGGAGACGAGCGGGGCATGGGAGCGGAAGCCCGCCTCAAGCGTCGCTGACGGCAGGGAGGCAGTGATCAGTTTCGGAGCCGACCTCGGGCCGACGCGAGTCTTCGTGAACGACGCCGCCGTGTCGCTGGGCATGTCGCCTGCCGGCGCGCAGCGGATGGTGTTCGCCGTCAACGAGGTCGCCACCAACGCCGTCCGCCACGGGGCCGGCCACGGACGGGTCACCGTGAAACGGACCGGGCACCGCATCGTGTGCGATGTCACCGATTCCGGCGACTCCGGCGTCGACTGGTACGCGGGATACCTGCCGCCCGACCCCGCCCGGCGGCATGGCCACGGTCTGTGGGTGGTGAGGCAGTTGTGCGACCTGGTGGAGGTCCACACCTCCCCCGCCGGCACCACGGTGGCCTTGCACCTGAACCTGGCCTGACCGCGCACTTACCGCGACCACGGGCAGCGAGCGGAGCCATGCCCGGCCGTACGCGGCGTCGTCGCCGTCCTGGCCCTCCTGGTCACTCGGGGTCATGGACGTCGCCGGCCGTGGCCCGCCTTTCAGGGTCGCCGTTCCGCGCCTCCCTCACGGCCCGCTCCACGCGGTCGGCGTCGGCGGGCGGGGAGCTGGATCCCGTTCCCGTGCGGGAGGGCACGCCGGGCCGGCGGCCGTGTTCGTCGACCATCGCCCCGCTGTCGGGGAGCGGGGGTCCCTTCTCGTCGTCCTCGGGACCTGCCGCGTGTTCGCGCTTCGTCACATCCGTCTCCTCACGCACTCATCGGCAACGGGTCAGGCGCGGTCGGTGGAGGCTCAAGAGCAACGGCCGACTCCCCGCACAGCGCTGTCCTCCTCGCGAGGTCGTCGACGACATCGCTCAACCGTCCCCGTCTGCGGTAGGCGGCACGCTGCCGCGAGGCTCCGTCACCGGCGGCGCGCATGTGATCGAGGAGGCGGTCGACCAGCGGCAGGTCTCCGGAGGCCGCGAGGGCCGCTTCCGTCCGGTCCCGGAGGCGGTCGACCAAAGTCCAGGCGGGCAGACGCGTCCCGGTGTGCGGGTCGATACCGTCGCCGGCCAGCCCGTGCGCGGCGGCGAGCCGGTGCGCTGCGTAGATCCGCCCGAGGCCGACCGGCAGCACGGGCCGGTTGTCGGGGGGCTCGGTGAGGAAGGTGGCGGCGAGGGCTCGCACCAGCGCGGCCAGCAGCACCACGGTATCGAGATCGGCGTTGGTGTCGGTGACTCGGATCTCCAGCGTCGGAACGTGCTCGGACGGCCGGGCGTACCAGTAGATCATCTTGCGGTCCAGCAGCAGGCCGGAACGTACGAGGCTGGTCGCGAGGCCCTCGTACTCGCTTTCGTTCAGGATGGGAGCCGGGCCGACAGTGGGCCAGCGGGAGTGTGCGACCGACCGCCGGCTCGCGTGGCCGGAGTCCGCGCCCCGGTCGAAGGGGGAGTTCGCTCCGATGGCCTGGAGGACGGGCAACCAGGGACTCATCCTGTTGGCGAGGGCCAGCGCCTGGGCCTTGGAGTCCACTCCCACGTGGATGTGACAGCCGCAGACCGCCTGGTCGCGAGCGCCGAGGACGGCCGGGTAGCGCAGGGCCATCTCCCGGTACCTGCGGCCGAAGGCCACGGTCAGCGGTTGAGTGGGAGGAACGACCGAGGTCCCGGCTGCGATCAGCAGGCAACCCTGGTCTGCGGCCGCCCGCGCGACCTCTCGGCGCATCCACGCCAGCTGCCGCCACAGGTCGGCCGTGTTGTTCACGGGGTCCGTGTGCACTTCCACCTGGGCCGTGTAGAACTCGGGCTCCACACGATCACCCAGCAACGGTGCCACCTCGGCGATGACGGGGGCCGCTCTGCCGACCGGGGTCCGACTGGCACGGTCGACCAGCAGGAACTCCTCTTCCACTCCCAGCGTCAGCGCGCGGGCCCCGGCTGTAGGCGGACCGGTCGTCGAAGGCGGCGGGAAGTTTGAAGTGTGCATCATCGGACCCCTTCGGCGTTCTTGTGCAGCTGTCGGGGAGACGTCTTCGCTCAGCCTGTACCCCTCGCCCCGACCTTCACGCGGGCCTTGAACGGATTTGTTTGTGACGGTCGGGGCGCCGGAGCAGGCGAGTGCATCCACCCAGACGGGACGTCGCGTCGCGTTTCATCGTCGACTGGGTAAAAATGCCGGGTATGGGAATGACATTGAGTGCGCACACGTCCATCTCCGATATCGCGTGGTTTCTCGTGGTCGGGCTGGCCGTGGTGGGTTTCCTGCTCGGCGGATTCGTTCTGGGTAAGCGGGTCCGCAACAAGGAACCCGCTCCGCCCACCACCGAGAGCCAGCCGCACCTGCCCGACGGCGGGGCTGTGCACGAGGTCCGCGAGGAACGGGAGCCCGTGGAGTTCCCCGCCGAAGGCTTGCGGCCCCACGAGATGCAGGGCTACGGCAACTTCGGTTCCACCACGCACAGCCATCAGGAAGAGGCCCGCGCCGAACGCGAGTCCGGCTACGAACACCCCGAAGGACCCGGACCGCACCCCCAACCGGGATCCCCGCCGGACGCGGGCCGCGGCGCCCACAGCTGATCCGACCTCTGGTCGGCTGTGCGCCGCAGGCAGCCTGACGCGCGGCTCGGGTTAGCGTCTTGGCATGGTCAAAGAAGGCACTCCCGTACTCGTCGATGTCCGAAAGTACGATGGAAGCGTGAGCGCGCGGTGGACTGCCCGCCGGCTGGGTGAGGACGAGCACGGCGTGTGGCTGGGCACGTCGCAGGGCGTCCCCGTCAGTTCTTCCAAGGGCGACGACCGTCCAAGCCGGTTCGCGCACGTCCTGCTGGTACCGCGTGGCGAGTGGTGGACCGCCACGTTCTGCGCGGATCCGGGTCCCGAGGTGTACTGCGATGTGTGCACGGTCCCTGAATGGAACGCGGACGGAACCGTCCTGCGCACGGTGGACCTGGATCTCGATGTCGTACGGCCTCGGGGCGGCGAGGCCCATGTCGAGGACGAGGACCAGTTCGCCGAGCGCCGACTGCGCTACGGCTACCCCGACGACGTCGTCGACTCGGCCCGACGGACCTGTGAGTGGTTGATGGAGAGGGTCCGGCGCGAAGAGGGCGGCGATGGGGTCGAGCCGTTCGCCTCGGCGTACCGCCACTGGCTCGGCTTCATGGCGTAGGCCCAGGTGGCGGCGGTGGAAGCCGTCACCGCCGCTCACTCCTCGATGCTGCGGCCGCGATCTGTCCGAGCGTGCGGCCACTACGCACCGACCGTGCCCGCCGGGGATCGGGAGTACCGGCGGCAACGATCCGCTCACCGGCGTGTTTGACCAACAGCCATGCCTCCCGGCCCCCTCGCTCAGTCGTACGCATGCGGGTGAGGGCATACCCGCTCTTCGGGGACCGCGAAGGATTTCAATACCCTTGCCCTGGCCTGCGGCCCGGGCAACCCCCGTACCCCCTCGGGCTCGACGCGGTCGGCCCGTACCGGCTCCCGGGCGGGCCGCCGTCCCCAACGTCCGCTACTCCAGCACCGTCGCGGCCACGGACAGGTCGGCCACCAGGCCCGCGAAGGCGGCGTCGCGGTCGTCGGCCCGCAGAACCGCGGAGGGGTGGACCGTCGCCAACAGCTGTCCTGGCGCAGCACCGGATTCCTCACCGGTGGCCGGGTCCGGCATCGGCAGCAGGACGCCCCGCCGCTCCCCCACCCGGAACGAGGAACCCAACAGCGCCTTGCCCGCCGTTCCTCCCAAGACCACCAGCACTTCGGGGGCGACCAGTCCGATCTCTTCCACCAGCCACGGCCGGCAGGCGGTCATCTCCCTGAGACTCGGGGCCTTGTGGATGCGGCGCTTGCCCCGCGGGGCCGGCGTGAACTTGAAGTGCTTCACCACGTTGGTGAAGTACGCGTCCTCGTCACCGAGCCCGGCCTCGCCGAGCGCCCGGCGCAGCAGCTGCCCCGCCGGGCCGACGAAGGGCTCCCCCTTCACGTCCTCCTGGTCGCCGGGTTGCTCTCCGACGAGCATCAGCCGAGCACGGGCCGGGCCCGCGCCGAAGACTGTCTGTGTCGCGTCCCGGAACAGCGGGCACCCCCGGCAACCGGCTGCCGCGCGCCGCAAGGACGGCAGCCCGCCCCGCGACGGCAGATAGGGCTTAGCGTCATACCCCAGACCGGTATCAGAAACATCAGGGGCCGGGGCGACGCTCGCGTCCGTGGGCATGACCACCACCTCGCAGCGCTGGTTCGTTCGAGGGCTCTGGCACGTCCCGTGATCTCGGCCAGGGGACGGCAGTCCGTTTCGTCGGCTTCTGCCCGGCCCGCCCCCGAGCGAAACCGTCGGTGGGGTGGGCCGGCGGCGTCGAACGCCCGGGACGCCCGGAACGCCGGCAGTGGCTGGAGACGGGCGGCCTGCGGCGTCTAGAGGCTCCGCAAGAGGAGGAGGGCGATGTCGTCGGTACGGGTGTGTGGGAGACCGGCGTGACGAAGGAGGCTCTCGGCCATGGCATCGAGCGGTCGGTCACCGTTCGTGTTGAGGTGGTCGGCGAGCGCGGCGATGGAGTCGGTGATGTCCGTGTCGGGGGCTTCCACGAGGCCGTCTGTATAGAGGGCGAGGAGGGACCCCGCGGGCAGGGGGACGGTGGTGACGGGGTAGTCGGCCTCGTTGCACACTCTGACGCCGAGCAAGGGGCCGGGGTCCACTTCGAGCGCGATGGTGTGCGGCGAGGGAGCGGGACTGCGGAGCAGCGGGGGCAGGTGCCCCGCACTGGCCAGGTGGAGGCGTCTCCTGGCCAGGTCGATGTGGATGTACAGGCAGGACACGAACAGGTCCGTTTCGAGATCCATCAGTACACGGTTGGTGCGGGCCAGTACCTCGCCGGGCAGTACGCCGGCGGTGGCATGGACAGCGGTACGGACCTGGCCCATCAGGGCCGCGGCGTTGATGTTGTGCCCCTGCACGTCGCCGATGACCGCGGCGGCGGTGGTGTCGCTGAGCCGGATCAGGTCGTAGAAGTCCCCGCCGATGTCGATGCCGTGGGCGGCCGGCAGATAACGGGCGGCGACGGCGAGGTGGGGAATGACGGGCAGGGTGACCGGCAGGAGCGCCTGTTGCAGGCCGTGGGCCAGGTCGTGCTTGGCGTCGTACAGCAGCGCGCGGTCCATGGCCTGTGCGATGAGGCCGGCCAGTGACACCAGGACGGCGCGGTCGCTCGCGCTGAAGGGGTGCGGGTGGTCGTAGGACAGGATGCAGCAACCGACGCGGCGCTCGGAGACCACCAGGGGCAGGAATGCCCAGGCTTGTTTGCCGCTCAGGGCAGGGGTGCGCGGGTGGGCGCGGGTCATCTCGGCGGGGTCGGCGAAGAAGGCCGGAATGCCGCTTTGCAGGACGTGGCCGGCAGGGGTGAGGTCGGTGTCCAGGGGCAGGCCGTCCAAGTCCGCGACGTTGCGCGGGTCGTAGCCCCGGTGGCCGATGATTCTCAAGCGTCCGGCGTCGGCGGCGGAGATGACCATGCCCTGGGCGCCGAAGGCGGGCAGGATCTGGTCCGCGACCATGCTGATGACGTCGGCCACCGTGACGGTCTGGCTCAGGGCGGCCGCCAGGTGGATCAGCTGGTGGATCCGTCCCGTGCCGGCCGCCTCCGGTGAGGCACCCAGGTCCGCGGTGATGTGGGGCGCGGGGGCGTCGGCCGGCTGCCGGCGGGGGTGGGGGGAGATGAGGGCGCTGATGCCGCTGTCGTCGGGGTAGAGACGGATGTCGAGCCAGCGGTCGGGCGGGCGCAGCGCGGTATAGGCGACGGGCTCGCGGCTGAACACGGCGGTGCGGTAGTGATCTTCGTGGACCGGATCGTCGAGCCAGGGCACGGCCTGCCACGGTTGGGCGCCCAGGAGGCTGTCGGCGCTGCGGCCGAGCAGCCGAGCGGCCGAGTCGTTGAGGTAGGTGATACGGCCTTGCAGGTCGATGCCGAGGGCGCCGACGGGCAGCCGCTGCAACAGGTCTACCGCGGCGAGCCCCGTCTGTGTCGGGTCCGGGCCGGGCCGCAGCAGGGGCACGGCACGTGGTTGATCAGGAATGCTCCATGGGACGGAAGCCTGCTCCAACACCTGGGTGACGCGGCCGGCGCTGGACAGGATGTGCCCGCGTTCACGACGGGTCAGTGAGGACGGACGGCTCGCGGGCCACACCAGCACCAGTGCCCCCCACCGACGGACACCGTGCAGGGGGGCGAAGGCCAGTGCGAACTGGTACGGCAACCCGGCCGCCGCGTTGGGATACAGGCGTGCCATGTCTTCCTGGCGCCCCACCCACACGAGGTGGTCCTCCCGCACCGCCTCGGACAGCGGACCGGCAGCCGAAACCGTCACCCGCCACCACGGGGCCGCCGCCCTCACCGGGAGGCCGCAGACGGCCGTCAGGCACAACACCGGGCCATCCGGCGAGAGCAGGTAGACCCCCGCCGCCAACGCTCCTGTCCGTTGAACGGTGGCACTGAGTACCTGGTCCAGGGACACCTCGCCACCCGATGCGGTGCTGTCATCACTCACACATATGACACTAAACCGCCACAACGCTGAAGGTGGTCCGCCGCAGGTCCAGCACGTCCAGCACGTCCACCCCGGCGGCCTGCCCGCATGCCCGGCCCGCCACCCGCCACCCGCCACCCGCCGAACACGGAGGTGTGTCCACCCATGATCACGGGCAGGCGCTGCCACGACAGCACCCCCGGACGAGGAAAGAAGGATGAGATGGGGAAGCGCGAAGAACAGAAGGTGACGACCCCGCCCTCCGAAGCCCCCGGCGAGAGCGGCGACCGCGAGGCCCGCAAGGAGGCGGAGGAAGCCGTCGTGCCGGGTACCGGCGACGGTGAGGCAGGGGACGCGCTGACCCCGAACACCCAGGCACAGCGCGAGGCCGGTCGACGCGACCGCGGCTCGGACAGGCACTGAGAGCGGCCGGCGTCAGGTACCGGCCCCTCCGGGCCGGTACGCGGCTCTCCCCGTGCCGGGTGGGCGCCTCGCATGAACATGTCAGAGCGGTGACAACCGTGAGGTGCGAGTCCCGCGCCCCGGCCCGAGGCCCCCGGCCCGGAGTGTTCAAGGACGTAGGGAAGGACGATTGGCGTCGCCTGCCGTTTCTCGTGGTTGGAGAGTGGTGCAGGAGATGGGGAGGTGACGGATGGTGCCCAGGTGGGGTGTGAACCCGAAAGTGATCCCGGAGTTCTTCAGGGAACGGGCCGACTATCTACGGCGTGCTGCACGGGGTCCCGGGGGCGAGCGGGACGACCTGGTACTCACCGTCAAGACCGTCATCGCGGCCATGGCCGCGTGGGTGCTGGCGCGCCACCTCCTGCCGCCGACCGTTTCCACGTTCGCCCCGTTCACGGCGTTGGTCGCCCTCCAGGCCACCGTGTACCGCTCGGTGCGGGACTCCGCGCAGTACCTGCTGGCGATGGCGGCAGGAGCAGCGCTCGCCGCCACTCTGGCAGCCGTCGCGGGCATCAACGGTTGGACGTTCGGCCTCCTCACCTTGATCGCGCTCGGCGTCGGGAGGATCCGGCGCTTCGGACAGCAAGGCACCCAGGTCGCCATCATCGGCTTCTTCGCGTTCTCCGCCGGCCAAGGCAAAATCGACTACATCGGCCACCTGGCCGCCTCTGTGGTTCTCGGTGCGCTCTGCGGCCTCGCCGCTCACCTCGTCCTCGCGCCCGCCCGTCATGTCCATCACCGCCGGCAAGCCGTAGCCGATCTCCATGACGGGATAGGACGGCGCCTGAACGGCTTGGTCGACATCGTCGAGGGGGAGGACCACGACATCGAGCACGTCCGGCAATGCCGCCGCGACTGGCACACGCTTTCCGCCGAGTGCGAGCGCATTCGCCGCGGCATCGACACCGAGATCGAGCACAACCGCCTTCATCCCCGCCGCGGCATCGACAGCGCCTACTTCGCTCTTCTTCGTGCCCGGGACGCCGTCGCCGTCGCAGAACGCATGATGGACCACCTGCGTTCCATGACTCGCGCCCTCGACTACGCCCTCGACAGCGGAGAGATCGACAACTTGCCCGGTTCCTTCAGGGAGGGTTTCGGCTCTCTGCTGCGCAGTGAGTCCGCTGCGATGCGGGCGATCGGCCAGACGTCTCCAGCCGATCCGGGCCGCCTCGCCAACCTGATCGACACCGCGTCGGCGCAGCTGAGCCGGGTGGAGCAGCAGGAACAAGCGAACGCCGAGACCCCTCCGCAGGTACACACGCTGCAGGGCACGCTCCTCACCGACGCGAGCCGCCTCCTTGCCGAGCTCGGCGCAGGCCACCGAGTCCTCCGCCCGAACTCATAGCAACGACAGCGCGGTGGGGTACGAGACGCCGATCGCACCGGCGCTCGGCGGCCCGACGGGTCAGTGAAGGCAGAGACAGAACGGGTGGCCGGCCGGGTCCGCGTAGACCCGCCAGTTGGCCTCCGGGCGCAGCTGGTCCGTCCGCTCCAGAACGGTCGCGCCGAGGGCGAGCGCCCGCTTCTCCTCTCCGTCGAGGTCGTCCACGTCGAAATCGAGGTGGAGTTGCTGGGGGTGCTGCTGACCGGGCCATGCGGGCGGGCGGTAGCCGTCCGCCCGTTGACAGGCAAGCGGCGTTCCCTCGAACCCGTGCACCTCGACCCAGTCGGAATCCTCCGGGTCCGCGACCACCCGACCGCCGAGCAGACCTGCGTAGAACTCCGCGAGCGCCATCGGATCGGCACAATCCAGAGCGATCGCCTGCAACTTTCGAATCACTTCAGTCACTCCTCATCCCTCGGTACGGGATGGGTCGTACCCGTCCCTGCGGGGAGCATGCGCGACGGTCGCAGGTCGCCGCCGTGCGGTGTGGGGCCCGCCCTCGATCGAGGGCGGGCCCCACACCGCATCGCCGGGTCGGTCGTGGTTCTACCAGCGGTACCAGCGGCCGCTGCTGCCCTTGGGTCGGGCGATGAACCCGCGACCAGCCAGATCACCAGGACCGCGATGGCGACCCACCAAAGGATCTTCCGCATGGCCTGGAGATGCCCGGGCATTCGGAACTCCGAAGGTTGATGACATTGGTTCCCCTGCTTCTCGTTCACCGCGAAACCGGCGCCGAACAGAATCAGGGCGTCGTTTCTCGCGACCACGCATATCTCCTGCGACGAAGGGCATTCCGGAAAGCCGGGAGTGTTCAAGATCACGGGCCATCCGGCCCGCTTTCACTCGTCCGGCGCAGTGGCCTAGAGTTCCGGAGGGACCGCCTGGTCCCCCAAGAGGGGTGTGCGCCGTGGCTGATGAAAGCATTTCGGATCGTCTGATCGACCTGTTGACGGTCCGGGGTGAGGATCTGGCCGCCGAGTGGGCGGACAAGGTCACCGGCTCGCTGGGTGGGCGGGTCAGTCGCGCAGAGGTCCAGCGCGAGCTCCAGGAGCTCTACACCGCGCTGGTGGCCGCTCTGGGTGAGGGAAGTCTGGACGGGCGCGCGGAGGCCTTCGGTGAGGTCCGCGCTCTGTTGACCGAGTTGTCGCGGACCCGGGCGCAGCAGGGGTTCACTCCGACCGAGACCGCCGTGAGCGTGTTCGCGCTGAAGGAGGTCCTGGAACCGGCGCTGGACGGGAAGAACGGCGATGCGCAGGCATACCTGAAGTTCGCCTCTCTGCTGGATTCCCTGGGCCTGTTCACCATCGAGGTGTACACCCGTACCCGCGAGGAGCTGATTTCGGCTCAGGCCGAGCAGCTGATGGAGTTGTCCACGCCGGTGGTGAAGCTGTGGGACGGGGTCATCGGTGTACCGCTGGTGGGCACCCTGGACTCGGCGCGCACCATGGTGGTGATGGAGAAGATGCTCCAGGCGCTGATCGACACCGGGTCCGAGCAGGCGATCATCGACATCACCGGTGTCCCGGCGGTGGACACCGAGGTCGCCCAGCACCTGCTGAAGACGGTGGTCGCGGCCCGTCTGATGGGTGCGGAGTGCACCATTTCCGGGATCCGGCCGCAGATCGCGCAGACGATCGTGGCCCTGGGGATCGACTTCGGTGACATCGTCACCAAGGCCACCCTCGCCGACGCCCTGCGGCACGCGCTGCGTCGCTCGGGTGTCTCCTTCTCACGCACGGCCCCGCAGGCCGGTGGCCGGTGAGCGAGCAGGTACCGGTCCTTCGGATCGGACAAGTGCTGTTGGTGTCCATCCAGACGGATCTGGACGACCACGCGGTGATGTTGCTGCAGGACGACCTCGCCGCCGCCGTGGTGGATTCCGGCGCGCACGGGGTGGTCATCGACATCACCGCCGTGGAGATCGTCGATTCCTTCGTGGGCCGGATGCTCTCCACCATCGCGTCGATCTCCCGCCTGTTGGACGCGCAGACCGTCGTGGTCGGCATGCGTCCCGCGGTCGCCATCACCCTGGTCGAGCTCGGTCTCTCGCTCGGTGGCGTGCGGACCGCGTTGACCCTGGACAAGGGGCTGCGGATGCTGGAGCAGGCGCGTGCGAGCGCCTTGGGCAGCCGCACCCCGGGTTCCCGGTCCGATGCCGAGGATGAGGGCCTCGCGCCGGATACCGCGGCAGGTCTGTGAACGGCTCTGGTCGTGACCCCCAGGTCCTGGAGATCACGGCCAACGCAGGAGTGGTGCAGGCCCGTCAGATGGTGCGCGCCCTGGCACAGGAGTGCCGGTTGTCGCTGGTGGAGCAGACCAAGCTGATCACCGCCGCCAGCGAGCTGGCCCGCAACACGCTCATCTACGGCGGCGGCGGCACCATGACCGCCGCGGTCATCGACGAACGCGGCCGGCGGGGCGTTCGTCTGGTCTTCGCCGACCAGGGCCCCGGCATCGCGGACGTGGATCTGGCCCTGACCGACGGTTGGACCTCGGGAAGCGGCATGGGACTCGGGCTGTCCGGTTCCAAGCGCCTCGTCGACGACTTCGTCCTGGACACCGCACCGGGTCAGGGCACCACCGTCACCATCACCAAGTGGGGCCGGTGATCACCGTGGGAGGACCCCCGCTGCTGGACTGCGAAGACTCCGCCTGGTTCCGCGACCAACCCGAAGCGGCCCGCGGGGCCGCCGCGGCCCTGGGCCGGCGCATCGGGCTGGGGGAACACCGCACCGCCCAACTGGTCCTCGCGGTCGCCGAACTGGGAACCAACATCACCAAGCACGCCGTGGACGGTTCCATGCTGCTGCGCGTACTGCGCAACCGGGACGTGGCGGGCGTCGAGGTGCTCGTCGTCGACGGCGGCCCCGGCGTGGCCGACGTACCGGCGGCCCTGCGCGACGGAGTGTCGAGCATCGGAACCCTGGGCATCGGCCTGGGCGCGGTCCAGCGCCTCGCCGACAGGTTCGACATCCACTCCGTACCGGGCCTCGGAACGGTGCAACTGGCCAGGTTCTGGCCGCATCCCCTGCACGCCTCGCTGGTCGGCGAAGCGGTCGTGGGCGGGGTCACGCGCCCCATCGGCGGCGAGGAGGTGTGCGGTGACGCCTGGGCCGCACGCGGCGACACCGGCGGGGAGGCGGCGGGGGCACCGGTCGCCGGGACCGAACGGCCGGGCGTCACCGCTGCCGCGCTCGACTGGTCGGCCATGACCGGAACGGGAAGCGGGGGTTCGCGGTACACGGCGCCCGTGGTCCAGCGCTCGTCCCGGCCGGGTGCCGGTGGCCGCTCCGAGCTCGTTCGCGGTGCCACCGCGGGGCCGGGGCACGGCGTGCTGGTGATGTCGTGCGATGGTCTGGGCCACGGGCCCATGGCCGCGCGGGCCTCGCAGGCCGCGGTCCAGGCCTTCCGTACGGGCGCCGGTCGCACCCCCGAGCAGGTGATGGAGGAAGTCCACCGGGCGCTGCGCGGAACCCGCGGCGCGGCCGTCGCGATAGCACGTCTGGAGCCCGGCGGCAGGGTGCTGTTCTGCGGCATCGGGAACATCACCGCGTCGGTCGTCGATGCCGGCTCCCGCGCGAACCTGCTCTCCCACCCCGGGATCGTCGGCGCCCAGATGCGTCAACTGCGCACCTACGAACACCACCTGCCCGCCCACGGGGTGCTGGTCATGCACTCCGACGGACTCAGCGAACGCTGGCGGCCCGGTGACCTGGCCGCCCTCCTGCACCATCCGCCGGCCCTGATCGCCACCGGTCTGCTGCGCCAGGCCGGGACCCGCCGCGACGACGCCAGCGTGGTGATCGCCAAGGGGGCCTGGTGAACCTCGACACGCCGCCGTCCCGCGCCCGTGAACACGCTCCCGTGCTGGCCACCCAGGTCAGCACCGAGCAGGACGTCTTCGCGCTGCGCCGCCGCGCCAAGACCATCGCACAGGCCGTCGGGCTCGACAACCGCGATCAGGTCCGACTCGCCACCGCCCTGAGCGAGTTGGGGCGCGACCTGTTGCGTCCCACCCCGTTGGCCGTCACCTTCCACGTACAGCGGGAGCCGTCCGCGCTCCGGGCCCGCCTGCGGTGGCGGGACGACCGCGTGCCCAGCGGCGAGTCCCTGGCGGCGGTCACGCGACTGTTGCCACAGACGGATTTCGAGCCCGGCGTCCCCGGATCGGTGGCAGAGGGCGGCCGGATCGACATCACCTGTGTCATCCCCGCGTCCACGGCTCGGTACCTGGACGCGGCGCAGGTGGCGGCACTCCTTCGGATGGACGCGCCCACGAGCGCGATCGACGACCTACAGGCCCAGACCCGGGACCTCATGGCCGCGTTGGAGGAAGCCCGCGCCCAGCGTGACGAGTTGGAACGGCTCAACGAGGAACTCACCGAGACCAACGCCGGGGTCATGGCCCTGTACGCGGAACTGACGGTCGAGCACAAGGACGTGGTCGAGCGCTTCGGACAGGAACACGAACTCGCCCTGACCCTCCAGCGCACCTTCCTCCCCGCCACCCTGCCCGAGTCCCCCGGCGTCGAGCTCGCCGTGCGCTACCTGCCCGCCACGACCACGGCCGAGATCGGCGGCGACTTCTACGAGGCCGTGCACACCCCTCACGGGCTGCTCCTCGCGGTCGGTGACGTCGCCGGCCACTCCCTCCAGGCAGCCGTGGTCATGGGTCAGTTGCGGCACGCCCTGCGCGCCTACGCCGCCCAGGGCCACCCCCCGCACGTCTTGCTCCGGCACCTCGACCACCTGCTGGGCCTGCATCAGCCCGGATGGACCACCAGCCTGTGCATCGTCCTCCTCGAACCGGGCAACACGCGGATCGACGTCGCCAACGCCGGCCACCTGCCGCCGCTGCTCCTGCCCCCCGACGGCCCGCCGCGCTTCCTGCACGAACACGGACCGCTCCTGGGCATCGGGCTTCCCCACCCGCCCGGCGTCGGCCACCCGATCGAACCCGGCAGCCGACTCCTCATGATCACCGACGGGCTCATCGAGACCCGCGACAGTGGTCTCCGCGAACGCCTGGACCTGCTCAGTGCCACAGCCGCGGTCGGCCCGCACGCGCCCGAAGAGCTCTGTGAGCAACTCGCGGAAGCCTTCGCGGTGGAACCCGAGGACGACATCATCATCTTCGCCGCCCGCATCGAACCCCCGACGGCCGCACGGCCCCTCGATGACGGGCCGCTCCGGGACGGATCCCGAAACCAGGGCGGCATTGTCGGGCCCGTTCCGTAGGGTGTGCGGTGGAAGCGTCCAGTGAGGCAGGCGCCCGGCAGGCAAGGCAGACCACATGAACCAGGCAGCGGACGGCAGTGACCACCAGACGCAGGTCGGCCCGCTCATATCCGCCTGCACGGAGTTCGGCGGGACCGAGACCATCGGGCAGGCCCGTGACCGGGCCCGCGCATTCCTGGCCGAGCTGCACGGCAAGCACGGCGTCGCCGTCCCGGTCCGGGCCACAGACCTGGTCGAACTCGTGGTCAGCGAGCTGGTGACCAACACCCGCAAGTACGCCCCCGGCCCCTACCACCTGACTCTCGAACTGCACGACGGCCGCATCGAGATCAGCGTCTGGGACAGCAACCCGTCCCTCCCGACGATTCTGGCTCCCGACCCCTACCGCATCGGCCGGCACGGGCTGGAGATCGTCATGGCCTCCGCGCAGAGCTTCCACATCCAGCGGGAAGCGGTCGGCAAGAGAGTCACCGCGGCCATTGCCCTGTCCGACCCCGGGGACGGCTGACGAACCCCGGACGGCCACACCCTCCGCAGCCGTCCCGGCCGGCCGGCCGCCATCCGAGCATCCGTCATGTCCACGTGGTTCTCAGGCCTCAAGCAGGGCCCGGGTTTCGTGGGCGATCTGCTGAACCTCGCCGGTGGGCACGACGAGAACGGGCACCCTCGCCCCCGCCTGGCTGACCAGGGCAGGCTCCGCCGGGTTCTCGGAGGTGAGGCCACCTTCGATGCCGAGCACGGCCAGGCCGGCTGCGACGGCTTCGCGTACTTCGGGCTGGTCCTCGCCGATCTCGCCGGTGAAGACGAGCGCGTCGATCCGGTCGAGCGAGGAAGCGACACCGGCCAGGCCGCGGCGCACCCCCAGTGTGAACACGTCGAGCGCCAGGGCGGCGTCGGTGTCACCGGCCGCCCGGGCCCGCACCAGTTCGCGGGTGTCACCGGACGTCCCGGACAGCCCCAGCAGTCCCGATTCGCGCATGAGGGCCTCGTACAGCCGCTGCGGCCCGTCGCCCGTCTCGTTCTGCAACCACAGGAGCATCCCCGGGTCGATGCTGCCGCTGCGGCTGCTCATCGGCATCCCCTCCAACGGAGTGAATCCCATGGTCGTGTCCACGCTGCGGCCCCCACGCACGGCGCAGGCCGAACAGCCCCCGCCCAGGTGGGTGATGAGCAGTTGGAGCTCGGACACCGGGCGGCCGAGTACTTCAGCGGTGCGGCGTGTCGCGTAGGCGTAGGACAGGCCGTGGAAGCCGTAGCGGCGCAGGCCGTGGCGGCGGGTCCACTCGCGCGGAAGGGCGTAGGTGTGGGCGGGCTTCGGGAGCTCGCTGTGGAAGGCGGTGTCGGGGCAGACGACGTGCGGGATGTCGGGGAGGAGTCGGCGGGCGGCGTCGAGGGCGGCCAATGCGGGCGGCATGTGGAGCGGGGCGAGGTCCGCGACCGCTTCGAGCGACGCGCGTACGGAGGCGTCCACGACGGTGGGGCGGCGCAGGCGGGATCCGCCGTGGACGACGCGGTGCCCGCAGGCCGCGATCCGCGGGCACGCGCCGAGGAACTCCTCCAGTTCTGCGGCCACACCCTCGTCCGTCGCCTCGTCGAAGTCCCGTCGGGCCACGACGCGGTCCGCTTCGTCGAGCACGACGAGGTGGAGGCTGGAGGAACCCGCGTCGAGGACCAGTACGGCGCCGCTCATGCCGGCCACCTCCACCCGGTGATCTCGGCCGGGTCTGTTCCGGTGCGGCGCAGTTCCGCGCGCAGCGAGTCGCGGTGTCGCGCGTATCGCGTGGCGAGCGCCCCGGCCGCTCCCCCGCGGTCGCCCAGGTACGTCAGGGCCGTGATGGCCAGGTCGTGCCGGGAGGTCCCGTTGAGGGCGAGCAGGTCGTACGGCGTGGTCGTGGTCCCTTCCTCCACGTAGCCGCGGACGTGGAACCGCTCGGGGCGGGGACGCCCGTGAAGGAGCTGGTGGACGGCGGAGGGGTACCCGTGGAAGTCGAAGACGACGGGCGTGTCGTCACCGAACAGTGCGCGGAACCGGTCGTCCGTCATCCCGTGGGGGTGCCGGTCCGGCGGGGCGAGTGCGCAGAGGTCCACCACGTTCACGAAGCGGATCCTGGCCTCGGGCAGGTCGCGCCGCAGCATGTCCGCCGCGGCGAGCGATTCGACGGTGGGAATGCCGCCGGCGCAGGCGAGGACGATGTCCGGGTCCTCGCCGGCGTACGTGCTCGCCCAGGGCCAGGCGGAGGCGCCGGCGCGGCAGTGGGCGCGGGCGGCGTCGAGGTCGAGCCACTGGGCGGCGTCGTGCTTGCCGGCGACGACGACGTTGACCTTGCCGGTCTCGTCCAGCAGTTCCTCCATGGTGACCAGGAGGGTGTTGGCGTCGGGGGGCAGGTAGAGCCCGGTGACGGTGTTCTTCCTGTTCAGGAGGTTGTTGATGAACCCCGGTCCCTGGTGGCTGTAACCGTTGTGCTCCTGGCGCCAGCCCTCGCTGGTGAGCAGGTACGTGAGACTGCTGATCGGGGCGCGCCACGGGATCTCGCGCGACATCTTCAGCCACTTCGCGTACTGGTTGACCATGCTGTCCACGACGGAGGCGAAGGCCTCGTAGGTGGGGAACAGTCCGTGCCGGCCGGTCAGCAGGTAGCCCTGGAGCCAGCCCTGACAGTTGTGCTCGGACAGCATCTCCATGACCCGGCCGTTGCGGGTCAGGTCCTCGGAGTACTCCTCGACCGGCCAGACGTACGCGCGGCCGCTGGCGGTGAGGACCGCGTCGAGTTTGTTCGAGGCCAGTTCGTCCGGGGAGACGATGCGGAAGTTCCGGTCCGCCGCACTGCTCCGCATCACTTCGGCGAGCCAGTCGCCGAGGACGCGGGTCGGACTCGCGGTGGCGGTGCCCGGGCCTTTGGCGACGTCGACCGCGTAGGGAGGGATCGGTGGGAGGTCGAGCGGGCGGCGCAGGAGGCCGCCGTTCGCCGCGGGCTGGGCGCCGATCCGGCGGCCGGTCGGGGGAACGCAGGCGAGGACGTCCGGGACGGGCCGACCGTCGTCGTCGAACAGCTCCTGCGGCCGGTAGGAGCGGAGCCAGTCCTCCAGGGCCCGCAACTGCTCCGGGTCGTCGTGGACGTCGGGCAGCGGCACCTGGTGGGCGTGGAAGGTTCCCTCGATCGCCTTGCCCTCGACCTGGGCGGGCGCCCCCTGACCCTTCAGGCTGCGCAGCACGATCATGGGCCAGGCGGGCCGAACCGGCTTGTCCCCCGATCGGGCCCGGTCCTGGAGGTCGCGGATCACGGTGTGCGCGTCGAGGACCGCCGCACCGAGGGGGTCTCCGGGCGGGTCGCCTGTGACGTCCACGATCCGCGGGTCCCATCCGTAACCGCGCAACAGTGCGGTCAGCTCCGCGTCGGACATCGTCGCGAACACCGTCGGCGAGGAGATCTTGTAGCCGTTGAGGTGGAGGACCGGAAGGACAGCGCCCCCGGTCACCGGGTCGAGGTACTTCGTGGAGTGCCAGGCGCCGGCGGTCGGACCGGTCTCCGCCTCGCCGTCGCCGACGATGCAGGCCACGATCCGGTCGGGGGCGTCCAGAGCGGCGCCGAAGGCGGTCGACAGGGCGTAGCCGAGTTCGCCGCCCTCGTGCATGGTGCCGGGGACGGATGGCGAGAGGTGGCTGGGGAAGCCGTCGGGTGCGCAGTAGCGGCCCGCCAGCTCGCGCAGCCCGTCAGCGGTCCTGGCCAGGGCGGGGTCGTAGTCCTCGTGGGTGCCTTCGAGCCACAGATTGGCGTGCAGCGCGGGCGCCCCGTGGCCCGGTCCGGTGACCAGGAGGACGTCGGCGCCACGTTCCTTGACCAGGGTGTTCAGGGCGGCGTAGACCATGGTGATACCGGGGCAGGTTCCCCAGTGGCCCAGTAGCCGCGGCTTGATGTGCTCGGGTCGCAGGGGGTCCGTCAGCAGGACGTTGTCCTGGAGGAAGATGAGGGCTGCGGCCACGTAGTCCGCCGCCCGCCGGTACGCGCGCTGGTCAGGCCGCCCGGGCTGCTGGGTGGGCTCGGTCACAACTCTTCTCCGCATCGTCGGGGATGCCACGTACGTTGTGGCGCCTGCCCCCCGATGCCTGCCCGAACCCGTTGCCCCCTCAACCGGAACACCCCCGTCCGCAGGGCTCCGCACGACCGTGCGACGTAGGGCATCCGTGTTCGGGGCCGGCGCGTCTCCGGCTTCCCGGTCCGCGTCTCGCTTCCCTGCTTTCCGGCTTCCCCGCTTCCCCGCTTCACTGGCTCCCCCTCTTCCCTGGTGGTTGTCAGCCGGCGGGTGTCCCCAGGAGCAACCTTCGCAAGCCGGGCATGCCGCCTTCCGCCAGTGCTCGGCGCTGGCGGTCCGCGGGCGTTCCCTCCCTGAGGAGGCGGTGTACCAGGGAGCTCACCTCACGCTGGTCGCCGCTGTCCTCCAGCGCGGGTGCAAGGTGGCGCAGGAGCATGCACAGGACGTCGCCGCTGCTGCGCCGACGCCCCGCAGGGTCGAGCAGCGAACCATCGAGTCCGTGTCGCGCCGCATGCCAGTTGGCGGCCTGCAACAGCTCCGGCGGGCACACCGGCGAAGCCGCTCCGGCCTTCTCGTCGGCGATGGCGACCTCCACGAGAGCGCGGACGACGCCCGCGAGCATGACGGCGTCGTCGGCGCGGAGTTGTACGTCCAGGCATCGGATCTCGACGGTGGGGTACCGCTCCGAGAGACGGGCCTGCCAGTACAACTGGCCGCGATCGGCGATGACTCCCGACGAGATGAGGGACTCGACCCGCTCCTCGTAGTCGGAGTAGCCGTGGAAGTGGGGCGGGGGGCCGCTCACGGGCCAGCGGCCGAAGACGATGGTCCGCCAACTCGCGAATCCTGTGTCCCTCCCGTCCCAGAGTGGCGAGTTCACGGACATGGCCAGCAAGGTCGGGAGCCAGACCCGGATGCGGTTCAGGACCGCCACGCCTGTTTCGGGATCGGGTACGGCGACGTGGACGTGCATGCCACTGATCAGCTGCTCGTCCACCAGTTGTCGGGCCTCTCCCTCCATCTTGCGGTAGCGCGGGGTGGGGGTCACGGGTACGGGAACAGGTCCCCTGACGGGCGCTGCCGCCGACGCGAGAAGTCGGCAGCCCCGCTCCTCCGCGGCGGAGGCGACCGCGTGGCGTAGCCGCAAGAGGTGGCCGCCCACCTCGTCCATCCGCATACAGACGGGGGTGGCGACCTCGATCTGCGATTGCAGCAGTTCGTTCTGGACCTCGCCGTCCTCGGCGAGGGATGCGACGCCCGCCGCCCTGCGTACGTCGTCCGCCCACGGCACCGGCAGCGCGGTGTCCGGGTCGACCAACAGATACTCTTCTTCGACGCCCAAAGTGATCACACCAAGCGGATACCCGCAGGGCCTGAGATCACCCATATCGCCCGAATCCACCCCATGTGGGCATGAGTGAGCCATCGTGGTGCGGTGCGGGAGGCGCACTCTGGGGCTCGTCATGCACATGCCAGCCACTGCGCCCCTGGGCGGTGGGCCGTCGTCATAGCGCCGCTCAGGGCCGCTGAGCAGTGCCGGCGCCAGACTCGGAATGGGCACCGAGGAGGCGATTGTTCACGTATGACGGGGGAGGTCACGGGGTACTCACCGGAAGGACGATCCCACCCGACCCCGCAGAAAACGACTCCAGGGAGGCAGTAACCATGGGCAAGGTCAGGGCCAGACTCAGGGAACTGAGGGGCCGGATGATGGAGGCCGACGGAATCGCCCTGGGAAACGAGCGCCTGAAGCAAGCGGGTCGCCAACGCCGAGCGGGAAGCCGGTCCCAGATCACGGATGACAAGGCACGCGGCTCGCACCGTGACCACGATCACGACAAGCACGCCCCGTAGGCGAGCGCGCCGCAGAGGCAAGCCCACCGCATAGGCAAGCCACCGCCCGCATCGGCAGTCGCCGGCAGGGGTCGGCGGGCGCCGCGCGCGGTGGCTGCCGACGGCTCCCCCACCTAGCGGGACGAGAACGGCGCCGGGCGCTGAACGTCCTTTCGGGCCCGGGCCGCGCCGACCTCGCGGGCCGCGGCAGCGGAGCCCTGCAGGGAACGGCGCAGCAGCCGGGTCGGCCCGCCGCGGTCCTCCTCATGGCTGGCCTGCGGGTACAGGCCGTCGATGAGGTCCATGAGGCGCAGTGATTGGGCCGGCCAGTTGTAGGCGAAGAACGCGATGCCGCGCTGGTCGAGGCGGCAGACGAAGGCGGCCAGGCCGTGCAGGCCGACCACGTCCATGAAGGTCAGGTGCCGCATGTCGCAGGCGACCACGTCCACTCCGTCGAGATCAGCCAGCAGTTCGTCGAAAGCGGCTCTGGTCTCCAGGTCGAGCTCACCGGTCGGGGTGAGGTGAGCGGTCGGCCCGTAGCGCCTCACCATCATGTGGAGATCCATGTCGTCTCACCTCGCCGCAAACGCCGGGCTTGATGCACGCCCGCCCTGGTCCGGGCATCCGAGGCCCGAATCGATACTCTCGCCGCACTGCGGCCGTCCGCAAGCCCACGCCTCCGAGACACGACCGGTCCTTCAGCGCCAAGGGGCCCCACCTCGGGGCCCACGCGTTACACCGTCACGGAGGGGGGATGGCCGCGCTGAGCCCGCCCGGGCGGGCTCAGCGCGGAAGGACGGGCGGCGAGCGCAGGAAGCCGTCGTACCGGGTACCGGCGCCGGAGAGGCCGGGGACGCGCTGCCCCGCGCACCCGGGCACAGCGCGAGGCCGGTCGACGCGGCAGCGGCTCGCACGGGCGCTGACGCGGCGCGAGCCGCGGAGCACCGCAGCCTAGGGCGTGGAGGGGTGCCCGGCGCCCTTCGGCTGATTCAGGTGTGGAGGCGGCTGTTGGTGCCGTCGTGACCATCGGCCTGGTCCTCGTCGAACCAGTAGTCGCCCGCGGCCAGGTAGCGGAAGGAGTGCACGCCCTTGCCGGGGAGCGCGACAGTGACGGCGCGCCTCCCGTCCTTGCGCGGCTCAAGGGTGTGCGTACCGGGCTTCCAGTCGTTGAAGTCACCGACCACGCTGACGGGACCGGGAGGCGTATCGGCGGAAAGAACGAACGTGACGTCGGTGCGGTCCTTGAGCTGCTTGCGTTCCAGCACGTATGGCTCCTGGTGGCAGGGACGGGTAGTCGCGCCATCCTCCAGCCGGCTCCCCCGCGCGGCCGCCGGACACGGCCAAGTCGCGCGAGCTTCACCCGCCCAGCGCCGGCTGAGGGCGTGCGTGATGCCCGGGCGCTCCCGAGGCGGCGCCCTCAGGGCGAGCGAACGCCTTCCGGCAGGGGCGTGAGACCGAGGCAACCCGGATGTCAGCTCTCCGACAGACGTGCGAGGAACCGCTCCCCGAAATGAGCCTTCGCCCACTCCTCTCCGTGCGCCTCGACGTCCGTGCTGCGCAGCACGTCGAGGACCACGGCGCCTTCGATGAGGACCAGACAGGCACGATCCGTCTGTGGCAGGTGCGTCAGGAGCTGCCGTACGTACCTGTCGGCAGCGCCTCCGTACGGGCGCGCCCAGGCGGCACTGCGGGCGGGCGCCAGCGCGCACAGGCTGGTCAGGACGGTATCCGGTTGCTGATCACGGCCGCCGGGGCCGATGTACAGAAGAACGGGGGTGTGCCGGAAGAGGAAGTCTTCGACCGCGGTTGCATCCTCGAGTTCCTTCAGGGCCATGTGATTCATGATCGGGGCTGCCTTCTCGGTACCGGTGACGACAGGTCGCTTGCTCCTGGCGCCATCGGGGTGGGGCTGCGGTCAGCCCGCAGCACCGTCGATGCGCAGGCGTACCTGCTCTTCCAGGCGCTCCAGGGTTCGGTCGAGGGCTTCGTGGGCCACCTGTGCTCCCGGGTCGCTCTCCCCGGCGAAGGAGCAGTGTGCCGTGACCTTGGAGGAGCCGCCTTCGTGCTCGGCCACCTGGAGCCACCCGGTGTAGCCGTCGTCTCGGATCGCGCCCCATTCGAGACGCAGCTCTCCCTTCAGTGGGCGCAGCTCGGGCACGTCCACGTCCCCGTCCCCGTCCGAGGCGGATGAACGCTGCTCGGTCGCGCGCAGTTCGTTCGGTAGCCACTGGGCCGCTTGACCGGCGGTGGCCGCCTGGTCGAAGACGTGCTCGGGCGGTGCGGGCATCGTGCGGGAGCGTTCGTACTCAGCCATGGGGTCGTCTCCGTGTCCTGTCGCTGTCCTGCCGTGAAATCGTCCGGCCGTACGAGTGCCTGCCCGAGTGGAGTTCAATCAAGCGGGAACGTGAAGACGGCCCGTGTCGGCCGCGTCGCCGTATGGCCGCCTGCGTGTCGGTGCCGGTCCTGCCCCTCAGCACTCGGCGAGGCGGCGACTTGCTCCGGCGAGGGACCGTCCGCGGGGAGCATCGGTCCACGGGTTCCTGTCCAACAGGTCCTCCACCCTGGCGAGGGTCCACTTCCGTGCGCCCAACTCTGGATCGTCGAGTTCGTCCCATGCCATGGGCGCGGCCACGGGGGCACCGGCCCTGGCCCGGACGGCGTAGGGCGCGACAGCCGTCTGGGCGTAGCCGTTGCGCTGGACGTCCAAGTAGAGCCGGCCCTTGCGGGCGGCTTTGCGCGGCGCGGTCGTGAGTTCCTCGGGGTGACGGGAGGCGAGCTCTTCGGCGAGGTCTCGGGCGAATCCGTGTACTTCGGCGAAGGAGGCGGTGCGGTCCAGGGGGACGATGACGTGGAGGCCGCGTGAGCCGGTGGTCATCGGCAGGGAAGGCAGAGCCAGCTCTTCCAACAGTCGGTGAAGCCGGCGGGCGGCCTGCCGTACGGGCTCGAAGTCCTCATCGGCCGGATCGAGGTCGAAGACGAGACGGTCCGGATTGTCGGGGCGGTCCGCTTTGGAGAGCCACCGGTGCAAAGTGATGCACCCCTGATTGGCCAGATAGATCAGGCTCGCCGTGTCATTGCAGAGCGCGTGGGTGACCTCCCCTTCCTCCTTGGGAAGTGCGGCCCGGTCCATCCAGTCCGGAAAGTGGTCCGGTACTTCCTTCTGCATGAACCCAGGCCCCTCGATCCCGTCCGGGTTGCGTTCCAGCATGAGGGGGCGCCCGCGCAGGTGCGGCAGCATCCGTGACGCCACTGCGCGGTAGTACGCCACAAGGTCCGCCTTCGTGATGCCGTCGGCTGGGAACAGCACCTTCTCCGGCCGGGTGACCTCGACCGTGCGCCGTCCGGCGCGGATGCTCTGTGTCGTGCTCATCGTTACCTCCCGAGGCTCCTCGGACGGAGCCGAAGAGAACCGAATCGAACCGAATCGATGCGCTTCAGCCCGCTCGGACCGCGCGAGGCGACGGCGCCGACGCCGGGCATGCGGTACGGGCATGCGGTGCGGGCATGCGGTGCGGCTACCCGGTTTCTGCCCGAGCACGTGCGGTTGGACGGCCCTGCGCGGGTAGGCGCCCGACATGGACACAGTGAACCCGCTGGCCGTCGTGACCGGCGCATCGAGCGGTATCGGTTACGAGCTGGCCAAGCAATTCGCCGAGCACGGCTACGACCTGATCATCGCGGCGGAGGACGCCGCCATCACGAACGCCGCAGCAGCGCTGGTCGCCCAAGGCGCGCGCGTGGAGGCCGTCCGGGCCGACCTGGCCACCGCGGAAGGCGTGGAGAAGCTGCACGGCGCCATCACGGCTACCCGGCGGCCCGTGGCGGCCGCGGCGCTCAATGCCGGCGTCGGGCAGGGCGGCCCTTTCCTGGAGACCGCCCTGGCGGACGAACTCGAGATCATCGACCTGAACGTCACGTCCACGGTCCATCTGGCCAAACGGCTGCTGCCGGGCATGGTGGAGGACGGGGAGGGGCGGATGCTGATCACGTCGTCGATCGCGTCCACCATGCCCGGTTCTTTCCAGGCCGTGTACAACGCGAGCAAATCGTTCCTCCAGTCGTTCGCGCAGGCGCTGCAGAACGAACTGAAGGGCACCGGAGTCACGGTCACCTCTCTGATGCCCGGTCCGACCGAGACCGAGTTCTTCGCGCGGGCCGACATGCTGGACACGAAGGTCGGTCAGGCGGACAAGGACGATCCCGCCCAAGTGGCCGCCCAAGGCTTCGAGGCGATGATGGCCGGCAAGGACAAGGTGGTCGCCGGATCCTGGAAGACCAAGGCGCAGGGTCTGGCGAATCGCGTCCTCCCCGACAGTGTCAAGGCACAGGCCCACCGCGGCATGGCGGAACCGGGCTCAGGTTCCGGGACCGACGGCTGACGGCTGACGGCTGACGGCGTACTGGGATTCCCGCGGCGGAGCGGCCGGCTCCCCCGGCCCCAGTAGGCGTGCACCGCGCAGCAGCACCGGCGCCGTCATTGCGCAGCGGGGAGAACGCAGCAGCCAGCTACTGGACGTTCGGGTACATCGTTTTCACGTGGCGGGCAGAGCCGAGCCGCAGGGCGTCAGCCCCCGGCCGTCAGGTGCGCACACCGAGTCACCACTCGGCGAGGCTTCCTCCGGTGCGCAGTAGGTGGCGCCGGGTGTGGCCTCCGTTCCCTCGCTCCATGAGACGGGCGATTCCTGCCCGGACTCGCTCATCGTCTCCGCGGTCCACGAGCGCTTCGTGCACGTACTGGTACAGGGCTTCGACCGCGTGAGGGCGGGCTGTCTCCTGCATCGTTTCGGGGTGGAGCAGGGGTCCGTCGAGGCCCGAGCGACCGGCACGCCATGAGGGCAGGCGCGGCAGGCCGGTGCTGATCCGGGCCGGCGGCTCCACACCCGGCTGTGGTAGCTCGTGAGCTGCTGTGCGGTCAGGCCGAACTGCTCCCCCGGCCACTCGTACCGGGAGCCGGCGTTCAGCGACGGTTGGACGGGAAGGGCGGGAGGAACTGCCGGACCCGCACCCCACACGTTTGAAGGTGACCCGATCGTGTAGACGATGCACTGGCAGCGGCATGCACGGGTAGGCGGCTCCAGTGGTCGGCGGGGGCGTGGGCGGGCATGGTCTGGTCTGGTCTTGTGCCGGGCGCAACGCCGCCGTCGTCCCTGTCGGAGCCGTCAAAGCGCCCGGGGCGCTGCGAGGAGAAGCGAGGAAAGCGATGAGCAATCCGTCCGAGGACCTGTACGTCCGGCTGCGGCAGGAGTGCGGGCGCCGGGCAGACGCGCTGTGGAGGGTCGGTCTTGCCCTGCACGCTGATCCCGAGCTCGCGTACGAAGAGCGACGCGCGGCTCGCCTGCTGGCAGGAGAGCTACGGGATGCGGGATTCGCCGTCGAGCAAGGGGTTGCCGGTCTGGACACGGCCTTCGTGGCGCGGGCAGGCCGAGGGGCGCGAACCGTGGCGCTGCTCATGGAGTACGACGCGCTGCCGGGCCTGGGGCACGCCTGCGGGCACAACCTGATCGCCGCCGCCGGCCTGGGGGCCGCGCTGGCGGTGCACAGCGTGCTGGGCGCGACCGGGGGCACCGTGCTGGCCGTGGGAGCTCCGGCGGAAGAGCGGGGCGGTGGAAAGGTCGCCTTGACCGAGGCCGGTGTGTTCGACGGTGTGGACGCGGCTCTGATGTTCCACCCCGGCGTTCATGACTGGTCGTGGGCGCCGTTGACCGCGCAGACACAGGTCCGTGTGGGCTTTCACGGTCGTGCGGCGCACCCGACGGGCGATCCGACCCGCGGGATCGATGCCCTGGCCGCGCTCATCCAGTTGTTCAACACCGCGGCGGTGGTCAGCAGGCGCCTGCCGGCCGGTTCGCACGTCCAGGGGATCGTGACCGACGGGGGCAGCGCGACCAATGTCGTACCGGCCTACGCCGAAGGCCTGTTCGGCCTGCGAGCGGCGACCACTACTGCACTCGACGCGCTGGTCGCCGACATCGGCGGGTGGGCCGAGGGGGTGGCGGCCTCGACCGGCACCACCGTCGAGGTGACCCGCCTGGGCCGGGGTTACGCCCACTTCCGCGACAACGACGTCCTCTCGGACCGCTTCAGCGAGCACATCGCCCGCTCCGGCATCCGACTCGGCCGGCCGTCGGGTGGGGTGTTCCTGGGATCCTCGGACATCGGGGACGTGAGTATCCGAGTCCCGGCGATCCATCCGTTCGTCGCCATCCTGGGCGATGACGAATCGGACCACACCCCCGCGTTCGCCGCGGCCGCGGGATCGGATCGGGGACGCGAGGTCATGCTGGCGGCCGCCGAAGCGCTGGCCTGCACGGCGGCAGACGTACTCGTCGACGCCGGGCTTTCGGCCAGGGCGTGGGAGCGGTTGCGGGAGAGGGAAGCCGCAGGGCTGTGAGCCGGAGCGGAGGCCGGACGGCTCGCTCAGGGACTGCGCCACCGGTCGTGGTCCAGGTGCGAGCCCGCCATGGGTCCCATGCGGAGCATGCCGCCGTCCACCGCCCAGGACGCTCCGGTCACATAGGAGGCGGCGGGGCCGGCGAGGAAGGCGACGACTTCTGCCACCTCGCGGGCATCCCCCGGCCGGCCCAGGGGGATGCCGGGCCTGCGCGCATCGCGTACGTCCTCGTCCTCCTGGCCGGTCATGGGGGTGGCGATCTCGCCCGGAGCCACGGCGTTCACGGTGATCCGGTGCTCGGCGAGTTCCAGAGCCATCACCTGGGTGAGCAGTCCCAGCCCGGCTTTGGCCGCGCAGTACGGGCCGGCGCCCACTCGGGGCTGGTGCTCGTGGACGGAGGTGACGTTGACGATCCGGCCGCCCCGACCCTGCTCGATCATGCGGCGGGCGGCGCGCTGCCCGCAGAGCAACGGTCCAACGAGGTCGACGTCCAGGACCTCGCGTACGGTCGTGAGGTCCAGGTCGACGAAGGGGGTCGACGTGCCGGTGCCCGCGTTGTTGACGAGGATGTCGAGACCGCCGAGTTCCCGTGCCAGCCTGTCGATGACGTCCGCGGCGTCCGGCAACGTGGTGAGGTCGAGCCGGGACACCAGCGCACGGCGCCCGTGGGTGCGCACCTCCTCCGCGGTCTCCTGTGCCCCGCGCTCGTCCGAGTGCCAGGTGATGCCCACGTCGATGCCGGCCTGCGCGAGCCGGACGGCCACGGCCCGGCCGATGCCGGAGTCCGAGCCGGTGACCACAGCGGTGGTTGGTGTGAAGCCTGCCGGAACGGTCATCTCTGCCACCTCACTGTCGTGCCGTGTCCCGTCACTGTCGTGCCGTGTCCCGTCGTGGCGGCCCGGCGGCGGTCCTTCCCCTCGAAGGCAAGGGGCCGGGTCACTCCTCGCGGAGCACCCGCACGCTCGTGACGTCCGTGTCGACCGCGTCGGGGACGACCATGCCCGCTTCCACTCCGGAGCGCAGGTAGCGCAGTACGTCCGTGGTGAGGCGTTCGCCGGGCAGCGCCGCCGGGATCCCGGGCGGATAGGGGGTCAGCATCTCGGCGGCGATTCGTCCGTCCGCCTTCTCCCACGGCACCTGTTCGGTCGGTCCGAAGAAGGCGTCGCGGGGCAGGGCCACCTGTTCCAGCCGGAGCCGGGGCGGCGAGGGGACGTGTACGGGCTGCCCGGTGCGCAGCTGCGGGACGTGGTCGGCCAGGTCGGTCAGGGCTGTCAGCAGGGCCTCGGCCGTGCTCTGGTCGTCGGCGTGGGTGAGCTGGGCGCTGATGCGGCGGTGGTCGCCGATGTGCAGGTTGATCCGGTGCTTCTCCCGCAGCCAGTCGGCCGCCCGGTAGCCGGTGACCCCCCAGGCGCTGATGTCGATGATGATCTGCAGGGGGTCCGTGTCCGCCGCCTTGCCGGGCCCGCAGAAGTCCTCGCGCCCGTGCACCCGCATGCCGTCGATCCGGGAGATCTCGCCGCGGACCTGGTGGGCCAGGGCGAGCGCGTCGTCGTAGAGGGTCTTGCCGTGCTCGACCATCTGCCGGCGCCAGCCGTCCAGGGCCGCGTACACGAGCACGGAGGGGCTGGTGGTACCGAGCAGGTCTTCTCGGCTCCTGAGAACCTCGGGTTTGATCAGATCACCCTGGAGGTGGAAGACGGAACTCTGTTCCAGGCCGGAGCCCATCTTGTGGACGGAGGTGACGCAGATGTCGGCGCCCGCGTCCATGGCCCAGGTGGGCAGGTCGGGATGGAAGGGCAGGTGGGCGCCCCATGCCTCGTCGACGATCAGGGGCCGGCCGCGGCGATGGCAGACCTCGGCGATGGCGGCCAGGTCCGAGCAGGTGCCGTAGGGGGTCGGTGTGGTCACCAGCGCGCCCCGAGCATCGGGGTGCTCGGCGAAGGCGGCCTCGAACGCCTCGGCGGTGGGCGGGTGCGCCAGGTGGCGTTCGGCATCCCATTGCGGGTCGACCCAGACGGGCTCTATGCCCGAGAGGATCAGCCCCGACACGACGGACTTGTGGGCGTCCCGCCCCACCAGCAGCTTTTCGTGGGGCCCGGCGACGGACAGCATCGCCGACTTCACCGACAGGGAGCTGCCGCAGGTCGAGAAGAACGCGTGCTCGGCTCCGACGGCCTCGGCCATCAGCGCCTGCGCCTCCTCCACGACGCCGTGGGAGGAGGTCCGGTCGTCCAGACCGCTGGTGGCCAGGACGTCGGAGCGGAAGACCGCGTCACCGAGTACGGCCCGTACCCGGGCGTCCGCGCCACGGCCCTGCTTGTGTCCAGGCGGCGTGAATGGCGTCTGCCCCTCGGCGTGATAGGCGGCCAACGCATCGAGTACCGGTGCCTTCGACTGGTTCATGGTCCGCGCCTGCCCCGCCCCCATCCGGCGAAAACCATCCCTACGGAGTCCTCCCCGTCCCCACCGCCACGTTGGCGATTCCCGTCCGGCGAAGCGACAGGGTTGCGCTGCCCACGACAAGATCGGGTAGGCGGTCGGAACGAGGTCTTCTACGGAATGGTGATCGACTTGCTGAGTTGGACAGGGATAGACGTGGTGTACGCCTGTACGGGGCTGGGGGCTCTGTGCGCGGCGGTCCTGCCGACAGCCCTGGCGAAGCGGCCCCTGTCCCTGCCCATGGTGTTCCTGGCAGCGGGGTTCCTGGTGTTCCTGCTGCCCCTCGAAGCGCTCCCGCGACTCGACCCCGTGCGGCACCGAAGCATGGTGGAGCATCTGACGGAAGTCTGCGTGGTGGTCGCGTTGATGGGTGCCGGGCTGGCCATCAACAGGCCTCCGGGCCGGCGGACCTGGGCGACGACGTGGCGGCTGCTGGGTTTGGCCATGCCACTGACGATCCTGCTGACGGCGGCTGTCGCGGGGTGGCTGGTGGGGTGGCCGCCGGCCGTTGCCCTGCTGGTTGCCGCTGCCCTCGCTCCCACGGACCCGGTGCTGGCCGCGGAGGTGAGGGTGGGCGAGCCGACCGATGAAGAGGACGACGAGGACGAAGTCCGCTTCGCGTTGACCAGCGAGGCCGGGCTCAACGACGGACTCGCCTTTCCCTTCGTCCTGGCCGCCGTCGCGCTGACCACGGCCTCCGCGACGGGTTGGTCCACGCAGGGGCTCTGGCACTGGGTGTGGAGCGACATCCTGCTGCGCAGCGCGGTGGGGCTGGTGGTGGGGTTCACGGTCGGGCGGGTCCTGGGCTGGATGTTCTTCCAGGCTGCCTGGAAGGCGCTGCGGCTCTCCGAACACCGCGAGGGGTTCGTCGCGCTCGCCGCGACCTTCACCGCCTACGGGCTGACGGAGCTGCTGCACGGCTACGGCTTCCTCGCGGTCTTCATCGCCGCCTGCACGATCCGCAACGCCGAACGCTCCCATCGTTACCACCGCGTCATGCACGCCTTCACCGACCAGATCGAAAGGCTCCTCACCGCTGTCATCCTCTTTCTCGTCGGCGGATTCATCGCCGACGGCGGTCTCGCCGCACTGACCTGGCGCGGAGCCCTCCTCGGGCTGGTGCTCTTCCTGCTGATCCGCCCGGTCGTGGGCTGGGTCGTCCAGCTGCGGGGCAAGACGGTCGGGAGGGAGCGGGCCACCATCGCGGTGTTCGGCATTCGCGGCATCGGCTCCTTCTTCTACCTGGCATACGCCCTGGGGGAAGCGGATTTCGCCGCGCCGGCGCGCGAGCTGTGGGCTGTGGTGACCTTCACCGTGCTCCTTTCGGTACTCCTGCACGGCGTCGCGGCCACACCCGTCACCGCTCGGCTCGACCGGTCCGCCCGGAGGGGGCGCGAGGAGCCGAGGGCGGGCGAGCAGCCGCACGCCGGCTGATGGTCGCGCCCGAGTGCCGGACATACGGCGGCTTCACCCGAATGGCACATCGGTGAAGCGAGCCTCGCGGGGTAGTCGCCTGGAGGACCGCCATCGAGCGGGCCCTGCCGCGGCGGCTTGGCGTCAAGGCGCGCGCCGGCTCGGCAGGCCAATTCGTCCCAGAGCTGAGGAGTCGCCATGAGGGCCCTGACCTGGCACGGGAAGCGCGATGTACGCGTGGACACGGTGCCCGACCCCGTCATCAAGGAGCCGACGGATGTGATCGTGAAGATCACCTCTACCGGTTTGTGCGGTTCGGACCTGCACCTGTACGAGGTGCTGGGCCCGTTTCTCGATGCCGGCGACATCCTGGGGCACGAGCCCATGGGCATCGTGGAGGAGGTCGGCCCCGACGTGACCCGCGTGCGGCCGGGCGACCGGGTCGTCATCCCGTTCAACGTCTCCTGCGGCAGCTGCCACATGTGCGACCAGGGCCTGCAGTCCCAGTGCGAGACGACCCAGGTACACGAGTACGGCAGCGGCGCGTCCCTGTTCGGCTACACGAAGCTCTACGGGCAGGTACCGGGCGGCCAGGCGGAGTACCTCCGTGTGCCCTTCGGGAACACCCTCCCGATCCCGGTGCCCGCAGAGGGGCCCGACGACCGCTTCGTCTACCTCTCCGACGTCCTGCCCACCGCGTGGCAGGCCGTGGAGTATGCCGCGATCCCGCCCGGCGGCACGGTCGCCGTCCTCGGTCTGGGTCCCATCGGAGACATGGCCTCGCGCATCGCCGCCCACCGCGGAGCGAGGCTGGTCATCGGCGTCGACTTCGTCCCCGAACGACTCCGACGCGCCGGCGGTCACGGGGTTCACACCCTCGACCTCAACGTCTACGGCGAGGCCCTCGCCGACGAGGTCCGGGGCCTGACCGGCGGGCGCGGACCGGACGCCGTGATCGACGCGGTCGGCATGGAAGCCCACGGCGCGCCGCTGGCCAAGGGTGCCCAGCACCTGACCACCATGCTGCCGGACGCCCTGGCCGCGAAGATGATGCGGCGGTTCGGCGTGGACCGTCTCTCCGCGCTCTACCTGGCCATCGACCTCGTACGCCGCGGCGGCACCATCTCCCTGTCGGGCGTCTACGGCGGGACCGCCGACCCGCTCCCCCTCCTGACCATGTTCGACAAGCAGATCCAGCTGCGCATGGGGCAGGCCAACGTTTGGCGGTGGGTGGACGACCTCCTGCCCCTGCTCACCGACGCGGACCCCCTCGGCGTCGACGGCTTCGCCACCCACCGGGTCCCCCTGGCCGAGGCCCCCCAGGCCTACGAGATGTTCCAGAAGAAGCACGACGGAGCGATCAAGGTTCTCTTCACGCCTTGATGGCGCGCCGAACATCGAGCGACCCGCCGTGGCAGGACGGCCCGGCCCCCGGTCTCCTCTCGGACCTCCCCGGCGCGCTCCCCCGGCGCCGCCACAGGTCAGTGGCCGCGGCCGGCTACGGCTGGTCGGCGATACGGGCAACGAGGCGGTGGTAGTCCAGGTCGGCCAGGGTCGCGGCCTCGACCTGGAGGTGCAGACCGTCGAGCGCGTCCAGGAGCACGGTCGAGGCCCGGACGTAGGCTGCTTTGTCCTTGGGGCCTGCGGCTTCCGGCAACCAGGTGACCAGGACGACCTCGCTCCTGCGCGTCCCGTCCGCCGTCGCGAAGGGCAGGTGGTAGAGCACCAAGCGCGGTTTGTAGGAAGGGAGCGCCCCCAGGAGTTCTTCGTGCGTCAGATTGCCTCGACACTCGACGACCACGACATCCAGGGGGTCACTGAGCCGGTAGATCACCGCATTGATCTCCCGTTTGCCCTTGAGCTCCCAGAAGGCGCCGATACAACTTTCGTCCACTTTGATGTCGCTGCCCATGGAACTGCCCTCCGGTTCGGACGTATGAGGTCGGAGGGCTCAACGAACGGTTCGCCGGCAAGTTCTGAACGCGGTACGAAGCCCGGCGACTGCGACTTCCTCTCGAACGCCTGCCACGCCTGCCCGCGCGGCCCTGGTCGCGGCCAGGGCGGAGTCCCGCCGTCCGTGCCGGAACCGCTCTCGATTCCCGGCATCGCACCTACGACGGACCACCGAGGCCGGCCCAGGACCCGGGCCGGGGCAGCCGAAGCGCGACAGGGCGAGGCGGAGCGGGGCGGAGCTAGGCGGGCGCCTGGGGGTACTGGGCACGGATGACCACCAGTTCTTCCAGTTCCTCGCCTTCGGCTGCCAGGCCCTGCCGTTGAAGCCAGGTCCGGCGCGACCGCAGAACGGGCCCCCACGGCACGACCGTCCTGGCGGTGACCTTCGCGTCCAGCCCCACAGTGGTCAGCCCGTCGACGGTCTGCCGGGCTCCGCACATGCCCGAATGGACCATGAGCAGGACACCGCCCGGTCGCAGAAGGGAAGGGGCGCTCGCACAGATCCGGTCGATCACTCCTCGCCCGTCGGGACCGGCGTCCCAGGCGCGCTCCGGCCCCCGCGAAGGTAATGCCGTTCCCGGGGCCGGGACGTAGGGCGGATTGGAGACGACAAGGTCGAACGGGCTGCCGATGTCGGCCGCCGCGAAGTCCCCGTGAACGACGCGCAGGGGCAGTCGCCGACGACGCGCGTTCAGCCGGGCGGTGACCACGGCGCGCCAGGCGACGTCGACTGCCGTGACTCTGGCTCCCCTGGCTGCCGCGTGGAGGGCCAGCGCTCCGGTGCCCGTGCCGATCTCCAGTACGCGGGCACCCGGTCGAAGGGGTTCTCGGGCGAGTACCCGGGCGAGGAGGCGGGTGTCGCCTTGGGGCCGGTAGACGCCCGGAAGGGCCATCAGCCCGGCGGGCAGCGTGCCCGATGTCAGAGTCGTACTTGCCACGGCGTACCTCCGTGATCGGCAGGACCCGCTCGTACGGGCCGGCGGCCCTCGACCGCTCCGTGCGACTGCCCGCTGCGGGGCAGCTCATCCGGGGTTCGGGCGGATCACGTCCGGGCCGTACCGGTCGGCGGGATCATCCATTCGGAGTGTCGACAGCGGACATGGGGCGCGGCCGGCTGGGGTAACCGCGACCTGTGGTTCACAGTGATCGTCGGTCACCGGGCACCTGTTGCCTTGACGGAGAGGAACCGATCGGATGACGCCCCCAAGCACCCCTCGAACCCCGCCGCCGTCTGCCGGAAGCGGCGCCCGTGTCGTGGTGGTCGGAGCCACCGGGAACGTCGGCACCAGCGTGGTCCGACTCCTGGCCGACGACCCGGCCATCGGCTCGGTCCTGGGCCTCGCCCGCCGGGTCCCCGGCTGGCAGCCCCCGAAAACCAGCTGGCGGGCCGTGGACATCGAGCCCGGCGGGCCCGACCTCGTACCGCTGTTCGCCGGTGCCGACGCGGTGATCCACCTGGCCTGGAAGTTCCAGCCCACCCACCGCCCCGCCGAGACCTGGCGCACCAATGTGCTCGGCAGCAGCCGCGTGTTCGACGCCGTGGCCGCCGCCGGCGTCCCCGCCCTGATCCACGCCTCTTCCGTCGGGGCGTACTCCCCCGGGCCCAAGGACCGGATGGTCGACGAGTCCTGGCCGACCCACGGCTGGCCGCAGGCCGCCTACACCCGCGAGAAGGCCTACCTCGAACGCCTCCTCGACGCCTTTGAACACACCCATCCCGGCATCCGTGTCGTACGCATGCGCCCCGGCTTCCTCTTCAAGCGCGAATCCGCCTCCGAGCAGCGCAGGATCTTCGCCGGCCGCCTGCTGCCGGGACGCCTCGTTCGGGCGAGCGTCATCCCCGCGGTGCCGGACCTGCCGGGTCTGCGTTTCCAGGCACTGCACACCGATGACGCGGCCGCCGCCTACCTGGCAGCGGTGTCCCGCCCGGTGAGCGGGGCCTTCAACCTGGCGGCGGAGCCCCCGGTCGACGCGAAGGTCCTTGCCGGGATCTTCGACGCACGCAGCTTCCCGATGCCCGCAGCGCCTGTGCGAGCGGCCTTGGCCGCGGCGTGGAAACTCCGCCTGGTACCCGCTTCACCCGACCTGTTCGACGCCGTCCTGCGCCTGCCCCTGATGGATTGCTCCCGCGCGCACGAGGAACTGGGCTGGGAACCCGCGCGTACTTCCGTCGAGGCCCTCCAGGAGTTCCTGGCGGGACTGCGAGACGGAGAGGGCATGGACACTGCGCCGCTCGCGGCACAGCCCTAGCGACGCACTTCTCCTCCGCCGGTGCGCAGGGGCGGGTGGGACGCGGCCGTCAACCTTGCCCGGGCAAGGGCGGGGTGGTCCCGCCGCCGCGGGCGTCGGCCGCGGTGACGGCGGCGAGCGCGTCGGTGAGAGTGGCGTGAACTCGAAAGAAGTCAGGGGTGCCCGTGACATCAAGACGGTGCTTGAAGGAACGGCTGAGCGGACCGACGAGGTGGAGTCGGGTGCGGGTCCGGGCGACAAGGAGCAGGCCGAGGAGGAACGCGTCGGCGTGTTCGAGGGAGCCCAGATCGACGATCAGCGGGACTCGCGGATGGGCGAGGGCACGCGTGAACACGGCGCGTAGCTCCTCTTCGTCGCAGCCGTTGACGGCGCCGCGCAGGAGCAGGATCCATGCCGGTGGGACCGGTATGGACGCTTCGATCAGGGTGAGTTGGTCGGGAGGATCCGTTCTGTGGTCCATGAGGTGGGCCTTCAGGGTCGGTGGGGGTCCGGGACTCTCAGGGCGAGGAGGGCCGTGTCGTCGCTGGCCCACCCTCCGTGCCGGGTGGCCAGCGCGTGGTTGATGTGGTCGATGGTGTCGGTCGCGTTCATGCCGGCGGTCGCGGCGAGCGTACGGGCCAGGTCCGCGTCGTCGAACACGTCCATCTTGCGGTCGGGGGCGCCGGGGCGGGCGCGGGCCTCGGTCGCGCCGTCGGTGTAGAGGAGGAGGAGATCGCCGGGCGCGAGACGGAACCGGGTGTCGGTCAGGCTGGTCGGGTCGAAGACTCCGAGAAGTTGGCCGGGAGCGCCGAGGGGGCGGACGGTGCCGTCCTCGCGGCGGATGAGGGCGGGCGGATGCCCGGCCAGAGCCAGGGCGCCGGCGAGGCCGGCCGGCGTGGCGCGGAAGCGGGCGTAGACGGCGGTGAGGAAGCGGGGAGCCTCCTGGACGAGCATGGCGGTGTTCAGGTGGTCCAGGAGGTCGGCCGGTGAGCGGTTCTCGTTGGCCACGGCGCGGATCGTGTAGCGGGCCATCGAGGAGACCTGTGCGGCTTGGACGCCCTTGCCGCACACGTCGCCCAGGATGACGCCCCAGGAGGAGCCCCGGGTGGGGAACAGGTCGTAGAAGTCGCCGCCGACCTCGATGTCGGAACGACCGGCACGGGACGCCGGGAAGTAGGAGGCCGCCGCCTCGACGCCGGGTACGCGGGGCAGGGTCGGGGGCAGGAGGCCCTGTTGCAGGGAGCGGGCCAGGGCCGCCGAGAGGTTGTGGGCTTTCCGCGCGGCGGTCAGGGACTGGCGCAGACCGATCTCCGCGCTGACCGAGCGGGCCAACGTCTCCAGGGTGAGCAGGTCGGAGGGTGTCCAGGGGCGGGGAATGTCGTCGACGACGCAGAAACTGCCCAGGACTTCGGCGCCGGGCCCCAGGAGGGGGAATCCGGCCCAGGCCCCGATGCCCATCGGCCCGACCGAGGGATGGTCCCGGGTGCGGGGGTCGTTGGGGACGTCGTCCACGATGAACGGCTCGCCGTCCAGGCCGATCAGGAAATGGCAGAAGCTCTCCTCGACCGGGTTCTGGCGGTCGGCGAGCGCGGCCGCCTCGACCCCGACGCACGCCTTCCAGAACGACCGTTGGCCGTCCACGAGGGTGATGAACGCCCGCCCCGAGCCCGTCACGCGGGCCGCGAGACCGGCCAGGTCCTCGAAAACCCGCTCAGGGCCGGTGTCCAGCAGACCCGTCGCCATGACCGCTGCCAGCCGGGCACGGTCCCAGATCTGAACCGGGAGCCCGTCCACTCGCCGCCGTTCGCGCTCCCGCACTCCCGCACCCGTCATTCCAGTCCCCAAGCCTTCACAGGGGGTCCGTCACACCCCGGTCGTCTGCTTCCGTCTGTCCACCAAACCGCCAAGCACGCACCCTTTGTACACAAACGGGGACCGGTCAAGGGCCCGCGGGAAATGGCGGCCCCCACCTGTGACGAAGCGTTCGATCGGGACGGTCCGGCGCCGTCTCGGGAAGCCCGCGCCCGGGCTGCGAAGCCTGCCGGTCAGTGACCGGCAGGAGGGAGGGGCAGGTGCGGGGGCCGGTGGAGGAAGGCCGTGATCGTCTTGCCGCCGGGACGGGAGCGGACCTCCGTACGCTCGGCGAGGCGGTTGACCAGCAACCAGCCGAACCCGCCCGGTACTTCCGCGGAAGTACCAGGGGAACGGGGGTGCGTGGCGGAGGCGTCCGCGACCTCGACGACCACCGCGCCCGTGTCACATCGGACGCTGAACCCGGTGACCCCGCCCGCATGACGGACCGCGTTGGAGACCAGTTCCGACACGACCATCAACACGTCGTCCACCAAGGCCTCGGTCTCCTGGGACGCCAACACCTGTCGGGCGATCCGTCGGGCCTCCTCGGACGTCAGACCGGTCACCGGTTCCGGCATTCCCTGGCCCGTCTCCACACCCTCCATCAGCCGCCCTCCGCGCGCTGCGCCGGAACACCGGCCAAGGGCCAGGATATGGGCAGCGGGGTTGTGCTCCGGGGCCGAACCCGGACATGCCCACCCCATCGCCCCTTCCGTTCCGGGCCGCAAGGCCCGGTCCTCTGTGTGATGCCTTGCCGACCGGGCGGGCGTCGGGGCGGCGTGCGGCCCGCGGCTCGGGTCCGGGCGTGACCCGAAAGGATCAATTCGGGGCCGGAGTGATATCAGGCGGGATGGGCGGGGTAGCCGGGCACGTATGAATCAGACACCTCTGCGGGCTGTCGCCCTGGTCTGCACCCTGTCCCCCTCGCCCGCCCGATCCAGCTCTCAGCTGCTGGCCGAGCAGACGATGGCCGCGCTCGGCGAGCATGGCGTCACCGGCACCACCATCCGGATCGCCGACCACGACGTGAAGCCCGGCGTGAAGACCGACATGGGAGACGGCGACGCCTGGCCCGGCATCCGCGACGCAATCCTGGGTGCCGACATCCTGATCCTGTCCACACCCATCTGGCTCGGCCATCCATCGAGCATCGCCCAGCGGGTGCTGGAGCGCCTGGACGCGGAGCTAGGCGAGAGCGACGACGAGGGGCGCCTGCTCACCTACGGCAAAGCCGCGGCCGTCTGCGTCGTCGGCAACGAGGACGGAGCCCACAAGGTCGGCGCCGACCTCTTCCAAGGACTCAACGACGTCGGCTTCTCCCTCGCCCCCAACGCCGTCACCTACTGGGTCGGCGAAGCCATGCAGGGCACCGACTACCAAGACCTCGACAAGACCCCCGAAAAGACCGCCGCCACCACCAAAACCCTCGCCGCGAACACCGCCCACCTCGCCCGACACCTCAAGACCAACCCCTACCCGCCCAGCTGAACCGCCCCCACAACCCACCCACGCGACGTTCCCCGGGACGTTCCCCGGGACGTTCACGGGAACAGGCATCCGTCCCGCGTGGCGGCGGTGGCCGCACGACATCTTCCCGAGCCCGGAACATTCAGAGTCGAGAGGTAGAAGAACGTGGTCGGCAACGCTCCCTCACCAGGCCAGTCAGCGCGTCGGAAGGCCTTCCTTGTCGCTGATCAGCTGGTCGAAGCAGGCAATGGCACCCCACCGGAGATCAGCAATGGCGTCCCCGCGGCGCGCGCCGCCCTGGCACGGCCGGCGGTCCGCTACGGCCTGCTGCTCACCGTCGCGACGCTCGCGGTCCTCGCCCGGCGCAGAAGCAAGCGGCGCTGAGGCGGCTCGTCCGCTGAGCGCGGCGGGCAGGGCGGTCGGCGCGGACACCCCGGCCCGGGGGCCGGATGTTTCCCCGCGGGGTGGCCGGCGCCCAGGGCGCCCTGGCGGGCGGAGGCGCGTTCCCCGCGTCCGGCCCTGTACGGGAGCCTTCCAGGGTAGGAGAACCGGTATGGAGACGCACGGAATGCGGCAGCCCGGGGGCGTGGGCCTCCTGGCGGGGCTGCGGGTGGATGACCAGCATCCGGAGCAGCCGGTGCTGCTGGACGCGGACGGCTACCCGATCCGCACCTGGCGGGAGAACCATCCGTACGACCGCAAGATCCGGCGCGGCGCGTACGAGCGGACAAAGCGGATCCTGCGGATCGAGCTGTTGAAGCTCCAGCGTTGGGTGAAGGAGACGGGGGCCCGTCTGGTGGTGATCTGCGAGGGGACGGCCCGGCGCCGGTGAGCCGGTCGCTTCCAGGCCCGGTACTGCGAGCATCCGGGCGTGCGGATCGGCGAGCGGCAGTTCCCGCCGAGGGCAGCTCCGGTCCCACCCTCACCGCCGGTCCTCGTGCGGGCTCCGGGTCACGGGCGTCTTCCTCTGGTGCGCGTTGATCCAAGCGGCACCGTCCGGCGCCAGTTGATCTCAGACCGGTACGGCCAGGCCTTGTCCTCGAAGGTCGACCAGCATGCGCCGGAAGCACCGACCGACCTCTGCCCCGTCGAAGCGCAGCATGTCGAGCAGTGGGCCGTCGCGAACGATGAGGGTCCATCCCGGTGTCCTCCGCTCGCCATCGGCCTTGAGGAAGACGCTCAAGCCCTGCTCTGCCAGCCAGTCCAACACGAGCACCCCGATCCCCTCGACGCAGTCCGCCCTGAGCCCCGCTGCCCCTGAGGTCCCGCCTACCGGCAGACCCGCTTCCTCCAGCAGGGGAAGGGCGATACGCACGCACTGCCCCGCAGTGGCTTCCTCGGCCACGACGCTCTGCCGTGGATCTGTAGTGGCACCGGGCCCCGAGCCGGCGCGAAACACCCACCTGGGCTCGTCCGCGCGCGACGGCCCGCCGGCGGCAGAGAGGATGGCGACCACGCCATGCTCGGCCAGCCACTGCATGAGGAGCAGGATTCCATCCTGGTCGAAGTCCGGATAGGTGTCGGTGCTCGCCAGCAGGGTGACTGCACCCCTGCCGAGCGCCGCTGTCCCTCGACCACGCATCGAGTCGTCTCCCATGCCTCTTCGTCGGCGTCGATGTCCCGCCACAGCGGAGACACTACGCCGGGCCTGGTTCTGAGGGCCCGCGCGTCGCCTGACCCTCAGACACCTCCGGGAGCCGTCGAGCGGGCGGCTCCGGCGCCCGCGCCGCCCGTGCCGTCCGTGACGCGACAGAAGCCCGTTCTCCGGCAGATCGGGGGTTGCGGGCCGGGCCGGGGTAGTGGCCGAACGTGCGCGGACCTCGTCGTCAGCCGGCGCCCGGGCCTTCGAAGCGGTTGCGGGCCCGATACTGCCTACGGAACTCCTCCGCGACCCGCCGCAGGTTTGCCGTGACCGGGCTTTCCTCGTCCGCCGACCGGCGCGGCTCCTGGTCACGCCGTCCCCGCTGGTACCGCTGCCCTCCGCAGACGGCCGTCTCCTGCCACTTCTCCACCGACCACCACAGCCTCGTGTAGGGCGCGGCGCCGGGCACGAGGATGCCCAGGGTCCGCCACTGCTCCGGCGTATAGCTCTTGACCCGAGCGGTCTTCTCCAGCTCGCGCAGCAGGCCGAGTACCGCCTCCACCGAAGCCGAAGCCGACGCCGACGCCGGAACCGAAACCGACGGCGCCGTCCTGCCGCGTCCGGTCCTCTCATCGACCCTCGCGGCGACTTCTGCCGCAGCCGAGGGGCGTGCCAGTGATGCGACGGCCTCCAACACCTCTTCCTCGCCCGGTACGTATGCCCGCCGGTTGTTTCCGCTCGTCCCCACCGTCCGTCTCCCCCACTCGTTTCATGCGGTTCCCGCCAGGAACGGGACGATCGCGTCGAGGAAGTGCTCGTTGCGATCGCCGACCACCATGTGCCCCGCGCCGGCCACGTCGACGCGCCGCGCCTTGGGAACCCCCGCGCAGAACTGCCGGGCGACCTCTTCGCACACCACGTCGCTGCTCCCGCCGCGGACGAGCAGGATCGGCACGTCGGCGTGGCGGGCGGCGTCGAGGAGGCGCTCCGCCATGCCGGGCGGGTCCATCCGGCCCTCGAAGCTGTCCAGCATCCGGGGGTCCCAGTGCCAGACCCAGCGGTCGCCGCGGCGCCGCAGGTTGGTCCGTATGCCCTCGGGGTCGGACGGACGCGGACGGTGCGGCAGGTAGGCGGACACCGCAGCGGCCGCCTCCCCCACTTCGGCGAATCCGTCCGGATCGCGGCGCATGAACGTGACGATCCGGCGGAACCCGCGGGGATCCGGCCGATGGGCGACGTCGACGAGAACCAGGGCGCGGACCGCCACCGCGGGTTCTTCTCCGGCTGCCAGCAGGGAACTCAGACCTCCCAGCGAGGCGCCGACGAGCACCGGCCGGTCGCCGACCTCGGCGGCGATCGCCCGGACGTCGCCGGCGAACAGATCGAGGTCGTAGTCACCGTCGGCCGACCAGGCGCTGTCGCCGTGCCCCCGCAGGTCCGGCGCGATGGCCCGCCATCCCAGCGCGGCCAGCCGGGGCCCGGTCCGGGCCCAGGCGTGCCGCGTCTGGCCGCCGCCGTGCAGCAGGACGAGAGGGGGATCGGATGTCCGGCCCCACACGTCCGCCGCGAGCCGGATCCCGCCCCGACCCACGAAGTTCCGTGACCGGGGCGGCGCGTCGGCGGTCATTTCGCGTCCCGGGTGCGCAGCGGCGCCAGCAGTTGGTCGCGGTACGGATCCGCGGCCGCCGCGGCGAGCGCGACGTCCAGCGCGAACAGGGAACGGGTGAGGAACCGGTCGTCGTCGATCAGGCCTGCGACCCACTGGTGCAGCGCCCCCACGCACGAGGCGCTGACCACGGCGGCCAACGCGTCGGTATCGATGTCGGCGCGCAGGAGGCCTCGTGTCCGGGCGTCCGCCATCGCCCGACGGAGCTGGGTGTGGGGACTGCGGGCGAGTACGAGGCCGCTCGCCTCCCACCCGCGCACCATGCGGCGCGACACGACCGGATCGCTCACGAAGAGCTGGACGGTCGACCTGACGACATCCCGCGGGTCACCGGCTTCCAGCGGGGCCAGGCGGTCCTCCAGCTCGTCCACGAACCCGTCGGCGAGCGCCTCCCAGATCTTCTCGCGCGGCCCGATCAGGTTGTACACGGTGGCTGGGGAGACCTCGGCCCGTTCGGCGATCCGCTCGGTACTGATCACCGATTCCGGTCCTTCCCGCAGGAGTTCGCGCGTCGCTTCGAGGATCCGCGACCGTCTCCGCGCCTTGTGTCGCTCACGCAGCCCCCCTTCGGCTGTCCGCATGCGCCCACCCGCCTTCCGCAAAACTTAGAGAGTCGTCTAAAAACAGAGTTCCCTCTGGAGAGGGTCGGGCAAACCTCGGTCGGGCAAACCTCGCCGGAGTGCGCGGTTACGTGCCGCTGGGGCTGGTGTGGCTCCGCCGGCCTTGGCGCCCGGCGGCGAGCTGGTGGGCGAGGTGGGTCTCGGAGCCCTCGCCGAAGGCCAACGCACGCGAGGTACACCGTGCCCGGGACTTCCCTCGTTGCCCGGCGAAGCGGAAGCGCCGGCCGGGGTCGGCCGGTTCAATGGCTGCCCGATTCGTTCAGGAGGGCTCGCAGCGTGCGCCGCTCGGCCGTGGACCACCCAACTTCGAACGTACTGCCACAGCACGTCATCGCTTTCCTGGAGATGGAATCGGCATCCCTCCAGAAGCCGGTCGGCCGTTCCCCTGGCGAAGAGCCGGAACCGGAGGCGCTGGTGGGCAATGACCGTGCCCTGGGATTCGATCGCCGCGACCGCGGCCACCGTCGTCATGGGCGCGGCCGGCCTCGCCTCCGCCGACGCCGGCGCCGAGGCCGCCGCCGTGGGCTCCCCCGGCGTCCTGTCCGGCAACACGGCCCAGGTCCCCGTCCACGTTCCCGTCAACGTGTGCGGCAACAGCGTCAACGTCATCGGCCTGCTCAACCCGGCCTTCGGCAACCAGTGCGCCAACGACTGACACCCACCACGCCTGGCGGCGAAGCCTTCACGGCCTCCCCGCCGCCGCGGGAGCGGTGAGCCGGAGAGACCCGGGGGAGACGATCGGATCTCCTCCCCGGCTCCCCCGCTCACACACCACAGGGCCCGCCCCACACCCCGGGGGCGGGCCCTGCCCGTTCCGGGACGCGCCCGGTCCGGTCCGGCTCCAGAAGGCCGCAGGTCAGAAAGCCGGCAGTCAGAAGGTCAGAAGGCAGTCACGGCGGTCGCGGGAGTGTCCACCCACACCGTGGTGGTGGGCCCCGTGACGGTGAGGCCGTAGCGGTCGATGCCGGGTCGGCCGAGTTGTTCCCAGTGCCGGTGTGCGGTGGCGATCTCGTCCCACAGGCGTCGGGGTCCGGCCTGGGTGACGGTGAAGGCGGCCGAGGTGAGGCCGTCGTGGTCGACGGTCGCCCAGGAGTCGGCGGTGTCCGCGACGTGGAGGCGGGTGGGGGCGTGTTCACCGCCGGTGTCCCAGGCGAAGGCGGTGCCGGGGACCGTGAGGCCGATGTGGAACTCGGTGTCGAGGTCACCGCCCGCGACCGCCCACGGCGACAACGTGGTCGACGAGCGCACGGCCTGGCGAGCATCGGCGCCCCGTGCGGCCGGTCCAGGCGCCGGGCCACATCGATCCGTGCCGGGGCGTGCCATCTGCATGAACGAGGCGAACGAGTGGAACCGGCCCTCGGCGCGGCCGTGCTGGTGGGACGTCAACGCGAGGGTGCCGTACGTGCACCAGGCCGAGGACCACGGGGTCACGATCCGGCCGCCGGATGGGACCTGGGTGAGCCAGGTGGGCGGGATGTGATCGACGGAGAACGTGGCGAGAACCACGTCGTGGGGGCCCCCGGGCGGGCGGCAGTCGGCGGCGTCCCCGACGACGACCGTCGGTGTGTACCCGGTCGCCTTGAGGTTCTCCTGCGCCTCGGCGGCGATCACCGGGTCGAGCTCGACGGTGGTCACCCGCCGGTCCCCGACGAGCGCGCACAGCAGGGCCGCGTTGTAGCCGGTGCCTGCGCCCCACTCCAACACCCGGGCGCCGGGGGCTGCCGGACCCGGGGATGATCCGCCGAAGCCGGCCAGGAGCAGCATGCGCGCGACCATCGAGGGCATCGATGCCGACGAGGACGGCAGCCCGTCGGTGAACCGTGTGACGAGCGGCTCGTCCGAGTAGGCCGCGGCCGTCCACCGGTCGGGCTCGGTGGCGCGGTCGACGGGCTCGTAGCCACCGGAGACGTCCCGCTGCCAGATCCGGTCGGGCAGGAACCGGTGCCGGTGCACGCGGCGGAGTACCTGCTCCAGCCCGGCGGGCAACGGTTGATCGAGCTGCTCGGCGACCGCGGTGAGCAGCCCGTCGACGAGCACGTCGTCTGCCGGGGCATCGCCGCGCGGGGTGGTGACCACGGGTCTACTTCTTCTTGTCGGGGTCGGTGGGCGGCGGAGGCGGAGGGGGCGGCGGCACCGGCCGGTTCGGCTGGTGCCCGTCGTCACCGATCGGAGACCGGTGTTTGCCTTCCACGATCCCTGCCACGGCAACCTCCTCGCGGGTCCGAATCCCCAACGGTAGAAGCGGAACAGCGGATGCGGCAGGGCGCGTGTCGGGCGCATACCTGGCCGACGAGTGAAATCGTCGGCCACCGCGGCCCTGGCACGGCCAGGGAGGGGAACCGTACGCGCGGCGGGCGGGTCAGTGCGGCGCGGACGGGTGTTGTGCCTGCAGGGTGCGCAGGAGGTCGAAGGCGGGTCGGTCGACCGGGCGGGGGGTGTTGGCGAGGGCGATGACTCCCAGCCGCTTCTCCGGGTCGAAGCTCACGAAGGAGGAGAATCCGCCGGTGCCGCCGTTGTGCCAGATCTGGAGGTGGGCGCCCTGCCGGGGGTGGAGGCGGTGGGCCATCCAGCCCAGGTGTACCCGGGCGAAGGGACTTTGGCGGTACTCGACCTCCCGGCTCAGGCGGATCGCGGCCGTGAGGGGCTCGGGGCCGCCGTCCAGTTGGGCCCGGACGAAGGCGACCAGGTCGGTCGCGGTCGACCGCAGGCCGCCGGATCCGGTCAGGTCGGCGAGGTGCCAGGCAGGGGTGGGCCGTCCGCCGCGGTCGTGGCCCCGGGCGGAACGTCGCGCCCGTGCAGCGTCCACGCTCACCACGGTGTCCCCCATGTCCAGGGGGCTGCAGATCGTACGGGTGACGAGGGTTTCGTAGTCGGTGCCGGCCCGGCGGGCCAGGGCCAGCCCCAGTAGGCCGCATCCGAGGTTGGAGTAGCGCAACCGCGCGCCCGGTACGGCTCCCAGGCGGGTCCGGGCCAGCCCTGACAGGAGCCACTCGGTGTTGCAATGGGCGTACGGGTCGGGTTTGTTGGGGCGCAGGAGGGCCGGGAGCAGCATGCCTTTGGGGAGTCGGGGCAGGCCGGAGGTGTGGGTTGCGAGGTGCCGCAGGGTGATCCGCTCGCCGCCGCGTGACGGTACGGCCGTGTCTTCGGGCAGCAGGTCGCTCAGCGGTTCGTCCAGGTCTGTTTCGCCGGTCAGGGTCAGCCGCGCGAGGGCCAGGGCGGTGAACGCCTTGGTCACCGACCCGATCTCGAACAGGGTGTCCGGCCCCGGTACATGGGCGTGGTCTCCGCCGGTGCTGCCCGCACCTCTGATCTCCGCGCGGTCTCCCGCGAGGGCGGCGACCACCACGCCCACGCGGTGGTCGGCCAGTTGGTCGGCGGTCTGCCGGACAAGGGTGCCTAGTTCTTGCTCCATGAGCGAAATCATCGCGGCGTCCGACGGTCGGCCCGTGCTCCTGGATGATGAATTCCGGTTCGCGGCCCTGCGACCTGAGCAGGAGGGGCAGCCATCCGCGGGCTGGTGCCGTCGCGTGCGAGAGCGGTCCGCTTCCGACCCTCCGGCCTGCCGCAGCAGTTCAGAGCAGGCTGTCTGACGTGGCCGGCCGACCTCCGCTTCCGCGCGGGTAGGGTGGGAGCGCAGCTGGTTCGCCCCGTCCGCCAGGCGGGATGCGACGCAAGAGGGAACCCGGTGGGAATCCGGGACTGCCCCGCAGCGGTGAGCGGGAACGACCGCCGTCATACGCACTGGGACCGAACGGTCTTGGGAAGCGACGGCCAGTAGGTGTCCGCCGGGAGACCGGCAGGCGTGCCCGCGAGTCCGAAAACCTGCCACTGCCCGCATGCCTCAGGCGTGCGGGGCGCCGAGGAACACCCTCGGGCCTTTCTGCCGCGACTCGCGAAGGAGAGTTGACGTGGCCGACCCGACCGCAAGCACCGCGGGGTGCGTTTCCAAGATCCCGGGCGACTCCCGGGTGACGCTCGCCCACATCATGAGCGAGCACGACACCAATCTCTACGGGACCATCCACGGCGGCGTGGTGATGAAGCTGATCGACGACGCGGCCGCCGCCGCGGCCGGGCGGCACGCGGACGGACCCGCCGTCACCGTGGCCGTGGACCGGATGTCCTTTCTCGCGCCGGTCCGCGCCGGTGACCTGCTCAGCGTCGACGCCGAACTGGAACGGGCCGGCCGGACATCGATGACGGTCGGCGTGCGTGTGCGGGCCGAGCGCTGGAACGCCTCGGGCCCCACGACCGAAGTGGCCACCGCGAGGCTGGCCTTCGTAGCGATAGACGCCGACGGCAAGCCGCGTCCCGTCCCGGCACTCGACGTCTCCGGGGCGACTCCCTCGTAGGCGAAGGGCCGTACACCGCTGCTGTGACGTCCTGCCCCTTCCGCGTCCTTGTGGTCGTGGTCGTGGCAGGACGGTTCCCGGTTGCCCAGGGGGGTGGCGCGATTCGTCGCGCGCGACCCTCCGCGCCCCCGCGAGCCCTCCCCCATCCGTCGGCCTTGTTGCGGTCTCCACGCAGTTGCCTCTGCTTGCGGCAGCGGTAGCGGCAGGGTGGACCGAACTGGCCGGATTCCCACGGGTGGGGCGGCACGCCCCCGCACGGCCCAGTCCTCCGACCAGGCGTGCAGACCATCCGACCCATCTGCGGTGAGAGGACCATCCATGCCCCGCAACCCCCGCAACCCCCTGAAATCCATGCTGTCCGCTTGCGCCCTGGCCCTGCTCATATCCGGCTGCGGAGGCGGTACCACCCCCTCCGCCACCTCGTCGGCGGGCCCGTCCGCCCAGGGCTTTCCGGTCACGATCGACAACTGCGGCGTGAAGACCACGTATCAGCGTCCGCCGGGGCGGGCCGTCTCGCTGAACCAGCACGCGACCGAGGCCCTGCTGTCTCTCGGCGTGGAGAAGTCGATGGTCGGCACGGGCTACCTGGACGACAAGATCCTCCCCGAGTACCAGGCCGCCTACGACAGCGTGAAGGTCATCTCCAAGGAATACCCCTCCTACGAGGCGCTGTTGGAGGCCGAGCCCGACTTCGTCTACGGCGGGTGGACCTCCACCTTCGACGAGAAGGAGGGCCGCGGCCGGGCCGCGTTCACCAAGGCCGGGATCAACACCTACCTCAACACCGAGGAGTGCCCCACCGGTCCGGTGACCGTCGCCTCCCTGGACGAGGAGATCCGTACTCTCGCCAAGATCTTCGGTGTTCCCGAGCGGGGCGAGCAGCGGCTGGGGAAGCTGCACGCCACCCTCGACAAGGTCGAGACCGGGCTCACCGGCGTCACCCCGGTCAAGCTCTTCGTGTACGACAGCGGCGACAAGACGGCCTTCACCGCGGGCGGCAAGGGCATCGGCAACGAGATGATCCGGCGGGCCGGCGGGGTGAACCTCTTCGCCGACCTCGACAAGGCCTTCGGCGACGTCTCCTTCGAACAGGTCGCCCAGCGCGCCCCCGAGGCCATCGTCATCTACGACTACGGTGACCAATCCGTCGAGGACAAGAAGAGGTTCCTGCTCGCCCACCCGGCGCTGAAGGACGTACCCGCGATCAGGAACCAGCGGTTCGCGGTCCTGCCCCTGTCCTCCACGGTGCTCGGCGTCCGGATGCCGTCGGCCGTCGAATCGCTCGCGCAGCAGCTCCACCCCGGCCGCGTCCGGTGACCGACGTGAAGACCCGTGCGACCGAGGGAGTCGCCCTCGACGGGAGTGGCCGGCCCGTCCGCGCGCGGCGACCCGGGATCCCGTACAGCGTGGTGCTGGCCTTCCTCGGCGTCCTGGTGGCCTGCGCCGCGACGGCCGGGATCGCGGCGGGGTCGATCAGTGTCCCGGCCGATCAGGTGTGGAGCATCCTGGCGCACCGCGTGCACCCGGCCCTCGCCGAGCCGACGTGGACCCCGGTGCGCGAGACGATCGTCGTGGATGTCCGCCTCCCCCGGGTGCTGCTGGCCGGGGTGGTCGGGGCGGGGCTGTCGGTCTCCGGAATGGCGTTGCAGGCCCTGGTGCGCAACCCCCTCGCCGACCCGATGCTGCTGGGCGTGTCCTCGGGCGCGTCGGTCGGCGCGGTGCTGGTCCTCGTACTGAATCTGACGGTGTTCGGGCTGTTCACCCTGCCGGTCGCGGCATTCTGCGGGGCGCTGGCGGCTCTGGTCGCGGTCTACTTCCTGGCCCGTTCCGGCGGGCGGATGACGACGGTGCGGCTGGTCCTGGCGGGCGTGGCGACGGCCGAGGTGTTGTCGGCGCTGGCCAGTTTCCTGATCGTCACCTCGAACGATCCGCACAAAACGCAGTCCGCGCTGCGCTGGATGCTCGGCGGGCTGGCCGGCACGACCTGGACGACGGTGTGGATTCCGGTCGGTGCGGTGCTGATGGGGACGGCCGTCCTGCTGGGTGTCTGCCGCTCCCTCAATCTGCTGCTTGCCGGGGAGGAGGCCGCCGCGGCCCTCGGTTTGGACGTGCACCGGTTCCGCGGCGCCCTGTTCACCCTGGTGGCCTTGATGATCGGCACGATCGTCGCGGTCAGCGGGCAGATCGGCTTCGTGGGGCTGATCATGCCGCACGTGGTGCGGCTGCTCGTGGGGGCCGACCACCGCCGGGCGCTGCCCGCGGCCGCGCTCCTGGGCGCGGCCTTCCTGATCGCCGCCGACCTGGCGGCGCGCACGCTCATGAGCCCGGAGGAGATTCCCGTCGGCATCCTCACCGCCCTGGTGGGCGGCCCGTTCTTCCTCTGGCTGATGCGACGCAAGGCGGCCCGATGACGAACCGACCGGTCTCCGGCTCCGCGCCCGGTGTGCTCGACGCCGAGGACGTCAGCGTCGTGGTGAACGGCAGAGCCCTGGTCGACGGGGCGTCGCTGCACGTGGCACCCGGCGAAGTGGTGGGCGTGGTCGGCCCCAACGGCGCCGGCAAGTCCACCCTGCTGCGCACCTTCTACCGGGCGCTGCGGCCGACGTCGGGTCGGGTCCTGCTCGACGGTGAGGACGTCTGGCGGATGCCGGGCAAACGGCTCGCCCAGCGGCTCGCGGCCGTACTGCAGGAAACCTCCGGGGACTTCGAACTGACCGTCCTTGACGTGGTGGCGATGGGCCGTACCCCGCACAAGCGGGCTTTCGCGGGCGATGACGCGGACGACCGCGACATCATCACGCGGTCCCTGGCGGCGCTGCACGTCGACGACCTCGCGCACGCGCCGTTCGATCGTCTGTCGGGCGGGGAGAAGCAGCGGGTCCTGATCTCCCGCGCCCTGGCGCAGCGCACGGGGACCATGGTCCTGGACGAGCCGACCAACCACCTCGATCTGCGGCACCAGCTCGACGCCCTGCGGCTCGTGCGACGGCTCGGCGTCACGGCCGTCGTCGCGCTCCACGACCTGAACCTCGCCGCGGCCTTCTGCGACCGGATCTGCGTCATGGCCGGCGGCCGTGTCGTGGCCACCGGCAAGCCCGAGGAGGTCCTCACGGCGCCTCTCCTGTCCGAGGTGTACCAGGTCGAAGCCGAGGTCATGGAGCACCCGCGCACCGGGGTGCCCTTCATCAGCGTCGTGCCCGGCCCCGAACGGCCCGCGGGCGAGGTGCTGGAGGGAGGAGAACCAGCCGTTCGCACGGACTGAGGGATCACCCCGCACGGCCGGAGCCGGGGCCCGGCGCCAGGGACAGCGGTGTCCGAAACCGTCGCCGCGGCCGCCACCGGGTGTCGAGCCTCCGGCCGACCGGCTCCCGGCCGCCGAGCGGCGAAAGGAGCTACCGGCCGGCGCGGCGGGCGCGCCGACGGGCCAGGAGCTGGGCGGGGGTGCTGGGCGACGGGTCGGGCTCGTCGGGCCACCGCTCGCGCCGGGTGAGCGGAACGAGCGGCATGAGGGAGGTCTGCCCGTCGGCCTCCAGGGTGCACAGCGGTTCGCCGCCGGGGATGTCTGCGCGGCCGAGGCGGACGGTGAAGGGTAGGGGGTCGCCGCTTCCTCCTCGGGCGAGCGAGCCGCCCAACTCCGTCGGGGCGTGGCGGCGCGTACGGGCCGCGGCCACCACTCTGCCGTCGACCAGCAGTTCGGCGCGGCGTCCGCCGGCATCCCGGACGACGGTGATCGAGTGCCCGTCCCGGTCGAGGTGGAAGCGCTGGTCAGCCCCACTGGTCACGGCAGCCTCCTGGATCTGCGGCCCCCGGACCAGCGTAGTCCGGGGCGGCCGGTGACGTCCCGGGGTGGCTCACGCATCCTCCCGGCCACCTGGTTGTCGGTGCTCTGGGGACGGGGTCGCGACGAGACTTCGCCGGGCGTGTACCCCTTGAGTCGCACGCGCGGGAGAGAGGGTGGTGAAGACGTCCGTGGAGACGGCGTACCGGGGCGTTGAGCGGTCCCCGGTACGGCCGGGCCGGCGTTCACCTCGGCGACGGAGCCGCCTTGACCCCCATGATCAGCGAGTAGAGCGTGTCGTTCGCCGTGATGAACAGGCGGTTGCCCCGCGGTCCGCCGAAGCGGATGTTCGAGACCTTGTTGGGCACCAGGATGCGGCCGAGCAAGGTTCCGTCGGGGGCGTAGCAGTGCACGCCGCCGTCCATGGCCGCGGCCCAGAGGTGGCCCCGGTCGTCGAAGCGGATGTTGTCGAAACGGCTCTCTCCGCTCCCCTCGGCGAAGGTCCTGCCCGCCGAGAGGGTGCCGTCGTCGTGCACGTCGAAGACCCGGATGCGGTTGGCCCGGCTGTCGGAGACGTAGAGTTCGCGCTCGTCGGCGGAGAACACCAGGCCGTTCGGCCCGCTGAAGCCATCGGCCACGAGCCGGACCTCGGCGGTGTCCGGGGCGATCCGGTAGACGTTGGTGGCGCCGATCTCGGGCTCGCCGCGTACGCCTTCGTAGTCGCTGGTGAGACCGAAGTCCGGGTCCGAGAACCAGATCGAGCCGTCGGACTTGACGGTCGCGTCGTTCGGACTGTTGAGCCGCTTGCCCTGGTAGCGGTCGGCGAGCACGGTCACCGAGCCGTCGTGCTCGGTGCGGGTGACCCGGCGGTTGCCCTGCTCACAGGTGATCAGGCGGCCTTCGCGATCCATCGTGTTGCCGTTGGGGTGGCCCGCGGGCGAGCGGAAGGTGCTGACGGCTCCCGTGGTCTCGTCCCAGCGCAGCATCCGGTCGTTCGGGATGTCGCTCCAGATCAGCTGGCGCCAGGCCGGAATGTACAGCGGCCCCTCCGCCCAGCGGGAGCCCACGTGGAGGGTCTCCAACTGCAGGTCGCCCGAGGCGCACTTCTCCGTGCGGAACCTGTCGTCGAGTACTTCGTACAGCGCGGGGCGGCCGGCGGCCATGTCCGTTCTCCTTCAGTCATCCTGCCAGTCAGTCCTGAACGACATCCTGTTGATCATGAGTATTGCAGAATGAGGTACGGCCGGCGCAAGACATTTCAGGAGTGAGTTTGGACAGCAGGTGTGACTCGGGCGATCAGATCACCAGTGGTGCCTCCGACCAACGGCGGACCCGGTACGGGGCCCACCACACGTGGTCGCCGAGACGGACGACGAGGGTCTCACTCATGAGATCGTCCAGGATCGGCCGCGGGATCGCGTCGGCGGGGGCGCCGTCGGTGAGGTCGCTGATGGCCTGGTGGTACTCCGGTTCGTCGATGGTGAAGCGGCGCAGCTCGCCGTAGCGCCGGTCACGCACCTGGATGAAACCGGGTCCGTACCGGAAGACGCATTTGCAGATGTAGTACGCGTTGCGCCACGCGAGTGCCGTCGCGGCCGGGTCGGCGGTGCCGAGAACGGCGGTCGGGGGGTGGAGATGGCCGTAGTGCCGCCAGGCGTCGGGGTCCGGGCCGGTGTGGAGCTGCCAGTCGACCGAGATGGCCAGGCTGGACAAGTCACCCACGAAGCTGAGCGCCCGGACCGACCAGGCCGTGTCGGCGGTGTCCGTCACGTCGACGGGACGAGGAAGGGTGACGTGTCGGGCCCCGGCGGCGAAGAGCCGCCGGGCGGCCTCGCCGCCGGTGACATCGATCTCGTAGCGGCCCAGGGACATGGCGGGCAGCGCGCCCACCTCGGGGTCGTAGTCCCGTGAGGCGGTCACGATGAAGGGTGCGGTGCCGGTGAGTGCTGGAGTCATCGTCGTCTCCCGGTCGGGCGATCGTCGGGCGGTCTTCGGGGGAATGTCGGGGGATTGTTCGGGCGATCGTCGGGCGGGCGTCGGGGGATTGTTCGGGCGATCGTCGGCGGGCCTCAGGCGATCGTCGCGGCGAGTTCGGTGTCGCGGGCGCAGGCGTGGCGCATGAAGTCGATGCGCAGGAACTCCTCGTTGAGTGCGGGCGGCGCGATCTGGACGAACTGCCCGCTGTCCTCGAAGACCATCCCGAGCGCCCGCCACCGCGCCAGTACCTGGCGCAGGGCGTCCTCGTCCCTCTGGTGGTCCTCGTGCAGCTTGCGTGCGGCCGCCTTCACCGTGTGCGGCTGGTCGAGCAGCCGGAACAGGGCCAGCTCGAACGGGTCGGTCAGTTCCAGGTGCGTCCAGTCGAAGGCCCGGCGCTTGCTGACCAGCACGATCCGGTCCTCCAGATCGCAATGGGTGAGACGGCTGCCGGCGTAGTTCCGCTTCCAGTGCGCGATGCCTTCGTCGAGGCGTTCGACGACGTCCTCGCCGATCCCGCGCGGCGGCACGTCGAAGACGTACGCGAGGTCGAACATCTCGGCGTCGGGAAGGTCGTAGGTGAGTCGGTAGGGTTCGGCGGCGCGCAGTTCGGAGAAGCCGAGCCCGGGGTTGTTGAAGTACGGACTGAACCGCTCGATCGCGATCCGTGAGGAGGGGCCCACGGGCGGGTTGAGGTGTTCCAGCGCGGCCAGTTGAGCCACCACGTCGTCGTAGTCCTCGATGTCCTCGCCAGGGAAGCCGTGCAGGTAGTTCCAGGCCACCGAGAGGCCGACGGTGGCGGCGTCGCGGAGCATCCGGACGTTCTGGCCGCCGGTCACGCCCTTGTCCATCAGGGTCAGCACCCGGCTGTTGAGGCTCTCGATGCCCGGCTGGACGAAGATCAGGCCCGCGTCGGCGAGGGTCTGGAGCTGGCCGCGCCGCATGTTGGACTTGATCTCGATGTGCATGCGCAGGTCGAACCCGCTGTCGATGATGCGCGGCAGCACCGTGTTCACGTATGCCATGTCCAGGATGTTGTCGACGACGTACATGTCCAGGACGCGGTGCTTGCGGGCCAGTTCGATGATCTCGTCGTAGAACACGTCCGGGCTCTTGCTCCGGAACTGCATGAACGAGCCGTTCAGCCCGCAGAAGGTGCAGTGGTGCTTCTCGCCCCACCAGCAGCCCCGCGCGCCCTCGACCACCAACTTGGGCTCGACCCAGTGCCGCGCGTGGGAGGAGGCGAGTCGCTCGAAGTACCCGGCGTAGTCCGGCGGCAGGATCGAGGCGGGCGGCAGCGGTTTGGTGCTCATGGCGTTGACCACGCCGGCGCCGTCCGCGTCGCGCCAACACAAGCCGGGTACCTCCGACAGTGGCTCGCCGGCGTCCAGCGCCCTGAGGAGCGCGGGGAAGGACACCTCGCCCTCGCCTCGCAGGACGTAGTCGACGAAGGGGAAGTTGCGGTGGACGGTCTCGCCCTGCTTGCCGTCGCAGTTGGCGCCGCCCATGGCCGTCACGATGTGCGGTGCGAGGCGCTTGACGTACTTCGCGGCCGCCAGAGCGGCGGTGTTCTGCTGAAAGGTCGAGGTGAAGCCGACCACGTCAGGAGCGAGCTCGACGATCCGCTCGGCGATGTACTGCACGAAATCGGGCGCGGTCACGTGCAGTGCCTTCGTCATCTCCATCCGAGTCCCCCGTACCCGGCTCCGCATCGCTTCGGTGAATTCGGGAACGCGCCATTGCGGGTCGTCGTAAAGGGCCGAGGAGAACACCCAGTCGCCGCAGCCCAGGAAATAGGAGCCGAGCGCGTAGTAGGAGTAGTCCTCCAGTGTGAACTCCGTGTTCTTGGTGATCCAGTCCACGTATTCGATATTGGCGTGGAGAACGTCCGCCGAACCGTTCGGAACGCGCTCGTCGACACTGCGCTTGAGAATTCCGAGAGCCAGCGACGGGAGATCGATCGGGGCCCAGGGCATGTTCACCAGGAGTACGCGCATGGCCGGCCTCTTCTCATGGGGTCAGTGCATCGGATCGGTGCATCGGATCAGTCGTCTGTCAGGTGTGCGGCGGGGGCGGGCCATGAGCGCCGAACCGGGCTCCCGGCCGGTGACCCGGTCGGGGTCCGGCCGGGTTCGGTCCGGTCGGGGCCGGTCGCGCACGGGTGCGGGGCCGGCCCCTCGTCGCTACTTGTCCTCGTCTTCCATCTCCTCCGCGGAGCGGAGGTAGACGACGACGCCGACGCCCGGCTTGCGGCTCTCCTCGTCGCCCTCGAGCGGGTCGCCGTGGATGATGTCCTTCTGCATGATGTTCACCCCCTCTCCGGGTGCGGGAACGGCTCGGCCGGCGCGGGCGCCGACGGCAGCCCGCGGCCGAGAAATCTGAGGGACCGCCGGATCACGGCCACGTGGTCGGCGCCGTCGTAGCCGTCGTGGCCCGAGTCCAGCCACATCAGCTCGTGGGCGACGCCTCCCGCGCGCAGCACGGCCAGGTACGCCTCGACCTGCTCCGGCGGGCACTTGGCGTCCCGCCGCGCGGCGACGATCAGCAGCGGGGAGCGGATGGCGGTCGCGTACGAGGTCGGGGAGGCGTGGGCGTAGGCCTCGGGTACCTGGTCCGGGGTGCCGCCGAACAGCGCGGTGTCCAGCGCCTGGAGGGCGGGCGTGGAGTGCCGGAAGGCCGTGACGCAGTCGGCGAGCGGTTTGACGGCGACCCCGGCGTTCCACAGGTCCGGGCGGGTTCCCATGGCCAGCAGCGTCAGGTAGCCGCCCCACGAGGTGCCGCACAGGCCCACGGCGCCCTCGCGGCCGATGCCCCGGTCCAGGAGTTCGGCCCGGGCCCGCACCAGGTCGGCGACCTGGGTGTGGCCCACGCCCTCGGAGTAGGCGGAGCGCCAGCGCGGCCCGTAGCCGGTCGAGCCCCGGTAGTTGACTCGGGCCACGGCGTAACCCGAGCCGACGAGGGTCTGCACCATGGGGTCGTAGGCGTCGCGGTCGTGGTCGGCCGGGCCGCCGTGGACGAGGAAGACCAGCGGGTGCGGCGCGGGACGGTCGGCGGGTGTGGTGACGAGGGTGTGCACCGGGCCGTCGGGGCCGGGCGTCCACAGGTCCTGGCGGTGGCCGAACCGGGGAAGGCGCCATTGGCTCTGCCCGGGCAGCGGCGCACCCGACAGGGACAGCGCGCGCGGCACGTGCACCGCGTCGGTCCAGATGAAGTGCACGTCACCGTCGGCGGCGGGTGAGGCGTCCAGGATGCTGCCCTCCGGGGTGGGGACCGGGGTCAGTTCGCGGCGGTCCAGGTCGGCGGTGAACAGCCGGCTGCGGCCGTGCCGGTCCTGCCGGAGCAGGACCCGGGCGCCACCCGGGCCGGGGTACCAGCGGGCGGTCGTCTCCGTGTCGAACGAACACCAGGGCAGCAGCTCCAGCCCGCGCCCCGGGGCCCAGGTACCGAGGTGGTAGCGGCCGGCCCGTTCGCGCATGACCAGCAGCGGGGTGCGGGCCGGCGCCGGTTCGGGTGCGCGGGACGGCGTGGGACCGGGGGTCCGCCCGGGCAGCGGCGCGAAGCCGAGGGCCCAGGTGCGATCCCTGGTGCCGGACAGCACCGCGACGGTGGTCCCGTCCGGGGCCAGCAGCGTCACGGCGCGGGCGGAGTGCGCGGGTCCGGACACCGCCAGCAGGCCGCCGCCCGGTGCCAGGTCGCAGAGCGTGCCGGGTTCCGTCGTGTGCAGGACGGCCGTGCCGGTGCCGCCGCGCCGCCCCAGGTGGACGCTGAGGCCCTCGGGGCTCCGGATGCCGACGGCCACGGTTCCTCCGGCCGCCAGCGCCAACCCGGCGGGCCGCCCGTACGGCACGCCGGCGAGCGCCGGTCGGTCCGGGCCGCCGTCGAAGTGCCGGGTGCGCCAGCCTCCGCTGCCGCCGGGGTCCTCGTCGAACCACCACACGGCCTCGTCGTCGTCGATGGCGCACAGCAGGGTGCCGTGCGGCCGGTCCGTCAACTGCCGTTCCACGCCGCTGGAGCGGTCCCACGCGAAGATCTCGCACCGGCCGTCGGCGTCGCCGGTGTACACCATCCGGTGCGGGTGCCGGGGGCTGGTCACCGGCAGCACCGGCCGGTAGACGCCGTAGGTGCGCGCGGTCGTCCTGGGCGGGGAGGGCGTCACGGCGCCTCCCGGACCACGAGCCCGGCCCTGACGGTCGCGTACAGGGCCAGGCAGGCGAACGCGCCCGCGCAGCCCAACGCCACCGCACGGCCCCCGTACGCCGTCACCAGGACCCCCGCCGCCAGGGGTGCGAGCACCGCGACACCCTGGCCCGCGGTGCCGAGCACGGTCCCCATGCGGGCCAGCAGCCGGTCGGGGGTGACCAGCACCGCCCGGGTCTGCAGCACGACCACCACGGACGGCACGATCAGCGACACCCCGCTCAACAACAGCCCGTAGGTCCAGGTCCGGGACGCGAACGCGAGCCCCGCCGCCGTCGGCACCATGGCCCACGACGCGCCCGTCACGATCCGGGCGGCCGGGACCCGCCGCACCAGTCGCGGCGCGGCAAGTGCGCCCACCAGTCCGCCGACGCCCGCCAGGGTGAGGATGAGGCCGATCGAGGAGGGTCCGGCGCCCTGGGCGTGGGAGGCGAACACCGCGTGGAAGTACAGCGTGCCGAGCAGCGCGTTGATCCCGGCGGTCCACACCACCAGGAAGCGCAGGAAGGGCTGGGCCCACACGAAGCGCAGCCCTTCGGCGAGGTCACGGGTGAACGACGCGGCCGGACCCTCCCGCCCGGGCGCCAGGTCCGTACGGATCGCCTTGCTCAACGCCGCCACCAGCAGGAAGGACGCCGCGTCCGCGAGCAGTGGCACCCACCGGGCCAGTTGGTACAGCACACCGCCCAGCGTCGGCCCGACGATCTGCACCGCCTGGTCCCGTGCCTGGAGGTACCCGATCGCCCGGGTGTACTCCTCGGGCGGTACCAGCCGCCGGATCGTCCCGGAGGCCGCCGCGCCGTAGGTGGCGCCGGCCACCTGCTCGACCACGGCCGCGACGAGGACGTGGAGGAGGAGGACGTGGCCCGAGGCCACGGTCACGAACACCGATCCCATGGCGCCGGCCGCGACCAGCGCCGACACGTACATCATGGGCTTGCGGGGCCACCGGTCGGCGAACACGCCCGCCATCGGGGATACCACCAACCCGCTGACCAGTCCCACCGTCGCGACGAGCCCGGCGAGCCCGGCCGAGTATCCGGCGCCCAGCAGAATCAGCGGGAGAAAGAGCGAGGACGCGCAGGTGCCGAGTCCGTCAATGGCACCCGCCGTCCAGAAGAACAGGAAATCCCGTCTACGGAACGGGGATAAGGACGAGTCCTTGGGTAAGTCAGGGCCGGAAGGTCGTAAATCCTCCTCGGCCTCGTCCCTCAAAAATCCCGCTCGGAGGGTATTGCTGACGCGAACGCACCCACAATGCCCCCTGCAATAGGCGGACTTACGGCTGTCGAGGGGAGCGATCGTATCGAACGGAGACACGCGTCACAACACCCGCGTTCGAACGGAATTCTTGATCAAGGAACGGGATTATCCGGGGTGCGGAGCGGTGCGTCCACAGGGGCTTACCGGCGAATCATTACCGGACCCGCGCCACGGATCAAGGGCGGCGGGTGCCGACGCCCCGGCCTTCGGCGCTCAGCGTGGTGACCGGGCGGCCTGACGCCGGTGGACACGGCCCCTTGGTCGTATCCGTCCCGGTCGGCCGCACCACGGTCGTACCAGCTGATCTTGATGCTGCCACGACCTCCGTCACCGCCGCCGGCGCTGCCGAACATGCTTCCGCCTGCCGCCGCTCTTGCGGCCGTAGTCACGCCCGCCACCCCCGCCCCCGCCCACCGCGGTGATCGTCACCCTGACTCCGGCAGGGATGGCCGAGCCGGCGGTGCCCGCGTCGTGAGGCTTCGACTACCCGGGCGCGAGCTTCCACTCCGGGGAGCCCGCCTCGGACGTCCGGGCCCAGTAGAGCTTGGCATCGAGGCCCAGCGCGGTGAGGAAGCCGTCCGAACCGGTCCGGACACCGGCGGGGGCGCCCGATATGAGCAGTTCAGCGGTGGTCCATTGCGGTGTGCCGCTGCTCATCAGGGTGGTACCGAGGGTGCCGTCGGGACCGCGACCGGCTATGGCGGGGCCGCACAGGCCCACCGCGCCGTAGCCGCCGACTCCGCCCAGGTCGATCACGACCGGGCGGCCCGAGCCGTCGAGCACGGCCGTCTGGACGGCGCCCGAGTCGGGCTTGCGGAAGAACACCCGCACTCCGTCGTCGTCGGCGCAGACTGAGAGTCCGCTGACCGTGGTCGCCGGCAGTCCGCTCGGCTGGGGCCGGACCGGGAGAGGGGCGCCGGGTTTGGCCTGGGCCCAGGTCAGCACGGACTTCGGGGTGGCGGCGACCACATGGACGCGGCCGGCGTGGTCGGTCGTGGCGGCCGGGTCGCCGTGCAGGCCCGCGCCGCCCAGGTCGCCCCAAGCGGACCATTTCCCCGTTGCGTCCTGCCCGATCTGGTACAGCCTGAGGTCTCCCCCGCGCACGAACGCGGTGAGGCGGCCGGAGCCGTCGACGGCGACGGCCGGGGCCGACAGGTCGGACAGGGCGCCGGCGCCGATCTGGGGTGGCGAACCGAGCGCGCGGAAGGGCCCGAAGTCGCCCCCGGGGCGCTGCTGGACGGTGGTGACGACCTCGCGGCGGTAGGCGGCGCCCTGTCCGAGGTGGGTGCAGGTGCCGAACACGGCGATCCGTCCGTCGGGCAGCCGTACCGAGGTGAGTCCGGTGTCGAGCAGCCCGTCCGCCGCCAGCAGTCTCGGCGCCGCCCACGTGTCGTTCGTACCGGCCGACTTGTGCCAGACGGCGAGTTTCTGGTCGAGGACGCCGAACGCCCACAGGCCGCCGTCTTCGCCGGGCTGGAGCCAACTGGTCGAATTGGCTCGGGAGTAGCGGACCGACTGGGCCCAGTTGTTGCCGTACGGACGGTTGGAGACCTTGCGGTCGCCGCAACCCGCCTGGCTGCCACAGTGGTTGTCCTTCGGATCCATCCAGGCGTATGTCTTCACCGTCTCCGCCTTGGCATCCGCTCCCGCCTTGTCAAGGGTGTGCGGCAGGTAGCTGGTGTTGTAGCCGAGGTAGGTCTGGACGGTGAAGTTCGGGTGTCCGGAGGTGGCGGCGTATTTCTGGAGCGCCGCCTGCGCGAAGCGGGCGCTGAAGACGTGGTCCTGGTGGTCGATGATCTGGTGCCTGACGCCCTCGCGGGCCGGGGTGGGGTCCAGGGTGCGTATGTGGGTGGGGCGGAAGCGCCGCATCAGCCCCACGAGCGCGTCGACGAGCTGGTCCTTGGTGTAACTGATGGGCTTGGCCGGGGTGCCGGATGCGAGGAACGGCTCCAGCGAGGGTATCTGGCCGTTCCACAGGCCGCGCAGGCTGTGCGGCACGTCCTTGTACATCTCGCGCGCTTCGCGCAGTTGTATCCAGACCAGGTTGATCTGGGAGTGTGCCTGGAGGGTGTCCAGTTCGGCGGTGCCGCCGCCGGTGGTGGGTATGGATACCCGGGTCCAGGGGCTGGTCTTGTCGCCGGTCGCCATCTGCGCGTATGCCGCGCGTATGCCGTTCTGCCTGGCCTCGGCGTACCGCGCCCGGTCGGCCGGCGGCATGGGGTGCCCCGCGGTCGCGCGGCCGGGGGCGTTGACGCCGTCCGCCTCACCGGACGTCACGTACACCGAGGTCATCGGGCGGCCGGAGCGCAAAGAGTGGCTGGTGTCCGGGTTCATGAAGAACAGGTCGTCGTCGGGGTGCGCGACGATCTGCATGACCGACTCACGACTCGCGAGGGGCACCGCCTGCGTGCTGTCGGTTCCCGTCGCGGCGTCCGTCTCCTCGGTTCCGCCCGGCCAGGAAGCAACCACGCACCCGGCGGCTCCGACGAGCGCCACCGCGGCGGACCTCAACATGAAGTGCCTGCGGGACGGCGTGACTCGGTGCTGACTGGGCGTCATGTATCTGATCTTTCGGTGCGTCGGCCCGGGCAGGGCTCGTTCTCGGAGCGTCAGCACCGCCACTCCGTGTCCGGCCGCCAGTGCTGTTCGGATCAGGACTGGTCAGAATCCGATCCGATAGGGGAGACGGAGGGACTCGAAGTCGGGTTTATTGCGACAGGTGTATCTTTTGTCACACTCTGGTCACGCCCTGCGTGTTCCGTGCCGACCACGTCCCGACGGAGCCGGTCAAGGCCGGCGTCGTGATGGGCCGGCCGCGGACCTCAAGGGGGCGTGCGCATGTTCACCACCGCCGAGGACGGCACATGAAAGAGCGGCGGCCGGGCAGTTGCCGCCCGGCCGCCGCGGTCATGCCCCGCTCAGTTCTCCTGGAGCAGGTCGAGCCCCTCCACTTCGTCGAGTCCGATCTCATCGAGGAGGTCATCCGCGACGCCGGCGGGGGCGACGGCGGATGCGGGTGCGGAGGCTACGGGTGCGGAGGCTGCGGGTGCGGAGAGAACGCCGTGAGCGTGGGCGGTCCCGGCGGCGGACAGAGCGGCGCCCACGAGGGCGAGGGCGGCGAGTGTGCGAGAGGTCGGACGCATGCCCACAAAACGATCTTGTGGTGGCGAGGTCACGCGCAGGGGGCCGGCGTCCAGCGTGTCGTACGGGTCGGTCGTGGTCTCCTCGTTGGTGACGACCCGCATGGCCACCACACGTGCACGCATACCGAACCCCGGGCGGGGAGCGCGTCTCGCTCGTGCGGGGCAGGTTTCGCCATCCGGCCCCGCACGACGCCCGCGGTGCGTCATGGTCGATGTCGACCATGTAGCGGGAAGTCCGGAGGAACCACCGATGTGGCAGACGAACGAGTTCGCGGACGAGCACGATGGCAGGCCTGCCGCCGTTCTGGCCGACGGGAGCGAGCCGAAGCCGCTGATCTACGACATCGGCAGCGGATCGAACTTCCACAGCAGTACCGACTGGTGGGACTACGACGGCACGCTCGGAGCCCCGAAAGCCACCGGCGTGCGCGCCCAGTGCTCGTGCGGCTGGTTCGGCGAGAAGGTGTATCCGATCGCCTGGGAGAAGGTCGACCACTCCCTGCCCACGCCCTTCAACTCGGACACCGAGGGGCCGTTGGGTGATTGGCAGGTGCACGTCGCCGTGATCGAGGCCCAGGCCGTTCCCGTCCCGCAGCACGTCCAAGAGCTGCTGGACCGGATCGACGTCGAACTGGAGAAGCTCGCCGACGAGGCGCCGCTCGCGGCGCTGCGGGCGGCCGGCGCGCTCCAGCGCACCGCGACGCGGATCGGCGCGGACGCCACCCACCACCTCGGGCAGGACGAGGTGTCGGTCGAACGGATCGCCGTCGGACTCGGGATCAGCCCCACGGCGGCCCGCAGCCGCCTCAACCGCTACGAACGCTGACCCAGAGGGCGCGTGGGCGTGGGTGGAGTCGGCGGCGATGGGAGCGCCGCCCAGGCTGACGGCCATGACGGACAACCAGATTCCGCCGACGGAAACGCCTGAGGAGATCGGCCTCATACACGCATCGGCTCAACCTGCCGCGGAGATCGTCTCTCGTGCGCAGGCCGCCTGGCGCAGGATCGAAGCGTGGCTGTCCCGGTATGCCCACGTGACGAGCGCCGCCATCCGGCCTGGGGCGACCGATGATCAGTTCCGGCGGACCGAGGAGGAGACCGGGTACCGCCTCCCGCCCGCTCTGCGGGCGTGGTAAAGCCTCGCGGACGGCATGGAGACGGGCACACGGGGCGCGTATCTGCTGCCGATGGGGTACGCGTAGCTGTCGCTGGGGCGGGCCTGCGAACTGCACGGGCAGTTGATGGCCGGCCCGGAAGAGGAACCCGGCCTGATCCCGATCGCCACCAGCGATGTGGACGACTCCCACTACGGTCTCCACGTCGATGCGCGTGAAGGCTTGCCCTCCTATGGCTGCCTGGGGCTGTGAGGGGCCGGCAGCGAGAGCGTGGCCTGTTCGTCGGGGGCCGGGTGGCCTCTCGTGGAGTACCTGGACGAGATCATCGGGGCCTTGGAGGGCCGTCGTGCCCTGCGGCGTCCGGATGGGACCACGGACACGACGGAGACCCCGGTCACCGACCGCAGCGCACTTCGGTGGCTCGAGCCCGCGAGCGAGTTCGAGGACGGAATGCAACGGCTGCGCCATGGGTGAGATACGAACGAAGGCGACCGGCCCGGCGAGACTCGTGTCGGCCCGGACGCGGTGACCGAGGGAATCGGGGACCGCGGCCCGGCGTTGTCGCAGGCATGGTCGATGCATCCCGACACGGTCGTGAAGAAGGCGACCCGGCCCCCTTCGCGGCCGACCGCGCACGTCTCGCGGCGGACCGCGCCGACACCCTCGCCCGGACCGCGGCACTGCGGCGCGACTTCGACGCGATCGTCGCGGCCAACGCCCTGGTCGCCGTGGACGACGAGCACGACCCCGAAGGAGCCAGCACCGCCTTCGAACGAGCCCACGTGGCCGCCCTGATCGCCCGGGCACACGAGCACCTCGCGGAACTGGACGAGGCGCTGGAACGACTCGAACGAGGCGAGTACGGGCAGTGCGAACGCTGCGGCCAGACGATCCCGCCCGAACGCCTGGAGATCCGTCCGGCGGCGACCACCTGCGTCCGCTGCGCCCAGCCCGACCGGCGACGGCCGCCGCGCCCCGCCTGACGGCCGGCGGTACCCGGCCAGGAAGGACCTCAGCCCCGGCACGGCGCGGGCGGGCCAAGGTGCCGACCGCTGCGGAGGTGCGTGGGGACAGGGCGTACTCCTCGCGCGCGAATCGCGCTCGACTGCGCAGACGCGGCATGAGGTGCACGATTCCCGAGCGGGCCGATCAGGCCGGACTCGCAGGCGCGGCGGCGGTAGCGGTGGGCGGTGGCCGTGGCGGTGGCCGTGGCCGTGGTAGTGGCCGTCCACTCGCTTTCGACCGGCACGGATACCGGGCGGAGTGGCTCGGCTTGCACCTTCCGTAGCGGCATGTGGTCCGGTGGACCCACGTCCCACCCCGTTGAGGAAGGCCCCCGCTCATGTACTCGTCCTTCATCCCACCGCGCCAGGTCAAGATCGGCGACGCGGCGGCTTTCGTCGGAACCACACCGCGGGCGATCCGTCACTACCACGAGATCGGTCTGCTCCCCGAGCCCGTGCGGGGCAGTGACGACCGCCGCCGCTACGGCTACGAGGACATGATCCGGCTGCTGTGGATCCGCAAGATGGCCGACGCCGGGATCGCCCTGGACGACATCCGCGACGCATTCACCGACACGGCTTCCGACGATGCCGCCGGTGCCGCCGGTGCCGAGAGCGACGACAGCATCACGAGCATCCTGGAACGGCTGGAGGGAACCCTCGTCGCCCAGGAAGCAGAACTGCGGCGGCAACGGACTGCCGTGCAGCGCATGCGTACCGAGGGCAGCAGGATGGGCCTGCTCTCCGACTTCGTCACCGGCCGCCTCAAGAGCCTGCCCGAGGGCTCCCTGATCCAGGCGGACCTGGACAGCCTGCTGGTCACCGAGCGGATCTTCGGCCCGCTCGGTGCGGCCGTCCAGGCCGCCCGTTTCATCGCCCTGGCCACTCACCCGGATCTGCGGGAGGACTCCGACCGTGTTGATGCCGCCGAGGAGGCACTCGATGACACGATCGCCGTCGATGACCCCCGTGTGGCTCGGGTGGCTGCCGAACGGCACGCCTTCGAAAAGGCGCTGCACGCCGTTATCGAGGATTCCGGCCTGGCGGAGAGCGACGACGCGCTCTTCGACTCCTGGGACGCTTTGCACCCGGCTACCGCTGATGAGGGTGAGGACGAGGCCGACCAAAGCTCCGGCAGGGGGCAGGATTCCATGAGCGCATTCGAAGCCTGCGCAATGATGCCGTACGACTTCTCCCCGGCCCGCCTGCGCTGCATGGAATTGGCCGAAGAACTCGCCGCCCTCGAGTCACCCACTTCCTGAAGCGCGGCCTTTCCGGCCCGACCCGAAAAACAGGCCCTAGGCGACCTGGTCCGCGAGTGAGGTGGCCAGGGCGGCGATGCGCTCCCGGTCGAGCGCCGGGTGTCTGGCGTCTCCGGCCCCGACGACCATGACCGCGTCGCCCTCACCGTCGAGTTTCAGCCGCACGGATACGACGTTGCCGCTTTCCGTCACGACGGGCTCACCGGTCTTGGCCTTGGCCATCCGGTTGATGTAGGCGATCAGGTCCTTCGTGGAGGATCCGGCCAACTGGCCGACGATCGGGGCGAGTGGCGCCACAGCCTGCGGACGGCGGGTCGCCGCGGTGTGTACGACCACCTCCTCCTGGCCGATGTGGAAGACGCAGCTCACCAGGGCGCCGGGGTTCTGCGCCAGCGGTGTGTCCGCCTCGGCCCGCTTGCCTCCCTCCGCGGTGGCGACCGCCTCACCGGGCTCCTTGACGGAGCCGGGCGCGGACGCGCCCTCCGCGCCCGCGGCCTTCGCGGCCTTGGTGATGTCGTAGGCGAGCGGGCAAGTGTCCTGGCCCTCGCTGGGTATGGCGTCGGCGGTCTTGGTCAGCCCGGCCAGGCTCAGCGCAGGCGCGCTCCCGCTCTCGCACCCGGCCAGGAGAGCCACCGCGGCAGCGGCGCCCATCAGTGATCCGTACCGGCGGTCTCTCATGTGCCCTCGCTGCTCTCGTGTCCACAGGTTCCGCCGACGCGGCGGGCGGTGGACACGGGCAACAATCCCTGCCCGCAACCGCCCTGTTCGCGGTGTCCGTCTTTCCGGCGCACTCGTCCCGATCCTATCGACGGCGTCCGCGGCGGTGCGGGCAGCCCCGGGTACGGCCCGGGTCCAGTGCCTGGGCCGAGCGTCCCGGCAGCTCGGGCCGCCCCTTCCCGCGGGGAGCCGTGGTCCTGTCCCGAAACGCCGGCGCGGGCACAGAGCCGTCGTGCGCCGCACCGTGCTTCCACGTGCCGGCTGTGGGCCGAGGGCCGGACAGCCGACGCGGTCCGCGAGGATTCGAGCTGGACCAGTCTCATCGCAGGGCGCGGGCGGGTACGCCCCGCGCACCTTGTCGCCGGCCGGTCCACCGCTCACCGCTCACCGAGAGGACATTCGCCCATGTGGTCTTCCGTGGTTGCCGTAGTCGGCACCCCGGCCGGCGTCCTGACCGCCGGACTCCTCCAACATCGCGCCGCCCGCACCGCACGCGCCGAGGCCCGTAGCGATGCCCGGCGACAGGAGAAGCCGGCCGCGGTCACGGATCTCGCCACCGCCCTGGACGCCCACAGGTCAGCGATGTTCCACCGGGAGCGGCCGGCCATGACCGACGATCCCTACGGCGCCGCCGCCGACCCCGACGCGCGGACGGCCGCCCAGACGACCTCCCACGACACGCGTACGGCGATCACCGCGCCCCTGGTCCGGCTGCAGGTCCTGGTGCCCGAGCCGGCCGCTTCCGCGCAAGCCGCCGCCGACGCCACGTACGCCCTGCGCAAGGCCGGTACCTCCCCGGAACTGAAGGTCCTACGACAAGCCGCCAAAGCCGCTTCCGTCGCCTTCGTCGCGTCGGCCGCCGCTCTGCTCGCCCCCGACCACCACTGACCTCAAGGCGTGTGCGGGAAGGCTGCGGGTGGTCGGGGGAGCGGCTCGAACCACTCCCCCGGCACCCGCCTACCGGCGTTCATGACGACCGGTTCGCCGCAAGCCTGCCGTCACCCTCCCCCAGCCCGTCCTCGTGCCGTACACCCCCGTGGTTCGGCACTGGACGATCTTCGGGTCGTGGTGGTGGAGACCCCGGGTGCGGGATCCGGCCGTGCTTGCTCCGGCAACGCTATGCACAGGCCGAAGGCCTCACCATTGCGCAGGTGCACCAACCGATCGGCTTGATCTGAGGGTTGTGCACCACGCGTCGCACCCGTGTCCCTCAGGTGCACTCTCCACGACTTCCCCCTTTCGGAGCTGCACATCGGGCCGCCTTTCGAGGGAAGTCAGTCCCTTTCCGGCGATGGACGCGCGGCCCTCGACTCGGTGCTTCTGCGCGTTGGTTGAATTCACGACTTAATGAATGCCCTACGGCCGGAAATGAAGGAAGCCATTGTCTTTTTCGGTCAAGTATTGCGCAGTTTTCGGCCACGCGGACGTTTCCCGTCCGAACCATGGCGTGTACGGATCCCAGACCATTGATGAAGGACGAAGGACGAAGGGCAAAGGACCAACCGCGAAGGCCGATCACGGAGTTCGCCGCGGCCTCCGGCCCGCTCGGCTCGAACTCGATGCCTGGCGGACCCGCTCAGCCGTGGTCAGCCTCGGTCAGCCGAGGGCGGCCCGGCGGGACTGTCGGCTCAGGCGGCCGTGCACAGTTCGCGTGACGCGTCCGGGATTTCGGGCGCACCCGTGACCACGTGCAACGCGAACAGGAGGTCGCGCATGCCGTTGAGTGAGGACAGGTCGCGGGAGAGGTGTCCTTCCAGCGCCCTGATGTGGGAGCGGACCGTCGCCTCCGACAGACCCAGCTCGCGCGCGGTCGGCTCCAGGTGGGCGTCGAACGTGAGCCAGGCCGTCGCCGTGGTGAGCAGGCCGCGGCGGTCCGCACGGGCGGATCGGAGCAGCAGTTCGGCCCAGGCGCGGATCTGTGGACCGTCGAGGAGTCCCCTGAGCGTGGGTTCTCCGGTTTCGAGGTATCCGGAGGCGGGCTCCGGCAGCTCGCGGTGGGTGACGAGTTCGAGCGCCAGGCCGGCCGCGATCCGGTCCGGGAGGGCGGCGAAGTCCATGTTGAGCAGTTCCGCGGCTCGTGCCACACGCCGGGTGACGGTGTTGCGGTGCAGTTCCAGCCGGCGGGCGGCCACGGTGTAGGGGTAGGCGAGGGCGGTGGGGATGGTCTCGCGCAGGAGCTGCCACTGCGTGTCGCTCTGCATGAGGGGATACAGGAGACCGCGCGCCCACAGCTGAGCGTCGTGTGCCGGGAGCAGGCTGACGAGGTCGGTGTCCTGCACGGAGAGAGCCACCGAGTCCGGCTGGTGGAGGGCGAACCGCTGGGCTGTGGTCGCCTCGCGCAGGGCGTGGGCGAGCAGGGACAGCGAGTAGACCCCACTGCCGCCGAGCGAGGCGTCGGCGCCGAACGCGGACACCAGACGGGTGAGTTCCACGGCCACTCGGTCATCGGCGTCGCCGGGCCGGATCGGGTGGATCACCAGGACCCGGTCCTGGCGACGCGCGTCGGCGACGACCAACGCCTGCCCGGACGTGATGGCCTCGCAACGGCGCACGGCGGCGTCCCGCCGGTTGGGTGCCGTCTCGACGACGAAGACCCGAACGGTCTCGGGGTCGAGGAGCCCCGGCGCCAGGTTCCTCATGACCCGGCGCGCTTTGGAGACCTCGCCGTCCAGCAGGAGCTCCACCGCCGCGTCGCGCGCGGCTCGGGAGGCGTCCGAGGCCGCCCGGTACTCGCGGCGGGCCTGGTCCACCAGGCCCAGCAGTTTGGCGGCTTGGCGCAACAGCCGCAGGTCGGCTTCGTCGAAGGGTGTGCGCCGGGCCACGGCCAGGACGGTGTCCGCGGCGGAGGACGGGCCGAGCGAGATGAGCCGGGTGTGAGGTCCTGAGCGGCCGTCAGGGGTGTTGCCGTCGACGGACTGCCGGATGATGGCCTGCGCGAGCTCCTCTGCGGCGGTGGCCGGTGAGGCCACCAGGACGCGGTCGGGTTCGCTGACCATGACCTGTACGTCGAGGGCCCTCGCGAGCCAGTCGGCGATGCGCTGCATGGCTCTCTGGTCGGCAAGCCGGGCCGGCAGTTCCTGGACGAGGGAGGCAAGTTGGGCGGCCCGGCGCTCGGCGAACGTGAGCCGGAGCTGCTGAATGCCGTCGTGGACCCCCTGCCACAGTTCCACGGGCGCCGTGGTGACCAGGAGGGGGACGTCCAGCCGTTCGGCCAGGTCCACGACGGCCGTGGGGAAGGGCTGCCGCGCGCCGGGCGTGGCGCTGACGATCAGGCCGGCGCTGCCGTCCCGGCTCATGCGCCGCAGGAGCGCGTCGAGCACCGTCGTGATGCGGCCGCGCAGGCGGAAGGGGATCGCGTCGGCGACCAGGACGACGTAGCCGCCGGGCAGTGTGGAGGGGACTCCGTCCTCCAGGAGACTCTCCGGGGTCACGGAAAGGACGCCCGTCACCTCCACCGCCAGGGTGGCGGCGGCACACCGGTTGGCGAATGTCAGTTCGAGTTCGGGTTTGCGGGTGGGTAGGGTGCCCAGGGTTGACATCGAACACTCCTCGGAACAGTCGGGAAGTTGTGGCGTGGGTGCTCTCTGCCGCCGAGGACGACATGAGCACCCTGATCACGACTTCATGCCTGCTCTCCTGGGAACGGGCTCCGCTTCCCCGTGATGACGGCTCGTCCGCCTCGATGTGCGGGGCGGCGGGTGGAGGGCGCGTCGCAGGCGCCGGCGCCCATGCGATCCGAGGCGTACGGGCCCGAGGAGTCGTCACGGGGGCGGGCCGTCGGCGCTGCCGGCCTCCACTCGCCGCGGTCGACCACCGTCTGCGAACGCATCTTTCCCCCTCGCGGCGCCGAGTACGAAGGCGCGAGCCGCATCTCGTGCGGAAAACCGCCGACCACAGTCCCTCCGCTTCCGCGCCCGAGCAGCCGGTCATCATGGGTGCGTGGCCGGCTGCGACCGTTCCACATCCCCGTGCCCGCAGGCTTGACCGCCCGCACACGCATCGGTGCGCAGGGTTGTCTTTTCTCTATCGGGATCCTGCCTTGCACACCCGGTAGTGTCAACTAAAGTACACAGACAGAGGCCTGACAGAACGAAAGACCGGTACGTGGTTGTGTGCAGTCATCAGCGGGACGCCCTCCGGGCCGTGAGCGGCTCCTCCTGCCTGAGGTGAGCAACGGCCGTTCGTCGATCGCGGACAAACTCAGGGCCCTCATGGCCGGCCGGCGGGCCTCCAACGGGCGTTCCCACACCTCCCGTTCGTTGTCTGCATCGATCGACTCCCTGCCGGACGAGCACCCCTCGGTGTCCTTCGCCGCCATCGCCAAGATCGCGAACGGATCCCAGGACAACCCGACCGTCGGAACGCTCCTGGCGCTGTGCGAAGCTCTTGGCGTCCCGCCCGCTCATCTGCTCCCCCACGCCGCCTATGACGATCTCGAGGCACTCGAGGCATTCGAGGACCCTCTCGCGCGACACGTCATGGCGCTGCTGAACGGTCTTCCGGCAGATGAACTGCGGGGCGTCATCACAGATCTCGAACGGCGACGGGCCCATCTCGGCCTGGAGCAGGTTCCGCGCAGTTCCGCCGACACTCCGCCGGGCAAGCGCAAGCGACGGCGAAAACCGGACGAGGCCGCGGAGTACGCGGCTGATTCACTGGAAGGGCTGTAGGTAGTGGACGGCATAGTCTTCGGAACCTGCACGGTGGCCGGGTTGCTGGTCACCGTGCTCTGCACGCGGCGGGCCCTGGGCAATCCGCGGGTGGCCACATGGGCCATCGCCATCGCGTTCGGGGTGTGCACGCTGGGCGTTCTGTTCGCCGTGCCCGTGGTGGCCCGGGCAGCCCAGGACGCCACCGACTTCACCAACATCGGCAAACTCGTCGCGCACGTCTGCGCGATCCTGTGGTGCGCCGCGCTGCAGATCACGATGGTGGACCTGGCCTATCGACCCGAGTACGTGAAGTCCGCGATGTTCCAGCGCGCTTTCGCCGCCGTGGTGGAACTGGCGATCATGGTGCCGCTCTTCTTGGCCACGAACGGTCCGGGGGTCGAGTTCACCACCGCCTACGTCGATGACCCGAAGGTCGCCGCGTACCTGCTCCTCTACCTCTCCTACGTCATGGTCACCTGCGGGGAGCTGGCGTTCATGTGCGGCCGGACCGCCCGACGCAACTGGGGCATCAGGCCGTGGAGCGGAGCCGGGTTCTCCCTGTCCGCTTTGGCGGCCGTACTGGGCCTGGCCTACGCGCTGACCAAGGGCTCCTACATCATCTTCCACACCCTCGACAGCCCGTGGTCATTGGAGATCGAGGAGCTCATCAGCCCCACCTTGAGCGGCCTGGCGGTGATCTTCCTCTTCGCGGGCCTGACACTGCCGATGGTCGGAGCGCTCCGTGAGCGGCTCCGCCGGAAGAAGGCCCTGGTGGAAGGCTAGCCGGCGGCCCCGGGGCCGCCGGCCGGAGCGGGCGGTCCTCGGGCTCCTTCCCGCCCCTCCCCCGCGTCCGGCGCGTGCTTCAGGCCGAATCAGGTGCCGCTGCACAGCGGACCGGGAGCGCCTTGAGGCCGCGGGAACGCAGCGACCGGCGCCACTGCGGGGCCGACTCCAGGAGTTCGAGCGTGGGGTAGCGCTCCAGGAGCGCCGCCAAGGCGATCTCGGTCTCCACGCGCGCCAGGGGGCCGCCGAGGCAGTAGTGGATGCCGTGGCCGAGCGCGAGGTGCCCGGAGGTGTCGCGGTCGAAGTCCAGGGTGTCGGGCCGCGAGAACCGCGCCGGGTCGCGGTTGGCCGCCGACAGCGACAGCAGGACGGTCTCCCCCGCCGACACGGTGACGCCGGCGATGGTGACGTCCTCGGTGGCGAACCTGCGGATCGCCAGCAGCGCGGGCCCTTCGAGCCGGGCAAGTTCGGCGACCGCGGCCGGCAGCCGGGACGGGTCGTCGCGAAGCAGGGCCAAGTGGTCCGGGTGCCGCAGCAAGGTGTCTATCGCGTTGCCGATCAGCTGGGTCGTGTTCTCGATGCCGGCGAAGAGGACGAGGAAGACCACGGACATCAGCTCGTCCTCGCTGAGGCGGTCCCCGTCGGTGTCCCGGACGGCGATCAGATCGGACAGCAGGTCGTCAGCCGGCCGCAGGCGCTTGTGCCCGACCAGCTCCGTGAGGAATCCGAGCATGGCCACCAACGCCGCCTTCACGGCGCCCGGCCGGGTGGGATCGGGAGCGACCAGCGCGTCCGTCCAGCCGTGGAAGTCCGGGCGGCGGTCCTCGGGAATCCCCAACAGGTCGCAGATCACGATGGCCGGCAGTGGACCCGCGTACGCGGCCATCAGGTCCGCCCTGGCGGCCGAACCGAGCTGGTCGAGGAGACGGTCGGCGGTCGCGCGGATCGGCGTCCGCAACTGCTCCACCCGCCGCGCGGTGAAGGCGCGGGCCACCAGCCCGCGCATGCGGGTGTGATCCGGCGGGTCCATGTTGAGCAGGTTGGCGTCCAGCGCCGGCGGCAGGGCGAAACCCCGGTAAGCGCCTTCCGCGGCATGCGACTTGTCCAGGGACAGCCTCGGGTCGGCGAGCGCCTCCCGGACGTCCTCGTACCGCGTGACCAGCCACGCGGGTGTGCCGTCGGTGCCCGTGATGCGGCACACCGGTGCGGTGTCACGCAGTCGTTCGTAGACGGAATACGGGTGCTCGATCAATTCGCCCTGAAGATCCATGAGGTCAGCCTAGAACGTGCCTGGAATCACCGGGCCGGCCCGTCTCCGCGGCGGAGGGGCCCTGCGGTCACCCTGTCTCCCCTGCGGATCGACGGCTCTCGGATCCGGTCAGATCCTGACTACCCACCTCGAACCATGCCATAGTGATGCATTCCCGCACATCGGGGGCCTGACGGTCCGTCGAGGAGTACTGCTGTGGCATCTGACGCGAGATCCCGGCCCGGAGCGGGCCTCGGTTGGAACCGTGAGACGGCGACGCTCGCCCTGCTGTCGTTCGCCATGTTCACCGTCTCCCTCGACCAGTACATCGTCGTCGTGGCGCTGCCCGACATCGCCCACGACCTCGGGTACTCCGCACGGACCCTGCAGTCCGTGATCAGTGCGTACGCGGTGGCGTCGGCGGGCTTCCTGCTGTTCGGCGGGCGCGCCGCGGACCTTCTCGGCCGGCGCCGGGTGTTGGCCACCGGGCTCGCCCTCTATGCCGGAGCGGCCTTCGTCGGCGCTTTCGCGACCGGGCCTCCGATGCTCCTGGCCGCCCGCGCGGTCCAGGGCCTGGGCGGCGCGCTGGTCTTCCCCACCACCCTGGCCCTCATCAACGTCACGTTCGCCGAAGGCGGGCCGCGCAACCGCGCGCTGGGGATCTGGGGCGGAGCGGGCGCCGCCGGGCTGGTGATCGGCGTACTCCTCGGCGGAGTGTTGACCCACGCCTTCGGTTGGGAAGCGGTGTTCCTGGTCAACGTCGCGCTGGCGGTCCCGGCCCTGCTCCTCGCGTTCGTCCTCATTCCGAGGGATCGGCCGCGCGACAGGGAGCGCGGGTTCGACCTGCCCGGCGCGCTCAGCGTCACCCTCGGCGTCACGCTGATCGTGTTCGCTCTGGTCCAGGGCCCGGAGCCGGGCCGGCTCTCGCCGGGCACCCTCGGCAGCGCGGCGGCGGGACTCCTCCTGCTGGGCGTGTTCGCGCGCGTCGAGCGGCGCAGCGCCGACCCGCTCGTCCCGTCCCGGCTGCTCGCCAACCGCAACCTCGTCACGAGCGTCTTCATCGCCTTCCTGTTCATGGCGACCTTCGGCTCCGTGCTGTACTTCCTCTCCCTCTACTTCCAGGAGGTCCTGGGCTACGACGCCCTGCGGAGCGGGGCGGGCTTCCTCGTTCCGACGGCGGTCGTCGTCGCCGGATCGACCACCGCCGGCCGGATGGTCACCCGGTTCGGTCTGCGGCACACGCTGCTCGGCGCACTCGCCATGGGTGCCCTCGGCGCCGTCCTGCTCGGCATGGCGATCACCCCGGACGGTACGTACGCCTCCCTGGTGCCGGGGCTGGTCGCGCTCAGCATCGGTGACGGCATCGTGTTCACCGGCATGTTCATCGCCGCCGGCACCGGCGTGGCCGACCGCGACCAGGGCATCGCCTCCGGGATCGCCTCGACCGGGGCGGACATGGGCGCGGCCGTTGGCCTCGCCGTCCTGGTGCTCGTGGCGACGGCGGGCCTGGACGGCCTGGCCGGGGAAGCACTGCGAAACCGGACGGCGCACGGGATCAGCACCACCTTGTACGTGGTGGCGGCGGGGATCGCGCTGACCTTCCTCGTGGTCTTCTTCCGCCGAGGGGGCGGGACCGAGCCGTGCCCGGCCGGGACGACCCCGCTGCCCGCCGGGGGCCGCCGCTGCTGACGGCCGTCCGGAACGCCGCGGCGCCCCGCACGCCTCGTAGGAGCCCTGTGTTTCGGCCATGTGATGCCCTATCAGCCGACCTTCGGTCCACCCGGTTCCGGCCGACGCACTCCGCCTACGATCAAGGAAGTCGATCAGGTCGGCTTCCCGGAACCGGAGCACGTCACCCGGTCCGTGAGGTCCTTGGCCGCCGTTCTGCCGTTCCGCGTGAACGAGTACGTCCTCTCCCACCTGATCGACTGGGACGACGTCCCGGACGACCCCGTCTTCCAGATGGTCTTCCCCCAGAGCGGAATGCTCCGGGCGAAGGACGAACGCCGGCCGGCGCCCCTCGTGGACGATCCGGGCTCGAAGAAGGAGCTCCGGCTCGCGGTCCAGCAGATCCGAGGCGGCCTCAACGCCCACCCCTCGGGTCAGAAACAGCTCAACGTCCCCACCCTGGACGGCGATGCGGTTCCCGGCGTCCAGCACAAGTACCGCGAGACCGTCCTGTACTTCCCCGGCCAGGGGCGCCGTCGCCCGGATCCGGTCCACCGGGGCCCTCGTCTACGGCCAGGCGCCCCTGGTCGCCCACGTCAACGACGACGCGCGGACCTGGGGCGCGCTGTGGCGCGCCGAGTTGGCCGTGGGCGCCGTGCCCTACTACATGTTCGTCGAGCGGGACACCGGCCCGTACGAGTACTTCAAGGTGCCGCTCGCCCGCGCTCACGACATCTTCCGGTCCGCCTATCTCACCTTGCCCGGACTCGCCCGCACGGTGCGCGGACCGGTCATGTCGGCCACACCCGGCAAGGTCGTCGTCGACGGCGTCACCGAGACGGCCGAGGGGCGCTTCTTCCAGTTGCGCATGCTCCAGGCCCGCGACCCGCGGCTGGTCGGCCGTCCGTTCCAGGCGCACTACAGCGAGAGCGCCGCCTGGCTGGACGAACTGCGCCCCGCCCACGACACGCCCTCCGACATCGCCGCCGCGCTGCGGGGGGTGCCACGCCAACCCACCGGTGACGGACCGGACCCGTCGGCCGGACACGGCCGAGGGCGGTCCCGCCGGGCGCCCCTGCCGTCCGGGCCTACGAGGACGAGGCCCGCCGGTCGGGCAGGTGCCAGCGGTACGGCGTGACGAGGGCGTCGATGCTGCCCGGTCCCCAGCTGCCCGGTGCGTACGGTTCCACCGGCGGTGGCGCGTCGAGCAGCGGGGCGGCCACCTCCCAGAGTCGTTCGACGCCGTCGGAGCGCGTGAAGAGGGACTGGTTGCCGCGCATGGCCTCCAGGAGGAGGTGCTCGTACCCCTCCAGCGAGTTCTGTGCGGCGAACGAGGTGCGGTAGTTGAACACCATGTCGGCGTCTGCCAGTTGCATCGACGGTCCCGGTTCCTTCACCAGGAAGCGGGCGGTGATGGAGCCCGGATCGTCGAAGTCGATGACGAGTTCGTTGCTCCGGCCGTCCGCGGCGGCCCGTGCGTCCAGCGGGAACATCCGCAGGACCGGCTCGCGCAGGCCGAGCGTGACCATGTGACGGCCCTCGGCCAGGGCTTTGCCCGTACGCAGGTGGAAGGGCACGCCCGCCCAGCGCCAGTTGTCGATCTCGACGCGTAGCGCCACGAACGTCTCGGTGTCCGAAGCCGGATCCACGTGCTGCTCGTCGCGGTAGCCGGTGTACTGGCCGCGGACGACGTGCGCGGGGTCCAGGGCGCGCAGGCTGTGGAAGACCTTGACCTGCTCGTCGCGCAGCGCGTCCGCCTCCAGCGTGACCGGCGGTTCCATCGCGAGGAACCCGAGCAGCTGGAACAGGTGGGTGACCACCATGTCGCGGAACGTTCCGGTGCCCTCGAAGAAGCGGGCGCGCCCCTGGATGTCGATGTGTTCGGGGACGTCGATCTGTACGTGGCTGATGTGCTCCCGGTTCCACAGCGGCTCGAAGAGGCCGTTGGCGAAGCGGAGCGCCAGGACGTTGTCGACGGCCTCCTTGCCGAGGAAGTGGTCGATGCGGAACACCCGTGACTCGTCGAAGACGGCGTGGATGGCGGCGTTGAGCGCGCGGGCGGACACGAGGTCGGTGCCGAACGGCTTCTCCACGATGACCCGGCCGCCCTCGGCGAGTCCCGTCGCGCCGAGCAGGTCGATCATCGAGGTGAACGCGACGGGAGGCACGGCGAGGTGGAAGAGCCGGCGCGGCCTGCCCCCGAGGGCCTCCTCGGCCTCGCGCACCGCCTTCATCAGGGGGTCCGCTGCTCCCGTGTCGGCCGCGCCGAAGGACAGGGCGTCGGCGAACGCCTCCCAACCCGGCCCCTCGGGCCGCGAACGCCCGAATTCCGCCACGGCCTGCTGCGCGTGTGCCCGGAACTCCTGATCGGTGAGGGCCTCTGACGCCGGAGCGGTGCCGACGATGCGGTACCGCTGAGGCATCAGCCCCGCTCGCGCCAGGTGGAACAGGCCGGGCAGCAGCTTGCGCCGAGCCAGGTCGCCCGTGGCGCCGAACAGGACGATGACGTGGTCTTCAGGGGGCAGGAGCTCGGGAGACTGGGCCGGCTGGGCCATCGGGCATCCTCACTCGTCCGCGCCTCAGCGCTGCACCGGCACGGCCCGGGCCCTGTGCCGTGTCCGCCGTCGCGGCGGCGGCCGTGCGTCCTCAAGCCCCACTGTGCGCGCCCGCGGCGGATCCGGCACCCGGGACCGTCCGAACCGGTACGAGGGGCCGTCGGCCCGCGACCCCCACGTCCCCGCGCGGGGACACGGCCTGGCGACGCCCGTCGTCAGCGCGGCGTCGGCGGCGTCCAGTCCGGAGCGCGTCCGCTCAGCCCGACGGCCCGGTCCAGGAGGGGGGCCTCGTCCGGCACGGGCACGACGGGTCCGAAGATGCCCCCGTCACGGCCCTGCTCCCCGGCGGCCGCCAGGAGGAAGGCGTGCGAGGCGCTCAGCGCGGCCGGATCGGGTGCGTACTCCTGGCCGGTGGCCCGTGCCAGGTCCCAGCCGTGCACCACGAGCTCGTCGGCGGCCACGGCGCCCGCGATGTCGCCCGGCAGGTCCACGCCACCCGCGCGGGTCATGCCCGTCCACGCGGCCGGATCCTTCCAAGCCTCCGCCAGCTCGCCGAGGGCCCGGGGCAGGTCCTCGCGCCAAGAGGCGGGCAGCGAGGGGGCGGCCGAGTCGGGGGCCGTGTCCGTCGTAGGCCCCAGGTCCTTGCGGGCCGCGTCCCGGAAGGCGACGGAGAGGCCCAGCAGGTGGCCCAGCAGGTCGCCGACGGTGTACTCGGGACACGGAGTCCGATCGGCGAGCCGCGCGTCCGGGACGCGGGCCGCGAGTCGGGCGAGGATCCGGCCCTGGGCCGCGAAGTCGAGAATCGTCGTTTCGGTCATCGGTCGCTCCTCCAAGGAGGTTGGTCATGAACGGTAGACCGGCGGCGGGGCGCATTCTCATCGGCGCGCGGGCGGTGAATCCCGCGACCGTCGCACCCACGAGGCACGAGGGTCGTCCAGGGGCGCGGCGCGCTGCCCGGCTCCGGGTACGCCGCCTTCGGACGCGTCGGTCCGCAAACCCCGCATCGCCCCGGCGCGAGGTCGCGCCCGCGCCCGCGGCCCCCGGGCGCCATGCGCAGGCGTGGGCCGCGGGAGGTCGGTCAGGAACCGGTGTCGTCGCCCGCCACCCGGCGTCGGACCTGGTCCTCCTGCGCGAGACGGCGCAGCAGCTCGAAGACCGGGGCGCAGATCGCGAAGACGATGACCGCGCGCTCCGCCAGGGCCACCGGGTCGTCGAGGCCGGCCGCGCGCTCCAGGTCCAGCCGGGCCACCGACTCGGCGAGCCTCGCGTAGGCGGCGAGCTCGCCCGGGGCGTACTGAGCGTCCAGCCGGCGCAGCTCCTCCAGGGCCGCCGTCAACCCCGTCACGTGCGGTGACGTGCCGGGCGCCTGCCAGTCCAGGGCCGCGAGCAGCTCGGCCACCTCGGTTCCGGCGGTGGTGTCGGCCTCCGCCTCCTCCTCGTCGCCCGCGGGGCGCCTGCCCGCCACCGGCACCGGGAGGGCGTAGCTGATCGCTCCGAGGGCGCCCTCGGAGCTTTCGGCCTGGTCGACGGCCCCGAGCACATCGCGGGTGGCGGCGATGGTGAGGCCGCCGAGCGTGGTCAGTGCCTTGATCAGTCGGAGCCGCTGGGCGTGCTCCTCCCCGTACTCGGCGAGGGTCGCGGCGGTCGCCCGCCCGGCGGGCAACAGCCCTTGCCGCAGGAAGTACTTGATGCTGGCGACCGGCACGCCGGTGCGGCGGCTGAGTTCCGAGATCTTCATGCGGCTTCCCTGCTGGTCTCGCGGTCCGGTAACCGTCTGCGGCGATTGGACACCACAACAAGATACTGCCAGTATCCAGTAACTGGATACCTTAAGTATCCAGTCCAGGAACGCCGCCGCACCGGAGAATCGATGCCTCAGCCCACACCCCCCTCCGTGCTCCGCCGACCCCAGTTGTGGATCGGAACGGGCCTCATCGCCGCAGTGGTCTCGATGCTGTTCGCCCTGCTCTACGTGGGGGGCAACGTCAACCCCAGGGGCAATCTGCGCGACCTGCCCGTGGCCCTGGTCAACAGCGACAGCGGCGCCGACGTCAACGGCCGCCGGCTCAACCTGGGCGAGCAGGTCGTGTCGGGAATCGAGAAGGCCGCCGAGGGCGACCGGAGCATCGACTGGCAGATCGTCAGCCGCGAGGAGGCGGACGAGCGGCTGGGCAAGGGCAAGGTCTTCGGCGCCCTCGTCATACCCGCGGACTTCTCCGCCTCCGTGACCGGCCTCACCGCCCCGCAACCCGCATCCCAGGGCAAGCCCGCCGCGCCGACGCTGACCGTGCTGACCAACCAGGCCGCCGGGAGCATCGGCTCCTCCATGTCCTCCCAGGCCGCGCAGAAGGCCGCCCACGCCGCCTCCGCCCAGCTCGGTCAGGAACTCCTCAAGCAGGCGGGTTCCCAGAAGGCCCCGATCCCGACGGCCGCCCGGCTCAAACTGGCCGACCCGGTGACCGTGAACGTCGCCGACGGCCACCCCGTCGGCTCCCGCAGCGCCATGGGCCTGAGCGCCTTCTACTACGCGCTGGTGCTGGTCGTCTGCGGCATGCTCGGCGCCAACGTGGTCAACTCCCAGGTCGACACCGCTCTCGGCTACCTGCACACCGACTTCGGCCCGATCCGCAAGCGCGAACCCGTCCGGCACACCAGCCGGGTTCGTACCCTGGCCATCGGCATCGCGCTCATGCTCGGCCTGTCCCTCGTCATGGGCACCCTGGTCGAGGTCGCCACCGTCGGCATTCTCGACATGGACGCTTCCCACCTCGGCCTGCTGTGGCTCTACTCGGTGGCCACCATCGCGGTCGTCGGCGTCGGCAGCCTCGCTCTCTTCGCCGCCTTCGGCACCCCCGGCATGCTGCTGGCCACCATCGTGTTCGTCGCGATGGCCGTCCCCTCCTCGGGCGCCACCGTGCCCGTGCAGGCGCTGCCCGGGTTCTTCCGCGCCCTCTCCGAGTTCGAGCCGCTGCGCCAGATCACCGAGGGGCTGCGCTCCCTCCTCTACTACGGGGCCCAGGCCGACGCGGGCCTGACCCGGGCGTGGACCTCCATGGGAGTCGCCCTCGTCGCCGCGCTGGCCTTCGGCTTCGCCGTGACCCGCCTGTACGACCGCAGGGGACTGCACCGCATCCCGCACCCGGAGCCCGTGATCGACACCACCCCCACCGACTCGGGCTCGGGCTCGGACTCGGGCGCGGACCATGCCACGGACTCGAACTCGGCCGCGGACTCGGACTCGGGAGCCGAGACCAAGGCCGCGGCTTCCACCACGGCCTGAGGGGCGGCCGGCGTACCGCGTGGGACGGAAGCAGGGCCCGTAAGGGCTCCGCACCGCCGCCCGGTACGCCCGCCCACCGCGGGTCAGCCGCCCTGGCCGGCGCTTCCGATCGGGCCGACCTTGACCGGGGAGCCGGTGCCTTCCGTGACGGGCAGCGTGGCGGCGCCCGGCCAGGCGAGGGTGACCGACTTCGTCTCGTCCGGCGGGGTCACGACCAGCCCCGTCACGCGGACGCCGGATCCGCCCGACGTGTTGAGCGGGTAGGTGACCCCGAAGGAGACCGCCTTCCCCTTCTTGAGGACAACCGGTCCGGGGTGCTCGCCGGTGCGCTTCGCGGACAGCGACCCCGCGCTGGTCTTCAGGTCGACGCCCGCGTACTCGGAGAGCGTGCAGTCCTGACCGCCGCGGTTCTTCAGCTGCACCGCGACGGTGCCGTCGGTGTCGCCGCCGACGGTGCTGTCGATCGCCGTGATCTCCAGGTCGCCGGTGCGGCACTTGCCGGCCTTGCCGGTTCCGTCGGAGCCGGCCCCGGCGGCCGTGCCCTTCCCGTCGGAACCCGTTCCGGCGGAGTTCTTGCCGCCGCTCTGGTCCGTACCACCCGAGCTTGAACCGCCGCCCGGGGAGGCCGGGGCGGACGCGGCCGGCGACCCGGGGGGCGCGGACGACGCACCCCCTTGCGCCGCACCGTCTTCGCCGTTCTGGCACGCCGTGAGCGTGAGACCGGCGGCAACGGCCAGGGCTGCGAAGGTGAACTTGTGAACGCGCATCGTTGCTTCCTCGGAATCGGTGGGCCAGTGGGCCGCCCCCGTCGGTACGGGGCGGTGCGGGGCTGTGCGGTACTGGTCGGTACTGGTCGGGCACTGATCGGTACTGCTCCGGGCGAACGAGCCCTTCTGACCACCATGAGCCGCCCGGCCGGTGAGGCGTTCCGCCTGAGCACCCCCTCATACCTTCCTGTTACACGCACAGCTCGGCACCACGCGTATGCCCGCCGGGCGGCACGCTCCGGGGCAAGTCGCCCACCAGCAGGGACGCCGGTTCCCGCCACCATGCGCACCTGTTCTCGGCCACCCGCCCGCCGGGACAGACCCGTGACGCGGTGGATCTTGACCGTGCGCGTGAATGTCTCCCTCAACCCGCCGTCCCACGACACGGGGCGAGACGGCGGCCGTGGCTGCGCCGTCCGCACCGGGGGGTTACCCCCCTTTGGATCTTGGCGGTAGCGGGATCGCCCGGGGTGGCCGTCGGCGGACAAGCTGAGCCCGGCACATATCGCCGGTATCCCGACCCTTCCATGGGAGTTGACTCGTGCGCGAACAGTCATGGCAACGGCCGCCCTTTTCCGGGCAACGACGAACGGACCCGCGCAGGGGCGTGACAGCCGCAGCGGCGATGGCCCTCGGCGTCCTGACGCTGACCGCCCTGGCGCCACCGGCGGCGGTTGCCGCCGGCCGGCCGGACACCGTCCAGCAGGGCCTGAACGCCCTGGTGCAGAGCGACGGCCTGCCCGCCGCGCTGGCGAGCGTCAAGGACCGTACGGGCCGCACCCGTGACTACACCGCCGGGGTGGGCGACGTGGCCACCGGCTCGAAGGTGCCGGTCGACGGTCAGGTGCGGATCGGCAGCAGCACCAAGACGTTCACCGCGGTGGTCGTCCTGCAACTGGTGGGCGAAGGAAAGATCGACCTCGATGCCATGGTCGACACCTACCTGCCGAACCTCGTCCGCGGCGACGGAATCGACGGACAGCACATCACCGTCCGTCAACTCCTCCAGCACACCAGCGGACTTCCCGATTACGAGGACCTCGTGGGCGAGGACATCCGCGGGCACCGGTACTTCGAGCCCCGCGACATCCTCGACATCGCCCTCCAGCGCAAGGCCGTCTTCGCCCCCGGGAAGGGCTGGTCGTACAGCAACACGAACTACGTGGTGGCCGGCCTGATCGTCCAGAAGGTCACCGGCCGGCCGTTCGCCGAGGAGGTGGACCGGCGCGTCATCCAGCGCATCGGACTGCGCCACACCTACTTCCCGGCCCCCGGTGACATGACCATCCGCGAACGCCATCCCCACGGCTACGCCCGAGACGCGGCGGACGCGCCCCTGCGCGACGTCACGGAACTCGACCCGTCCGTGGGCTGGACGGCGGGCCAGATGATCTCCACCAACTCCGACGTCAACCGGTTCCTGGCCGAGCTGCTGGCCGGCCGCCTCCTCCCGCAGGCCCAGCTCGCCCAGATGCGCACCACCGTCCCCATCGGGGACACCGGCGCCGGCTACGGACTGGGAATCATGAGCAGGCCGCTCTCGTGCGGCGGTGTCTACTGGGGCCACGGCGGTGACATCGACGGGTACGAGACCCGCGGCGGGGTCACCGAGGACGGCCGCGCCGCCAACGTCGCCGTGACCGGCATCCCCGTCGACGGAGCGGGTACGGGGCGCGTCGAAAAGGTCGTGGACACGGCCCTGTGCCGCTGAACCACTGAGTGATCACCCCGAATCAACTCGGAGCGGCGGAGTGCGGGTCGCTTGTATGATCGCGAACGGGATGGGGCTCGTAGCGCAGTGGTCGTCGCGCCTTCACCGCATGTGGGAGGACGCCGGTTCGAATCCGGTCGGCCCCATCCCATCCCGACTCCCGCCGGCAGGACACACCCGCGTCTCGGTCGGGCGTCACGCAGCGGGGAGGGTCGAATCAGCGGCTCTCCCGGTGTCGGCCGTGACGCGGCGGTTCGCGAGTGGCCAGGAGTACGAGCGCCAGTCCGAGGGGCAGCAGGAACAGCAGCATGAGAGTCATACGGCTCTCGTGCCCTCGTGTGGACGGACTGATGCCGACGACCACGCTTTGGCCGGAAGAGACCCTGCCTCGGCTCCGGCACCCACAAGCTGCCACCGGCGACCGAGGCGGCAGGGCTGCCGCGCCCCGCCGCACCCGGGGGAAGGCGGCTGGTTGATCACCTCGGTCGTGGCATCCGGCCGGTCACACGGCCCGGCGACGGCCCGCCCTCATTCGGTGTCTTCGAGGGCGAGGGTGAGTGCGAGGTTCTGGAGGAGTTCCTCGGTGGGGTTCTCGGGCTCGGTGTGGTCATGGGCGTCGGCGACCGTCTGGAACGCCAGGATGAACCCGGTGACCAGCGCGTTGAAGGGCTGGGACACCTGTTCCAGAACTGCGAGCCCCGTCTCTTCCGGGCCGGCTCCGGCGGGGACGAGGAACTGTGAGGGGATCACATCTGCCAGCAGGCCCGAGACGAAATCGGTGTCGGCCCCGGACCGCAGGGCCGTGAGAGCGGCGATGGCTTTGAGTTGGATCTCGTTGTCCGTCACCATGCCGAGCGTAGACCGCCGGCGGTGGACACGGCCTCTCCGCTTCCTCGGCTTCGCCTGCCGCGCCGCGCATCGGGCCGGGGAGCGGGCCCAGGACGGGCCGGGGATCCGCGGCGCCCCGCCCCACGATTGCGCCCGGCCCGGGCCGCCCTTGGTGTCGTTTCAGGTGCTCGCAAGGATCGGGCAGGGCGGCCGGGGACCGCGTCCCGACCCTTCCCGCGAATCGAGCTGGACGATCCGCCAATCGGCTGACCAGCGCGAACCGGCAGCATCCCGTCCACGCGGGCCCCGGCCACCACACCACCCCGCCCCGTGTGATCACGGCTGCCGGACGGATCGCGGCCGAGGCGTTTGGGACCGTCCAGGCGGGTCAGACGTCTCCTTGAAACGTGCGGTTCGTACCGTTACCCCCGTGCGGGGAAGGAGGCATCCGGTGAACTCCGATGCGGTTCTGCCCGTCGATCTGGGGCCGTCGGAGGGCCTGCTCCGTAGCCCTCGCCCCGATGGCCTGCCACAGGACCACACTCAGGCGATCCTGCAGACCACCAAGCGGGTGGCGGCTCTGCTCAAGGCCTCGGGACGTCCGTTCGCGCTCGCGGGCAGCGTGGCCGCCTTCGCCCACGGCCTGCCGGCCGGCTTCCAGCACGACACCGATTTCTGTGTGTGTCCGGAGGATGCGGACGCGGTGATCGAGGCCCTGCAGGCCGGGGGGATCGAGATGCGGCGCGCCCCCGAGGACTGGCTGGTGAAAGGGCGATCGGGCGGAGAGGAGATCGACCTCATCTTCGAACTCGCCCGGCGACCGGTCAGCGTGGAACTGCTCGAACGGGCCGACGTGAGGGCCGTGGACTCGGTACGGATGCCCGTCCTGTCCCCCACCGACCTCATGGACAGCCGACTCGCGGCGCTGTGTGAGCACTATTGCGACTTCGGTGACCTGCTCCCGATGGCCCGCATGCTGCGCGAACGGATCGACTGGGCCCGTCTCGATCGCGACCACCGCGCCGATCCGTTGCCGGACGCGTTCCTTTACCTCTTGGAACGCCTCATGATCATCGAACGTAGCGACCCTGGGGAGAGCGCGTCATGACCTCGGCCGACCTCATCGAGTACCGCATCGCCCACCTGCGCGAACGTCTCGCTCGCGAGGACATCGCCGAACTCGGCCTGCAGATCGAGGCGCACGGCACGCACGCGGTGCTGCGGGGCAGCGTCTGCAGCGATGCGAGCCGCGAGGCCGTCCTGCGCGCGGCCACCGAGGAACTCGACGGCGTCGAATGGCACGAGGACCTGACCGTGAACCACATGTGTCCGCCCGATCACTCCGAGGAGCTCCTGTGACACGGATAGCGGCCGTCGGCGACATCCATCTGGGGCCGGACAGTGCCGGCGCCCTGCGCCCCGCCTTCGAAACGCTCGGCGACTACGCCGACCTGCTTCTCCTCGCGGGCGATCTCACCCGGCACGGCACTCCGGAAGAGGCGCGCGTAGTGGCGGGCGAGGTGGCAGGGCTTCCCGTACCCGTCGTCGCGGTGCTCGGCAACCACGACTACCAGAGCGACCGGCAGGACGAGGTCGCGCGGGAACTCGCCGCACAGGGCGTGCACGTCCTGGAGGGGACGTCGGTGGTCTTGGACGTCCGCGGTACGCGTGTCGGCGTGGCGGGGGTCAAGGGGTTCTGTGGCGGCTTCGCCGGGCGCAGCGGAAGCGAGTTCGGCGAACCGGAGATGAAGGATTTCATCCGCTACACCCGCAGGTGTGCCCAGGGACTCGGCAGGGCCCTGAGGGAGGTGGCCGACCAGGGCTGCGACCTGCGGATCGCCCTGACGCACTACGCGCCGGTCCCGGACACCCTGGCCGGTGAGCCCCCGGAGATCTTTCCGTTCCTCGGCAGCTACCTTCTCGCCGAGGCGATGGACGAGGAGGGCGCGGACCTCGCCGTCCACGGCCACGCCCACCTGGGCACGGAGCACGGTGTGACCGCGGGCGGCGTGCGGGTCCGCAATGTCGCGATGCCGGTCATCGACAGTGCTTTCGCCGTCTACCACCTGACCCCGTCCAACGGGGGTGTGTCGGCCGCCGCACCGGCGACGCGGTCCGCCGCACGCGGAGGGGCGAGCGCGGATGCCCGATGACCACGGCCTGATGACCGGGGCCCAATGACTCGAATGACGTGCTCCCGGGGCACGGCTGAGGGGAGCGTTGCCATGCGGCACAAGCCGGAGCGATCCCGACGGGCTTCGGATCCCGATCGCCTGTTGGGCCTGTACCTGAACGACCATCTCGCCGGGGCGGGGGCCGGGGTGGCCCTGCTGCGGCGGATGACCCGCTCCCACGCGGATACCGCGGCCGGGCCGCGTCTGACGGAACTCGCTGAGGCGGTGACGGCCGATCGCGACAGTCTGCGCGAGATCATGACGGCTCTCGACGTACCGCTCGGACACCGCAGGATGCTCCTGGGCGTGCTCGCGGAGAAGGCGGGTCGCCTGAAGCTCAACGGACGGTTGATCTCCCGGTCGCCGCTGAGCGACGTTCTCGAACTGGAGGCGGTCCGGGTGGGGGTGGAGGGCAAGAAGGAGCTGTGGCGGGCGCTGCGGATCCTGTCCCGCTCGGACTCCCGGATCGACGGCGAGGCCATGGGCCGTCTGCTGGCGCGGGCCGAACGTCAGGCCGATGTCTTGGAGACCCTGCGGCTGACGGCGGTGGAGGGCGCCTTCGACACCCGGGCTCACCGCGGTCCACAGGGGGCGCCGTCCCGCCCCCACGCGAGGACCCGCGGTTTCGCGGGTTGGAGGCCGGCCTGACGGCCGACAACGTCCGAACAGCATGATCGGGGGCCGGGGAGGGAGAACGGAGGAGGAAGCGTCATGGCCAAGGACAACGAGTTCGGCAAGGGCGAGAAGGTCTCGTGGAGGAGCCACGGCACGACTGTGCCCGGTGAGGTCAAGAAGAAGATCACCCAGCGCACGGAGGCGGTCGGCCGTACCGTCGACGCCTCCAAGGACGACCCGCAGTACGAGGTGGAGAGCGACAAGTCGGGCCGCAGGGCCGTCCACAAGCCCCAGGCGTTGCGCAAGCGCGACAAGAAGTGACCAAGCGCGACGAGAAGTGACGACGGGCCGGCTCACGGAGTGGCTGAGGAGGACGATCCCGGGACGGACGAGGCGGCCGCCACGGTCGGGCGGCCGCCTCGCACCACTCGGTCAGAACCCGGTCCGTCACCTCATGAGGCCGTGGCCTCCGCGTCGCGGGCGAGCTCCGGTGCCAGATCGGACGGTGTGTGCAGCGGATCCGGCGCCGCCTCCGGCGGGACGAACACCGGCGGTTCGGGGCTGGGCTGCGGCCTGTCCGAACGGTAGAGCAGGGCCGTGACCGAAAGGACGGCGGTCAGGCCGGCCGCGAGCATCGAGGCTCCGGTGGGCCAGGGCAGCAGGGCCTCCGACACGCCGCCCCAGAGGTCGAGACCGAACACGGACGCGAGCACGTGGATCAACACGAGCGCGATCCCGGTCATGGTCGTCGCCGACCACACCCCTGCGCGGTCCCGCACCAGCACCAGCACGGCGAGGGTCAGGCACACGCCCGCCAGACCCGGCAGGATCCATGCCGACGGCCCGCCCTGGGCGAGGAAGGCGGCGGGATCGCGGGGCAGGTACAGGAGTGCGGAGACGACCAGGGCCGCCGCCACGGGCCACCGCAAGCCGCGGCCGGGCAGGCTCGGCACCTTCGGCGACTCGTCGGCGGGTGCCTCCCACGAAGGGAAGTCGTCGTTGGGGCCGAAGGCTCCGTCAGCGGGTTCCCGATCCGGCTCCGCCGGATACACCGCGCCCTCCTTGGTCCCCGGCGACGGCTGAGCCTCGAACCGCGGCTCGAACTGCGGGCGGGGCGGGAACTCCGGCTGAGGTTCGGACTCCTGTTCGCCCAGCGGCTGGTCGTCCCCCGCGAGGAGTACGGCGAGCGCGATGACGTCCTCGATGGGGCGGCTGATCGCGGCGGCTCGCAAGGCGTGGTCCGCCGCGTCGGGTACCTGCCCGGAACGCCGCAGCAGCGTCACCAGGTCAGCCACCTCGTCCACGGACCGGCGGGTCACCGCGGTCTCCAGCAGCGTACGCAGGCAGGCGGCGTCACCGACCGGGCGCGACCCCTCTTCCAGGTCGTCCGCCTCCCCCGACGGTGGGGAAACGGCGGGTGCGCAGGTCGGCGCGGGCGGCGGGGTCGCGGTACCGGGGGCCTGCGCCCGTTCCTCCCCGGCCTCGGGTGCGGCCCCGACCGCTGCCTCGACCCCTCCGTCGACCTCGGGTATCGCGTGGTCACTCATGGATCGCTCCGTTCGAATGCACCGCTGCGCGCGGTCACGCACGACCGTGCTCGCGCGGGTTGCGGCACGCGAAGACTTGTTTACTCCACGTAACGATGCAGCACAGGGGCTGAGTCCACCACGCGGAGCAAGCAAACGGGGACGGCCCCTCGTGCGGCCCGCGCGGACAGCGCTGCCGCTCAGTGCCTCCAGGCCGGGACCCGGGGAAGTGCGCCGGGCGGATCGACGGTGAGGGCGGTTCCCCGGGATCGGCCGGTCAGCCAGGCCAGGATGTCGGCTGCCGACCCGCTCACGAGTGGGCCCCGGCCTCCCCCGGCGTCGCGCTGGGAGGCCTCGTCGTCCGCGCTGATCCGTACGGGTGGCATGGCCGGGTCGGCCTTCAGTCCGCTCACGGTGTTCCGCAGTTCCCGAGTGACGAAGGCGGCCGGCCAGTCGGCGGGTACGTAGGAGGTCGCCAGATCGACGTGGTGGACCTCCAGCTCTCGCAGCAGACTCCAGAGGACCCCGCGTACCGGCCGCAGCCCTCCCCCGAGCCATCGCACCGGGACGTCCCATGCCTCTGCGGGGTGTTCGGCGATGGCGCTCAGCAGTTCGCCCAGCGACGTCCGCAAGTCGACCCGGATGCTTTCGGTGTCGCGGAGCACGCCTTGGCGGATCTCGCGTGCCCGGGTCGCCTCGTCGGGGTACTGGGGCAGGTCGATGCCGCCCCGGGCGGTCGTCAGCAGGCGGAGGCGGGAATCCGCGCCTCGGGCGAGATGGACCAGTACGTGTGCACGGGTCCAGTCGGGCAGCAGGGAGGCGGCCCTGATCTGTTCGGCGGTCAGAACCTCGACGGTGCGCAGCAGGTGACCGGCGGAGGCGGTCAGGAGGGGCAGGAGCATGTCGGGGTGATCGTGCTCGGCGGGGCTTTCCGGGATGCTCATGGTGGTTCTCCTGCCCCCGCGAAAGCCATCACACGTGGAAGTGTTCCGCGGGGGCCCGTCACGCCCGGCTCGGCAGGGACATGGTGGGCTCCGGTCCGGGCGCCGTTCAGGTGGGTGTGCCCCGAAGGGGCCAATTCACGGCCGGGTTGATATCACCCGGGACGGGCGGGGTAGCCGGGCACGTATGAATCACCCACCCCTGCGAACCGTGGCGCTTGCCGCGAAAAGGGCTCCGGTCGGTCCCCGGCTCTGATCCGGTTCACCGGTTCGGCCGAACCGGCCGCCGGCTTGACGAAGGAGAAGCGATGACGAACGAACGATCCGGCGGAACGACCCGGCGCGACCGGTCCTTGGCCGGTCCGGTGGCGGAGCGTGCGGGGTGGGACGAGGTCGACGTACGCGCCGTCGACACCGTGCGGCTGCTGGCGGCCGACGCGGTGCAGAAGGTCGGCAACGGTCACCCGGGGACGGCGATGAGCCTGGCCCCCCTGGCCTACCTGCTGTTCCAGAACGTCATGCGGCACGACCCGAACGATGACCAGTGGCTGGGACGCGACCGTTTCGTGCTCTCCTGCGGTCACTCCAGCCTCACCCTCTACATCCAGCTCTACCTCGCCGGCTACGGCCTGGAGCTGTCGGACCTGGAGGCGTACCGGACCTGGGGCTCGACCACCCCCGGGCATCCGGAGCACCGGCACACCCCCGGCGTGGAGATCACCACGGGGCCGCTGGGGCAGGGGCTGGCCGCCGCGGTCGGCATGGCGATGGCCGCGCGCCGCGAACGCGGACTGCTCGACCCCGACGCCGAGCCGGGCACCAGCCCCTTCGACCACCACGTCTACGTCATCGCCTCCGACGGCGACATGATGGAAGGCGTCACCGCCGAGGCCTCTTCCCTGGCCGGACACCAGGAACTCGGCAACCTCACGGTGTTCTACGACTCCAACCACATCTCGATCGAGGACGACACCGACGTCTCCTTCAGCGAGGACGTCCCGGCCCGCTACGCCGCCTACGGCTGGCACGTACAGACCGTCGACTGGACGGTAACCGGCGAGTACGTCGAGGACGTCGACGCGCTCCTGGCAGCCGTCCACGCCGCCCGGCAGGAGACCGGGCGGCCCTCCCTGATCATGTTGCGCACCCTGATCGGCTGGCCGGCGCCCACCAAACAGAACACGGGCAAGGCGCACGGCTCCGCGCTGGGCGAGGACGAGATCGCCGCCACGAAGACGCTCCTGGGCTTCGACCCCGACGCGCGTTTCGCCGTCGAGGAGGCGGTCTTGGCCCGGGCCCGTGAGGTCGCCGAGCGGGGCCGGCGGGCACACGCCGCGTGGGACGAGGGCTTCGAGGCCTGGCGGAGCGCGCATCCGCGACGCGCGGCGCTGCTGGACCGCCTGCAAGAACAGCGATTTCCCGACGGCTGGTCGGACGTCCTGCCCGTCTTCCCCGCCGACGCGAAGGGAATGGCGACCCGAGCCGCTTCGGGTGAGGTCCTCAGCGCGCTGGCGTCCGTCCTTCCCGAGCTGTGGGGCGGCTCCGCGGACCTCGCCGGAAGCAACAACACGACCATGGCCGGGGAACCGTCCTTCGTGCCGGCCGACCGCCAGACCAAGGACTGGAAGGGCGGGCCGTACGGGCGCACCCTGCACTTCGGCATCCGCGAGCACGCCATGGGCGCCGTCCTCAACGGCATCGCGCTACAGAGCCTCACCCGCCCCTACGGCGGAACCTTCCTGGCCTTCTCCGACTACATGCGGCCCGCGGTGCGGCTGGCCGCGCTGATGAAGCTGCCGGCCATCTACGTGTGGACCCACGACTCCATCGGTCTGGGCGAGGACGGACCCACCCACCAGCCCGTAGAACACCTGGCCGCGTTGCGGGCCATCCCCGGCCTGGACGTGGTGCGCCCCGCCGACGCGAACGAGACCACCGCGTGCTGGCGCGCCGTCCTCGAACACCACGACCGGCCGGCCGGGCTGATCCTGAGTCGGCAGAACCTGCCCGTCCTGGACCGCGACGGCGGGGAGTACGCGCCCGCCCAGGAGGCTGCCGCGGGCGGATACGTCCTGGTCGACGCGGCGGACGGGGCCGTGCCCGACGTCATCCTGATCGCGACCGGCTCCGAGGTGCACCTGGCGTTGGAAGCCCGCGCGCTCCTGGCGGACGACGGCGTCGCCGTACGCGTGGTGTCGATGCCGTGCCGGGAATGGTTCGCGGCCCGGCCCCAGGACCACCAGGACCGGGTCCTGCCCCCGTCCGTGCGCGCCCGGGTCAGTGTGGAAGCCGCTGTCGGGCAGGGCTGGCGCGACGTGGTGGGCGACGCCGGCCGGATCGTCGGCCTGGAGCACTATGGCGCCTCGGCCGACTACGAGCGCCTGTACACCGAGTTCGGGATCACCGCCCAGGCCATCGCCGCGGCGGCCCGCGACAGCATCCGCGACGCCCGCCGGACGCCGCGGCCAGGCGGCCACCACCCCACCTCGGCGCCCGTCGAGGGCGGCACCGGCGACCGCCCCTGAAGCGGCGACACGCTGATCAGCCTTCGAGGTGGCGGGTGTCTCCGAGGCGGACGAGCTGGCGGTTGTGGAAGAAGTCGTCCTCGCGGAGATGGGTGATGCTGCCCGAGGCCACTCGGAAGTTGACGTGGCCGAGGGAGTCGATCGGCATGCCGATCCAGGCGGCCACCACGAAGGTCAGCGCGAAGCCGTGCGTCACGATGACCTGGTGCTCGTACGGGTGTCGCAGGATCCCGTCCATGGCCTCGTAGATCCGTCCGGCGAACGCGGCCCGCGTCTCCGCTCCCTCGATGCCCTCGTCGTGGCCCATCCGGTCGCCGGTCGCGGGCGGGGGCACGAACCTCTTGTCCAGCCACTCCTGGGGCCTGCCCTCGGCCTCTCCGTACGACTTCTCCCGCAGCCGGGGGTCCAGGGCCGCCTCCACGCCCAGCAGGCTACCGATCTCCTGCGCGGTGCGCCGGGTCCGCAGGAGGTCCGAGGAGATCAACTCGACGTCGGCGTCCTCGGGGATCTCGGTCCGCAGGGCGCGGGCGATCGCGGCCGCCTCCCGCAGTCCTTCGGGGGTCAGCGTGGAATCGTGCCAGCCGCCGACCAGGCCCTCGACGTGGTGGCTCGCCTCCGGGTGGGTGACGACGTGGATGCTGCGCACCGGTGCGCCTTTCTTTCGAAGGGGTGGGTGGGTCCTGCCCTGTTTCGGGACGGTACCGCGTCCGCGCGGCCCGGGTGACGGGGTCTCACGGAAGGGACAGCTCCAGGATCATCAGCCCCCACACCAGTCGGGCCTGGTCGCGCCGGACGGCGTGGGTGTCCAGGACTTCTCGGACGGCGGCGCCGCTCAGGAATCCGTCGGTGCGCAGCCGCGGCCGGGCCAGCACGTCCGTCGCGAACTCCCAGAGCTTGGTACCGGGCGCCAGGAACGCGTCGACGGGGAAGGTGAAGGGTTGTTTCTGCCGTGTGCGCACCGAGTCCGGGACGAGCGGGGCGCCGGCGTCCCAGAGGATCCCCTTGCGCCGGACCGCGGTGGCCTTCAGGGCGTCGGGGGTGCGCCGCGCGAAGTCGGTGACGGCCGGCTGGCAGTAGGGGACCCTGCCCTCGATGCCGTGGGCCATGGAGAGGTGGTCGAGCTTGCGGAGGTTCAGGCCGGGGAGTTTGTGCAGCCGGTCGAAGGTCAGCAGCTGCTCCAGGCGTGCGGGGGCCGGCGGTCCGAGCAGTTCCCGCGCGCGGGCGCGGCTGCTGCCGCCGGAGTCGAGCAGCGCCCGGTACTCGGGCGTGTAGAGCCGGCGGTAGCGCGCGTGCGGGACCAGGGAGAGCCGGTCCAGGTAGCGCTCGCGCCAGGTGTCGTCGGTGGCGGCGAGCGCGGTGCTGTAGCGGCGGTAGCCGCCGAACTGTTCGTCCGCCCCGTCGCCCACGAAGCAGACCCGCAAGGAACGGTCAGCGATCTCCCGGAAGAGGACGTACGCGCTCAACGCGTGGGGCGTCGCGTTGGGAGAGCCCAGCGCCGCCACCATGGGCGGGATCAGTTCGGGCAGCTCGGCCTCGCGGATCTCGACCACTTCGAGCGGGATGCCGGCGTGCGCGGCGGCGTCCCGGGCGTAGGTCTCCTCGTCGGACGGGTGAGTGCCCTCGTGGGTCACGTGGAAGCCGGTGACGTCGGTGCGGCGGCGGCCCAGCAGGGTTGCCAGGACGGCGGAGTCGAGGCCCCCGGAGAGTTGCACGGCCACGGGCGCGGACTGGAGTGACATCCGCTCCACCTCCCCGGTCAGCAGGGAGCCGAGTCGAGCGGGCGTGCAGGTGCCGTCGGGCGGGGGCGTCCGGGTGGGCAGGCGCGCTCGGACGACGCTCGCGTGGCCGTCGTGGACCAGGTGCTCGCCCGCCCGGAGGGCGGACACACCGGTGTACAGCGACGAACCGGGCGGCAGACACTGCCAGTTGAGGTAGTGGTCGACGGCGTACGGGTCCACGTCGAGGCGGCCCGTCCGCAGTGCGGCGAGGCCGCCCGGTTCGGATGCGAAGGCGACGCCGTCCGCGGTGGCCTCGTAGTACAGGCTCTTGACGGCCAGCGGGTCGCTCCACAGCTTCAACTGCCGGCCGGAGCGCAGGTCCACCAGGGCGATGGCGTACATGCCTTCGAGCCGGTCCACGAAGCGGTCGCCGTGCAGTTCGTAGTAGGGGAGCAGGACGGAGCCGTCACAGTCGCCGTCGACGTGCACCCCGTGCGCGGCGAGTTCCCGCCTGATGGCGCGGAAGTTGTAGATCTCGCCGTTGAACACGGCGTGCAACGATCCGTCGGTGTTGGTGAACGGCTGCCGGCCGTGCGAAGGGTCCTGGATCGCGAGGCGGTTGCAGCCCAGGCCCCAGCCCTCCCCCCGGACGTGGGCCTGCCGGTCGGGGCCGCCGGGCAGCTGGGCGTCGCGCGCGGCCTCCATCGCGCGCACGTCGCGATCGGATCCGAAGTAGCCGTAGATCCGGCACAAGGGCGTCTCCCCCAGGTGTTGGACGGAGGCCTGGCGGCCCCTCAGGCGGACTTGTTGTTCTCCCCGACGGGTGCCGTACGGCCCTTCGCCCAGTCCTGGAGCGGCAGGTGGTGCGGCGCCGCGCCGCGGGCGGTCATGGCGGAGAGCAGCTCGCGCAGGGAGGGCAGGCCGGGCTCGGCCTCGCGGGCGCGGAAGCAGTACTCGTTGGAGATCTCGGCGTTCCAGGTCATGCTCTCGTGCAGTTCTTCCTTCAGCAGGTCGAGGAAGTCCGCGCGGCCGACGAACGCGTCCGCCTTCTCGCGGCCGGCCCGGATCTCGGCGAAGGCGAGGTCGATGAGGTCGAGCCATTCCAGGACGGCGTCGCCGGCGTCGGCCTGCGGACCCACGCCGAAGGCGTTCAACTCGTCGAACCGGCGGCGCAGTTCGGCCGGCAGGGGCAGGCGGGCCAGGAAGCGGGCCAGGTACTTCGGGTTGCGGTTGGTGTTGCCGTGGACGTGCGTGAGGCCCCGGAAGGTGTCGACGCCCAGTTTGCGCGCCGCGATCAGCGCCGATGTGTGGTCTCCCTGGGCCCACATGCCGGCCAGGTCACGGAAGTCGGGGTAGCTGCCGACGGACGCGCGGAAGGCCGTGTAGGCGACCTCCCCGGGGCGCACCTCCGCGGCGAGTTCCCCGAACGCGGCGGCGTTGGTGAGCGGGATCCCGTACGTGAGCCGCGACAGGACCCGGAAGTCGACGGCCGACGCCGCGAATCCGGAGGACTTGCGGGCGCGGGTCCGCATCTGGGCGTAGAGCCGCGCGTGCGAGGTGAGCATGGCGGCGACCTCCTGGACCGTCCAGTACTCGACGTCCACCCCGAGCAGGCTGTGGGGCAGGTAGTCGAAGCTCGCCTTCACCCGGTCGCCGCTGGTGTAGTACCGCATGTGCTGCTCGCGGGGGAAGGTGTCGCGGTGGAACCTCTCGTCCTTCGTCCGGGCGATGACGCAGAAGTCGAAGTCCGAGGACGGGGTGCCGGAGCCGTCCACGAGCGAACCGGACAGCATCAGGATGTCGTCGGCGGCGAGGTGGATCTTCGCGAGGACGGCCTCCTCGTCGAAGTCGTCCATGCCGGGGACCGCGGCGACGTGTGTACGGAAGGAGAGCACGGCTGCCCTGCCCCTCTCTGTCGGGGTGCGATGGCCCGGCCGGTGGCCGGCCGGGTGGAAACGGGGCGCGTCCCGGCCCTCACCCCTGCGGGGAGCGTGCCGGGGCCGGCACCCGGGCGCGGAGGTGGTCGGTGAGCCGTGCCACCTCCCGGCTCACGTCCTCGAACGCGTACCGGAAGCGGAAGGTGGGCAGCGCCGCGAGGGCGTCACGGGTCCGGTGGGCGGTGGCGTCGTCCGGTGCGTGGCCGAAGATGTTGAGGTGTTTGTTGGGCACGCCCAGGACGTGTCGTTCCAGCAGTCCGGCGCGCTCGGCCCGCGGTACGTCCGACACGCCGGTCTCCGACGGATCGTCGGCGAGGCTGAGGTGGACGATCGCGTCGACGGCGGCCGACCGGCCGATGCGGGTGTCCAGCAGGGTCGCGTACTCCCAGGGGTAGATCAGGGCCGTTCCGTGCTCCTCGACGCCCGACTCGCGCAGGCTCCCCAGCGTCTGGTTGGCGGGGTGCGTCAGGGAGGACCGTGCCGCCCGCGCCGCCTGCCGCCCGAACAACAGGTCCAGGGTGTCCAGTCGTACCGAGACGGACCGCGGCCATCCGACGCCGAGGACCCCGCTCCCGTCCGGTTCCGCCGTGAGGCTCACGTCGTCGTTGCACACCATGACGCCCGCGCCGTGCAGCACGCTCGCCATGACGAAGGTGGTCTTGCCGGCGCGGCTGCCGCCGACGAGGGCGACGCCCAGCCCGTCCAGTTCCACGAGGCCGGCGTGCAGGAAGAGCATGCCCTGCCGGCTCGCCGCCGAGCGGTGGATCGCCCGGGTCGCCCGCAGGAGGGACTGGGTCACCCAGGCCTCGCCCCGGGGGGCCAGGTGGTGGAGGATCCGCCGCGGGCCGTCGACGGCGTAGTGGATGCTCGTCTCACCCTGCGCGGTGACCGTTTCCGGTCGGGCGCCCGCCGGTGGCTCGGTGTCGGCGACGACCTCCCAGGCCCCGGGCGGGCAGGGGCCCGGTTCGAGGGACAGGTAGGGACGTGCGAGGCGGTCGATGTGTCGCGCCACGGACGGGGAGCACGTCAGGCCGGTGCTCTCGACGTGGGAACGGACGGTGTACCGGTGCGTGGGTGCGCTCGATGTCATGCCGCTTGTCACCCCCGTGTCTGGGTGGGGGCCCGCGTCGTGCCGGGTCCCGGTCTTCACGGCCGATCATGACAAGGACGGCCGGGCCTGTCCCGGGCGATTCCGCAGAGCGGAACGGACATGGGATTCAGTCGGGTTCCGACACCATGGGCCCGCGGGTGTCCCAGCCCAGTTCGTCGAGCCCCCGGAAGAACCTGCCGTTGGACCGTGCGGCGGGCTCGCCCAGCAGTCGCACCAGGTCGTCGGCGGCCGGAGCGGGCTCGTTCGGGGCGTCGGGCGTCCCCATGTCGGTACGGATCCAGCCCGGGCAGTACGCGAAGGAGGCCAGGTCACCGGGGGCCGCGGCGAAGTGCCGGGCCACCGAGAGGACCAGGGAGTTGGCCGCCAGCTTGGACGACCGGTAGGCGAAGGAGGCGCCGTCCGCGTCCTGGAGGCGTCCCATGCCCGAGGAGACGCAGACGATCCGGCCCGAGCCCCGCGCGAGCATCCGGGGGGCGTAGCGCAGGACCAGTCGCGCGGTGCCGAACAGGTTGACCTCGAAGGTGTCCCGCAGGTCGTCGAGGGTGAGCGAGAGGAGGTCGCCGTACCCGATCCGGGGGTCGTCCAGGTAGACGCCCGCGTTGGCGACCAGCACGTCCACGTCCTCGGCGGCGAAGAGGTCGTCGGCGAGCGGCTCGCGCAGGTCGAGGACCCGGTAGTCGTCGACGTGGTCGCCACCCGGCGAGGGCGACAGGCCCACGCCCAGGACGCGGTAGCCGGCCGCCCGCAGTGCGCGGCACAGGTGGACCCCCAGGCCCCGGGAGACACCGGACACGAGTGCATTCGGCATGGCGGCGAGCGTAGCCGCCGCGCGGGGTCTTGTCCGCACCGCGCGGCGCGGGTCCGCGCCGGCGCGACGGGGACGCGTCTTCCCGTGCGCCGTGTCGCGGGGCGGGTCGGCCGGTTAGTCTGGTGCGCCCGGTCAGGGGACACCCGAGGGAAGGGGGAGGCGTCGGATGCACACGCACCGACTGCTCGTCACGGGGCCGAGCGGGGCGGGCAGTACCACTCTCGGCCGCGCGCTCGCGACCCTGTGGGCGGCGGCTCACGCGGACGTGGACGACTACCTGTGGCTGCCGACCAATCCGCCCTACACCCACAAGCGACCCGTCGAGGAACGTCTGGCGCTGATGGACGCGCTGTTCGTGCCGCGCGCCGCCTGGGTGCTGTCGGGGACGCTGCGGGGCTGGGGTGACGGCGTCATCGCGCGGGCCGACGGCGTGGTGTTCCTGACCATCGACCCACAGGTCCGGATGGACCGGCTGATGCGCCGCGAGGTCGTCCGGTACGGGGACGAGATCGGCACCGGCGGGGCGCTGGAGACGGCCCACCACGACTTCATGGACTGGGCGAGGGGCTACGAGGACACCGACGTGCCGGGCCGCCGGTCCAGGGACGAGCGCTGGCTGGCGGGACTCACCTGCCCGGTGCTGCGGCTGGACAGCACCCTGCCGCTGGACAAGCTGGTCGCTGCGGTGACCGACTGGTTCGAGGGCGGTGCGGCGGGCCGGCCCTCGTGAGGGGAGCCGGGCCGCCCACCGTCGCCGGGGTCGTGGAACTCGTCACCGCGGGGCGGGCCGAGCCCCTCGACGGCCGGGGCCTCAACTCCTCCTACCGGGTGGCCTGGGGCCGCCGGGCGCTGTCGGTGAAGGTGCACTGCGCGGAGCGCTCCTCCGTCGCGGAGTTCCGGCGCATCGGCCGCGTCGATTCCGCCCTGCGGGGCACGCCCTGGTACCCGCCGATCCTCGATCTGGGTTTCCACGAGGGGGCGGAGCGGCCCCGGCTGGTGGTGGTGCGTCCGTACGCGCCCGGAACGCCGGCGGACGACGCGCGGCGGCACATCACGGGGGTCGTCGACGTCCTCGCCGACCTGGCCGCGCGCGGGGACGGAGTGCGGGCCGAGGACGCGCTGGTCGGGGACTACGCCTCACCGTGGCTGGACGGGGCCCGGTCGGAGCGGTCGCTCGTGGACCCGCTCCTGACCGGGCAGTGGCGGGCCCTGGGCCGCGCCATGGACGCGCACCTCGACGAACTGCGGTGCGGCGCGGCGCGGTTGACGGGCGTGGACGACCTGCTGGTGCACCACGGCGACCTGCACGGCCGCAACCTGATAGCGGACGGTCCCGGCCGCCTGACGGTGATCGACTGGGACGAGGCGGGCTTCTCCCGTCGGCCCGCCGACGCGGGCAAGGCGCTGTGGCTCTCCTGCCGCCTCGGGCGGGGTGACTTCGCGCTGGACCCGGACGCGACGGGCCTCTTCCTCGGCCGGCTGCACGCCCGTCTGGGCATGCCGTACTCGGGCGCCCTCGACCTGGCTCGCCTCGGCGCGCTGTGGTTCCTGCCCAGGCACGGCCACGTCACCCTGCTGGGGCGGCGTGACGCGAGTCTGGGCCCTTGGTACCTGGGCTGGGTCCAGCGCTTCTGGACGCGCTTTCGCCGGAATCTGGACCTGGTCGCCGAGGCCGCCGCGAAGCTGGAGGCGGCCGCGCCCCCGGGCGGCCCGTGATCCGTGGTCCGGCGGGCGCGCGCTCATCTGCGTACGCGGTCCTCGAAGTCGGCCGCGAGCCTCGCCACGTCGGCCGCGCTGCCCACGGAGCAGCGCAACACGGGCAGTTTCGCCAGGTGTTCCAGGAAGGCGTCGATCGAGGGGGGCGCCGCCCGTCGTCGGACGGGGACGTCCAGCCAGTCCTCGCCGTACAGGTTGTCGTCGAGGGAGAAGCAGTTCCGGGTGATCACCTCGGCGGCGTGGGCGGCACTCGCGGGGGCGAGGGAGTAGCCCGCCTCGCGGTCCACGCGGGGCAGGATCACGCCCGCCAGCGGTGCGTTCGGCACGACCCGGACGCCGAGGTACCGGCCGACTTCCCGCGAGCTCAGCTTCAGCTTGTCCTCGCCCTGGAACCGGTCCCAGTCCGATCCGGCCGGCGGGAAGCCCGCCCGCACGGACCAGGATTCGAAGTCGGTGACGCCCATGACGTCGAGCGAGCCCTTGTTGACGGCGAGCGGCAGCGGACAGGCCGTCACCTGGTAGCCCGGTCCGCGCAGGTCGAGGTGCATGCGGTCGTTGCCCATCCAGCCGGCCGAGGGCAGCAGCCGGGCCAGTGCGATGGCCGTCGTCGACTTGCCGGCCCCGGAGTCACCGATCACCAGGTAGGCGCCGTCCTCGTGCGCGAAGGCGGAGGAGTGAAGGACCAGGGAGCCCTCGGCCTTGGCGATCCTGGTGGCCACGTCGCGGATGATCCGGGTGAGCCACCGGTCCCCCAGCCCGGACCGGGGGCGCACGAGCGTCATGCGTCCCTCGGTGCGGATCAGGGCGGCCACCTCGTCGGAGTTCTGGTCGCGGAGCACGAAGACGGTGTGGCCCTCGCCGTCGAAGCGCGGCTGCCGGTAGTGGCGCGTGAGTTCGTACTCGCCCCGTACGGCCGTCTCGCCCGACCACTGGAGCAACTCGGCCACCGCGGAGGGATCCCGGGCCACGTCGGCGATCACGAGGTCCGGTTCCTCCCGCCGGTCGCTCTCGACGACGCCGAGCATGCCCGGCGGGCAGAAGGTCTCCGAGACCAGGCCGTCGGCCTCGGGCGAATTGGTGACGATCTTCAACGTCTGGTCCCGGACGCGCAGGAACCGGGTGGTCGCCCCGTCCGGGTCACGGGATACGAGGTCACTGACGAGCATGGGGACTCCACGGGGAACGGTCGGGGACTTCCTGCGGGGTGTCGCGGTGGCGGCCGGAGCGGACGCCGGTCGGCAGCCGCGGCGGTCAGAACAGCGGGCGGGTCACGGGGGCGCCGCGGCGGAACACGGTCCAGGTCCGGAAACCGATCTCCCCGAGCACCTTGGCCACCTCCGGGTACTGGTCGGCCACCCGTTCGGGGACGTGCGCGTCGGAGCCGAAGGTGATCGGGACCCGGAAGTGGTGGGCCCGTTCGAGCAGGTCGAACTCGGGGTACCAGCCGCCGCACATCTTGGTGCCGCCGGAGGTGTTGACCTCCATCACGGCGCCGGAGTCCCGGATCGCGCGGAGCATCTCGTCGGAGGCGGCGGGCGCGGGAGCGGCGCCCAGCCGCGGGTGGTTGCCCTTCAGCGCGTCCACGTGGCCCATGACGTGGAACAGGCCGGACCGGGCGCAGGCGGCGATCTCCCGGAAGTAGCGCGCTTTGACGGCGCCGAGGTCGTCCTCCTCGACGGTCTCCCAGCGGGTGACGTCGAAGATGTCCCGGCCCTCGAACATGTGGACCGAACCGATGACGTAGTCCAGGGGGTACGCGTTCAGCGCCTTCGTGTAGGCGTCCATCCGGCCGCGGAAGAAGTCGGCTTCGGTGGAGACGAGGATCTCGATGCTGCCCGCGAACTCCTCCTTCAGGGCGAGCGCCTCGGCGATGTAGGAGGGGAACCGTGACTTCGGCATCGCCACGCGGGGCAGCGCCTGGTCCTCCTCCTCCGCGAACATCGGGGTGTGGTCGGAGAGTCCGAGGACCTTGACGCCCCGGTCGAGCGCCGCCGTGACGTAGTCCCGCAGCGATCCCGTGGCGTGACCGCAGCGCTCGTGGTGGGTGTGCAGATCGATCACCGTTCACACCGCCAGGTATCCGCCGTCGACCGGCAGGTCGGTGCCGGTGATGAAGCCGGCCTCGGCGGACAGCAGGAACGCGATCGGCGCCGCGATCTCCTGCGGGTCGGCGAACCGTCCCAGCAGGAACTTCCCGCCGTGTTCCGGGGCGGCCTCCGCCGATGCCCGGTCGAGACCGAGGGCCTCGCGGTGGTAGCGCTCGTTGTTGGCGTTCCACACCGTCCCGGGACTCACCGAGTTGACCCGGACGCCGCGGGGGGCCAGCTCCTGGGCCGCGCAGCGGGTGAATCCCAGCACCGCCGACTTGCCGGTGTTGTAGGTCAGGTATCCGCTCTGCGCGATGTGCGCCGAGATGGAGGCCATGTTCACGATCGCGGCGCCGGCAGCGTCCCGCGGCAGTCCGGCGACGAACTCCCGGGTGACCAGGGACAGTCCGACGATGGTGGGGTCGAGTGCGGCGCGCCACTCCTGCGGGGTGGCGTCCAGGCCCTTGAAGACGAAGCCCGCGGCGAGGTTCACCAGCAGGGTGGGCGCCGCCCAGCCGGCCGGGAGACCGGAGAAGGCCGCCCGTACCGCCTCCTCGTCGACCACGTCGGCCACCGCCAGGCTGACCTCGTGACCGTGCTCGCGCCACTCCTTCACGGCGGCGCGGCCGTGCTCGGCGCTCTTGTCGAGGACCAGGACACGGCATCCCTCCGCGCACAGTCTGGCGACCACCGCGGCGCCGATGCCCTGCGCGCCGCCGGTCACCACCGCGGTGCGCCCCGCGAGCCCCCGTTCGAGGGTGTTCATGTCGTCCCCAGCCCCTTTCCGGTGGCCCATGCGCGTACCCGGTCGAGCGCGTCCTCGCGGCGCAGTCCTTCGGTGGCGCCGTGTGGCGAGATGGTCTCCCCGGAGTCCTCGGTGAGGTTGCGGTCGGCGGCGAGCTCCGCCACCGACGTCACCGGTACGCCCCGCTCGGCCAGGCTCGCGCCGAAGGCGGTGCTTTCGATGCCCCGTCCGTCGGCCGCCGCGAAGTACCGCCAGGCCTGGAACATGCCCTCCAGGTGGCCCGCCGACAGGTGGACGGCGTTGCGGCCTTCGGAGACCGCGATGCCCCGACTCCGTGCCAGGGCTCCCAGAGCGCCCCGCAGGGAACCCGGGGCCGCCCGCGCCGGATGGAGCGCTCCCAGGACCTCCCCGCGCAAGGCGTCGATCTCGCGGTGGCTGTGGCATTCCAGGAGTCCGACGGACGCTGCGGCACCGCCCCCGGTGTAGCCCTCGGCGAGGGCCGGCAGGAAGCCGTTCAGGACGATCACCGGGCCGCCGGCCGGCTCGGTCACCGAGGCGTACGAACCGGAGTCCAGCTTGTGGATGCCCGCGTCCCGGCAGCGCTCGTCCAGGGCCTGCGGGGTGAGGCCGGCCTCCCGGGTCATCGCCGCGTAGGCCCCGAGGACGTCGCCGGTCCCCGTCGAGGCCGTCAGCGAGCGCAGTTCCCGCCGGGCACCGGAGGTGAGTACCGCGGGCCCGTCCGCTGCCAGCCGGTGCAGGCGCGGGTAGTGCAGGAGCAGGTACCCGCGCCGCGCGAACTCCCCCGCCGGGACGACGGCCGCCCGGCGCACGTCCACCTCCGCCTCGCCGAGCACCCGTACCGCTTCCGCCACCGCCTCGGGCGCCGCGGACGGGGTCATGACCTCCGGCTTGACCAGGACCACGAAGTGGCTGCCGGTCGCGGGCGGGGCGGCCGGGGACGGGCCGGTGTCCGAGCGCGGCCCGCCGGCGCGCGCCCGCGTGACGAGATCGCGCGCCTGCCGGGCGGTCACCACAGCGTGATGCCCTTCTCTATCAGCTCGACCGTCAGGTCGGCGGAGCTCGCGACGGTGGTCTCCACCAGGGCCCGCAGGGCCGGTTCGTCCGCGTCGGGGGTGGTCACGACGACCTCGTCGGGGTGCTCCAGCGGGGCTTCCTTGGAGGTGAAGATGTGGACCTGCGCCGGCCCGCCGAACTCCTCGTGGACCTGCCGGGCCAGCCGCATGGCCATGACGTTGTAGATCTTCCCGGTGTGGTCGAGGGGGTTCTTGCCGGCGGGCGCCTCGATGCTCATGGGGCGCATGGGGGTGATGAGGCCGTTGACCCGGTTGCCCCGGCCGACGACGCCCACGTCGCCCGTGTCGGCCACGGACCCGAGCGCGGTGAGGTAGGGGCGGCCGTTGCGGTCGGTGGCGTTCACCAGGAGCCGGACGTCGTGGATGCCCAGGGAGGCGATGTACTTCTCCAACTCCTCCCGTACGACGGCCTTGCGGGCCAGGTAGTCGTCCATCGATTCGATGTGGGCCGCCAGGAAGGGCATGTTGACCACGAGGCTGAAGGCGTCCCGGCGCCTGCTGCCGAACACCTTGACGTCCCAGCCGGAGTCCGGGTGCCGCTGTTTGAAGGAGGCGCCGTTGACGAGGTGTTCCAGCCCGAGCACCACGCTCTCCAGTCGGGACAGCGGGGCGTACCCGTGGAGCAGGTTGGTGTCGTTGGACACCAGCCCGCCGGAGCGCAGGGGTACGAGGTCCTGCGGCGAGGCGGGCTGGTATCGGGAGCGGCCGCGGCCCGAGCCCTGGTGGTCGACGACGCCGAGTTCGACGACCAGGTGGCGGTCGGCGTCGAAGCCGGTGGTGACCTCCGCCAGGACGTCCGCCGCCGCGCGGAACACGAGCTCTTGGACGGGGATCTCGACGGCCCCCACCCGGAAGGCGGCCTTTCCGAAGACCATCACCCGGTACGGCGAGGTGAGTTCGCCCCGCCCGTAGTCGGTGTCCGCCCCGCCGCCGTAGAGCGTGACCTTGTCGAACCAGTGGTGGGCGACGCCGCCGAACTCCTTGAGGCAGTGGAGTGAGTAGTAGCGGGACATGCGCTCCGCGATGGCGTCGCACATGGTGTCCGGGTGGCCCACTCCCTTGCGCTCGACCAGTTCGTAGGGCAGGTCCTCGACCGAGCGGGAGTCCCGTTGTATGGACAGCATTGACCGTCTCTCTGTTCGGTGACCGGGGGGGCGACTCAGGAGGCGAAGTCCAGGAACGCGGTCCTGGCCGCGGATTCGGGCAGACCGTGCGGGGGGCTCTTGAAGAGCAGCGGGGAGGGGCCGTCCACCGCGCCGGACAGACCCCGGTCGCCGGCGGTCTTCGCGGCGCGTACGGCGTTGGCGATGACGCCGGCGGCATTCGGGCTGTCCTCCACCTGGAGTTTGATGTCGATGCGCACCTGCGAGCCGAGCACGGACCTCGCCGTGACGTTGGCGAAGCACAGTTTCGTGTCGGCGAGGTGCCCGATGAACCCGGAGGGGCCCGCGACCCCGTCGACGTCGGTCATTCCGGCCGCGCGCAGCGCGTTGGCCTTCGAGGTGAACTTGGAGGCGGAGCGGGTGGTGTCCGCGAGGTTCAGGAAGTCCGTGTTCCCGCCGACGTTGAGCTGGTAGGTGCTCTCCAGTTCCAGTCCGCGGCTCAGGAGCAGTTCGATGAGGGCGGTGTGCAGGCAGGTGGCTCCGAGATGGCTGCGCAGGTCGTCGCCGAGCAGGACGACCCCCGCGTCCGCGAACCTGCGGCTGACGCTCTCGTCCCGGGCCAGCTCCTCCGGGGTGCAGTTGACGACGGCGGTGCCGGCGGCGAGCGCGGCCTGGGCGAACATTCGGATGGCCTGGGAGGCGCCCGTGGGCAGGGCGATGACCAGGACGTCGACCTCGTGCTCGACGAGGGCTTTGGCCACGTCCTCGGGGGTGGCGTCCCGTGCGGCGGTGGCGATCGGGATGACCGCCCCGAGCGGGCCCGTGAGGCCGTCGAGCACGGGCGCGGGGAGGACCGGGGCGTCGCGGTCGGCGCCGAGCGCGGTGAAGCCCGTGGCGGAGATGGCGGGAGCGGTGAACGCCTGCGCGAGGGGCAGTCCGACCTTCGCCGCGTCCACGTCGAACGCAGCGACGATCCGCACGTCGGCGAGCCGGTAGCCGCCCAGGGTGTGACACATCAGTCCCGGCAGCCTGGTGTCCGGGTCGGCCTGGGCCAGGGCGACGAACTGGGCGAAGCTCCATGCGCAGTTGCCTGCGCCGGCGAGCGCGACACGTATGTTCTTCATGGCGGGTTCTTCCTTCCTGGGCGAACGGCGACACTCCGGCCCCGGTGGACCGGCCTGTACCTACGGACGGTTCCCCGCGGCGCCGTGTCCGCGGTGGGTACCGATCAGGTCCGCCACGGCCGGGGGATCCGGCGGGCGGCGCTCGCGTGGGTCTGCGCCCAGCGGCGTATGGAGCGGTGGAGCACGAGGGCGGTGTCGGGCACCCGGTGGGTGACCTCGAACGGTTCCGTGAGCGACAGGTAGCCCTGGTAGGCGCGGAAGGCGGTGACCCGGAGCAGTTGCGCCCGGTCCAGGTGTTCCTCGGCGAACGGCAGGTAGAAGCGGTTCCACTGTTCGGGCGTCATGGACGGGAGGCGCTCCAGCGGGGGAACGCCGTGCGCGGCGCGCCAGGTGTTGAGGGCGGCCCGGACCGTCTCGAAGACCTCGGCCACCGGCTGGGCCCGGTCGCCGCGGCCCAGGACCGACAGTCGCGTGCCCGCCGGGGGGCCGTCGCCGACGAGCCGTGTGACGTGTTCGGCCACGTCGTCGGTGCTGACGATGTCCAGCAGGGCCTTCTCCTCGGCCACCATCGCCGGGACGGCGCCGCTGCACAGGGACGTGGGCAGCCAGAAGAAGCCGCTGTACCGGTCCAGGAGTCCGTCGGCGCGGGCGCCCATCACCACGGGGAAGCGGACGATGTCGGCGGACTCCCGTTCGGCGTGGACCAGCCGTTCGGTCGCGGCCTTGGACCACTCGTACGAGTTGCGGTACGCCTCCGGGGAGGGCGAGGTGGTGTCCCCGGCGAGGCCGGTGGCGTAGGAGGAGGACAGGTGGACGAGGTGGGTCTTGGGGGTGGTCAGGTCCAGCACCGCCCGCAGCGGGGCGACGTTGGCCTGCTCCGCGTCTTCGGGGGGCAGGTTCCAGCGGGTGTCGGCGGCGCAGTGCACCACCGTGTCCCACGGGCCGCGCAGTGCGGGCGGCGGAGCCTCCCGGCCGGCCTGCCAGACGTGTTGGCGGGGCCCGGCTCCCCCGCGGCGGCTGACGCCGTGGGGCCGGTGACCGGCCGCGGTGAGCGCGCGCATCACGGCGCCGCCGACGGCGCCGGTGGCACCGGTCACCAGGACGCGTGCGGAGCCGGTCACGAGACCGTGATCCGCCGCTCGATGGCGCGCAGCATGTGTTCGGAGTTCTCGCGCAGCGCCTTGGCGGCGACCGGGTTCAGCATGTCGGCCAGCAGGGGTATGCCGATTTCGAAGTCGACCGAGAAGACGACCACCGAGGTGCCGTCGCCCCGGTCGTCGACGCGCCAGTATCCGGTGAACTCGTCGAGGTCGCCGGACACCTGGGAGAACGACATCACGCGGTTGGCCTCGTCGAGTTCGTCCTCCTCGACCCATTCGAGTACGGAGCCCTTCAGCAGCACCGACCACTCACTGGTGCGGGTGCCGCTGTCCGACGCGCCGAGCACGGTGACCGATTCGACGTTCTCCATGTAGTCGGCGTAGTCCTCCAGTCGGGTGACGGCACGCCAGGCGTCGACCGCCGGGGCCTTGATGGGCAGGTTGACCTCGACGTGGGGCATGGCTGCGTGTCTCCTTCGGGCAGGGGTCCGGACGGTTCAGACGGCCGGATCGAAGTTGATCTCACGTCCCGTACAGAAGGCGCCGACCACGTCGTCGCACGTCAGCAGGGACGGCGGATGGTGGTGGACGGCGAGCGAGTCGACGAGGAGGGACGCGGCCGCCTGCCCCTTTCCGTACAGGCGGCTGCCGATGACGGGTGTCACCGCGGCCAGCACCCGGTCACGGGTGTCACTGAGCGAGGCCCGCAGGCCGACGGCCGCGGCCAGCGCGGCCCGCCCCGCGACCGCGCCGCAGGCGACGTCCGCGGCGAGTTGGCGGCAGGCTCCGCCGAGGGTCAGCAGTTCCCGGGTGGCGCGGCCGAGGAGGGCGGTCCTCGGGCCGTGGGTGCGGGCCCGGACCACCTGGCGGTACGCCACGTCCAGCAGCCCGCTGAGGACGCCGTGGTACGTGGCGCTCAGCAGGACCGCGAACCAGACCATCCCGGAGATCACGTTGTCGTCGATGACGTCGGCGGGGCCCCGGTGGAAGACGAGCCGGTCGTCCAGTTCCACGTCGCGCAGGACCAGCCCGGCCGTGTCCGAGTCGGTCATGCCGAGCGAGGACCACTCCCCCTCGACGGTGAGGCCCGGGGACGAGCGGGGGCACAGGGCGAGGATCGTGTCGTCGGTCCCGGTGACCCGGGCCGTCAGGCACACGAGGGTGGCCGTGGTGGCGAGGGAGCAGGGGAACTTCGTCCCGGAGACCCGGTACCCCTTGGCGGTGGGGACCGCCTCGGAGCGGCTGCTCATGAAGTTGGGGCTGCCTCCGGGCTCGGCGAACGCGGACGCGACGAGGGCGCCGGTCCGGGCGATCCCCTCCAGCAGCATCCAGCTGGAGTCCCGGTGGCGCTGCCAGTAGTCGGCCATCAACCCGACGGTGAAGGCGTGCATGTTGAGCGCGATCGCGGCCGACGGGTCGACCATGCCCAACGCGCGTTGGGCGGCGGCCACTTCGACGAGGCTCGCGCCCGCGCCGCCGAACTCCCGGGGGATCGGAAGGGCCGCGTAGCCGTGCGCGGTGAGGTCCCGGATGCGGTCGGCGCCGCAGGCGCCCTCGCGGGGCGGGGCCGGCGTCCAGGCCGTGCTCCAACCGGCGTTCAGGAGGGACAGGTGGGGGGCTTCGGTGTGGCCGGCCCGCTCCGTCGCATCCGCGGCGGCATCGCTCATGCCTCTCCCCTCGGGTTCGGTTCCGTACGGATCGTCGATCGGTACGGGATGAACACAATCAGACGGCGGCCGTCTTATCAGCAAGTGTTTCTTTGTGCGGAACACGAACCGGGACGCGAAACAGGACACGAAACGGGACACGAGCCGGGACGCGTATTCCCCGACGGCGGAAGAATCGTTTCTCAAAGTTTCAGGAGGGCCAGGAGCGGAGCCGGATCCGGGTGTGCGGGATTCACGCGCACCGTGTCCCAGCCGAGTGCGCGGGCGGGCTCGATGTCGAGTTCCGGGGAATCACCGACCATCACGCGCCGTTCGAACACGCCTTCCCCGATGAGCCGGAATGCGCGGGGGTCCGGCTTCTTCGGACCGCCGTCCGCCGTGAACAGGGCCCGGTCGTACACCGCGGGCACCTTCAGGCCGTGCAGGAGCCTTCGCATGAGGGGGCCCGGAAGGTAGCAGTTGGACATGAGGCGGACGGTGTGGCCGGCGGCGGCGGCGCGGGACATGGCGTCCGCCATCGGCGCGCACAAGGTGTACTGGTCGGGGTCGGCGCAACCGAGCGCCTGCCACAGAGCCTCCTCCAGATCGGCGGCCTCCCGCGGTTCGCCGCGCTCCCGCAGGGCGGTGTCCAGCAGGTCCAGGGTGGGCGGCTGGGGGGCGCGGGGGTCGGTCATCGCCGTGAGGACGGCGTCGAAGACCGTCCTTACGACCGCCTCCGCCCGCCGCGGGTCCAGGGCGAGCACGTCGGCGAGGCAGGCGGTGAAGTGCTCCGCGTCCGGCAGCGGGCGGGACAGGACGACGGTGTCGAAACAGTCGAAGACCACGACGGCGGGCATGGCGTTCCTCTCGGATGGCGCGCGGGGGTGGCGGCTTCGGCGGCACGGCCTCACGACCACGAGAGCTTGCGGTGGTGGACCCGGAAGAAGAGCAGGGTCACGACGGTCAGGCCGGCCGCGAACGCGCACAGGACGCCGGCCGGGAGCAGTACGGCGCGCACGCCGCCGCCGTCGATGATGACGGTGGAGAAGCCGCGCATCGCCCAGTAGCTGGGCACGCCCGGGGCGAGCGGGCGCGCCCACTGCGGCAGCGCGGACAGCGGGGTCAGCGCGCCGCCGAGGCCGGCGAAGAGCAGGGCGAGGAGGTTGGCGAGAACGCTGAGCTGCGCGATGGTGCGGCAGAGCGCCACCAGCGCCATGCCGGCCAGGACCACGCACAGCGCGAGGGGCACCCCCACCACGACGAGTGCGCTCCAGGAGCCCCGCACCCGCAGCCCGAACAGCAGGCCGCCCGCCGCGAAGACCACGGCCAGTTGGCCGACGGCGACCGTCAGGGGTACGACGATCCGTCCCGCGACCAGCTCGAACGGTCTGGCGGGACCCGCCCGGAGCCGGTCCCAGGTGTTCCAGCCGTGCTCGCGGAACATCGCGAAGCCCATGACGGTGACGAGGAAGAAGAGGAACATCACCGCCATGCCGGGCACGGCCTGTTCGGCACCGGTGGCGTCCTTGACGTCGCCGGCCCGCAGTGCCGCGCGGAACAGCGGCTGCATGAAGCCCATGATCAGCAGTGGCATGACCGTACGGACGACGAGCGGCGTCGGGTCGCGCAGGAGGAGTCTGACGTCCTGCCGGACCAGTGCGGCGATCCGCCCCGGGGACCCGTCACCCATGGCGCCCCACCTCCACGGCCCGGCCCGCCGGCGGCTTCGGGTCGGCCCCGCCGCCCCCGCTCCCCCCGCCGGACTGAGGGCCTGGCGCGGTGGTCCCGGCCCGCTCCCCCGTCAGGGCCAGGAAGACGGTCTCCAGGCTGGGCCGGAGCACCCGCAGGTTGACCAGCCGGGGAAGCGAGTCGCCGAGCGCCGCGAGCACTTCGGGGGCCGCGAGGTGCGGCTCCCGGGCGTGCACGCGCACCATGTCGTCGGTGCGGGTCACCGGCCAGGGGACGCGCAGGGGCGGCGGGGTGCCGGAGAAGGTGAGTTCCACCGCCCCGTCGCCGTGGTCGCGCACCAGGTCGGTGAGGGTTCCGCGGGCGACCAGCCGGCCGTGGTCGAGCACGGCCACACTCGCCTGGAGGTCCTCGACCTCCCCGAGGTAGTGGGTGGAGTAACAGACGGCGGTACCGGCGGCGGCCAACTCGCGTACGTACGCGATGAGTCGGGCCCGCGTCTCCACGTCCACCCCGGCCGTCGGTTCGTCGAGCAGGAGCAGTTTGGGCCGGTGCAGCAGGGCCATCGCGGTGTGCACGCGCCGCTGTTCGCCTCCCGAGAGCCCGCCGACGCGGCGTTCGAGCAGGCCGGCGAGGCCCAGTGGTTCGGCGGCCTCCTCGATGCGGAGATCCGCCTCCCGGCGGCGCAGCCCCGCGAGTTCCGCGAAGAAGCGGAGGTTCTGCTCCACGGTCAGCGGCGGGTACACGCCGAGTTCCTGGGGGGCCAGGCCGAGCCGCAGGCGCGCCCGGCGCGGTTCGCGGGCCGTGGAGACGCCCAGTACCTCGATCTCCCCCGCGTCGGGCCGCAGCAGCCCGGCCACCAGGGACATCAGTGTGGTCTTGCCCGCGCCGTTGTGTCCGAGCAGGCCGACGATCTCGCCTTCGGCGATGTCCAGGCGGACGTCGTCCAGGGCGGTCACGGAGCCGTACCGCTTGCAGACGCCGCGCAGGGCCAGCGGCGGGGGCGCGCCGCCCGGGGCGGTCGCGGGCGGCGGATCAGTCGACACGGCGCGTCCACGCTTCCGGCAGGAGGTCGGGCAGGCCGACGCGCTGGAGGTGGGGCTGCCAGGTACGGGCCAGCTTGAAGCCCTTCATGAGGCCGCTGCCGGAGCGGACGTCGGGCAGCGGTTCGCGGTACCCGAGCAGGGCCTCGGTGTCCCTCAGGTGGTCCCGGAGCCGGTCCAGCCATTCCTCGCCCCGCACGGGGTCGCCGGTCGCGGCCTCCCGGCCCCGCGCGGCGAGCAGCAGCCCCTCCTCGACCTCGTCGGCCGGGACGCCGGCGAAGGGGTCGGAGGCGGCCTCGTCGCGTCCGTGGCTCAGTTCGCCCTCGGTGCGCAGGCCCCGTACGGACAGCGACAGTTGTACGAGTTCGTAGGCCATGAGCACGGCGACCTCGGTCTGGCCGGCGGCGGTGGCGCCCTCGATGTCCTCCATGCGGGCACGACAGCCGAGCAGCAGCCGGGCGGCGCCGTGGGCCCGGAACGCGAGGAGCCGGCGCAGGTCGGTCGGGACGGTTTCGCCCGGCTGCGGGCCGGACGGGACGGTGGTGCCGGGGGGTGTCACGCGGGTACCTCCGGGCCGGGGTGGGCCACTCCCAGCCACAGCATGTCGCCTGCGAACAGGGGCAGCAGGTCGTCGGGGAGCGCGGAGCCGACGGGGCCCGACCAGAGCACCGCGTCGCTCCCCTCGGGCGGCAGGTCCGACCGGAGCACCTCCAGCGCGCGCAACTGCCATCGGTCCACGACCGTACGGTCGTCCAGGACGGTCGTTCCGACGCCGGTGGACCAGCGCAGTACCGCGTGGAGCGGGGCGGGTTCGCCGGCCAGGCGGTCGACGAGGCCGAGGCAGTGCGGGATCCGCTCGCGGGGGTCGAGGGGCGGGGCCAGCGCATCGCCGAGGACGGCCAGGCCCTCGGTGTCGTCGAGCGCCTTGAGCTTCTCCCCCACCCATTTGGCGGGGAAGTAGACCTGCCCGCCGGCCGCCGCCCGCGCGTTGAGCGCGGCGACCACCGACTCCCGCGCGCGGGCGGCCGCCGCCATGGGCTTGGCGCGGCGCAGCCAGCGGGCGGCCTGGGCGAGCCGGTGCGCCTCCACCGTCCACCACTGTTCCACCACGTCGGCGAGCCAGGGGTCGCGCAGGGCGGCGTGCCAGGCGTCCCAGGGCGGCGTGGCGACGAGCGGCAGCCCGAGGCCGAGCCGGTTCGCGGTGTTGATGGCGCGCCGCCGGTGGTTCCAGCCGGATTCCCCGACCGAGGCGAACCGCGGCCAGGGCCGGGCCCGCAGGTCGGCCGTCGTCTCCCGGACGGCGCCGGCCCGGCGGATGTTGACGTCGATCAGCGTGCCGTGCTCGTGGGACTGGATGGGGAAGCGGGTGAGTCGGTCGTTCTCCACCAGGACGAAGAGGTCGAGGTCGCTGCGGTGGTTGCCGAAGCCCGCCAGTACGGATCCGGCGGCGACCGCGAGCGCCGGGCTGCCCATGCCCTGGTCCGTCTCCCGTCGTACCGCGTCGCGGGTGATTCCGCGCTCGTCCAAGAAGGCGGCCAGGCGTTTCTCCAGCATTCCCGGATCGGGAAATGCGTCGGCACGTGCCGAAGTGGTCTCCATGGAGTTCGGTGCACCTTTCCGATGCGGCTGCCGGCGGGGCGTCGGGATGTCTCCAGGACTTCCCCCCGGAAGCAATTCGGAGGGTGTCACCGGATTTCCGGGTCACGTCGGGTACGGAATCGGAACTCCCTCGGCCGCCCCCAGCCTTTCAGGGGCCCGCGGTCCCGGCAACGAACGTTCCGGCAGCCGGAACGCGACTTCTCAGCGGCGGGGCGGAGCGATAGAACCGTCCCTGGACGGATTCCCATCACGCCCGCGTCGGATCGCCGGGGCCGGGCGAGGAGAGGACGGAACCGATGACCGCGAGCGACGGACACGGGACCGCCCGGGGGGCGCTGGACTCGACGCGCAGCCACCAATCCCCCCAACTGGCCCTGATGTACGGGATGAACGGCTCCGGGGCGATCGAGATGCGCGGCGAAGGTGCCCGCCTGCTGCTCTCCGACGGCCGCGGGGCCCTGGACTTCGGGAGCTACGCCGTGACCCTGCTCGGGCAGCGCCACCCGGCCGTCCTGGCCGCCGTGCGCCGCGAGCTGGACGCGATGCCGGTGTCGACCCGAGTCCTGGCCAACCGGACGACCGCCGAACTGGCCCGCCGGCTGGCGGCCTGGGGCGATCCGGGACGACTGACCAAGGTGTGGCTGGGGCTCAACGGCTGCGACGCGGTCGAGGCGGCCCTCAAGCTGGCCCGTCTCGCCACGGGCCGTACCCGGGTGATCGCGATCGAGGGCGCCTACCACGGCAAGTCCCTCGGGGCGCTCGCCGCGACCTGGAACGCACGCTACCGGCGTGATCTGGAACCCCTGCTGGGCGGCGTGACCCACATCGCGGCCGATCCGGAGGCGATACCGGCGGCCTTCGCGGAGGGCGGGGTGGCGGCCGTCCTCGTCGAACCGGTCCAGGGCGAGGGCGGGGTACGGCCGTTGGAGCCCGGTTTCCTGCGGGCGCTCGCCGACGCCGCGCACGCGCACGGCGCCTTCGTGATCGCCGATGAGATCCAGACGGGGCTGCGGAGGTGCGGACCGCGGCTGGTCAGTACCGAGGCCGGGGTGCGTCCCGACGCGGTGCTCCTGGGCAAGGCCCTCGGCGGCGGCGTGCAGCCGCTGTCCGCCGTGCTGGCCACCCCGGAGCTGTACGCCCCGCTGACGGCCGACCCGTTCGCCCACACCACGACCTTCTCCGGCCATCCGCTCGGTGCGGCCGCCGGCCTCGCGGCCCTCACGGCCGTCGAAGAACTCGCCCCGCGCGGAGCCGTCCTGGAGCGTCTGCTGGCCGACGGCTTGGCGCGGATCGCCGATCGACACCCCGGACTGGTGACGCGGGTACGGGGCCGGGGGCTCATGTGGGGCGTGGAGTTCGCCACTCCCGCGGCGGCCGGGGACGTGCTGATGGAGCTCGGCCGCAAAGGGCTCGTGGTCTCGCCGTGCCTGGGCCGTCCGGAGGTGCTCCGGCTGCTGCCGCCGCTGGTCGCCTCGGACGACGAGGCCGAGGAGGCGCTGGCGATCCTGGACTCCGTCTGCGCCGCCGTACCCGCCGAGTTCCGGCCCCCGGAGCAGCACGGGTAGGCCCTGTGCCCGTGGGCCCGACAAGCCACGAAGGAGACGGCCCGGGCGCAGTGCCGCGCCGTGCCGGAAAGCCGGTGCCCGCCGGCCGGACCGCGGCCGGGAACGCATCCCCGTCGCCCCGCGCGGCGAGCACCGTACGAACCCACAGAGGAGCGTCACCATGGCGGACACCGGCCCGCACACCGCGGGGCCCGACACCGGACCGGGGCCCGGCCCCGCCCCGGGAGCGACGGCCGGAGCCGGCTCGCCGGCCGGACAGCGGGGGGCCCAGCTCCGCTACCACCGGGAGTTGTTCCCCGCGCTGCACGACTGGGAGCGCACCGAACGTTCCATCGTCGAGTTCAGCGGCGAGGAGGGCCCCGCAGGACTGCTGGGCCTCGATCAGATGGGCCACTTCGGGCCGCAGGGCTGCGACTTGGTCGCCGAAGCGGTGATCGCCCACGGTGGAGCGGGCCCGCTGGACGTGTGCGAGCTGGGCAGTGGCTTCGGCGGAGCGCTCCGGTACACCGTGGACAAGATCACCGCCGGCGGGCTGTCCGTACGGCGCGCCCACGGCGTGGACCTGGTTCCCGAGCACTGCGCGGTCAGCCGGAGCATCAACCGCGCGCAGGGGCGCGCCGGGGTGATGGACATCTGCGCGTCCGCCACCGCCGTCCCCCTTCCCGAGTCCTCCCTGGACGTGGTGTGGGTCACGGGATCGATGCCGCACTTCCCGGCGCCCGGTGAGATGCTGCGCGAGGCCGGGCGGCTGCTGCGTCCCGGCGGCCTGCTCGTCCTGACCGAGGAGGTGAGCCTGACGCCCGGGGGTGAGGAGCCCTCCGAGGCGTTCCGTGTCACTCACCCGCGCGGGGTGTTCTTCACGACCCCGCTCGACGGCCGGTTGCGGGACCTGGCGGGCGCGGGCTTCGTGGACGTGGTCCACGGCGACCTGACGCGGTGGGCGGTGGCGCTGCTCACCGACCGCCTGAAGGTCGTGCGCATCTTCCGGGGCAGCGTGGCCGGGATCTACGGGGCCGGTTCGGCCGATCTCATCCGCGACACCCTGGAGGCGGCCCGCGCGGAGTTCCTGGCGGCCCGTCTGACGCCGGCGCTGATCACGGCCCGGCGGGCCTGACGTGACCTCCCGACGCCCGCCACGGTGTCCGGGGCGATGCGGTGGCGACTTTCCGGTGGCGACTTTCCGGCGGCGGTGCGGGGCGTGCGTGCGAGGGCGGCGGTCCGGGACGGCGGTCCGGCGGTCCGGGGCGGCCACCGCGCCGGCCTCCCGTACCCGTGCGACGAGGGGGCCCGCACGGGTACGACAGGGCTCGCCTCGGCGGGCCTCCGGTGGCCTTCAGTGGGCGGGCGCCATGTCGGGGGTCCGTTGGAGCGCGCGGGAGACGGCCGCGCACGCCGCCCTCAAGTGCGAGACCGCGCCGACGACTTGGAGTCGCCCCTGCGGACCCGTGACGGCCAGGGCGCCCACCGCCGTACTCGACGCCGTGAGCACGGGAGCCGCGATGCCGACGGCGCCGCCCGCTCCCCGCACGGCCACGAACCCCTGGTGCCGCACCCTTCCGGCCTCCCCTTCCGCCTCCTCCCACCCGGCCGACACCCGCAGGGGCGGACCGGCCGCGAACGCCTGGAAGATCCGGGTCGCGGCCTGCACCGACGCCCGGGCCTCGTCCTCGACTCCGATCTCGGCGCCCACACCGTGGGCGCGGCGTACCGCGTCCACCAGCGCCGCGTCCGAGCCGGACGCGTCGGAAATGAAAATGAAAGCGCTCCCACGAGTGACATGATGAAGCTGTTCCGCATACGGAAAAGCCAGACTGCGGAGCGTGAGCTGCCGGGGAACCCGCGCGCCCAGAGCAAAAAGGGCGACACCCAGCCGTAAACCCCTCTCGCCTCGCTCCAGCATTCCCTCCTCCACGAGTTCCGAGATGATCCGATGGGCCGTCGCCTTGGGCATTTCGGCTCTGCGCGCTATTTCAGACAGCTGAAGTTCCGGTTCGCCCGGCCGAAAGCAACGCAGAACGCTCAGGCCGCGCGCGAGCATCGAACGATTGTGCTGAACGGACAAGGACACCTCCCGTGAGGGCCTGGCAGAAGGGGCGAAAGACGCGCCGGCTCGTGCGCCGGCGGGCGCGCGAACTCCCCGGTCTCACCTATTGCGCGTACAGGGACATCGAATAAGGAAGCCGCTCCCCGGCGATGGAAGTGCCACACGGCACGCGAAAGCCGACCCGCCCCCGGAAACACGGCCCCCTTTCGCCACCTTCCGTATCATCACGAGCAGCGCCCGAGCCGGGAGCCGAAAGATGTACGGGAAGAAAACTGTAGCAGTGCGGGAATAGTCACCATGACTTTGCCGCAACGATCCGGTCATTCTGCACGCGTTTATGGGGAGGGGTTTGGGGGTGCGGCGCGCACTGTTGACGCAGGGAAAGGCACGTGGGGTCCATGCGGCGGGGACGGACTTCCCGGGCCGCCCACAGCGGACAAATGACGGGAACCAGTCATCCCGTCGCACATCACCGCGCACCTCGCCGCGCGGTGCGGTCGGCGTTTCCCGAGCGGCGCGGCGACCCGGTGCGTCAGGGGCGCCGGCGGTGCGGTGACGTTCCTCCGGCGAACGCCGCACCCTTGCGACCGTCGGCCGCAGCGATGGAGCCCGGGCCTGGCCCTGCCGATCGACGCCGCACCGGCTACCGCCGTACAGGGAGCGCCTGGACGGGGACACACGGACGGGGCCGTCACCCCTCCCCCGGGATGACGACCCCGACCCTTCCACCTCAGGCGGCGGAAGTGACCTGTTCGGCAACGGACTTGGCCGTCGCCACCGCTTCCGTGAGCGCCTTCGCGCGCGAGGCCTGTGCGAGGGGGATCAGTTCCGCCATCGCCGGGTTGGAGGCCGCCAGGGTCAGTTCGGGCACGATGAAAGTGACCTCGGCGCCGAACATGGCGGTCAGCAGGGCCTCCAGGTAGTTCTGTACGTACTCGAAGCCCTCACGCGGCGTGCCCGGCGCGTACGAGCCGCCCCGGCTGGCGACGACGGTGATGGGAAGGCCCTTGAGAGGCAGTTCGGGGCCGGCGGTGCGGCCCATGAGGATCACTTGATCCAGCCACGCCTTCAGGGTCGAGGGGATGGAGAAGTTGTACATCGGGGCGCCGATCAGCACGGCGTCCGCCTGCTCCAGCTCGGTGACCAACCGCAGCCGTGCGGCGAAGGCCGCGGCCTGCTCGGGGCTGTGGGTCGACGGATCGGCGAAACCTGCGGACGCGGCGAGGCCGTCGAGGTGGGGCACGGGGTCGGCCGACAGGTCTCGGTAGATGACCGTGCCCTGCGGGTGCTGCTCCTCCCAGGCCGCGCGGAAGGCCTCCGTCACGGCGCGGGAAGCAGACGCGGAAGCAGGGAGCAGCGACGAGTCGAGGTGCAGAAGAGTGGCCATGAGGACCTCCATCACGGGGTGCATTTTCGTACGTCACTATTGATAACACAGGAGCTTACTTTTTTTCATCCCCGTACGGAATGGCGGGTACCCTGAGGGCATGGCGGACGAGGGAACACACGTGAGCACCGAGGCGTGCAGCCGGGTGGGCGACGGCATCACGCAGGTCTTCGGACTGCTGGGGAAGCGCTGGACGGGCATGATCGTGGCCGCCCTGTTGCAGCACCCGGTGTACTTCGCCGACCTGCGCCGGGCCGTCCCCGGCATCAGTGAGCGGATGCTTTCGGACCGGCTCACCGAACTCGCCGAAGCGGGCCTCGTCGTCCGCGAAGTGGACGAGGGGCCTCCGCTGCGGGTGTCGTACCGGCTGACGGAATCGGGCGCCGCACTGGAGCCGGCGCTCAACGCACTGGGCAGGTGGGCCGAGAAGTATCTGCTGCCGGGCAACGGCCGCTGCTGAGGCTGGGGGCCTGACGGCACGGAGACACCGGACCGGCATGCGCCGGGCGGCGCCGCCCCTGTCAGCGGACGGCTGCCCATGTCGCGACCGGTCCTGGCGGTGAGTCAGGGCCGCCGACGCCTGTCCCCGCCAGCGTCAGGCTGCACGGTCCCGACGCGACCCGTACTCGGGTCCATGAACGGAACAGCGCGACTCGGGGGTCTCCTGCGGCCGCGGCGCTTCCCGCTGCGGCCCGAGCACCTCGGAGCGCCCGCCCACGGGGCGCGGCGGCATGTGCCGGCGCGCGGGGTTGGCGCAGCCGGCGGCTGTGAGCGCCCGTGTCTGGCGGCGGCCGGAACCGGACGACACCGCCCCGCACGCGCCGGTGTCTGAACCGAGCGCGAAGACGCACGGACTTCGCCGTCGCGGTGGCCCACTCCCCCGGGCGAGCTGTCCAACACCGTCGTGTCAGCAGCCGTACTGGCTGCGGCCGCCGTCACCACGGCCGGCCCCGCCGTGGCGTCGACCGTCTCCGCCCGGCTGAGCTGCGCGCACATCACCGCGCACTTCGACCGCGCCCGGCGCCGGACGCCCGAGAACATCGCCCTGGCGCCCGACGGCAGCGCGGACGTCACCTTCGCCGCCGCCCGTCAGCTCGCCCGTACCACCGCTGAAGGGGCCGCCCGGACCCTGGCCACGCTGCCGCCCCCCGCCGACGGCGGCGTACACACACCGGTGCCGGGCTTCACCCTGACCACCGGCATCGTGCGCGCGCACGACGGCGCCCTGCACTTCCTGTACGCCACCGGCACCGGCACCCCCGACCTGACCTGCCTGTGGCGCCTGCGCCCCGGCGGCGAACCACAGCGCACCGCCGCGCTGCCCGCAGCCGGCCTGCCCGACGGCCTGGCCCTGGATCCGCGCACCCACACCCGCTACGCCACCGACTCCGTCCTCGGCACCATCGTGAACGTGCCCACCACCGGCGGTACCCCCGCGTCTGCCACGGCGCCGTGCGCCACCAACCTCGCCCGGGGCACCGTCCTGCGCCATCCCCATCCGGTGGGACGGGCGCGCGGACGAGGCTCAGACTCGGGCCACGGTATGGCCGGGACGGGTCGTCCCCCCTGACGCGGGCGGGACGACCGCGGCCCCCGCGGCCGAGCCTCAGCTCTTGGGGTCGGTCGGTTTGTGGCCCGGGTAGACGTGGTCCGGGGCCACGATCGAGGTGACCGCCTCGCCGAAGAGGGTGCTCGGTTCCTGGCCGCCGACCGAAGCGTCCGTGTTCAGCTCGATGACCATCGTGGCGTCGGCGTCGGGCAGGTAGACCGTCAGCGTCTCGTACCCGGGGATCGAACCGTTGTGGCCGATCCAGCCCTGGACGTCGAAGATGCCCAGGCCGTAGGCGGCTCCCGGGATGAGCCCGGTGGGCTGGGTCTTGAGGCGTTCGGCCTGGGTCGCGGGCTTCAACAGGGTTCCCGTGGCGACGGTCTTCGCCCAACTGCGCAGGTCCTGGAGGTCGGAGATCATCGCCCCGGCGGCCCAGGCCCAGGACGGGTCCCAGTTGGTGGAGTTCACGACCTTTCCCGACAGGCTCTGGTTCGTGTAGCCCTGCGGGTGCGGGTCGGGGAACTCCGCTCCGGTCGGGAAGAGGGTGCCGCCCAGGTTGGCCGGCACGAGCACGTCCTGGTTGATGACGTCGCGCAGCGGGCGGCCGGTGATCTTCTCGATGACCAGGCCGAGCAGGATCAGGTTGGTGTTGGAGTACTCGAACTTGGCGTTCGGCGCGAAGTTCACCGGGTGCTTGAAGGAGTACGCCAGCAACTCCTCGGGGGTGAAAATGCGGTTGGGGTTCGTCAGGAGCGCCTTGTCGAAGCCGGGGTCCTCGCTGTAGTTGAAGAGCCCGCTGCGCATGCCCGCCAGCTCGCGCAAGGTGATCTTGTCGCCGTTCGGGACGCCGGAGATGTGCGTGCCGATGGGGTCGTCCAGGCCGATCTTCCCCTGGTCGACGAGCTGGAGCAGGGCGGTGACCGTGAAGGTCTTCGTCTCGCTGCCGATGCGGAAGTTCATGTCGGTCTTCATCGGGGCGCCGGTCGCCTTGTCGGCCACGCCGAAGGTCTTCACGTAGCTGCCCTTGCCGGGAGCCCACAGGCCCACGATCGCGCCCGGGACCTTCGTCTCGCGCAGGGTCTTGGCGATGGCCGCGTCCAGTTTCGCCTTGACGGCCGGGGTCAGGGCGACGAAGGCGTCATCCGCGGACGGTGAGGGGGCAGCCGCACCGTGCGCGGAGGTGGTCGCGCCCAGCGGGGCGATGAGGAGTGTGGTCGCCGCGCCGGCCACACAGGCCCGGCGCAGCCGTATGAGGGTTGGGTTCACCGCACAGCCTCCTGTCGTCCGGGGGAGCCGGAAGGCAATCTCAGGCTAGGGCCGAGCGGGTGAGCGCGCGCGGCGGGCGACCGCGGCCGGGGACAGCCCCCGCCAGGCCCCGGCGATCGACCCGTGACCTGGCGTTTCGCTGTGCGATGAATCGAATGCACAGGGTGACGAAGGACGCCCGCAGGAGGTACACCAAGGAAGCACCCCCTGCGGAGGAAGTTTCAGAACGTCACAGGATCTCGATGGAGTTGACCTTGGGCGGGCGGTTCGGGAAGGTGATCTCCGTCCAGCGGTTGATCCTCACGGAGTCGCCGTTGTCGTCGTAGTAGATCAAGTCGTTGTTGCCGGTGGAGATCTTGTCGACCCACCAGCCTCCGAACCCGGTCCGCCCCTTGTTCGCGTAGCAGTCCACGCTCTGCCGGCCGCCGTCGTGGGACCAGATCTTCAGGAAGTTCTCGCCGCCTCGGCACTCGACGTGATCGATGGCGAACGCGTTGCCGGGGATGGTCAAGGTCAGTGCCGCCGCCGCGGCGAACGCCACGGCAGCCGATCGAAGCAACCTCTTCGGCTTCATGAGCACGATCTCTCCTTCACGGGAATCGAGCGAAAAGGGCGCCCCGCGCCCATGGGCACGTCGGTCACCCGCACCGCGACAGGCCGACAAACGACCTTCGCGGTTGCACATCAAGGCTCTCCTGTGGTCTGTGCCCATTGCAATCAACTCGGCTGTGCACGGCTGAAATTCGCACCGGACTGTCCCAATTGAGACCTCTGGTGCGTAGTTGAAACGTTTGAGCACCTTGACGCCCTCGCTCGCACGTCCCGGCGGGGGTGGAGAAGATCGGCCGGTCTCCGCCGGCACGGCCGGCGTCCCGGACTCCCACGAACGACTCCGGGGCTCCTCGGCGGCCCCTTACGCTGCCAACAGGGTCGCTACGGCCGACTCGTCGGCGGCGAGCGCCCGGGCTCCCGGCGGCGCGGGCAGGTCGGCTGGGCCGGGGCCCGCTGCGGGGCTGACGCCGATGACGGCGAGTGGAAACCGGCCGGGCAGGGCTACCGCGCCCACGAGACTTCCCGGTCACCAGGGCCGAGGGCGGGCCGGTGTGGATACGTTCCGGCCATCGCGAAGGCGAAGCCTGGGATCACCTGCGTGGCGCCGGCTGCGCACGTCGCCCCGTCCAGACCTGATGCCGGGACGGAGCGACGGGGCTTACGGACGGGGCTTACAGGGCTGGGCGTACGGGGGCGGGGCTCAGCGGGTGCTTGCGCGCCGGCGCCGGAGGAGGAGGGCGGCTCCGCCCGCGAGGGCGAGTGCCGTGCTGGAACCGCCGGCGAGGAGCAGGGTGGAGGGCGAGGCGTCGCCCTCCGTGGGTTCGAGGCTGTAGCCGCTGGAGTAGCCCTGGGTGTCGTACTCCGAACCGGGCAGCTTGTCGGCGTACCGGGCCTTGACCAGCTTCTGGTAGTCGCTGAGCGATACCGACGCCTGGCCGCCCAGTCCTTGCCGGGCCTGCTCGTTGAGTGGTTCGACGGTGAGCAGCCTCAGCTGGTACCAGCCGCGGATCTGCGGCTCGGTGAAGACCAGCGTGCCCGCGGTTGCCCTGCCGGCGTACGAGGCGTCGCCGTCGCCGTCGCGCACTGCCGCCAAATGCCAGCCGCCGCCTTGGGTGGGGGCGAGCATGACGGTGGCATTGCGGCCGTTGACGGTGGCGCTCAGCGAGGAGACCAACTGCGTCATCTTGACCGCCTTGGCGGGCAGCGGCTGGTCGGTGCCCGCGACGAACCCGGGGGTGATCTCGTTCAGTGCCACCGGGTCCTTGATCGTGAAGACCGGGAGGCCCTGGCACGGCTCGGCCGTGTCGGGGATCGGTTGTACCGGCCCGTCGGCGGCGCCGGTGGGTACCGGAGTGCGCAGGAAGCGGCAGACGGTGTCGCGCACGTCGGTGGACCTCACCGCGTCGAGAGCCGCCTGGTAGTCGGGGATGTCGGCCGGGAGCGGGTCCTTGGCCGGGGCCGCGTGGGCCGGGCCGACGACGGACAGCAGTGCGGACGCGCTCAGTGCGATGACGATGGACAGTCGGGAGGAGCGAGGGTTCGCCCGCTTGTTGGACATTACGGTGCCGCTGGTGTCGCGCATGTCGCCTGCCTTAGCGGGAGATACCGATGCGGGAGTGGGTCCACTTGGACGTGCTGTTGCTCACGTAGTCGTTGTAGTTCCACCACGTGTACGTGGTGGTGTCCGGCCACGGGTCGGCCACGGCGATGGTGGTGTTCGACGTGTCGAAGCCGTAGACCACGTTCATGTGGCCGCCACCGGACGTCCATCCGATGCGGGCGCCGATCGGACGGGCCGCCTTGACGTCGGTGTACACCTGGTTGAACGTGGCGGCGCTGTTCAGGCCCGAGCCGGTGTGGGTCATGCCGAGGCTGTTCCAGCCCTTCGCCATGTCGTCGAGCGTGGCGGGCTGGTTGTTGCAACCGTAGTAGGGCTGGGCCCGGTTGCAGAAGTCCGTCTGTGTGGAGCCGAAGCCCTGGAACTTGGCGATGGTCAGCCCGGAGGCGACCCAGCACCACTGGGACTTCTCCTGTTTCAGCATGCCGATGTTGTCCTGACCGGCTTCCGCGTGGGCCGTGCCTCCCGCTGCCGCGAGCGATCCCAAGGCGGCCAGCGCGATGGCCGCCGCCGTGGATCCGTACCTGAACCTGCCCATTTTCCTGCCTTCCCCTGATGGGTACAACGAGATGAACGGGGCAATCTGGCAGGAATATGACAGCGCATCATGACGAGGGCACATAGGGGCCAGGCGGGAAGTTCCCCCCTACTGATGATTTGTCGGGTCATCATGCGGGGCGTTGTGCCAGGCCGGATGGCGGTGGTGCCCCACCGACGGTGCTACTCAGGTCCAGGGTCGGTCGAGCGGCCGTCCGTGCTCCCGGGCGCGGGCGACGTCGGCGGCCGGCGCAGGGTGACCATCAGGTACGCCGCGGCCGTGAGGAGCGGCCCCACGAAGGTAGCCGCCAGACCCAGCGCTTTGACGCTCCGCCATGTCGTATTCACGGTGGGGCGGCAGACCCGGTCGCAGTGCCACTCGGTCGCCCAACCCGTCCTCGCGGCAGCCAGAACGGCGCACCCGATGAGGAAGAGCGCGATCCCCGACCAGAACATCCTGCGAGCGGCGCTCTCATAGCCGCGCGAGTGGCTGTCCACCATGTCAACACAGTGCCACCGATGACGCTTCGCCGGCAACGCCCACGGCGACGGCACCGCGCCCCCGCCGGCCTCGCTCAATCCCCGTCCACCAGGGACCATGAAGTGCCCGGGTGCCCGCGCCGTGGAGATTGTCACGCTGCAGTATCGTTTGCCGCCCTGCCGCCCCGTCGCCTTGCCGCCTTGCCGATGCGCGTCGCAGTCCCGCCCGGTTCGCGCGTGTCCGCCGCTGGGGGGCGCGCACCACCGCAGTCCCCCACGACGTCGTTCCGCTGGACCGGCCGGCCCAACTGGCCGAGGGGTACGCGCTGTCGCCGACCTCCACCGTGACGTGATCCACGTCCACGCGCAGGGCGTCGGCGGCGATCCGGGCCAGGACCGTGCGCGCACCGGTACCGATGTCGACCGCCGCGGTGCGCACGGTGTAGTGGCCGGGGCCGTCGGTACGCGCGCTCGCCCGAGAGGGGAACCGGTACTGCGGAATGTTCCAGGGCGGCGGCCCCGGCCCGCGCCTGCGGGCGGACTCTCGCCTGTCTCCGCGGTTCCACGCTACGCCCCTACTGGATCGTTCGCCCGACGAGCCGAACCGTCCCGCGAGGCCATGGACCGATCCGCGCGCCAGTGGTCGGGGCCGCGCGTCTCACGAGGATGTCCGATTCCTCACGTGGCCGCAGAATGGGAGCCATACGCCCTTCATCCCGGATTGGAATGAAGCATGACGGATCTCAAGTTCGAGCAGAAGCGCTCACTGTCACGCCTCGAGGCGGCTGACCAGCTCACGGCGCTCGCGGCCATGCTGAGGAAAGGCGGGGATGCCGAATTGGAACTCGGCCCCGGCACGCTGAGCCTGCGGATCCCCGACGATCTCCGCAGCGAGATCGAGGTCGAGGTCGGCGACGGGCAGATCGAGCTGGAGATCGAGTTCAAATGGCCGACCTCGACGAGCCGCCCCGCCACCGCGCAGCCGGCCGCGGGCACGGAGAAGGCTCCGAGGCGGAAGACCGTTCCTGCCGCCAAGCCCGGCCGGGGCAACGCGAGCTCCGGCAGGAGCAAGGGCGTCAAGCCATCCGCCGCGGAGACACCCTGAGCGAGCCGACACGATGACCCGCCTGCTCCGCGACTACGCGCGCGCACTGGCGGCGTGAGCAGCACGTCCGCCTTCAAGGTCGCCGCCGGGGCCGCCACCGCCGAGGACCTCCCCCTGCTCTGGGCCGCCCACCGGATCGGGCGTCCGGCTGTCGCTGGGGCGCGGGGCGGCCGTGGTCCTGCCCGATCCGACTCCCTCGACGTACGTGGTGGCCGGCATCACCCTCCCGCCGCTCCGCGCAGGTCAGGGCGCAGCCGGGTCCGTACGATCAGGACGATCGCGGAGGCGATGAACAGGGCGGCGGTGATGAGGAGCCAGCGGGCGAGGAAGCCGTCGGCGGACAGGGCGGTGTAGGCCGTGTAGTGCCCGCCCTGCTGCAGGATCAGCGGCCACCAGACGAGGAACAGGACCCCGGCGATGAAGAGGGGGACGCGGAGGTGGTTCACGCTCGGACGCGGCCCGGGCCCGGACTCGGCGGTCCGGCCACGGAAGAGGCGCTGGACGGCGCGGTCGGTGAGCGAGTAGGCGGGGAGCAGGACCAGGTCGTGGAGGAGTGCGGCGCCGACGAACCAGATCGCGACGCCGACGGTGTCGCCTTCGAGGAGGCGGATGCCGGCGTAGAGGGCGAGGGCGAAGCAGGCCAGGGTGAGCAGGAGATGGAGCGGGGAGGCGCCGTAGCGGGCTCGGAACGTGCTCCGGTTCATGCGGGTTCTCCGAAGGTGAGGCGGGTGACCCATTTCGTGTTGTGGACGCCCGGGGCGGCCGGGATGATCACACGGGCCGGGTAGCCGTGGTCCGGCGACAGATCCGCCCCGTTCACGCGCAGGGCGAGGAGCGAACGGTCGTCGCGGGCCTGGTTGGGGGCCAGGACGACCGAGGAGAACGACCCGCCGCGTTGGACGGACTCCACCAGGACCTGCGGGGTGGCCGTGCCGAGTCCGACGAGCGCCGCGAGGTCGGTGAGGCGTACCCCGGCCCACTGCTGGTCGGGGGTCGACCAGCCCTCCACGCACGCGATCGGCAGCGCCGCCTCGCGCTGGGGCATCGCGAGCAGCGCCTCCCGGGTCAACACCTCCTCGCGGCCCGCGCCGCGTACCGTGAGCCGCCAGGCGGGTCCGATGTCGCCGGGCCGGATCCCGCTGGAGGCCGCCGTCTTGTTGATCTGGAAGCCGTTCGGGCCCGTACCGGGGTCGCGGCCGTGCGGAGCCAGCAGCGCGGTCTTGCGCCACCGGCCTCCGATGCTCTGGCCGGCCGTGACCGCCAGCAGGGCCAGCGAGCCGGCGCCCACCATCGCGACCGCTCCCCGCCGGGAGATCGTCGGCGCCGCCGGACGGGGCGAGACCAGCCCGGCCGCTTCCGCCGAGCCCGCCGCGGGCTGCCACCCCCGGCCTGCCCGTACCGCTCGCACGGCGCGTGGCAGCCGGAAGGCGACGTGGACGACGAACGCGGCCATGAACACCCAAGCGCCGTAGAAGTGCAGGGTGTAGAAGGAGCCGGGGAAGACGTAGTCCAGTTGGATGTTCAGGATCCCGGTGACGAACGTGAACCCTGCCCCGCCCACGAGCAGCAGGAGCGAGATCCGTTCGAGGGCGTGGGCGGCCGAGCGCAGCGGCGGCCACTCGAACAGCTTGGGGATGACCGACCACAGCTTGGCCAGGAGCACCGGGACGAGGACCACGCCGAGCACGGTGTGCACGCCCTGGGTCAGCCGGTACAGCCAGGACGGCGAGGTGGGCCAGGTGAACAGGTAGAAGCCGAGCACGCCCTTGTCCGGCGTCTGGTCGTTGCGCGGGGCGAGATCGGGGTTGTAGGCCGCGTACGACAGAAGACCCGTCACGAACAGCACCACGACCCCGACCAGCAGCACCAGACCGAACACGCCCGTCAGCCACGGCCCCCGCAACGGGCTGTGCCAGAACCCCGCACGGGACGGGCCCGGCGGCGGACCCGCCGCCCTCGCCCGATCGATGGCGCCCCGCACCCGCTCGGCGACCGGCGTGTGCGGGGGGCCGGTGGGCGTCCCGGAGGCGGGCGGCCGGCCAGGCACGCCGTCCGGCCGGTCACTCTCGTTGCCACTTCCATCCACCCGGAGCATCTCCCTGCGTATCCGGCTCATCGGGCATGAGCGTCCGGGAGAACATCCCGCACGCGAACCCTTCCCGGACACGTGACACGCGGCGCCAACCGGTCGAGGAGGCGTCAACCGGTCGAGGAAAAGATCCGCCCCTCTCGCGCGCGGGTAATCCCGCGTGCTCGGGCGCCCGGCCCGGACCTCACCAGCTGTCGGGCCCGTGTCGGCGGATCCACCGTTGGTGGTCGTTGAAGGACAGGTGCGCCGTCGAGACGCCGGTGCTGCGGTAGAACTTCAGTCCGGCGTCCCAGATCGCGCCGTACGCCGCGCCGTTCTCGTCGTGCGTGCCCAGTTCCCGCAGGCAGCGGGACGCCCCGTACACCGACCAGCCACCCAGCGGGAGCACGGCTTCGGCCAGGTCCTCGGGTGACACGTTCAGGTAGGGCTGGAGGCAGACCGTCCAGATGTGCGTCGTGTCCAGCGTGCTGTCGGGGCCCTTGGCGGTGTGCCGCCCGAGGATCTCCATCCGCAGGGGGGTCTCCGGCGGCGTGCCCCGCGTGGGCCGGGCGGCGTCGAGGCCGGCGAGGCGTGCCAGTTCACGTGTGGCGCCCTCGTCCGGGTCGGACCGGCCGGCCATCGTGTGGTGCAGGCGCTTCCACGAGCGGTCGATGTCCGCGGTGGTGACGCTCTGCACGACCGGGACGAACTCCCGCAGCACCTCCCATACGGCCTGCCGCTCCGAGGCGAAGGACGCGGGCGCCTCTTCGAGGTGGTGGATCAGGGAGGAGGCGAGCATGCGGGCCTCGGTGCGCTGGTCGTTGTCCTCCAGGTCGTCGTGCCGGACCGAGCGCCGCCACCTGTGCAGGACGTCGGCGGCGAGCGTCCACTCACCGGCCGCCCCCAGGATCCGTACGAGGTGGAACAACTGCTCGTACCCGTGGGCGCGTCCCGTGGCGCGGCCGGCGTCGAGCCGGTCGGCGAGCCGGGCCGCGATCGCCGGGACCCGCTGCGCGTGCCCCGTCCTCAGGGCGTCGTCGGCGGCCCACACCAGGTTCTCGGCGTGGGCCCGGTCCGGGTCGCCGTAGGCCGGGGAGCCGTTCAGCCGGGCGTCGAGTTCCACCCGCCTGGCCTCGTGCTGCCAGGGTTCGGCCAGCCGGGTCGTGACGACGGGGGTACCGCACTCCGGGCAGGTGCGCGGCCGGCGGTCGGACGGGTGGTCGGGACCGCCCCGCCCGCACCCGTCGAAGGGACAGATCCAGCCCAGGCCCGCGGCGCCTCGGGGCGGTTGGTAGCCGTGGCGCGTCGGCGGCAGGGTCGTGCGCCTTGTGAACAGTCCCATCGGTGCCTCTCGTGCGGTCGGGTCCGCCGTGCGGGCGGCGGGTTCCGCGTCGTGTGTCAGGTCCTCACGCCGGTGCGGGCGCCGGGGGCGTCGCCCTCCGCGGCTACCGGCGCGCCGGCGCCTCCTCGTCCGTCTCCCGGCGTCCTCGGACGATCCGGCCGCTGCGGCTGTCGCGCGGGACGCCCCAGCGGGAGGCGGGCTTGCCGGTGGCCAGCCAGTACACCAGGACCGCTTCCCACACGAGGGCCTTCACGGCGGTCGTGGCGAACCATTCGGGGCTGATCAGGATGATCTTCAGCGGCAGTCCGCTCCACCCGGAGTAGCCGGTCCGATGGGTGAGGACCCAGATCGACACCATGACGCCCAACACGTGGAGCAGTCCGATCACACCGCCGAAACCCATGCCCGGCTCCCTTCGCTCGGTTCCGAACTCGCTTGCCTACTCGCCTCATTGCAGATCACGAGTGCCCCCAAGGATGAGGGAACGGGCATCTCGGAGGTCACCATTTCTGTAGGCTTTCGCCATCAGATCTGTTCGGCCCGGGGGGCGCGTTGACCTACGCACTCGGCGAGCTCAAAACCGCCGCGGACACGATGCGCGTCCTGCGCGGACAGGTGGAGGAACGTCTGGGGCCGATCAGCGACGAAGCGCTGGCGAAGCGGCTGGACATCAGCGCCGGCGCGCTGCGCAGCTACGCCATGGGCAGGACGATGATCAAGCCGGCGGTGCTGAGGGCGCTCGCCGAGCTCGCCGGCGTCCAGGTCTCCCGGGTGTACGCCGAGATGGGTTGGCTGCCCCGCCACGAGGTCTCGGCCCTACGGCAGTCGGATCTGCCGGAGCAGTTGCGGGCGGCGACGACCGCGGTGGCGCGGCTGAGCGAGAGCCTGGACGGCCTGGTCTCGCAGGACACGGGGCGCGCCGCGCTGCTGGCGGCCGGGGCCGTGCTGGGCGACGAACGGGCCGCGACGCGTTTCGAGGTGCGGCTGCGTGCCCTGCGGTCGGGCGCCCGCTGCCCCGCGCCGACGACTCTCGTGGCCGAGTTCACGCCCGACGACAACGCCCGGCCCCTGACGGCAGACACCCTGACGGACCGCGCTCTGGCGGTGGGCTTGCAGCCGGTGTCCGAGACGCCGCGGGATACCGACGGGTCCGACACGACGAACTCTCGACACCGGCTCTTCCAGGCGGAGTTGGAGGTGGTGACCGCCGAGGCGCTCTCCCGGGCCGGCGACTGCAGTTGGCAGGGGGAGCCGGGGACGACGCTGTGGCAGCCGGTGTGTCGACGCTGGCCGACCCATCTGCTGGTCCAGCACGTGCTGACCGGCCAGCCCTTCGCCGACCGGCTGCCCTGGCTCTCGAACGACGGACTGCCGGTCGTGGTGATCGGCGCCGACTACTCGATCGGCCCCACGGCCGCATTGCTGGCCAGAGCGCTGGGGTGGCGCTTCGTACCGGTCTCCTCGGCCACCGCGTTCGACTCCGGTCGTCTCGTCCGATCGCAGTCCCTCGCCCAGGCGACCCGGCGCCGGCAGGGCTGGAGCGCCGCCGCGCGCCGGGCGGGCGCCTTGGCCGAGCCGGCCGCGCCCTGGCCGGTGGTGATGCTCGTCCGGCCGTACGTCTTCGGCGATCAGGACGCCCATGACACGGCGACCCGTCACCTGCTGCGGGACGTCCGGGCGCGCATCGTGTACGCCCGACCCTCGCCCGTGCACCTGGACTGGTGGGCACGCCGGCGGCGGCTCACCGCGCGCGGCACCCAGCCGGCGGAGGCCTGGAAGGCGGACATCCTCGGGGCTCTGACGCGGGTCGAGGAGGTGCTGGCGGAGCGGAGCGCGGCCTTGGGGCCCGATCACGACCTGCGTCTGCGGCTCGCCCCACCGTCCCCGTCACCCGACGCGGCGGACCCGCTGCTTCCCGACGCCCTGACGGACAGCCACTTCGACGCGGCCGCCCTGTGTCTCCGGTGGCTCGACCGGGTGGCGAACACGGGCCGCCCATCGCTGCTGCGGGAGCTCCGGCCGTCCGCCCTGCGCGACCATCTGCCGCGTACGGACGCCTCCGGCGGGACGGTGACGCGCTGGTGAGGCGGTGCGGTGGCGTCCGCCCGGTCAACCGGCCCGTCATCCCGTCAGGCGGGTCGGCGCCGCTCCAGCAGCTCTGTCAGACGGGGGCTCACCTGCCCGGCGGCGGCGAAGTACCCGGCGGTGACGCGGTTCTTCGCCGCCATGAACGACTCGCTGTCCAGGTAGGGCGTGTCCTCCAACCGCTCTGCCCAGGGCCACGGTTGGACGTCCTCGATCACCGCCATCGGGCGCCCGTCGGCGCTCCGCGCCCCGGCCAGGATCTCCCGCAGCCGGAAGAGGGTGTGCCGGGGGTCGACCGGTTCGGTGCCCCACAGCTCGCGGTGGCGGGCCACGATCCGTGGGAGCGTCCAGCCGTCCGCCGTCGGCCGCGGCACGTTGGTGACCAGCGGCCAGGCCAGTGCCGCGGCCATGGGCAGCAGCCGGTCACCGCTCACCCGCAGCACGGGGAGGCAGGTCGTGCCACTGGCGGGGGGCGCCTCCAGCGCCGGGGCCGCGGCGAACAGCCGCACGGCCAGGGTGCGCGGGACGCCGACCGGGTCGACGACGACTTCGTGCGCCGGTCCCGCGAGCCGCAGACCTCCGGGAGGGGGAACGGCGCCGTCCACGAGCAGGTCCATCGCGCCGCGCCCGGCTCGGAGGTGCACGGCGCTGCGGGCGACGGCCAGCACGAGGGCGACCGCCGGCACACTGCGTCGTACCCCCGGGCCGAGGGACAGGAACACGCCGGGGCCGGCCGGTGGCGTTCGCAGCCGGGACGGGCGGCCGATGAGGTAGCGGTCGCCCTCCTGCAGGGGCACGTCCCGCGGGCCGGACGCGCCGGCCGGCACCACACCGGACAGCACCCCGACCGCGTCGTCCGGGTTCACGGGTACCGTCTGCGCAGCCCCGGCTCCGGCCCCGATCGTGGTTCCGGTTCCGGTTCCGGCCTCGGCCCCGGCGCGGTCATCCCGCATGCCCGTCACGTCCCTCCCTGCGCACGACCTGGATCATGACCTCGATACCGAGGGTGTTGACGCCCGGGAAGCAGAACCGCCCCTCGTCGTCGACCATCTTGAACCGCTGCCGGTAGACGGCCGGCCAGCCGGGGGCGCGCACCGGGATCAGCACGGTGGCGACGGAGCCCGGCGGGGTCTCGGGCACGTCGAAGCGTTCGCCGCGCAGCCGCACGGTCTCGGTCCCCGTGGCGGGCGCCATGGCCTGCAGCCGCCTGCCGCGCCAGGCGACCGTTCCGCAGTTGCGGATGTGCAGCGGGAACTCCCCCTGCTCCCAGGGGGCGAGTTCGATCAACGAAGGGGTGTCCTCGTGCTGTTCGCTGCGGTCCCCCGGCAGGGGGTGGCGGGAGCCGCGGGGAAGGCCGTCCAGGCCGAGCATGTCGCTGCCGCGGGCGCAGAGGTGAAGGTAGCGCAGGTACCCCTGGGCACCGGTGATCCGGTCGACGACGGAGACGATGTCGAAGGGCGGTTCGCGCCAGCCCATCTCGTACGCCCACAGTCCGAGGGGGCTGGTGCGGCCCAGCAGTTCCCGCTGGCTCGCCAGCCGGCGGCGGGTCATCGGCCAGTTGCCGTGCCGCCGGTGGTGGCGCATCTGGGCGCCCAGCTCGTGCCAGGGCGTGGGGCCGGCCTTGCGCGGGTCGATCCTGCCGAGCTTCAGCGTCCGGGCGGGTGCGTGGCTGAACGCGTCCTCCACGGCTCCCAGCAGGGCCCGGGTGTCACAGGTGGGGCGGGTCACCTCGCCCGGGACGGGAGCGATGTGCAGGGGCCAGCGCAGCGCCGGGTCGCGGTGCCAACAGCCGATGAGGATCTCCCAGAGCCGGGACCCCGCGGCGCCCGTGGCCGCCCGGAACGGCGCGGGGTCGGGCAGCGCGTCCCGGTCCCGGATGGCGGCGACGGCGGCCGCCGGGTCGGATCCGAAGGGGTGTACTCCCGTGAGCAGGAAGTACACCGTGGAGGCCCAGGAGAATACGTCCGAGGGCGTGTAGGCGGTATCGAGCCGCAGTTGCTCGGGCGAGGCGAACGCGACGCTGTAGCCGGTGAGGCGGGTGTGCGTGGCCTCCGCGGAGCGGGCGATGCCGAAGTCGATCAGCACGGGGGCCGGGCCGCCGGTGTCGTTGCGCAGGACGACGTTGTGCGGCTTGACGTCGAGGTGCGCCACGGGAGCCGCGTGGACCTCGCTCAGGGCTCGCAGCAGGCCGAGGACCGTCTCCCGGGCGAGTTCCCCGGTCAGCGGGCCCCGCCGGGTCACGTACCGGTCCAGGGTGGTGCCGTCGATGTACTCGAACGCCAGGTAGGGAGGGTCGCCGTCGGGGTTCCCGGCGAGCAGGCGCACCACGCCGGGATGTTCGATGCGCCGTACCAGGGCGGCTTCCCGGGCGATCCGGCGTCGTGCCTCGGCGGGCGCGGCGCCCAGGCCGTGCCATGCCTTGAGGGCGACGCAGGTGCCGTCGGGTCCCGTGGCCCGGTACACCGAGGCCTGCCCGCCGTGGCCGAGTTCGGCTTCGAGCCGGTACCCGTCGATGGTGCGCTCCACTGGCGTCACTCCCCCGTCCGCGGGCCGCGCGGCCGGCGCCGGGCCCCAGTATGGCCGGATCGGGGCGGGCCGGGAGGGCGGTTCGCTCCGGAAATGCCGCTGCCGCACCGGTCGACGGTGCGGCAGCGACGAACGGGGCGGGTGGGATCAGAGGTTCCACGCGAGAGTGGAGGGAGCGTTTCCGGGGGCGAAGGGGTCGTTCCCGGGGGCGAAGGGGTCGTCCACGTCCTCGGGGCCGTGCCCGACACGGTGAGTGGGCGGGGCGGGTGCGAGCGGTGGCGCCGGGGAGGATGTCCTGCGGCAGATGTCCATGGGTGCGTGTCTCCGGTTCGGTCGGACGGTGGGACAGCGGCGCGCCCGCCCGAACAACATCCCGTATGCCGAAACGGCCTTCCATCAACGGCCGTTGAGGCCGCGACCGCCCTTGGACTCCGTCGACACGATTACGACGATCGTCCGCTTGACGGGACGGGTCGGCGAGGACGACCGTATGAACTCGCCACCGCCCGTACGCGGGCGATCACCGACTGAAGGGGGTACCGCCATGGCGTGTGCTTGCACGAACGCGGGTCGGACGAAGTGCGCCTGGTGCAAGGAGGCCGAGCACCTGCGCAGACCGCCGTCGGGACACAACTGCCAGTGGGGCAAGTGCTCCTGACCCGAGAGGGGGCGTGACCAGGTACTGGCGGCCCTCGGTGTGTCATCGGGTTCCCGGGGCGCGCTCTACTGTGTGGGCGTGAAGAGACTGATCGAGATGGAGATCGCCCGGCACGACTGGGGGGCCATGCTGTGCGGGTGCGGCGGCTCGGCGGAGCACCTGGCCGAGGATCTCCTGCGGCTCGCGGGCAGGGGCCCGTCACGGGAGCCGAGCCACGTCAGCTTCGAGGAACACGTCTGGTGTCCGGTGATCCTTTGGGAGCCGGCTCCCGCGGTGACCTCCGTCGCCCTGGCGGCCCTCGCCGACGATGTGGCACCGAAGGCTCGCGGATGGTTCCTCGATCTCCTTCAGTGCACGGTGGCCGGCGAGGGCACGGATTGGGGGTCCGCCGGACGAGGACTCGATCTTCCGGAGCTGTGCCGAGGCCTCGCCGTGCAAGGCATCTGGCTGCTCTACGAGGAGGTGATGGCGAACCGGTCACCCGGGGACGCCGGCGTCGCCTTCGAGATCCTCACGGTGGTGGAGCCGGACCGGGTTCGCCTGCAAGGTGTTCGGGAGGTCGCGGCCGACTGGTTGCCGGTGTGTTGCCGGACGGGTCTGTGCGATGACGACCTGCTGTCGCAGAGCACTGACCTTGCCTGACGCGCGTTCCGGGGCCCGTTCGGGGCGCACGCCGGCCGGGGCGCCGTCGACGCTCATGCCAGGGGTGCGGGGGTGTGGGTTCCGGTGGCGCCCCGGACGAGCGCCTGTTCCGCCCGGGCGAGCCTGCGGATCGCCTGGGCGATCCGGCTCGGAGGGAGCGTGTACGGCAGCCGGATGTTGCGTTCGAACGCGCCTCCCACACCGAACCGTGGTCCCGCCGCGATGGTCACTCCGTGATCGGGCGCGATGGCGGCCAGCCGTGAGCTGACGGGCTCGGGGAAGGTCGCCCACAGCGTCACGCCGCCGGCCGGTTGCGGGGCGTTGACGTCCGGCAGGTGTTCGGCGAGTGCTTGCCTCAACGTGTCGCGTTGCGCTCCGAGTTGCCGCAGCGCGTCGGGCCGCCGGGTTTGGTCGTCGTTCAACAGGACTGCTGTCGCGAGCTGTTCGACGACGGGAGTGCCGAGGTCCAGGGCGGGGCGGGCTTGTTCGACGCGTTCCAGGATCGAGGGCAGCGCGCGAATCCAACCTGTGCGCAGGCCTCCCCAGACGCTTTTGGACACCGAGCCGATGCTGATGGCCGCCGGCATGTGCAGTGCGAGGGGTTCGGGACTCGGGACGTCGAGAGCCAGGTCGGCCATGGTCTCGTCGACGACCGTGGGGCATGCGAGCCTGAGTTGTCGGCGCGTGCTCGTGGGCATGCACATCCCGGTCGGGTTGTGGAAGTCGGGTATCAGGTAGGCCAGGTTCGCGACCCGTCCCGCCGCCCGGAGTTGCTCGGTGTCCCAGCCGGACGGGGTCACCGCGACGGGCAGGAGCCGTGCGCGCGCGTCGACGAAGGCCTTGATCGCGTGTGGGTAGGTCGGATGGTCGATGAGGACCCGGTCGCGCGGCGACAGGAGTACGCGCGCCAGCAGCGCGAGCGCGTGCTGGGCGCCGCTGGTGATCAGGATGTGATCCGCCGAGGTGGGCAGCCCTCGCCGTTGGTACCACCGCGCCACCGCTTCGCGCAGCTCCGCGGTGCCGTGGCGGTCGTAGCCGTGCCGCTCGAAATGTCGTGGCAGCTGTTCGAGAGCGGTCGCGAACGCGGCGTGGAGGATTTCGACGGGCGCGGCCGGCGCGGCGACGGACAGGTCGATGGTGTCCTTGTCCGTGCCGGCCGGGTAGGCGGGCCTGATGTCGTCGGGCAGCCGTACCGTCGCCCTCGTGCGTGCCTGGGTGGCGAGGTATCCGTGCTCGACCAGCGTACGGAACGCGGTGCCCACCGTGGTTCGGCTGCTGTCGAGCGCCGCGGCCAGGTCCCGCTCGCCGGGCAGCGCCGCGCCAAGGGAGAGGCGGCCGTCCAGGATCAGCAGCCGCAGTCGGTCGGAGAGGCGCTGGTGCGCCGGCCCCGGCCCTTCCCGCCACGACCCCAACATCCGTGCCACCGCGTGCGAGCTGATCTTCACCAGACCAGCTTAGTCAATCTGGCCATGGAACCCAGGTCCAGATGGCACGGAGGATCGCCCCATGACATCTCCCGCCTCAGTGGCACGCCCCTGCGTCCCGGCTCCTCACGATCCGCCGGTGATAGCGCGCATGAACGCGTTCGCCCAGGTCCGGGCGCCCCGGAAGGCGCGTCGGATCCCCCAGCTCCTGTTCGGTCTGGTGGGGTACGGGGCCGCCGTCATGCTGCTCGTCCAGTCCGGGCTCGGCGCGGCCGGCTGGAGCGTACTCGCCGAGGGTGTCGCCACGTCCCTCGGGATCTCCTTCGGTTGCGCGACCAACTCGATCTCGTTGCTCGTGCTGCTTGCCTGGATACCGTTGCGAGAGCTGCCCGGACTCGGCACGCTCCTCAACGTCGCGATCGTCGGGTTCGCCGCCGATGCCACCGCGGCGGTGCTCCCCCACCCGCAGGGGGCATCGGCAGAGTTCGGCTGTCTCGCCCTCGGCCTCGTCGCGCTGGCCTTCTTCGACGCGCTCTACCTCGGCGCACAGTTCGGGGCGGGGCCACGCGACGGCATCATGACCGGCCTCGTTCGGCGCACTCGGCTGCCGATCGCCGTCGTGCGGACCGGCATCGAGGTGGTCGTCGTCGGCGTCGGCTGGCTTCTGGGTGGAACCGTCGGGATCGGAACCGTGCTGATCGCCCTGTGCGTGGGTCCGCTCGTAGGACGCTTCCTGCCGCTCGTGGCGGTTCGCCTTCCCGCGGTTGTCACACACGGCGCAGCCGATGACCGCGCGTAGGCCCTCGGCCGTCGCTTCACCGCGGCGCCCGACCCCCTCCGGTACGGCGCGCCGCCCGGCGGACAGCAGCGACCCGGCCGGCACGACCCCCGCGCCCGTGCGCCTCCTCCACGTGACGGCACGGGGGAGGGGGCCACCCAGCGGGTGCGCGCGACAGGGGGCTGTTCTAGCGTCGAAGGAGGGGAGGAACCCCATCCCGCAGTTGTCGGTGCGGCCACCGGGGTCCGGTCCCCGCACCCCGCTCCGCCCGACGCGCTCCCACACGAGTCCGGCGACCACGCGCCGGCCTCGTGGCGACCCGGAAAGCAGATGTGCCCCCCATGCCTACCTCAACCCGCGCCGCCAGTGTCCTCACCGCCCTGACCCTCGCCCTCGGTGGCGCAGCCCTCCCCCTGACCGCCCATGCCGACATCCCCGCCTGCACCGGGATGGTGGAGCGGACCGGTGTCGAGGTGACCGATGCCGTCACCAAGGCGTGCCACCGCGGCGTCGTCAACGACCTGCAGAGCTGCGTGTCGGGCCTGACCGGGGCAGGCGTGCCCGCAGGTGCGGCGAACGGAGCCTGCCGAGCGGCGCCCCACGAGCCGCGCTGAGGCCGCGTTCGGGCGGGCCGACGCGCCTCGCCGACGCTCGACCATGCCCGCCGTGCTCGCCGCACTCGGAACGCGGGCTCGCACCGCTTCCGCAGGTGGCGGCTCCGAGACGGACGGCGGCCGCCGGGCGCGTCAACGTGCCACCCGCGAATAACCCACACGAGCGAGGACAGTTCGCGTCGCTCGTCAACCTCCCCATGCGACTCCACCCCCGGTCGGCGGGGGTGGCCGCTGCCGTAAACACCCCCTTAAGGACAAAAAGTCTGATCACTCTTCAAATCCGCTTACGAGGCGAATCGTTCCACTTGGGGAGCTTCCTCAGGCAGCATCCCAAGTCGAGAGGAGCCGTCATCGTGGCCGACTGGAAGCAGACCAGCGGAACCCTGGTACGCATCGCCGCAGGGTCCAGGACCAACGTGTGGGGTGTCAACGCGGCCGGAAACATCTACCGCTACACCAACAACGACGCCAGCCCCTGGCTACAGATCCCCGGGGCCCTCACCGACATCGGCGCGGGCGCCGACGGAACCGTCTGGGGCGTCAACTCCGCCGGAAACATCTACCGCTACACCGGCGACCGGGAAGCCGCCCACTGGAAGCAGATCAGCGGGGCGTTGGTACGGATCGCGGTGGGCTCCAGGACCAGCGTGTGGGGTGTCAACGCGGCCGGGAACATCTACCGCTACACCAACAACGACGCCAGCCCCTGGCTACAGATCCCCGGAGCGCTCACCGACATCGGCGCGGGCGCCGACGGAACCGTCTGGGGCGTCAACTCCGCCGGCAACATCTACCGCTACACCGGCGACCGGGAAGCCGCCCACTGGAAGCAGATCAGCGGCGGCCTGAAGGCGATCTCGGTCGGCTCCCGCACCTCGGTGTGGGGCGCGAACGCGGGCGGGAACGTCTACCACTACACCAACAACGACGCCAATCCCTGGGTACAGATCCCCGGGGCCCTCACCGACATCGGCGCGGGCGCCGACGGAACCGTCTGGGGCGTCAACTCCGCCGGGAACATCTACCGCTACACCGGCGACCAGCCCAGCTGATCCCCACCGCCTCACCCGGCACCGGTGCACCGCGGTACGGCCCCGCCCCGCCGCGGCGCACACCTCCTCAGTCCAGGCGGGCCGATCATTGCGCCCGGCTCCCGGAACCCCGCTCCGGGGTGAGCCACGCGCCGATGCCCGGCAACGCCTCGGGGCCGTTGTCGCGTTCCATCGAGGCGACCAGGTCGCCGATGGTGACACCCCGCAGCGACTCTCGCCAGGCGGCCTCGGCCTCCCCCATCACGCGGGCGATCCCGCACGGCTTCGCGCACTTCTCCGGCGGGGCCCCGAGCGGTCCGCGCTGCCGGATCTCCGTGCACACGAACGCCGGGTCCGCCCCGTCGACCGCCAGCACCACGTCCAGGACGGTGATCTCGGAGGCCGGCCTGGTCAGCGCGTACCCGCCGGTCTTGCCCTGGAGGGACGCCACCAGGCCCGCCCGGGACAGGGCCTGCATCTGCTTGGCCAGATAGCTGGGCGAAACGTCGTGCAGCAGCGCCAGTCGGGCGGCCGGTACGGGCTCGGACGCCGCGGTCAGCACCACGCAGCAGTGCAGCGCCCACTCCACGCCACCGGACAGTTTCATGCGCCCTCCATTTGACTCGGACACATCCTATCCGAGTATAATCTCGGACACGTCTTATCCGAGTTTGAACGAAGGGGCATGGTCATGAAGATCACGGTCATCGGCGGCACCGGACTGATCGGTTCCCGGCTCGTCTCCACCCTCCGCGACGCCGGACACGAGGTGGTTCCCGCCTCCCTGTCGACCGGGGTCGACCTGCTCACGGGCGCAGGACTGGACGAGGCGCTCGACGGTGCGGAGGCGGTCGTCAACGTGACGAACTCGCCCACCTTCGACGAGGCGTCCCCGGAGTTCTTCCGCACGACGATGGGGAACCTGCTGGCCGCCGGAGAGCGCGCCGGGGTCCGCCACCAGGTCGTCCTGTCCATCGTCGGCGTCGACCGGGTGCCGCAGCTGGACTACTACCGGGCGAAGACGCTCCAGGAAGACCTGCTGAAGCAGGGGCCCGCCCCGTACTCGATCGTGCGCGCCACCCAGTTCTTCGAGTTCATGGACGCGGTCCTCTCCTGGACCGCCGACGACAGTGCGGTTCGGCTGCCCTCCACTCCCCTGCGCCCGATCGCGGCGGACGACGTCGTCGCCTCCCTGGCCGAGGTCGCCACCGGCCGCCCCCTGAACGGCACGCTCGACGTCGCCGGCCCCGACGTCCTCCCCCTGACCGAGATCGGACGTCTCACCCTGTCGGCCCGCCGGGACCCGCGTGAGGTCGTCACCGACGAGCAGGCGGGCATGTTCGCGGCCGTCGAGGGCGACGTACTGGCGGGCGGCCCCGACGCACGCCTGGCGCCCACCGCCTACAAGGCGTGGCTCGACGCCCACTGAAGCCGGTGTCCGGGGCGAGGCCGTGCTCGCGCGGATCGAACCGGCACCCGCGTGCGGGGCGGTTGGCCCGCGTGATGTTCATCGGCGCGGTGCGGCGACGGGCCGGCGCCGTGTCGGCGGGACGTCGGCGGGGCGTCGGACCTCGGCGGGGTCTGTCGGTGGTCGACGGGTGATGTGTCGGTGGCCGCTGGAACCGTGGGTGTCCGGTTGCCCAAGGGGCGGCCACAGCCGCCCTCACCAACAAGGGAGTTCCGTCACCATGTCGCCCGTATCCGCCACCCCGCCCTGGAACGTCCACCGCCTGCCCGGGGCCGACGGCCGCGTCGTCCTGGTCACCGGCGGCAACGCCGGCATCGGGTACTTCGTCGCGGAACAGCTGTCGGCGACCGGAGCCACCGTCGTACTCGGCAGCCGCGATCCCGCCAAGGCCGAGATCGCCACGGCCTCGATCCGTGCGCGTGTCCCCGGCGCGCGGGTGCGGAGCGTACGGCTGGACCTCGCCGACCTCTCGTCGCTCGAAACAGCGGTGGGTTCGCTGGAGGTGGAACGACTCGACGCGGTGGTCCACAACGCCGGTGTCGCGCTCGACGACCCGCCGCGCGAGGAGACCGCGGACGGTCACGAGCTCATGTTCGGCACGAACCACCTCGGGCACTTCGCCTTGACCTGGTGGCTGATGCCGCTGCTGTCGGCCGCCCCGGCGGCCCGCGTCGTCACCATGGGCAGCTTCGCGGCGAAGTCCGAGCGACTCGACCTGGACGACCTCCAGTCCCGGAAGGAGTACCGGCCCAAGCGCGCCTACGGACGCTCCAAGTTGGCGCAGATGTACTTCGGCCTGGAACTCGACCGCCGTCTGCGCGCTGCCGGCGGTTCGGTGGCGAGCGTGGTGGTGCATCCCGGCGGCGCGCTGGACTCCCTCACCCCGTCGCGGCCGCCGGTCCACGTACGAACCACCGGCGCACGGCTGGGCGCGGCGCCCGCGGCCCTCCTCCTCCAGGGCAAGCACGCCGGCGCGTGGCCCGCGGTCCGTGCGCTGCTCGACCCGGCCGTGCGTGGGGGCCAACTGTGGGGACCGCGCGTCTTCGGCCTGCGCGGCGAGCCCCGACGCGAACCGGTGTGGAACCACCTCGCCGACCCCTCCGTCGCGGAGCGGTTGTGGGACGCGAGCCGTGACCTGACCGGCGTAGACCCCGGTGGGCTCGGGAGGTCCGGGCTCGGGTGACGGGGGGCGGCTGCCCGGCCGGGGTTTCAGGCGTCCGTCGAGAAGGTGGTGTCGAGCCAGTCGTGGATGCGGGCGAGGGCCAGGCGCATGGCGCCGGGGTGGCAGTGAGCGCCGGCGCCTTCCTCGGCGGTGCCGTGGGTGCTCATGTCGTAGGGGTGCCCACCCGGACCCGGTTGCCGTCGGGATCACGCAGTTCGATCTCGCGTGCCCATGGAGCTTCCTGCGCTTGGACGCCGAACTCCTGCGCGATGACGTCGACTTCGCGGACACGGAGGTAGACCAGCGTGTCGGGGCGGGCGTCTCCCGCATGTTCCGACAGGAACAACCTGACCCTGCCGCGGGCCACCTCGACGAACGCGGGAAACCCGGGTTCGAAGCGATGCTCCCACTGCCGGCTGAAGCCCAGGCGCTCGTACCACGCGACCGCCGCGGCAGCGTCCTCGACGTGAAGAATGGGAATGACTTCCTCGTCCATCGGCCCATCGTCCCAGACGGCGGGGATCGGACGAGCCCGCCGTCCGGCCACCGGGGGCGACGGTTCGCCGGGTCCCCGGGCCCGTCGGCAGGGCGGGCCGCCCTTCTATGTCCAACCCGCGTTGTTCCTAGAATGGCCGGGTGGAGGACATCGACGCGATCGCAATGTTGCAGGATCCGGTGCGGCGCCGCCTGTACGAGTACGTGGCGGCACAGGGCCGTGAGGTCGGCCGCAACGAGGCCGCCGAGGCGGTCGGAGTGGCACGCACCCTCGCCGCGCACCATCTGGACAAGCTGGCCGAGGTCGGGCTGCTGGAGAGCGGGAGCCGGCGCCTGACGGGCCGCTCGGGCCCGGGGGCGGGCCGACCCGCCAAGGTGTACACGCGGGCGCGGGCCGAGCGGTCGGTGTCGCTACCCGCCCGCGACTACCGCACCGTCGCCGAACTGCTGGCCGAGGCCGCCGAGCGGGCCGGGCTGGACGCCGAACTCTGCGCGGCCGCGCGCCGCCGGGGCGAGGCCCTGCGCGGCTCGGCGGCGCCTTGCGGCGGCCTCGAAGACGCCGTGCGGGTGCTGGCCGATCGCGGCTACGAACCCCACCTCGAAGACGCCGGGAGCCGCGAGGGCGTCCAGGCGCCCGAAGGCGCCGAAGGGACGGCCGAAGCGGCGTCACGGGTCGTCCGTATGCGCAACTGCCCTTTCCACGCCGTTTCGGAGCGCTTCCCGCCCCTGGTCTGCGGCATGAACCTCGCACTGCTGGAAGGACTGCTCGGCGCGGGCGACGGTCCCGTCCGCGCGCGCATGGACGCCCGCCCGGGAGAGTGCTGCGTGGTGGTCGAAGATTCTAAAAACAATGATGATTGACATAGAAATGCATGCCGTGTTGGGATGAGGCCATGACCGCATCCCCGCGCGCCGCCCACCTCGCCCAACTCAACGTCGCCACCCTCCTCCACCCCTTCGACGACCCGCGCATGGCGCCGTTCGTCGAGATGCTCGATCCGGTCAACGCGGCCGCCGACGGCGCACCCGGCTTCGTGTGGCGGCTCGTGGAGGACGGGGCGCCCGACGCCACGGGCCTGCGACCGGCGGGCGAGGACGTCATCGTCACCCTGTCGGTGTGGGAGACCCGGGAAGCCCTGTGGGACTTCGCCTACCGCAGCGGCCACTTGGAAATGATGCGGCGACGCCGCGAATGGTTCGAACGGCACGTCGAGGCACACCTCGTGCTCTGGTGGGTCCCTGCCGGTCACCTTCCGACCGTCGGCGAGGCACTGGAGCGACTGGCGGATCTACAGGCGCACGGGCCGTCCCCGAGGGCGTTCACCTTCGCCTCCTCCCACACCGCCGACGAGGCCGCCCGGCACGTTCAGGCCGCGCGGCCAACACTCCACCGATCGCCGTGACCGCGGCGTTCAGCGCCGTCACCTCGCCGTGGACTGCGGGATCAAGCCATCGTTCCCGCACCTGATCGGCCGATCAGGACCTAGAGTGTGCGCGTGACCGAGCAGAACCCCGAACTCATCGCCGGCAGGTACCAGCTTCTCGAACGCATTGGCCAGGGCGGCATGGGCCGGGTCTGGCGGGGCGTCGACCAGCAGCTTTTCGGGCGCGAGGTCGCCGTCAAGGAGATCCTCTTCCCTCCGGGCCTGGACGACCGCGATCGGGCCACGCTGGTGGGGCGCTTCACCGGCGAGGCCCGCGCGGCGGTCACTCTCAGCCATCCCGGGATCATCACCATCCACGACGTGGTGGAGCACCACGGCGCCCCCGTGATCATCATGGAGTTCATCCGGGGGCAGTCCCTCGCCGGGGCCATCCGCGAGGAGGGCCGACTGCCGGTGCAGCGCGTGGCGGAGATCGGCTCGGCCATGCTCGACGCGCTCGCCGAGGCGCACCACGCGCGGATCATCCACCGCGACATCAAGCCGGACAACGTGCTCCTGACCAAGGACCGGGTCGTCCTCACCGATTTCGGCATCGCCCACCTCGCGGACGCGACGACCAGGCTCAGCCACAGCGGCATCGTCATCGGCACCCCGCAGTACATGTCGCCCGAGCAGTTGGAGGGCAAGCGCCCGACTCCCGCCAATGACTTGTGGGCGCTCGGAGCCACCCTCTACCACGCCGTCGAGGGACGTCCGCCGTTCGAGGCCGAGGGGCTGCACGCCCTCGCGGTGGCCGTCTTCACCCGCGCCCATCGGCCGCCGGTCCATGCCGGCCCGCTGGCGCCGGTACTGGACGCCCTCCTCACCAAGGACCCGACGCAACGCGTCGGCGCGGCCGAGGCCGCCGAGTTGCTCGCGTCGGCACTGGAATCCTTTCCGTCCCGGACGGGTTCGGCCGCCGCGGCCACCAAGCCCGGGCCCGTACGGGACGTGAGCGCCGAGGCGACCCCCACCCCGACGGCGCGGGAAGCAGAGCCCTCCCCCGTCTCCCCCGTTCCGACACCCACCGCCAGGGACCACGCGTCGACAGCCCGGGAGGCCGAGCCTCCGGGCGCGGAGCCCGAGCCCCCGGTCCGGGAGGACGCGCCCCGGGCCGAGGAGGCCGTGGCAGGCGCCGGCCGCGATCCCGTACCGGGCCGGGCCGGCAGCACGCCCACGCTCGTCCCCCCGACCGAGGCCCTGGTGGCACTCGGCGGCGCGGGTGGCAAGGGCCACGGTGACGAGGCGTCCGCCCGACGGCGCGTCCTCACCCGGCGCTCGGTCGTCCTGGGAACGGCCTTGGCCACGCTCGCCGTCGGATCGGCCCTCACCTGGACCCTCACAGGGGACGACTCGCACCGCGGTGGGGCATCCGGCAATGGCCCGGTGGCCTCCCCCGTCACCGTGGTGATCGGTGTGGACGCACCCCTCAGCGGCGGCCTGTCGTCCTGGGGCGTCGGCATCAAGAACTCCGCCGACCTCGCGGCCAGGAACGCCAACCGGACCGCGCACGTGCCCGGCGTGACCTTCGAGATCAAGGCCCTGGACGACGAGGCCGGCCCCGCGAAGGGCCGGCCGAACGCGAGTCGGTTCGTCGCCGACACGGCGGTGCTGGGCGTCGTCGGTCCACTCAACTCCGGTGTCGCCCAGACCATGGTGGAACCGCTCGGGCAGGCGAACCTCGTCACCGTGTCGCCGGGGAACACCAACCCCGCGCTGACCCTTGGCCCCGACTGGGGCAAGGGCACGAAGTCCCGCCCGTACAAGACCTACTTCCGCACCGTCGCCACGGACGTCGACCAGGGTCCCTTCGCCGCCCGGTACCTGCACGACGAGGCCGGGAAATCGAAGCTCTACGTCATCGACGACAACGGCGCCTACGGCACCGGCCTCACGTCAGGGTTCAGTACCGAGTTCCGCAAGCTCGGCGGGAGCGTCGTCGGTTCGGACCGAGTGGATCCCGCGGCAAGCGACTTCTCGGGGCTCGTCGCGAAGGTCCGCGCGTCGGGCGCCGACGCGGTGTACTTCGGCGGCTACCACACCACCGCCGCGCCGCTCTCCCGACAACTCAAGCAGGCGGGCGTGAACCTGCCCCTGATGGGTGGTGACGGCATCTTCGACCAGCAGTTCGTCGCGACCAACGCGAGGGCTGAGGGCGACCTGGCCACGAACATCGGGGTGCCCGCCGAGGACTTGCCGGCGGGGGCGACCTTCATCGAGCAGTATCGGAAGGCGGGGTACCCCGAGCCGGCCGGTTCGTACGGCCCCTACGCGTACGACGCTGCCTGGGCCGTGATCGAGGGCGTGAAGGCGGTCGTCGCGGCCAATGGCGGGACCCTGCCGGCGGATGCCCGTACGAAGATGCCGCAGGCCGTGGCAGAGCTGTCGTTCGACGGCGTCACCGGCCCTGTCGCCTTCGACGGCTTCGGTGACACGGTCAACCGCCGGCTGACGGTGTACGCGGTGAAGGGCGGTGGCTGGACCGCCGTGAAGAGCGGCTCCCGCACCCCCTGACCCGTACGGCAGAACGGACCCCCGGCCTGTCCGGCCGGGGGTCCGTGGACGCGGCGCACCTCGTGGGTCAACCGCGGCTGGTCTTGCGCCAGCCGAAGGGGCCGGGCAGGTCCACCGAGGTGGTACGGCGTCCGGTACTGCTGTGCGTGCGGCGGGGGCCGTGCTTGCCACCACCGGTGGTGATCGACCACGACTTGCGGTTGATGTTGAGCCGGACACCGGGCAGGATCCTGAAGCTCTTGCGGAATGTCAGCGGCATGACGTCTCGCTTCCTCGGTGCGCGTAGGGACGGGCGGCCCGACTGCTGCTGCGTGCGGGCCAGTTGGCATACGTGTGTCCGGCGCCGCCCGTTCCATGCGCCCGCGGCCGGCTCGGTCGCGCTCACGGCGCTTTCACCGGATCAGCCGCCGATCCGATCCACCGATCGGCGGTCAGGACAGGATCTCGATGTACCCGTCGGTTCCGTGCACGCGGATCCGCTGGCCGTCCCGGATCAGTCGGGTGGCCCCCTCCACGCCCACGACGGCCGGCAATCCGTACTCCCGGGCGATGACCGCGCCATGGGTCATCAGGCCGCCCACCTCCGTGACCAGGCCCGCGATGGCGACGAACAGCGGCGACCAGCTGGGGTCCGTGAAGGTCGTGACCAGGATGTCGCCCGCTTCGAGATCGGCCTCGCCGATGTCAAGGATGACGCGGGCCCTGCCCTCGACGGTCCCCGTGGAGACCGGCAGACCGACCAGGGCGCCGGCCGGCGCGTCGTCACGCCGGTACGCCCCGGTGAGAGCCTCACCGTCCGAGGTGAGCACCCGGGGTGCCGTGAGCGCGTGGTACGACCGGAACGCGTCCTTGCGCTCCTGGATGAGCCGCTCGTCCGCCCGGTTCGTGCGCACGACATCGTGGAGTTCCTGGAACGTGAGGTAGAAGATGTCCTCCTTCTCGGGAAGCACACCGGCCTGCACGAGGCGCTCGGCCTCCGCCAGCAGGGCCTGCTTGTAGACGAAGGTGCGGCTGACGATGCCGTACTTCGGGTACTCCCGGTATCCGATGAAGGTTCTGACCCGGTCGATCATCCGCTTCGTCTCGTCGGCTTTCCGGTCCCCGTCCGGCAGCGCCCGCAAGCGTGACAGCACCTCCTGCTCCTTCGCCCGCGCCTTCCGTCGCCCCTGTTCGAAGCGCCGCTCGGCGGCGCCCGGTTCGAAGTTCCTGACGTTGTCGAGGACCACGGGTACGAGCGTGGTGGGACGCTCGCGCCAACGGGGCCTCGTGATGTCGATCTCGCCGACGCAGCGCATGCCGTACCGGTCGAGATAGGCCTCGATGGCCTCGCGCGCCTCGGTTCCGCCCGGGAGCTTCGCCAGCCGGTCCAGGAAGTCCTCGTCCTCGACGGCTTGCAGGAACTCCACGACCTCCGGGTGCGGACGGATCACGTCCGCGACGTCGAGCAGCGCCAGGCCCATCTCCGACGTGATGTTGTCGGGGGCGGACAGGGTGAGCGTGTCGGCCGCGTTCTTCTCGCCCAGCCACTCCCCCAGTTGGTCGTTGAGCCACCACGTGGCCTCCATCCCCGCCATGATCGCCTGAAGGCTCAGTGGGTCGGCGAGGACTCGTTTGTGCTCCTCGAAGGCCTCCCGCAGGAAGTCGAACAGCGCCGGGCCGCTCTTCGTCCGGATGTCGCGCTCCAGGGCGGCGATGGACGTCCGGCTGCGCTCGATCAGCTCGGTGACGACGCCCGGATCGGTCTCGATCGGGGCGGGCGCACCGCCGGCCGGCGGTCCGCCCGGAGCCGTGTCGGGGAGCGAGGGGATGAAGTCGTCGCGGTCGAGAACGGTCTCCAGCGCGTCCCTGACCAGCGGGTCGCCCTTTCCCATGAGGTCCAGGAGGCCGGCGCGACTCGCGGGCGAGGCCAGCCGCCGGGTGACGTCGACGAACAGCCTCCCGCCGGCCTCGTGCATCGCCACCATGGCCGTCAACCGCCACATGGAGAGCCCGAGGGGCTTCATGGGGTCGGTCATCATCTGCTGATGGCCGACGGAGACGTAGACGTGGTTCTCCCGGTCGTCGGTCTCGGGGACCGGGATGGGGAACAGCGTCGTGATCGGCCGGCTCTGCACGATGTGGAAGGCGTCGTCGGCCAGGCACCACTCGATGTCCTGCGGGCGGCCGAAGTGCCCTTCGATCCGCCGCCCGAGTTCCACGAGTCGTACGACCTGCGCATCCGTCAGGGCCGGCTGTTCCCGGCGCTGCGAGTCGATGGCCACTTCCCGCGTACCGCCGGCCGGCAGGGCGTGTACGGCGCGCTGTTTGGCGGCGATCGCCTTGGCGACGACTTCGCCGTCGCGCACCGTGAAGACATCCGGGTTCACCAGGCCGGAGACCAGGGCCTCGCCGAGGCCGAAGCCGGCGTCCACGGTGGCGACCTTCCGGTTGCCCGTGACGGGGTCGGCCGTGAACAGGATGCCGGACGCCTGCGGGAGGACCATGCGCTGCACGACCACGGCCATGTGGACCGTATGGTGGTCGATGCCGTTCCGCCGCCGGTAGATCACGGCCCGCTCGGTGAACAGCGAGGCCCAACACCGGCTGATGTGCCGGAGGATCTCCGCCGGCCCCACGACGTTCAGGTACGTGTCCTGCTGACCGGCGAAGGAGGCCGTCGGCAGGTCCTCCGCCGTCGCGCTGGAGCGGACGGCGTAGGCGACGTGCTCACCGTGCCCGCCGAGCGCGTGGGTGATCGCCGCCGCGACATCGTCCGGGATGGTGATCCCTTCGATGGTCCGGCGGATCCGCGCACTGAGCGTGCGGATCGCCTCCCGGTCGTCCGGGTCCAGGAGCGACAGCTGATCCAGCCGATCGGCGATCGACGGCGCTTCCGCCATGATCCGCCGGAAGGCGTCCGTCGTCACGCAGAAGCCACCCGGCACCCGGATGCCCTCGATCCGCGACAGCCCGCCAAGGTGCGCGCCCTTGCCGCCGACGACCGCGACGCGGGTCTGGTCCACCTCTTGAAGATCCAACACGTACGGCCCGATCACTGCGACACCTCCGACGAGTCGACCGGGCCGCTCCGCCGGTCGGACGGCTCACACTTCCGCACTTGCGCGCCGGCAACCCGCACCCGCGATCGCATCCACGCCCGCACCCGCACGGCCGGTTCCATCCCTGGATCGACGTCACCGCGTTCCTCGTACGTCGACAACAACACCCGCACCTCGCGGCCCCATTTCCGCAGGTTGTGGCATCAGACGGACGATTCTGCGCCATGCCCCGGGCCTTGCGGCAAGCCCCCCCACGCGCTATAAATTGAGAGTGGCAAGGAGAGAGTTCTCCTTGCCTTTGTCGTGTGCCGTCCCATCAACCGGGCCTCGACCTCTCGCGAAGCGGTGGACGCCGCACGCAGTTCATCCCACCCAAGCGCGCCGCACCGTGCCCTCCTCGACCTCGAAGTTCAGCCGGCCCGGGCGATATTCCATGGTCAACATCGTGCCCGGCGGGACCGTACGCACAGTCGACCAGCCCCGCCGGTGTGCCCGGCGCTCGGCCTCGCCGTTGTCGAGACCCACATAGCGCGTCGGGTCGTCGTCCGGTGTGGGAGAAGAGTCGGGTGTGGGAGAAGAAGCGGAAGCAGTCATGGTCCGCGTCTGCCCCATCGGCGCGCCGGCGATGCCCGTCCGCCGTCGCGGACGCCCTGCCCGCCACACGTGCCGTCAGGCGACCAGCTCGTAGATGCCCCGCGCTGCCAGCCACAGGCCGACGAGCAGGGACAGCGTGACGATCAGTTGCTCCTGGTGCTGCTCAGGCCAGTTCCGCAGGGCGTTCAACTTGGCGCCCGCGGCCGTCGGTGCCCAGACCGTGTACATCTCCATGACGATGAGGCCGAGCGTGGCCAGCAGGCAGTAGCCGGTCAGGGCGAGCCAGTCGGCGAGGGAGGAGAGGTCCGCGGCGACGACCGTCGCGGCGCCGGCGCCGACCAGCGCCCACGGCTGCAGCAACCACGCCAGCCCGGCGGCCGTGGCCAGGGAGGCGTTGTCCACCCGGGCGGTCCAGCGCGGTGGGCCGTGCGGGCGGGGCGGGCGACGGCGTCGGTGCGCGCCGTAGAGCACCAGCCCCAGTCCGATGGCGAGTTTCACACCCGCGACGGCGGTCGACGGGGCGCTGTGCCGGGCCGGGGGCTCGCCACCGGTCAGGAGCAGCACGCAGGCGATCACCACCACCAGGTTGGCGAGCCACGACAACAGGAACGCCAGGCCCTTGCGGGCGCCACGCCTCGAGGAGAGCAGCAGGATGAAGGCACTGTTGTGCAGAGGTCCCAGAGTGATGGCCGCACCGATCACGACCAGGTCGAGGACCATCCGCGCAGTCACTCCCGTAGGTCGAGACCCTCTCCCGCCTTGGACACAAGGGCTGGGCGGGCAGGGCGAGCAGGGTCGGGCTGTGATGTCACGGCGCCGCATCCCGAACTCTGCGCGCGGCGGTTCGACCGGTCAAGGAGGCCACGCCCACGTCCCCGAACGCCACGCGCCGCGCTCCGTCAGCACTCTGGCGGGCGCCGCCCCACCGCCCGTCGTGTCCCGGACCGCGACGGCGATCAGGGACACGGGACACGACGGTCGGGGCGCACTGGTGGTTCAGGGTTACTCGGGGACCGAGGCGGTGATCACCGAGAAGGCTCCGCCCTGCGGGTCGGCGAGGACGGCCATCCGGCCGGCCGCCATCTCGAAGGCGGGGGCGAGGACGCTGCCGCCGGCGCGGACCGCCGCGGCCTGGACCTCGTCGACGCTGTCCACGTGGAAGTACGGCTGCCAGTGCGGGGGAACGCCCGGCGGGAGCTTGGACAGGTCCATCATCCCGCCGACCGCGCGGCCGTCGACCTTGAACTCGATGTACTCCTCGGCGCCCGGCATCTCGGAGCGGGCCGTGCTGACGGGCAGGACGGAGGAGTAGAACGCGGACGCGGCCGGGAGGTCGGCGGTGGTCAGTTCGTTCCAGATGAGCGCGCCGTGTTCGTTGACGATGCCCGCGCCGTCGAAGCTGCCCGGCTGCCACAGCCCGACGACCGCACCCGTCGGGTCGGCGATCACGGCCATCCGGCCGAGGTCCATGACGCCCATCGGGCCCATCATGACCGTGCCGCCCGCGTCCCGGACGGACTTGAGCGTGCCGTCGATGTCGTCGGTGGACAGGTAGGTGGTCCACACCGTCGGCGGCAGCGGGTCGGGGACGCTGCCGTCCGGGTTCATGGCCTTCATGATCCCGGCGACCGGCTTGCCCTTGAGGGTGCAGACGGCGTACCCGCCCTGTTCGGCGGGCCCGACCTCGCCCTGCCAACCGAAGAGGTCGCGGTAGAAGTCGAGGGCCGCCTGCTGGTCGGGAACCATCAGGTCGATCCAGCACGGGGTGCCGGGCTTGTAGGGGCCGCTCATGTCGGGCACGGATGCCTCCGTCTGTGACGCTGGGGGGAAGGACGGGCCGACCCCTACCCGGCCCCCACGCCCCGAACCGGGCCGAACGGGTGACGTCGCGCCGCGCGCCGGCCGCGGGTGGTGCGGGGCCCACCTGTCCCACCCGCCGCGTGCGCAGGCCGACGCCGTTCACGGCGGGGGGCGGGCCGAGTTGTTGCAGGGACCTTTCTGTGATGAACGTGCTACGCCGTTGGCGTGAGGCGCCCGGCGCAGTAACCACTCCCCCGCAAATGGTCAGGAAATGATCTGGTTTGGGTAAAGCGCCGCCGTGTCGCGGCGACTGCCCACTCATCGATGCGCCCAGCCCCTGAAGGAGCCTGACCATGACGTACGGCAGTGAACTGCGGCAAGAGATCGCCAAGCCGGGCACCACACCCTTGATCGGGGTGTACGACATGTACTCCGCGTCGGTGGCGGCCGGGCACTACGACGGCATGTTCGTG